>JBGSPI010000119.1:0-25678 GCA_041738715.1 Chamaesiphon sp.
AATGCTGAAACACTCAGTTAGACTACTAGTTCATTATTTGAAATTTAATGAACTGCCAATTCCATATTCAATCATTCATGATAATCAATCGATGAAAATATCACTCGATCGGTAAATCATACCCCGATCCAGCAACGCCAATTTTTCTTCCGCTCGCTCCTCTTTCTGTTCAGCAGTATTTAGGGCTTGAGGATCCTTAATTTAATTTAGCAATATCGTCAGATGCTTCCGATCGAGTAGCTGCGGGGTTATTAACAGCATTTGGCAAGTTACGACCAGAGAAAAATAAATAGGAGAAAACCAACCCACAATTAATTCGGCATCATTGCAACTTTAATTACTTGGCGATTTTTCATATCTTCAAAGGTTTGAGCTAAATCAGCCAGAGGACGACGATCGCTAATCAGCAATTCAAAGGGGATTGTTTTGCTAGCCAGTAGCTCTAGGGCGGCGCGGACGTGGTGGGGAGTATTATGGAAAACACCTTTGAGGGTAAGTTCGCTGTAGTGCAGCATGTCAGTATTGACACTAATCGTCGTGTCTTTTGGACAACCACCGAACAAATTAATTGTCGCGCCTGGGCGACCACAAGCGATCGCTGTTTCCCAGACGTGAGGCACTCCAGTAGCTTCAATAATGATATCAGCACCCCAGCCCTGAGTTAAATCCCTAACTGTCTGGGGGATATCGATATCATGATGATTCCAAATTCGATCGGCACCTAATTGCTCACCCACTGCTAAACGATGATTATTTCCGCCAAACAACCAGACTGACTGACATTGACTCGCCATTACGGCGACAAACATTAAGCCGATTGCTCCATCACCAATGACCACGACTTTAGAATCGGCTGTAAAATTGCTGCGGGATACACCATGTAGAACACAAGCTAGTGGCTCCGTCATCGCGGCCAGAGCCGGATCGAGATCGCGCGGAATCGGCAGGAGATTATGGTTGACGATCGGATCTGGAATTTTGAGATACTGAGCAAAAGTACCGTTATTCCAGGTTAAATTTGGACATAGAGAATATTCATGATGTTGACAAAAGAAGCAACTCATGCAGGGGGCAGAATTGTTGGCGACAACTCGATCGCCAATTTTCCAGCCACTAACACCTTCACCGAGCGCACTAATTGTCCCGGCAACCTCATGACCAAAGGGCGTAGGTAGTTTGAGCATTTTGGCATGTCCACCCCGTCGCCACACTTTGAGATCCGTGCCACAGGTTGTTGCTGTATCTACTTGGATGACAATTTCACCAGTTGCGGGACTGGGTAAATCGACAGTTTCGAGCCGGAGGTCTTCTTGACCGTAGAGGAGGGCTGATAGCATGAGTTGGGAGATGGGAGTTACTTTACCACCGGATAGATTGATACTGATAGCTTAATCAAAGTAATCATCTTAACCTGACAAATCCGAGTCGGAGTGGGGAGATGGGTTACGATTGTTGGGATTCCAATCGCCATAAGACAATTGTTAGTCCAGCCGAGATTGCCACCATTAGACCAGCAACTTGAAATGTACTCTGAAAACCATCTACAATCGCCCCAGGCGAAGCTAAAGTAACATTCTTAATGTTTGTACCCGCCAGAGCGGATGTGGCGAAAATAGTGGCAAATAAGGGTAATCCAGTCGTCTGTCCGAGTGTTCGCGTCAGCGAGAGTAATCCAGAAGCAATCCCCAATCGTTCGGGTGGGACAGCGGTGAGAATGGCTGTATTATTTGGTGATTGGAATATTCCCCACCCTAAACCCAATGGAATCACCCGGAAGAGGTAGTCAGTATCGCGCATCTGTCCATCCAGTGTACTCACTGCGAAGCAACCGATCGCCATCAAGACTGAACCAATCAGCATAATACTTCTGGTGCCAAATCGATCGGTCAAGTTTCCCGCCAGTGGAGAAACAAAACCACCGATCATCGGTGTAACTGCCATCAATAGACCAATATGCGCGATCGGGTAATGCCAAACCAATTGCAGAAAAAAGGGAATCAGGAACGAACTTCCGCCCAATGCCATAAAGATCAGCCATCCGGTTAGTAGACTGAGACTAAAGATTTTACTGCGAAATAAACTTAGATCGAGCATTGGTTGGCTGACGCGGCCTTCGAGGAGAATAAACCCAGCCAGACCGATCGCAGCGATGAGTAATAGTCCCAGTGGTAAACTTTGGTCAAATCCCTGTTTTTGTCCCTCAGTCATCCCTAGCGAAAAACAGACTAAGACAATGGAAATTGCCGCCGAACCCCAGAGGTCAAACCCTCGTTCTGGGGCGTTTTGGCGGGTATTCGGGACATATTTATTGACAACAAGACTCGCCAATATGCCAATGGGGAGATTGACCAAAAAGATCATTCGCCATCCAGCGATCCCAATGATTGCACCACCGATTGATGGTCCCAGGGCAATTCCCATTGAGACGACGGCACCGATGATGCCCAAAGCTTTGCCGCGTTCGGCAGTAGGAAAGACCTCGACGACGATCGCTGCACCAAGTGCAGAAATCATCACAGCACCTAAACCTTGCAATGCTCTTGCACCGATTAAAACGGCGATCGAGGGCGCCCAGCCACATAACAGTGAACTGAGGGTAAACACCATTAAGCCCCCCAGATAGAGCGGTTTTTTGCCCAGAAGATCGCCTAGTCTAGCTGCACCCAAAACGAGAGATGTTACAACTAACACATAGCTCAATCCCACCCATTGCACCGTTGCAAAATCTGTCCGCAAATCTTGCACCAGTGTGGGGAGGGCGATATTTACGATACTAGTATCGATCGTATACATCAGCACGCCTAGTCCAATCCCCACCATCACCCACCATTTGGCGATGGGTTTCGGTTGGTGAACTAGGGCAAGATGTTCCGGCTGACTATTCATTCGCGGGATCTACGGTTCGATAAAGGCATCAACATTCCCATCTGGTTGAAGTAATACGCAGATTTTTTGATCGCTATTACCGGCAGCGGCTGGTGAAACTAGTTTCTGTCCTGGCTTAATCAGCCCAGTTTTGTTGAGATATTCGGTGGCTGCTTCCCCTTGCGGATTGACTGTCTTGACTAATCCACTCTTACCACTCACGCGAACGACGTACTGAAGTGGGTTGGGTTGGGCGGGATCGGCTTGCCATTTTCCTTGCAGGAAGCGTTTGGTTTCTCGGAGTGAGGGACTATCAAACGGATCGGGATTCCCGGAATTGGTGCCGATACTAGATTGAATCTGTGGTTCTGGAGTGACGGGCTGATTGGGGAGTTCGGCTCCTTCGATCGGGGTTTGGGGAATGGGGGTGATGATATTGGGATTAGAAATGACCGGCTCAGTAAATGGCTCATAAACTGGTGCTGGAGTCTGGAATTGACTCATCGGCTTAGAGTTACCAAACTTGGGTGTGGCAGCTATTCCAGTGGGTTTGACTTTTGGCGTAATCACTGGTTTGCGTGGAGCTGGGTTGATCCGTTTGACGACATCCATTTCCGCCCGACTAAAGGGAGATTTTTGCCCAAAACCAATACTAGTTGTACCGCCGGAGATGGTTGGGGGTATTTTAGCGATCGATCTTGTGCTAGGTGGAACTTTCTTATTATTAACGCCTGGATTGGGTTTGGCGGCAGTTTCTTGGCTGGCTTTAGCTGCTGTGGCAATTTTAGCTGGGCTAACGGGGATTGTCGTGACAGGATTGCTAACTTTGGGTGGCGATGAAGTTTTGCTAGAAGCAATTGATGATTGAATTGAGGGACTATTCAGGGGATTTGGGGCAATCCCTGACATGCTATTGATGCTAGATGAGCTACTGGCGATCGGCGCAGGTGCCGTCGCACTCACTTGCGGGGCTGGATTTAGCGAAGTCTGCCCAATTTCACCCATAATTGTCGGCGGTAAAGGGGCAATCCCAATTTTGTCAGCAGTCGAGGGCAGTTGTGTTCCGGCAACTGTCGAGTTAACCTGTGTTTGCGGCGGTTGAACTGGCTGCTGTTCCCATGGCTGGGGAAGACCTACCGTTGTTGTATTGGTGCTAGTTTCAGGTGTGGAAGTCTCTGCTTCCCCTTGGGGTAACCGAGAAATAACCGATTTTTTGGCTGCTTCTAAATCGGGTGCTTTGAAAGCTGGTAATTTAACACTACTGGTTAAATCTTTGAGGGAATTTGAGTTGGAGCCAAACAGGAGTAATGGCGCGCCCACGGCTAAAGCTGCGGCTGCTGCCCAAGGAATCGCCGAGACAAAGGCTGGGCGATGACTCTCATCGGTGTAGTCATAGACTTGACTAGGTTGTTTGGTATCGGCAGGTAATTTCGGTAAATTTGGTAGTCGAGACAGTGGAGTACTCGCTGGAGCAGCCAAGGGCACTGATGGGCGATCTGGATTACTAGCACCGATACCCTTGCGGTAGATTGTAGTAGTGATTTGTGCATCAGGTTCATCTGTTGTTGTGTCAACAGCAGTGGGCGATGGTAAGGATTTTGGTGCAACTACAGCTGCGGCGTACTCATCCAGGGTGGTCGAAAGATCGAAAAGTTGGATAGCCGAGAGGCTAATGACACTACCGGAACTAGAACTTGCGAGGCTACCCAAATGAAGCTTATGGTCGAGGGGTCGATCGCCACTAGTCAGATAGGGTGTCACTGACTGAGACTGATTGCCGCCAGTGGGCGTAGTTTTGGCAGTCAAGGGCTGTCGATCGTTTGGCAATGGGTTAGTTGGAAGGGTATATGAATTGCCCAGACCGAGTAACTTGGAGATATTTTTGGTAGATAGGGGGCTAGATGGCGTATCATCACTAATTTCTGGGCTTGGTTGGGCAGCAGATCCATTTTGTAGCCCAGCTTCAGGTGATTGCTCTCCAGGGGTAGGATACAGCCGATCGGAGATCGAAGAATTGGCTCTATCCTGCGTCGATGCCGCTTCCGATCCGGTAGTCGGTAACGGAAACTTAGCAACTAGCTCGGCGACATACTGACTAACTGACTGGTGGAGTTTGTCTAATTGCTGTGAATTGCCCTCCAAGGTAATGCGCGCTGACTCGCCACGATCTGGATGATCTAGCTCAAGGGTAAAATCAGTCGTCTGGGGTCTGTGGAGTTGCGGCAGATTGGGTAATGTGGCACCTTTGGTAATAACTGTCAGAGTACAGGTTGGTGCAGTATAGCTAAGGGTTTTTAGGTTAGTAGATTCCATCATCGTTTTTCTCAAAAATTTAGTTAATTTAAATCCTGCTGTTAGCTTTCTCTCGTCCCAGCCCTTTGTAACAACGCGCCCCAGAGTCGTTGATGTCCGTTGGGACTACTGTATAACAACAGTTCGATGAGTATGTTGAGGGCTGATTCTGATAGCACTGCAGGTGACAGGTTGAGGACATTATCCGTCCGATCTTGATATATTTTAATAAAATTGTTGATATAGTCTGCTAGTGACGGTGATTCGTGTACTGACCGACCATACTGGAGCATCTGTTCCCAATAAATGATATTTCGGCGAGTTAGTGTTTGGTGCTGCTGGGCTAAATGACCGATCGTGATGACTAGTGCTTTAATCTGATCTAAATTCAGTTGTTGAGGCTGGCGGGAACGCCATCCATTTACCCACGGAGTCACGAGCAGATCTAATTTCAATTCTCGCGCCGCGTCCATCAGACCATCTGGACTGATTTGAGTCAGAGCAAATAAGGCGATCGCGACTAGATCTAACTGAGCAACAATCTCCTCCTGTTGAGTTCCACTCAGATCTGAGTCGAAGAATAAATCGTTACACCTAGCATTTGATGCGGACATCGTTCGGGTAAGCAACATAAGATTTAAGGGAGTCACTCCTGGCTTCGATTGAAAGCTTTCTTGGTTCAAGCCGATCTGCCAAATTTACCATGACTAAGCATTGAAGTCGGGATCGACTGTGTTTCGTTTGTATCATATCTGATTACCTCACTTTTGCCACCAATCATCAGCCAAAAGTCTAAATTGGGGGACTGGGGGGACGAGGGGACGGGGGGACGAGGGGACTGGGGAACTGTTAACTTTCCCATGTATCCCACAACTCACAGCCTAAACCCTTTTCCCTTTTCCCTTTTCCCTTCTCCCTTCAATGTTAGTAGCTATCATCCGTCGTCCCGGAGTGGACGGTTAGTTCGTGATTTGCCTGATTGAGTCGATCGGAAATAGCTTTGCGCCACTCCAGACTAATTGTGGGATCGGCGAGTAGTTCCTGTGCCGATTGGCGGTAGAGGGCACTGGTGGTTGCATCTACCCGATCGATTAACTCCAGATTTTTGTAAACAGTTTCAGGTGAAATTTCCATTTTAGTTATCGCTATGATTGGATATTTACGGTAAATCAGTGCTGCCCATCAGATACAGATCGCATTCACGAGCGGCTCCGCGACCTTCATTAAATGCCCAAACAACCAGGCTTTGACCCCGCCGACAATCCCCTGCGGCGAATACACCAGGAATGCTGGTGGTATATTTTTCGTGCTCGGCTTTGATATTACTCCGTGCGTCTCTTTCCACACCGAGGGCATCGAGGAGCGGTTGTTCTGGACCGAGGAAACCCATTGCCAAAAGGACGAGTTGGGCGGGGATGACTTGTTCGGTGCCGGGGATGTGGTTGAGTACAAATTGACCTTTTTCGTTTTTCTCCCACTGGACATGGACGATGTGAACGGCGGTAACGTTGCCGTGGTCGTCGCCTTCAAATTTGGTAGCTGTGGTGAGATAATTACGAGGGTCTGCGCCAAATTTGGCAGCAGCTTCTTCTTGTCCGTAGTCCATTTTGTAGACTTTCGGCCATTCTGGCCAAGGGTTATCTGCGGCGCGGGTGAGGGGTGGAGTGGGCATAATCTCCAGTTGGGTGACGTTGGCGCAACCGTGGCGGATAGAAGTGCCGACACAATCGGTACCTGTATCACCACCGCCAATGATCACGACATGTTTGCCTGCGGCGGAGATGAACTTAGAGTTTTCGCTTTTGTCTAGTACTGCTTGGGTATTGGCAGTGAGGAAGTCCATCGCGAAGTGGATCCCGTTGAGTTGGCGACCTTCGATCGGTAAGTCACGAGGTTTTGTGGCTCCAGTGCAGAGGACGACGGCATCATATTCGCTGAGGAGATCGGCGGTGGCAATATCTTTACCAACTTCAACATTGCATTTAAAGGTAATGCCTTCTGCTTCAAGTAGTTGGATGCGACGGAGGACGATTTGTTCTTTTTCGAGCTTCATGTTGGGAATACCATACATGAGCAGTCCACCTGGTCTGTCAGCGCGTTCGAGGACGGTAACCCAGTGTCCGGCTTTGTTGAGTTGGGCTGCGGCACAGAGTCCAGCAGGCCCGGAACCGACGATCGCGACTTTCTTACCAGTGCGTTTGGTAGGTGGTTCCGGAGTAATCCAGCCTTCTTCCCAGCCTTTATCAACGATCGAATGTTCAATATTTTTGATCGTGACGGGGGGATTATGGATGCCGAGCACACAGGAGCCTTCACAGGGGGCAGGACAGACTCTTCCGGTGAATTCAGGGAAATTGTTAGTTTTGTGCAATCTGTCGAGTGCTTCTCGCCAGAGACCTCGGTAGACGAGATCGTTCCATTCGGGGATCAGATTGTTAATTGGACAGCCACTAGCCATTCCGCTAATCAGGGTTCCGGTGTGACAAAATGGCGTGCCGCAATCCATGCAGCGGGCACCTTGTTGGCGGAGTGTTTCTTCTGGGAGGGGGATGTGGAATTCATCCCAGTTCTGGATGCGATCGCTGGGAGATATTTCGCTTTCTACTTCGCGGCGATATTCGATGAAGCCTGTTGGTTTGCCCATAGTGCTTAGGGTATAAGGTGTAGGATGTAGGGTGTAGGTGTATGCAAGTATCTCATGGGATAATTTCCATCTACCCATCTTCCCGTCGTTGATTCTGGTACTGCTCAGAGATCTTTGGTGATGAATGCCAGACCATATTCTATAGCGATTATCAATTAGATTGCTAACTTGGATCGACTTTTGAGTTATTTATTCAGAAGAGGGCGGGATGTCTGAAAGCCCTGTCTCTCTAGATCAGGGATGAGAGACTTTCGCGTGCGACTTTAGTTGCCTACCGCCTTTTAAACAATGATATCACCTTGCTCGTTGGCGAAGCCTCTCGGAAGTTCAAACGACGTGGCAATTCAGTTGAGTATAAAACTTCTTCTCGAATGGTTTGCGAATAGATTTAACAACACCCAAATCTCTATTTTCAGGAGATGCAAATTCGATCATTGGACGTTGTTGTCGCTTCGTCGCATGGTCTCGATTTGTTGTCCGTTTTTTGGGCACAGTTAGTCGCCTCTAACTCACTTTTAGTAAGAGTTTGACATCTTTTCTTTCTACCCTTGACAAATCTCTGCTTTTCTTAACTTGTCACGAATCCCCGACCAGTCCGCTATATTGTGAGCCGTCAGGCGAAACAACTAGCGGTGGGTAGTTGACAGAATATTATCTTGGATCCCCACTGGTTCACAGAATTTTTGGGCAGATTGTGTAAGAAGTTGAATTAGTTTCCTGACGAGCAGGCGTAGTGATTGTAGATACAAAGACAATTATTCACATATCCAGTGGTTCTGACTATGCTCAAAGCGATGCTACTCACCGCAACAACTTTGCAGGCTGTTACATTTGTCCCGATCTCTGATTATTGATCAGGATTATTTCAAATAACTACGATTGTCTGCCGGATAGTAAGTGCGATCGCGATCGCACATTTTAGAGACTTAAATTGTTGCCGATCTCTCAAGATATTCATTACCTTAATAGAGAGAGAACAATCAAGATTGATATTCAATATATTAGTCGAATTTTTCTGATTTTTGTCTAAGTTTTGAATAGACAAGTATCTACCAATTTGCCGTGAATGATTCACAAAATAATCATAAATTGAGGCATTAGCTACTGCACTCATATTCATAGAAATCTTCAGATGAAAATATCAAATTTTAAATATTTGGCAAAAGCAACTTTACTGCCATTAACCCTAATAATTTTCAGCACCACCGAACAGGCTGGAGCCGAACAAATTGATCGATTTAGAGGGAGAAATACAGAATTCATTCCCTCAGTCACAGATCTCAATCTCTCAATTCCCAAAGTTAGGGGCAAATCATCAGCGATTGTCGATCGGTCTATCTCTGAGCGCAGTAGCCAACACAATTCAAACCGAAAAAAAATCGATTCTATCAATCTCAAGACAACAGTAACAACTGAACAACCGATCGAGGCTAAATCTATTCGCCGGAGAAGTTTAAACACCACAAATCTTGTATCGGCTCCAGCTAAATCGACTCGCAATCGCCAGGTGGTATTAGCGAATACCGATAGTTTATCTTCAGTTAAAGATAGTAATAATAGTAGATCCAAATCTAGTACGAGACAAAAAATAGCCACCGCAGCTTCACCACCATTGGGGGGAAATTACTTGCGATTGGTCAGAGATTCCAGTAAAGGATTTAATGATAATGGCAATCCAATTTACACCCTAGAAGCTTATATAGATGGTAAAATATATCAAACCTTTAATGCTGTTTCAGGCGTAGCAACTAGTCAGAAACTCGATCGCAATATTGGCAATAATCATGCACCATTACCTGATGGCTTATATGATGTTAGTAATCAGGTAGTTCCAGGTGCAGTAGCCGAAGTCGGCAAGACTTTTATTGGGATCTATCCTAAATTTGAAACTGGGCGTACAGATTTAGGGATTCATATCGATCCGAGCTTTAATAAGCAAAATGGATCTGATGGTACATCTGGTTGTATTGGTCTAACAACTTCAGCTGATCGAGATGCTATCAATGAATTTGTCCTTAAATATCGTCCCCGCAATTTGTTTGTCAGTATCTTAACCAATGGTAACAATTATCTTACCAAAAAGTAAGTGAACTGTAATTTATTCTGAACAGCGATCTCTTGAATATGACTTGACTCTGGTTCGACGAGGCAAGCTAGGAGAAGACAGCTTGCTGCTCGAACTCTTCAGAAGAGAGTTTAGCCAATTTTCACAATAAATTTACTTAATCAACGATTTTCTTGGTGGATATAGTTAATACTAACTTTTCACAATTGATCGCAAGTGGTAGAGAAAATTCTCTAGCAGTATCGAGTGCAAATTCTAAATAAATTAGTGCCAATTCATCTCGATCAATTTGATGATAAATCTCGGCTGGTTTATATGCTGCGGTTGCTGCTAGATCCACTGTTTGAACCTGCTTGAGTCGATCAAAAGCTTCTGTCAGATGAGCAATAGCTAACTCCGTTTGATCTAATTTCCCTAAATTATAACCAATATTTGCTAATGCAATTGCCAAGCCGAGGGGATAATCGATCCGCTCGGCTATTGCTTTACTTAGTTCAAAATAAGTCTGTGCTTGTTGATAATTGCCCAAAAAATAATAACTATTTCCCAACCCACTTAGAGTATTAACCTCAGTTAGTCGATCTTTCAGATCTCTAGCTAATTGTAAGGCTTGCCGATGATATGCGATTGCTCGTTGCTAATCTTGCCGATAGTCACAGTTATTACCCAAATTTGCTAAGACTGATAATTCGCCTTGTCGATCGCCAAAATTGCGATTTATCGCTAAAGCAGCTAATAAATATTCTTCAGCTTGTTGATGTTGATCCAAACAACTAGTTGCAATTCCTAATCCACCAACGGTAATTCCTTCTGCATATCGATCACCAATTTTTTGAGCGATTACTAAAGCTTTTTCTAGCCAAGGAATGGCATTAATATAGTCACCGATACTGATAAATATGTTGCCATTATTTCCTAATATCGTCAGTCTTAATCGCTGGTCATCGATTTGTTCGACTATTTCTCCAGTCTTCTGATAGGATGCAATCACTTTTAGATAGTCTCTTTGTAATAAATGAATATTTCCGATATTACTAATAGATTGTGCCCCGATGTGTAATTGTCCGAGTTCGGTAGCTAAATCTAAGGTATTTTGATATAGCTCGATTGCTTGTTGATATTCGTGCAAGTTTTCATAGGAATTAGCTAATCTACTCGGAATCAGTAACCGATACATCGGTTCGATCTGATCGATGATTTTTTCACACAACTCAATCGTCTCTCGATAATAGCTCCAAACTTGAAGCTGTCCTAATACATCTTGGTCTTCGATGTCAGAATGTTCGCCAATCGGTTCGATTAAAATCTGTAATGCTCTTTGCCAATCAGGAATAGCGATTAGATGTTCATATCGACCATTTCCAATCCATTAAGCGAAGCTCTGCGAACTTCTGCAATCATAAATGTAATTGCTCAACTGGGGGAGGTTGACAAAAATCGGTCAATTGTTAATACTGGCAAGCAACAAGGTTTATCCGCTTTTGAATCGATTCTTACTGCCTAAACCCCTTGGAATCCTTATTTCCTCTGAGTTGAGCAATTACGTTAATAATTAAAGTCTCTTCCTATTGATAGAGCCTAAAGCGGCAGATTGTATCGACAAATCTATCTATTTGCTGATTTATTTATTAGCTATGCGACTAATATTTTCAATCAAGTTTAAAAAATACAGGTTGAAGTTACAACTTCTATACAGTAATAATTTACGATCGTATTCTCCTCACAAGATACTCACATTTTTAACCTAATATATGACTACATATTTAGGAAGAAGATCTTGAGTAATATAATTAGCAGTCCTACCAAACAACTTTACAAAAATTTAGCAGCAGCAGATTTGCATACTGATGTGAATACTCGACATCACATCAAAATATCTAAAGTTGAAACCCTCGCCAAACTCTATCTAGATAGCGAACCTACCCAAATTGATGATGCAACGCTCGTCGAATTATGTGATTGGCTTTGGGGTGAGTTTCAAGCTACCCCGCTCAACCTAGAGTTTTCATGGTACCAGCGTTATCAGAATGCCGCCGAGATGTTTGCCGATATCAAGCAAAGTCATCTGTGGGTGTCTGCTGAAAATTATGATACTAATCTGGGTATCAAAGGGAATAGAACGGTTAGAATCTTATGCAACAGAGACTAGAGCAAGAAATATTACAGCCGAGATCTTTCAAAATATGGGAGATGCAGGACGCATGATTTGTGAAACTGCAAAAAACTATTCGGCAGATCTAATCGTAATAGGACGTAATCAAAGATCGGTGTTAAGTGAGATTTTTTTGGGTAGCACCAGTAACTATGTTTTGCATCACGCGCCTTGCTCGGTAATGGTGATTCAACAGAAATAAAATGCGGATTATGTCTATTGAATATTATGGGTTAATTGAATTTTTAGGAGAAAGTTGTGTTAGATATCGATGAAATGGGACAGGACGAGATTCATGAATTGTTACATAAAGTAGGGTATGGTCATCTGGGCTTTATCCATGAGGGTAAACCTTATGTAATGCCGATGCATTATTATCTCGAAGATGCCAATATTTACCTATTTACAACAGTTGGCATGAAGACTCATGACATGGACGCAGATCCCGATGTTTGTTTGCAGGTTGAAGAATTGCATAGTCCCGAACATTGGCGGAGTGCGATTGTGATGGGTCGAGCCACACATCTTACAGCGCAACCAGAGATAGATCGAGTGATGAAACTCGTCAAACAGCGTGATGCGAAGCTTTCTCCAGCAATTAATCGCACTTGGACTGATTCCTGGGGACGTGCGGAAGTTATTTCGATTTATCAAATCGAATCGGGAGAAATGAGTGGGCGCACGACTAATGGTGTCAGTAGTCATCGATAAATTTTAGCTTTGAGAGGAAAAGTCAATGCAAGCGAGATCGATGCTCATGCCCAAAAGCCACTTCGACTAAGCTCAGTACAAGTCTATCAACGTCATTGGAACATCTTCACTTCTACCCAGCCGCGAAGGATGGATAACTTGGATACGGCTTTTCCCTTCACACCGCTTGTCTTATGGGGAATGATCGGGAGCGGTGAAAATAATACCTATCATGCAGGAGCTTACCTGGGGGATGGTTTGCATGGTGGCGCGATTACCTCTGCTGCACGAGTCGCCAAACTAATTGGCGTGAGCCAAGAGTCTATTTCCTCAGTCGAAAGTCAACGGGAGCGCATTTCGCTTGCATAGATACGCTCGGCAATATTTTCTCTGGAAACTAGAATTTAATTATTTCAAATAATGTTTTAAAAAAAGCTCTCATCGTATGGGAGCTTTTTTTGATTGCTTTTATTTTTCATCTACCCCTTTTGATTGAGATTGTATTGAAAATTTAGAGTAAAAGTATATCTATAGATAGATGCACTAATTTCATAATTGCAATTACATATAGCGCAAAATTTACGAAAAATAAAAAATAACAAGCTGAATATTAAGCTAACGAATTTTTTTATTTAATTAATTCAGCATATTTTCTTCACAAGATTTTTGCAAGCTTTAGCTTATAGTGAAAGTTGATAAGTTCGCATTATAATTTTATCCAGTGGTTGTTTCACTTGTCATCTAATATTCGGAGTAGTTCACTGCAAGAGCTTCGATGCCAGATAACAACTTAATAGCATGATTTTTCTTCGATGACTATATCAATGGCGAACTTTGTAAATTTAGTAGATGGTTTAAAACCTCATGAGTACTGCAATTGACAATTTCACAAATCAACTTCATAACAACTTAGAAGCAGTTGAAGATCGGGCGAAATCGCTCAATAAAAGTATCAAATCTGTGACGAAAAAAAATCAAGCTGAGATTCAATCGAAACTTGATGAAGCTAAAGCGAGCCTAGCAGCTAAGAAACAAGAATTTGACGATTACCGAGCCAAGCTCAAAACACAATTTGAAGAAAAAGAATCTGAGATGCAATCGAGTGTCGATGAGTGGAAAGCGAGTCGTGAGGTTAAGAAACTCGAACATCGGGCGGAAAAAGCTGAGGACTATGCGGCTACATCTATCTACTTGGCAATGGCAATGATGGAAGAAGCAGAAGCAGCAACCTTAACAGCAATTTGCAACCGGATGGATGCCGAAGCTGCTAATGGGAATTCCAAAAAGCACTCTTAGCAACGATCGAGTAACTAATTTCAATATTTAATTCAAAATCGAGGACACAAAAACATGGCATTTACACATACAATCGTCGCGCATTTCCCTTCCCATACTGAAGCCGAAACAGTGGTACGTGAGCTGCAACAACAAGGCTTCGATATGCAAAAACTATCGATCGTCGGTAAAGATTACCAAACCGCCGAACATGTGCGGGGATTTCTAAGCTGGAAAGATACAACCAAAGCCGGAGCCGCAGGGGGTGCTTATTGGGGTAGCTTCGTCGGCGGTTTGTTTGGGATTTTAGCTGGTGCTGGCGTAATCTTTATTCCTGGTATGGCTCCACTCGTCATTGCTGGCCCGATTACTTGTAGCGACCCACAATACTAATCACTCCAGACCACAATAGTCGCGATTTTGAGACCACATTAGCTGCAACTATAAATGCAGTTGAGACCGAATTAAGTGCAACTGAGACCACAATACTAATTTTGAGACCACTTAAAGTGGTCTCAAAATCGCGATGATTGTGGTCTCAACCGTTTAGTATTGTGGGTCGTTACAGTTATGCCTCAAAATAATCTGCCGACTTTGATGCTACATGCTGCTAATCAACGGCGGAACCAGATTCTCGAAGCACAGGTGACGCTCTCCCTCAGTCGGGATGAAGTCACCACAGACGGACACCATATTCGGCGATTTTATCAATTGCAGGTAACGCGATCGCACAATCCCGTTTTTTTACTGCCGTGGACATTGATGCACCCGATCGACGAGCAAAGTCCCCTTTATGGTTTTTCGGCTGAATCTCAGTCTCAGATTATTGTTTCATTGAGCGGTATCGATGAAACTGTTTATCAAAATGTCCATGCTCGTCATACTTATGGCTCAAATAATATCATCAGGAATCACCAATTAGTAGATATTATTCACGTCATTGACGAGCGAAATCGCTACGTCGATCTAGCTTCTTTTCATCATGTTGTGCCGCTCTGATATTTAGATTTTATTGATTTTCTTGAAGGCAAAATGGTTGTGAAGTGAAAAATATTATGGAAAAAAGCAATGGATATGACAGATGTCTCTGGAGATTAAATCAATGGCAGTTTTAAAACAATTTGGGATTCTATTTGTGTTGGGCATTGCGGGAATTGCGATGCTTACGATTACGTCGGTTCCATTAGTTGAGCAACAGTTGGCGAAACTGTCTCCAGAAAGACTGGCAAGCGTTCCACCACTGTGGGTTTTAATGCTGCTGCAAGGACTACAGTCTACAGTTCTACTGGCGATCGGTATTTCGATCGGAATTGGCTGTGCCGATCGCGTTGGATTACGCTCACATTTGATTGACTACTGGGTACTTCATACCCCTAAGATTCCATATTCTGTCATTGAGATGAAATGGAGCTTGGGTGTGGGTGCAGCGGTGACGATCGTTGTCCTGTCGCTCGATCGGTTCATGAAACCTGCTCTACCTCAAGCACTACAGGCATCCGATCGCACAGAACCGAATTGGCTGAGTTCACTTACTGCAATGCTTTATGGCGGCATCACTGAGGAAATTCTGATGCGCTGGGGCTTGATGTCGCTACTTGTTTGGATCGCGTGGAAGGTCTTAAAACAAGGCATTACGTTGCCAAGCCAAGGAATATACCAAGGTGCGATTGTGCTAGCAGCAATGGTATTTGGACTTTTACACCTGCCCGCGACTGCCGCGATAGTTCCACTCACTCCGCTTGTGATTATCCGAGCGATATTACTCAATGGGATTGCTGGCATTGCTTTTGGTTGGCTCTTTTGGCAATACTCGCTTGAGGCTGCGATGTTATCCCATATCAGCTTTCATGCCTTTTCCTTTGCTCTTAGCTTTTTGCTGGCAAGATTTGTCTAAGCTTTGGTGGTGCTACAGCAAGCTAAACCGCGATTTGCCCTGGTGAACACAAGGAGAAAACCATGAAACGATTTACCCTGTTTACGTTCCTATATTTAGCGACAGGAATCTGTCTAACCGCGACCTGCTCAAGGCAGCGCTTCGCTATCGCCCTTCAGTACCCTGACATGACTCCGAATGGTAAGGCCAGCCTATTAGTGTCCGCAGGACTGCTATATCTTTGTGCTGTATTCACGACCTTTCCGTTTTGGCATCAATCTGTACAACGGTCTCAAGCGAGACTACGCGATCAACCCGCTTGGCAACAAAACTTTGTCGCGATCGCACCTTGGCTTGTAATTGCATCAGTCCTCATTTCCGCGATCGCCGATGTGCAGATCCACAATTGGTCAATTGGGGCACTTGCAAATCTACCGCTCATCTTTCTAAGTGTAGAAAATCTCTTTGTCAGAAACCAAATTAGTCAATAAGCTCACAAGGATTAAAAATATGCCTAACACAACAGTAAGTACAGTGTTACAAAGAATGTCTGATGCCATCAACGCCCACGATGTTGATGCGATCTCAAACTGCTTCACTGATGATTACAAAGGCGAACAACCCCTGCATTCTGACGGTGCCTTCATCGGACTAGCCCAAGTCAGGGAGAACTGGACTGGCTTATTTGCCCAAGTTCCAGATTTACGGGCAACTTTGGTCGCTTCGACGATCCACGGCGACCTCGCCTGGGCTGAATGGCACTGGCAAGGTACGCGCACGTCCGGCGCGGCACTCAATCTGCGTGGTGTTTCCGTTTCTGGCTTACGCAAAGGAATCATGGCTTGGGCAAGGGTATATATGGAGCCGATTCATGACCAGTTGTCAACTGGCTAGAAGTAGATCGGAAGGAAACCGTTGACATAGCCTACGGTCGGTAATCGCTCAAAACTACAGTTACAGCATCAACCTGAATATAGGAGAAATATCGATTTCAATTCCCTTTCACAGACTCATTAAGATGTGGACAACTCTACTGTTTATCCCTTTTATCCTGACAGGATTTGTAGCGGTCGGTTATGCAAATGTGACGGCTGACGATCAGTGGGCAGGCATTAATGTATTTACCCTGTGGAATTGCATTCCCCTATTGCTTGCCGCAATTACGTTGGTTCCTGCGGCAACTCGTTGGCGTAGCGTCTCCTCCGGAAAATCCCCTCACGCTCATCGTCGATTGCGCGATCTGTGGGTAAGAATTGGTCTAGCAGGCGCGATTCTTGGCTCAACGCTCTGTGTCTATTTCACTTGGAAGTTTAATTGGTGGGATGCTCGAACCGGATCTTCCACATCAGGGTTGATATTTATTTTTGCTCCTTTATGGACTCTCTGCTCTGGGCTAATTGGATTGTGTGCAGGTTGGTTCGCACAGCGACTGATCCCAAACCGCTTTCATTCAACCCGTTTAACCGAACAGAATCAGCGTGCCATTAGTTGTTATGTGCTGGTCGGGCTAGGGCTTGCCGCCGCAATCTCATATAGCGGACTGTATGGGTTGTTGGCGAATCGATTGCTGTGAGCCTTTCTCGCTCATCTTCGCCACCTTGACATTTACTTTCGCTTTCCTACTTATGCAGACCAACTTATCTCAAACATTCGGCGGCGATTACCTGACGGTACGCTGGCCCGAACGGCCAGATCGGATGCGCCGATCGAAAAAACCGCGACCTTAAAGCATCCACTTGAATAAAGGAGAGATTCAGATGTCCGAGAAAAATAAAGCAATCTTAGCAGCGGGCAACGCAGCTATCGCTGAAGGCAACAATGAAGGATTCTTGTCATGCTGTACCGACGATACGGAATGGACATTTGTCGGCGACAAGACCCTGAAAGGGAAAGAAGCCGTTCGCCAATTTATGGCAATGACTTACATCGAGCCGCCAAAGTTTATGGTCGCTAACTTAATCGCTGAAGGTGATTTCGTCACTGCACTCGGCGACATCACATTGAAGGACGAAGACGGAAAGGCGGTTGATTATTCGTACTGCGATGTCTGGCGTTTTCGTGGCAGTCAAATCATCGAATTGAGGGCTTTTGTTATCAAAACCTAAGTCAACAAATCACGGCAAAAAGTAATGAAATTCGACCTCTTTGGATTCCGACGCTCAGATCGAAAGGTACCGATGCACCGTGTTTGCCCAAATTATGGAGTAGAACACCTGCGATTTGTTCGCAAACCCTTCCAGATCGTCCGCGCCAATTTTCGCGCCTACCTCATCATTAACGCCATTGTGTATAGCTCATTCATCGCTGGGTTAGTAGCGGCGATGGTTTTCCCCAACCTAGGCGCAACTCAGGTGGCCACCCTAGAAGACAACGGAACGTCGGATCTTGTTCGATCGTTACTCCATAACCCTTGGCTATTCTCGCTGACCATTCTGGGAGTCAATGTCTCGACCGCCGCGCTGTGGATCGTACTCCCTTCGTTGCTCGTTCCCTTTTCTGGCATCGCTATATTCGCGTATAAGGCATTCACTCTCGGTTTGCCCATAGCCCCGACTACCGCTAGAGATGCGGTGGTCTGGATTCCGCACTCGCTGACGGCACTCATCGAATTCCAGGCATACGCCCTCCTGATGTTCGGCGCATACATCCTCGGTCGGTCTTGGGTGCGCCCCGCCACCATCGGTGGTAGGAACCATCGTCAGGGTTACGTCCGTGGGCTGCAACAACTCGGTTGGCTGAGCCTGTCCGCGCTCCCACTGTTTATCGTCGGCGCGATCTGGGAGGCGTTCTCGATCCGCTACCTGATTCATCCACTGACCCAATGGTTGTTGTAGGGTCTTCCACTGCGTGAGGGCGACTGGGAAAAACTGAGCATAGTAACAATGATTAAAAAAATACCGACGCGCCGAACAGCCCTTCTTGCGACCCCGCTGCTCTTTGCAGCCTATAAGGAGTAACAACTATGAAATTAGACCTCTTTGGATTGCGACGCTCAGATCGAAAGATACCGATGCGCCGCGCCGCCCTTCTTGCTTTCCTGCTGCTCTTTACCACCTATTTAGCTTTCGCCTACTCGCAGTCCCTAACGGAGAAACCTATGATTGCTTATCCTGAAACCAAGCGGGGCGATGTCGTCGAAAAGCCCTTCGGACAGAAGGTTTCCGACCCTTATCGCTGGCTAGAAAACGACGTTCGCAGCGATAAGGAAATCGCCGCCTGGGTAGAATCGCAGAATAAAGTCACTGATGCTTATCTCGATAACCTGCCAGGGCGAGATATCTTCAGGACGCGACTGAAACAGTTGTACAACTATGAGAAGTTCACTATTCCGATCGAAAAGGGCAGTCGATATTTCTACTTCCGTAACTCCGGCGTGCAGAACCAGCGCGTTCTCTATGTCCGCGACAGCGTGGATGGCGCAGGGCGCGTGCTAATCGATCCCAACAGTTGGGCAAAAGATGGGGCAACCGCGCTGGCTGAATGGTCGGCTTCCGACGACGGCACCCGTTTGGCTTATGCTGTGCAAGATGGCGGCACGGACTGGCGCACGATTCGGGTACTGGATGTTAACACGGGCAAGATGCAGGACGATGAGGTCAAATGGGCGAGGTTCACTAGCATCGCCTGGATTAAGGATGGGTCTGGCTTTTTCTACGCTCGTTTCCCCGAACCGAAGCAGGGTACAGCGTCTCAGGCAAGCGTGGAAAATCATGCCGTCTATTTTCATGCGATCGGTACGCCCCAGATCCAAGATCGGCTGGTCTATGCAACTCCCGACCAGCCGACGATAGTGCATTCCTTAGTGAGCGTCACCAAAGACGGGCGTTACGTCACGATCTTTTCTACGCCCGGTTCATTGGTAGCCAACTTCCTGACGGTGGTAGACCTGAATAGCGCAGACTGGAAACCACGCAAGCTCGTCAATAAGCTCGATCATTTATGGGGCGTTGTGGGCAATGTGGGGACGAAATTCTTCCTCGAAACCACTAAGGATGCGCCCCGCCTCAAGGTAGTGACGATGGACATTGCCGCTGCCGATCCGGTTATCGCGGATGTGGTGCCAGAACAGGACTCGGTACTGAACGGCGCATCATTAGTCGGCGGGCGATTGCTGCTGTCCTACATGGTTGACGTGAAAACGGAGGTTCGACGCTATACTCTCGATGGTAAGGCTGACGGCGTGGTGAAGCTGCCCGGTATCGGTACTGCGCTCGGCTTTGAGGGTGGCTCGGACGACAAGGAAACCTTCTTCGGCTTCACCAGCTTCAACGCTCCAGGCACTATCTATCGATACGATGTCGCCAGCAACACATCGCGCGTATGGAGCGAGGCAAAGGTGGCGATCGATCTCAACCGAATCGCAGTCGAACAGCGTTTTTACACCTCGAAGGATGGCACCCGCGTCCCGATGTTTATCGTCCGGCGCAAGGATGTAACTAGTCCGGCACCAACCCTGCTCTATGCGTATGGAGGATATGGACTGATCGACCCCCCTGCCTTCTCGCCGGAGCGGCTGGCGTGGGTCGAACAAGGCGGAGTGTTCGCGATCGCCTATATTCGCGGTGGCGGAGAATATGGTCGGGCATGGCATGAAGCGGGTCGCCGTCAAAACAAGCAGAATGTCTTCGATGATTTCGTTGCTGCGGGTGAGTATCTGAAGGCACAGGGCATTACGTCCCCGGACGGATTGGCGATTCAGGGCGTGTCGAATGGCGGACTCACGATCGGTGCGGTGGTCAATCAGCGACCGGATTTGTTCGCTGCCGCGCTGCCCCAAGTTGGGGTCATGGACATGCTCCGCTTCGATAAGTTCACAGTGGGAAAATTATGGGTAGACGAATATGGGTCTGTGGCACAGGAAGCAGATTTCCGTAACCTCTTCAAATATTCGCCTTATCACAACATCCAATCCGGCAAGGCATATCCCGCGATCCTTGCCACCACTGCCGACACAGACGATCGCGTGGTGCCAGGACACAGCTTCAAATATGTCGCCGCGCTCCAGGCGGCGGATATCGGCTCCAAGCCCCACCTCGTCCGCATCGAGACCCGTGCGGGTCATGGAGCGGGCAAGCCCCTTGACAAAACGATCGAGGAAACGGCAGATATGTGGGCTTTTGCCGCTCACTGGACGGGGTTGGATGTGAAGCCAGTGAAATGATGGTCAACTTATTTAATCAGGGAAAAGGTCAAGTAATGTTTAAAATATCTAATAAGTTATTTGCAGGATTAGCGATCGTCACAATGCTTGTACTATTTTTGCAGCCTTTGATTGCGAAAACTTTTACGCCAGATTCAACACTTCCTAAGCAACCTATATCGATCGCAACTGCTGCTACTGCTCCTAGTCTAGAAATTGCTATTTTAGGCGGTAAACCTATTAGTGTTCTGTATATAACTCGTGCTGGTGATACTGTGCTGGCACGTTGCTATCCTGGCTATCAACCGACCTTAGAGGTTCGATCGATGGGTAGTAATCCTAGTGCAAATATCCAAAAAGAAGGGGTTATAACCTGTCAGATATCTTCATAGCGATTGTTTTGAGATCTAGGTAGGCAGAAGTAAAAGTTTAGCTTTGCTCTCACGGATCTCGCTCAGTTTCGATCGCGAAGCGCGCCACCAAGACGGTCGAATGATTAAAACTAAAGATTAACTGCTGAATCTTGAGTGTTTGAATTTAATGAGCCTTGTAAAATGAAAATATGGCAATAAATTACCATCGACAATTTATGGATTCGGAGGCAACTAAAGTTGAGTAAGCGGTGCTGTGCGATCAAAATTACTAAATAAAACAACAAAGAAAATCATGACACAAACTAAATCAGCATTACCAGTCCCCTACCAGCGCGGATCTGCACTCGCATCGACCACACTCTACAAGGGCGGTTTATTTTCCTTCCTAGTCAAGGGGGAAGATTCAGGTAGTCGCGACGCAATGATTTAACAGGCATTTATCTCCATCGGAGGTTTTGTGAGGTGTGACAAATGACATTCATTAGAACTTGGCGATTTATCACACTGATGCTAACTGCATTTAGTCTCAGTTTATCGATGACGCATTTACTAGAGTTGCCACAAAGAATGCAATTTGATCGGCAACTTTGGGTAAGAGTAACGGTTGTTGAAAATGTTTATAAGTTATTTGGCACAGTTGGTGCGGTTTTTGAAATTACAGCGATCCTGACAACAATTGTGCTAGCATTTCTTGTTCGAGATCGAGGTTTAACTTTTTACTGGACATTGGGCGGAGCAATTCTCTTGGTGCTGGCATTTATAAGTTGGATCGTATTTATTGCACCAATGAATGCTGAATTTGCAAAATGGTTGACTAGTCCTATTCCAACAGATTGGATCCGATATCGTGACCAATGGGAGTATGCACACGCGGTCAATGCCATTATCAAAATTATTGCGTTAGGTCTGTTAGCGATTTCTGTAATGGTCGGAACGCCGCAGAAGTTCGATCGACTAAGCTAAATTCCATAATTTTTTCAGAAACTAGCCCATCTAAAATCTCATTCATAAATTACCTAAAAATCAGGAAAAACAAATGCTTAACATCTTAGATAAAACCGATACAGAAATTAAAACTGATGTGATATCGGAACTCAAATACGATCCCAGTCTCAAAGTTACCGAAATCGGCGTTTTAGTCACAGATGGCGTTGTCACACTCAATGGTTATACCACCAGTTTTGAGGAGAAATTAGCCGCCGTCCATGCTGTGAAACGAGTTGCTGGAGTAGTTGCAATTGCCGACGACATCGAACTTCATATCCCTGATGCCAACCACCGCACCGATGGCGAGATCGCCGCCGCTGCCGCTCACAAAATTGCCTGGGCTACGACAATTCCCACCGGAACTGTTCAAATAACAGTGCGGAACGGTTGGATCATTCTTGAAGGTGAAGTGGAGTGGTGGTATCAGAAGAATGCAGCGGAAACCGTCATGAGATCGATATCAGGCGTTCATGGGGTATCAAATTCGATTTCGATTAAACCTATGGATAAAATCCCCGCAGTCGGTATGGGCATTGAAGCGGCGATCGATCGCAATGCCATGTTAGATGCCAGCAAGATCCGCGTCGAGATTGTGGGTAGCAAGGTCATCCTCCACGGAACAGTGCGGACGCTTGCCCAGCGAGAGGAAGCCGAACGCATTGCCTGGGCTGCTCAAGGCGTATTTTCAGTGGAAGATCATCTCGCCGTTAAGTGGTATCCGAGTGGAGATTAGCAGTTATGCCATCACCAGATCGTCAATTATTATTACCTGCATTGAGGTCGAGAAATTATCGGCTATTTTTTGCCGGACAAGGTGTGTCGTTAATTGGGACATGGATGACACAAATTGCTACAGTATGGCTGGTTTATCATCTGACCAATTCGGCTTTGATGCTGGGAATAGTTGGATTTACTAGCCAAATTCCGAGTTTTTTACTGACCCCTTTTGGTGGAGTGATTGTCGATCGATCCGATCCACGTCGGATTTTAATTGGTACTCAAATTCTAGCGATGGTACAGTCATTAACGCTAGCAACATTAGCATTATCTGGTGTAGTTCAGATTTGGCATCTCCTAGCTTTAAGCTTATTTCAAGGCATAGTTAATGCCATAGATGCCCCAGCACGACAAGTATTTGCGATCGAACTGGTCGAAAATAGAGCAGATTTGCCTAACGCGATCGCAATCAACTCAACTATGTTTAATAGTGCGCGATTAATTGGGCCAGCAATTGGCGGATTACTAATTGCTAAAGTTGGCGCAGGTTACTGTTTCTTGACTGATGGAGTTAGTTATATTGCGGTAGTTATCGCTTTACTAGCGATGAAATTTCAGCCGAAAAAGCTTCCCGTCAACAATACTAATCCTTTAGCTGAAATCAAAGCAGGATTCGACTATGCTTTTAGGTCGCCACCCATTCGCGCCATTTTATCAATGGCTGCTATAGTCAGCTTAATGGGGATGCAATATGTCTCACTCGTCCCAATTTTTGCAGAGAAAATTCTCAAAGGTGATGCTCAGACATTGGGCTTCTTAATGGGAGCATCAGGTATTGGTGCATTATTTGGCAGTGTTTATTTGATTACCAAGAAAACAGTCATCGGGCTTGGTAAATTGATTGTTATCGGACCAGTAGTTTTAGGTGTTGGCTTGATTGTATTTTCTTTATCACGTTTTTTGCCACTTTCACTATTAGCAATGCTGGCGATCGGTTTAGGTACAATTTTGCAGGTCGCCGCAGGTAATACAGTTCTACAAACGATCGTTGATGATGACAAACGCGGACGGGTGATGAGTCTGTACACCATGTCATTTCTGGGTATCATCCCTTTCGGTAGTCTCTTGGGTGGGACTTTAGCCGAGCATATTGGGGCTACTGACACATTGATTATTGCTGGTATTGCTTGCCTTTTGGGTTCGCTGTTCTTCAGTAGGCAATTGCCAGCATTAAAAGAAATTGTCTACGAAATCTACAGACAAAAAGGAATTATTAAATCAATAGGAGCATGAAAATGTCAAATGTCATGACCGAAGCAAAGACTTCAGATGAAACATTAACAATTACTTCCCAACTGATCGAGGCTCAAAAGCTGCCAACTTTAATTTTAGGTGGTGGCTTCACCGGATTGTTTACTGCTCTACACCTTAGCCATCAACATTATCAAACACCAACTATTCTGATCGATCGAGGTTCAAGATTTATCTTCAAACCACTACTCTATGAATTTCTCACTGGTGAGATGAACACTCGCTATATCTGCCCCCGCTATGACAATCTTTTACATAAAAGTGGGATTGAATTTATTCAAGATACAATCGAATCGATCGATCTACATCAGCGACAGGTAAAATTAGCTTCTGGACTGCATTATAACTATAGCAATTTAGTGTTATCACTCGGCAGTATCGCGGGTTACTATGGTGTGGAAGGAGCTAAAGAACACACTTTACAATTTTCCAACACTGAAGATGCCGTCATTTTAGCTAAACATTTACGGGATTGTTTGCAACGCGCCACCCAAGCAAATGGACTAGAAAAACAGACCTTATTAACCTTTGCTATTATGGGTGCTGGTTGTACTGGAATTGAGCTAGCTGCAACTCTGGCGGATTTATTACCAAATTGGTACACGCTTTTAGGTGGTGACATTACCGATCTGCGGGTGGTTGTAATTCAACGGGGAAAGGAGATTCTCAAAAGTAATAGCGACAGCCTCCGACAGACTGCTCAAACCGCATTGCATAAACGGAATATAGCCGTTGAGTTGATGCTAGAAACTGAGGTAATAGAGGTTTGTCCAAATACGGTTGTGCTGAAGCGAAACAACCAAATCGAAGAACTTGCAGCCGCGACGATGATTTGGACAACGGGAACCGCAATCAATCCACTGATTGATAAGCTGTCAATTCCTGAAGCAAGTCGCGATAAACAGGGGCGATTAAAGTTGACGAACATGCTACAACTGCTGGATTTTCCTGAAGTGTTTGCAGGTGGAGATTGCACAGTAATGGAGCAGCATTTACCAGCCACCGCTCAAGTAGCATATCAGCAAGGAGCCGCGATCGCGCACAATTTGCAAGCACTTACCGAGAATCGCCCACTGCTTCCGGTAGAAATTGGGTTGCGGGGAACTTTGATGAAGCTGGGTTTAGATGAAAGTGTAGCTGATCTTTATGACCATTATAGCAATACGAGCTTCAGTTAGGACATATAATAGTAGGTGAAGTTAGCGATCGAAATCAGGATGCCAGCACCTTACAGTGAAGATCTTCGTCAAAAAGTAATAGCAGCAATAGATAGAGGTGAACGCAAGACAGATG
>JBGSPI010000120.1:0-15261 GCA_041738715.1 Chamaesiphon sp.
AATGCTGAAACACTCAGTTAGACTACTAGTTCATTATTTGAAATTTAATGAACTGCCAATTCCATATTCAATCATTCATGATAATCAATCGATGAAAATATCACTCGATCGGTAAATCATACCCCGATCCAGCAACGCCAAAAAATCTAGTGGTGAATTTATGGCTCGAAGCTGAGTTTGCAATTCTGGAGAAGCAGCTACTTTGTCATTGAAAGCTTGTACTGATTGAGAGAGCATATTGAGAGAATGTCGATCTTCACTTGGTTAATACTAATACACCCATCATCCCCGCCGCGATTGGGTAATGAACTGCATGACTAAATCCCGCATCTAGCCCTACTTTAACCTGCTCCTGTCCGGTGGGAAAACGGTCTAGACTGGGGTTTAAATAGGCGTATTCATCCATCATCCCCAATTCCGTGGCTTTGGGTACCACGATCGAGTCTAAATACCATTGTTGGAAGCGACGAACTAACTGACTATTCGGACGATGAAAATCAAGAATTGCGACTTGAGCATTAGGTTTTAAAACTCGATTTAACTCTTGCAAGCAACGCGGAATATCTGTGATATTCCGTAAACCATAGCCCATTGTGGCTGCGTCAAAATAATTATCAGTAAATGGTAGGTTGAGTGCATCAGCTTCTACCCAATTAATCTGCGTTAATGGTGGATAAATATTCGCAATTCTTGCCGCAGCATTTTTCAATTGAGCCGGGGCAAAATCAGCACCAATTACTGTACCTGTATTACCCACTTGTTTAGCCAACAGTTGAGTAATATCACCACTTCCGCAACACAGATCCAAACAAGTATCGCCCGATTTAGCTCCACTCCACGATACAGTCATTTGTTTCCAGACCCAATGAATCCCCAAACTCAGATCGTTATTCAATCGATCGTATACTGGGGCAATCCGATTAAAAATTGCTTGAATATCTGTAGATGTATAAGTTAATTTAGTCACGATTTACTTGATTTTACGATTGATTCCGCAATCCATAGATGTTGAGGTCTTCTGCTGAAATATTAGAAGATGGGACAAGCTGATAATGTTTTTCTTCAGCAATCCTAATTTCATTGTCTTGCAGTACAAGTTCAAACATCGCAATACGACCTGCACTCATAAACTGTGCTGACACTGCCCTGCAAATAAGATTAGGAAATTTTCTAGCACAGTAAGTAATGTCTTGTTGTGTTTGAACAACACCATGTCTATCATTACCTCCTTTTGCTTGTACTGGAACAATGAACTGTCGCCCATATCGATCTATTCCCACATATATTTCATCAATCTCAATTTGTCCAATAGTCTTTACTGTCGTTCGTAAATGGTTTTGCAGAGAAAATGCTGTAATTCCTAAGAATACATCTATTAGTCGGTTATACCGTACTTTTGCCAGCAAAGCTTGTTCATCACTTAAGGCATGTGCTGTAATGATTTCTGGTGTTGCATCTGGAATTTTGATTGTTAGTAATTCATCTCTTGGTGTTATTCGATTTAACTTTACCTGAATAAAACGATAACAAGCATGTCCTGTCCCCTCAATAATCCATTCAAGTCCATCTTGTGCTGTATCTAGTATATTTTGAGGTAACTCATTACGGTATCGAAAATTATAGATTATGTCACCAACATTCTTTGGTAATTTAATATCTAATATTTTTGCGATACTCTCGAATTCATCTCTGGTAAACTCAAACTCAGTCGCGCCTTCAGTATAATGATCCTCAAACAAACGAAGAATAATCACTTGATAGCGATTAGGCTTTCGCTGTTTTGGATTAGACATAAATTCTTTCCTTCAAACTTATTTCTGTCATTGATATTTTGCGTGATCTTTGTGCGATTGTATCTCGTGGAACTTTAAAATATGCTGACGCATTACTCATATCTAAAGACAACAACTGAGGTTCACCCAAATCGAGAATTTTTTTGGGCTTTGAAGGTTTAATTCCTTGGGTTCTGATCAGTTCGCTAGCAACAGCACGTGCTAATAGGGGCGGAACACTATTGCCAATCTGGCGACATCCATGCCATTTAGTAGTGTGGAGGCGAAACCAATCTGGATAAGAATGCAGCCGAGCAGCTTCCCGCACGGTGATGACTCTTGCCGAAAAAGGATGAATCGGGCGAGGTGATGTATGTGCCCCTCTTGCGCTATCTGTACCAGCCCGTAATGTATTGCAAATGCCGTTGGGTTCCAACTTGCGGAATCGGCTAATCGATTCAGTTTTACCGGGCAAAGTAGCTTCAAATCGACTACGCGAAGATTGAGTATGTTCAGTACGCAAACTACAGGTGAGTAGGTCTGGTAAAAATTTGCGTGGATGACTATAATCCCCAGGATCTGGATCGAAACCTCTCAATCTTTTGGCGTATGTGCTAGTCGTCTCCCATTTGACTGCTACAACATCTGTCGTCCACAGTGTATCAAATCGATCGGCATCAGGTAAATCACCAATTGCTTCCCAGACAGTAGTTCGATTTTGACTTGGAGTTGGATACTGGGGGGACTTCAACCCCTGGCGGGTACCAATTAAAAATAACCGCCGCCGATCCTGGGGTACACCATAATCAGCCGCATTTAACACTTGATATGGTGTCAGCACATCATATCCAGCATCGCCCAAAGCAGCAATCAATTCCTCTAAAAATTGAGCGTGTTTGCCCAGGGTTAAACCCTTCACATTTTCAAAGACGCAGTATTTGGGATTTAACTCCCGCACAATCCGCACATAGTGAAATACCAACTGATTGCGCGGATCGTCAAAAATCCGTTTACCCATCAGGGAAAAGCCCTGACAGGGCGCACCCCCAAACACAACATCGATATCTCGATTGCCTAATTTAGCGCGACGACGAATTTCATCACCTGTCAAGTCAATCACACTAGCACAAATCGTCGTGGTATCTGGAAAATTATACTCATGCGTAGCACAATGAATCGGATCGATTTCCACTGCGGCGACAATATCAAAACCAGCCTGCTCGAAACCCAGCGACATGCCGCCAGCCCCAGCAAACAGGTCAATTCCTATAGGTCTATCCATATTTGTTGAAATTTCGATCGATTGGACTAAATACTGTCAAAATTTATTTTATCAGTAGTTGAGATGTTCTGGTCGATCGTCAGGTTGCAAAAGACCCACCAATCTATTGAAACTGGTGGGTCTTTTTGGTTTAGTAGGCTTTGCTGAAAACAACAATTAGACCAACTTCAGATCGGGATAATAAGTCAAGATATCATCAGTAGTCAAACTATCGCCCGAAGCTTGAGGTGTCCAGATAGCTTCGATCGCAACTAAAGCACTAGCATCTAGACTACCAAGGATTTGTAATGCTTGACGCAAATCGGCATCACCATTAATTTTTGGTAATTGGAGTTGTCGAGTAGCGGCAACAATCAGGGTGACAATAATATACTCCCCACGCTCTTGTTCCACTGTCGCCAACTCACCACCTGCTGTGAGGACAGCATTGCTGTCAGCCTGACGAAGTTGATTATTGACGTTACTGAGCGTTTCAGTCGTAAATTTACCCCGCTCGGCGAGAGATAATTGATTGAAGACGGCTTCGGCTCGATCGAGTTTAGCTTGTTGAGTCGTAGCTTTGGCATAAGTCCAGTATTCTGGGTGACGCAACAATTCAAGACTAGTTTCTTGCAACAGATGCATTCTGCCCGTCGCTGTGTCAGCATTGATCGTCTGGGCTAGACTATCCAATTTCGTTTGGACATCCCGTGCTTCAGCTAATAAACCAACCTGAATTTCCGCGATCGAAACTTGGGGATTGTAGACATCACCTTCAAAGCTATCACCACCAGTCACCCGTCGGAAAGTCTGAAGCAAGTAACCACCAACCGCAACCATAATCAACAGTGACAACAGACTTCCACCGCCGCCACCAAACATAAACGGTATTAAAAAGGGCGAAAAACCACCCCCAGGGTAATAACCACCCCCACGGGAGCCGCCACTAGGCGCACTGTATCCTCGGCTAGGCGCGCGGAAAGAACCGCCACCAATTCTACCCCCACTCCGTGCCGCTAGAGCATCTCCAGCCTGTGCAAACATCAAAGTTAAGGATAGTCCGACTGCCAGGAAAGACTTCACCCAGGGTTTAATACGAGCGAGCAGTTGCTTAACCATAACCACCTGTAATAAAAGTTCGATCTATTCTTCTAATCTAACGACTAAACCAGGTCAAAAGCCGTTAGTTACCGAATATCTTTAACTTTAACGCGGTCGATCGATGTTCAGAAATGGTATGGAATGTAGGGATAACCCCACTAGGGGCTAGGGCAAAGGGCAAAGGGCAAAGTTGACACTCACCCAGTCCCCTGGTTGCTGAGCGTAGCCGTAAGCGCAAAGCCCAGGCTGCGCCAACGGGTAGCGTCTCGAAGAGAAGCACAGTCCCCCAGTCCCCCAGTCCCCCAGTCCCCCAGTCCCCTAGAATCTCTCGCCAATCCCAAATTGAATCCGACCTTCGCGGAGACTATTGATGGCATAATCGATCCGAATTGGGCCGATGGGAGAATTGATCCGTAGCCCTGCACCGTAGCCTAGACCACTGCCCGGTTTGCCCCGGACTCCGGCTGGATTGCCCGGAACGCTGTTCGCAGATCCCAAATCGCTACCATAGTCGGCAAATACCCCTATACCGACGATCGAAACTAGGGGAAAGCGATATTCTGCGGTAGCTTGGACATAACTACGTCCTGAACCCAATCCACCATCCTCATACCCACGAACCGAAGTCGTACCGCCCAAACTAAAAGCCTCATAGGGCGGCAAGTCTCCCAAAATGGTACCACCTTGAACATTGAGTAAGAGAGCTTGAGATCCAGGTGTGAAATTGACCAACTTAGCGGGGATGTACTGCGTAAAACTCGCCCGCGCTCTGGTCATATTGATACTGCCAATACCCACAGGTACAGATTGATCTACACCGAGCTTGAGTAATGAACCTTGGGTGGGTTCAACGAAACTATTCCGTAAATCTTGAGTCAGTCCCAACTGCACCATCAATAAATCGTCTTGACCAGTTCTGCTAAAACTGAGATCGTTACCGAGGTTATCTTGAGGCACAATCGCACCACCGCCAGCATCTCGGATCGATACTCGTTGATACTGCACACCCAGCGAACCGCGCCAAGCACTATCGCTAAAAGGGTCGCCATTGAGCGGACGGCTAAATGTCACCCCACCACCTTGGCGGAGGACGCGGGGGACATCAGTTGTCGTGCCAGAGATAAATACGGGTGTGGGACCTCCATCGAAGACCAGAGATTGCGATCGCCGTTGGAAAGCGTTGATATTATAAGATGTCCGGTTAGGATCGGTGGCAATCCAGGGGTCTGAAAAATTCACGTCGAATAACAGGTCTCTGGTACCGAGTTGAACTTCTGCACCTAGTTTTTGAGCATTTCCGCCCAAATTTTGCTGGTTAAAACTGACACTCCCAAATAATCCATTGGTGGAACTAATCCCGCCCCCCGCGAGAATGGACGCGGTTTTGCGCTCGATCACATTTAGTTGAAGTACAACCTTTGCTGGATCCGTACCGGGGGTGAAGGAAACTCGCACATCGTCAAATAAACCCAATCCATAGATTCGCCGCAAATCTTTTTCCGCAGTCATCCGATTAAAGGTTTTACCCGGTTTTAGTTCAGCTTCACGGGTGACAATAAATGGTCTGGTAGTTCCGGTAATTGGTTTTTTATTTTCATCGATCGCCGATCCATCTTTGGTCAAAAAGCGGACTTGCACATCTTCGATCAGTCCTTCAGCAATTACTAAGGTCAGTTTACCATCAGCATCGAGTTCTTCGACATCAACTACTTGGGCAAGGTCATAGCCCTGTTTTTTGTAAAGTTCATTTAACTGCTTAATTGCCGATTGGAGTTCGACTGCGTTTAAAGTTTTACCATACTGGCTAGTAAAGATGCTATCAAGATCGGCAGGTGTCAGGACAGTAGTACTGTTGGCGGGGAGAGTTCTAATTTGGACTTGACGCAATACACCATAAGGTGTCACCAAAAAGCTGAGTTTCACACCCTTGGCAGTGTCTTCGGGAATAATTTCTACCGCAGAAAAGGCCCCCAATGCCCGAATTGCATTTAAATTTTGCTCTAATTGCGCGCGCGTCGTCGGTTGACCGATTTTAACGCTCAGAACTTGACGAATTTTGGATTCTAAGTCTGGAGCTAGTTGACCTTTGGGGTTTTGAATAATGATATCTGAAACCAGTACCTGTTTTTCGCTGCCGCTTGGGGCTGGAGTTTGACTCTGTGGTGGGATCGGAGTGGCCGGCTTCGCTGGTTTTGCAGCGGGTTTTGCTACGGGCTTGCGGCGCACGACTGGTTTACGCGGCTTGCGTTTCGATTGTGCAATCAGGTCTGTCGCTGTTGGTACATCGCTAACTAAAGCAGATCTGCTAGCAAGTGACAAATGGCTCGCCAAATTACCTTGGGAAACCAGTCTATTAGCTAGAGTGGATGTGCCCGAAGGTTTAGTTGTCTGGGCATCAGCCGAGACAGCCGTGGATATTTGACCGAAAGCAGTAATGATCAGAACTAAAAATAACTTCAAACGCATGTTTTGGTTAGGGAATAGGGAATAGGGAATAGGGAATAATTTTAAGAGTATGGGTTGTTGTGGGTAATCGATCATTCATAATTTCCCAAGACTCTTTGTAGAACTTGTTGATAGGCACCTTCCACATTTCCCATATCGCGGCGGAAGCGATCTTTATCTAGGACTCGTAAATCGGGATCGGGTTCCCCAGTCAGCCACAGCCGGCAACTGTCTGGGCTAATCTCATCAGCAAGTAAGATTTGTTGCTGTGAGTCCAAACCAAATTCGATTTTGAAGTCAACTAGTGTAATTCCGCACAACTGGAAAAAGTTTTCGAGGATAGAATTGATTTGTAATGCTTTAGACTGGAGGACTTTTACTTGCTCTGGACTAGCTAGCTCCATTAAGAGTAGTCGATCGAGTGTTAAGAGCGGATCGCCCAAGGCATCATTCTTGTAAAAGAACTCGACTAGTGGTTGGGCTAAAACTGTCCCCAAGGCTATTCCTGTTTGTTGACAGAGACTGCCTGCGGCAATGTTCCGCACCACGACCTCAAGCGGAATAATTTGCACCGATTTAACCCGCATTTCATTGACTGCTGGACAATCGATCAAATGTGTGGCAATCCCCGCAGCTTCAATCAGTCGAAATAAATGAGCCGCGATCTGACAGTTGATTTCACCCTTACCCACGATCGTACCGCGTTTTTGGGCATTAAAGGCTGTTGCATCATCTTTGAAGTAAGCCAGGAGGATCTCTGGGTCGTCTGTAGTGTAAAGGATTTTCGCTTTGCCTTCGTAGATCTGCTGATGACGACTCATGCTCGGTTGATTAAATTAGAGGGGCAACACCAAATTTTAGTCGATAATTGGTTGTCGGTTATGTTTAAATTTCGATTTCTCGATCGAGTAACATCATCGCTGCCAAATCTACTAGGTTAAGGGAAGGTTAAGGTCGGCACAAATTTAAGTTATAATATTCATTATTGATAGAGTGGTAATCTGACAGTTCAAGTTATGTGGCGTATAGCTCAGAACATAGCATCTCGACAAATTTAAGTCATTCTCCGCCTGTGCCGTCGGGAGCCAAATCATCAAAATTATCGATCGAGATATCACAATCATAAGGAAGCAATATCAATGCCAAAGGAGATAGACTTCTTTCTGTATCACAACAACCGTTATCACGGACAGGTGAAACCCGAAAACATCGTATTTAATGCTAATCTACAGGAATTTACCCAGAAAATTGGCTATATCTGTAGCTTAGAAACTTCTGGAAAAATTACCCCAGAGGATTCTTATCAGCAGATTAAGCGGCTGTGGAAGGATCTCAAACGTACCAAAAAACAATTAGGCATCGGTGAACCCCCCGCCACTGGTGCGAGCGAAGGTCCTCAATCGTAATTTTTAGATCGATTTTTTCGCCACTACCAACTGATAATATCCCTGCAACTGCCGCGTTGCGGCTGCCCAGCCCCAACGTTCCGCTTCAGCGCGGGCATTCTGTCGTAAATTGAGGTTGGAGTCTGAAGCAGTCAAAAGTTTCTGAGTAGCAGTAATTGCGGCTAGGGGATCTTGAGGATCGAAGAGATAGCCATTTTGCCCATCTGTGACAATATCAGGAATGCCGCCAGATCTCGCCGCGATCGCTGGACAGCCAGCGGCCATTGCTTCAAGTAATACTAAACCCAGAGTCTCTGTTCGCGAAGGAAAAATAAACGCATCAGCAGAGGCGTAAGCCGCCGCCAAGGTTTCCCCTTGTAAATAACCCACAAAGTGAGTCGGCGTATTGGCAAAGTGCTGTTCCAACTGAAGACGATGTGGCCCATCGCCGACGATCGCCAGTCGAGACCCGGGAATGGCTGCTAAAATCGGCTCGATCGTCTCAATTTCTTTTTCGGCCCCTAGTCTACCTACATATAAGAATAAAGGGCTTGTTGGCTCACCTTGACTCAAATAGTGCCGCATTTCTGGACTCGCTTTAGCTGGATGAAAAGTCTCCGTATCCACACCACGCTGCCACAAATCCACTCGCTCGATCCCGTGCTGGCGGAGTTCCTCAACCATTACCGACGAGGTGCAAAGATTTAGCTCTGCCTGATTGTGCGCCCCTTTTAACAACTCCCACAGTAGTCCTTCTAACATCCCTAATCCATAGTGATGAAGATATTTGGGCAGATGAGTATGGTAGGAAGCTACCAGTGGAATCCCCAAAGTTTTGGCATAAAAAATACCAGCTAGCCCTAATACTGCTGGATTAATAACATGGATCAAATCTGGTTGAAAATTGGTTAGTTGTTGCCCAATTTCAGGGCGGGGTAGGGCTAACTTTAATTCAGGGTAGAGTGGAAGTGGAAAGGCTGACAAACCATGTATCTTGGCTCCATGATAGGAACTCAATCCACCATCTGGACAAAAAATCAGAACTTCATCACCATTGCGCTGGAGATGCTCGATCGTGTGCTTGAGTCGAGTCACGATACCATCGACTTTGGGTAGGAAAGTTTCAGTGAATAGAGCAATTCGCATCGGTGGGGAGTGGGGGAGATGGGAGTTGGGAGTTGGGATTTATTTTAACTTCACCCTACGGGTTGGTGGCGGGAGAATGTCAACAATACACTAATTCACTATTCACTATCCACTATTCTCAATTCACTACACCCTAACCCCAGTCAAAAGTGCCTCATCTAGATTTGTGTCGAATAAAATGGCCCGATCGAGATTTGCATGGCGAAGATTTGCGCCGGATAAATTGGCACCGGATAAATCGGCACCGGATAAATCAGCCCCTGATAAATCAGCACCGCGTAGATTGGTTTGGTGGAGAATGGCTCCGATCAAGCTAGCTTTGTTTAGATGTGCCCAAGATAAATCGGCACGGGTGAGATCTGTGCGATCGAAATTAGCCCTGACAGCATAAATCCCGACTAGGTGAGATCGAGTCAACTTGGCTCCAGTCAAATTTGTTTGGTATAGATGAGCCGATCCTAATTCGGCCTCAACCAAGATTGCTTGGCTCAGATCTGCACCTGCCAAATTAGTTGCACCTAAATTTGTATAGCATAAAGTCGAGCGACGTAATATGGATTGACCCAAATCAGCACCGCGCAAGTCGGCTGAGGTGAAGTTAGCGGCTGTGCCATTAGCTAGCACCAAATCGCTATCTCGGAAGTTGGTATTGGTGAAGTTGCTACCAATCAGATTAGCTTGAGCGAGATTTGCCCGCTGGAAATCGACACCGATTGCTCTGCCGTCGATCATTTCGATCAATTGTAAGTTCGCATCAACGAAATCAGCACCATCGAGAATTGCACTACTGAGATTTGCGCCGCTTAAGTTTGCCGCAACCAGTTTGGCACCAGCTAAACTCGATCGACGCAAATTGGCATCATGCAGATCTGCCCCACGCAGATTCATCCCGCTTAATTGGGCATGACTCAAATCGGGCGCGCCTGAATGATCCACTCTCCAATTCAACCAGAATACTGCACCGCGCCGCAACGCTGCTTCTGCTCGCTCCTCCATGTCCCTACTCCTTTTTATCTACCAGAGGGAAGGGACGACCAGGTAAACTCTCTAGTGCAGCCAATATCCCCGCCTCAGCCGCCACAATATCCCGTTCCTCACCACCCAGATATAACCGCCCAAATGCCCCGACAGCGGAAATCTGAAGGATATTAATCATCGCTGATTTTTCCGCTTCATTAGCAGCGATGGCGGCATAGGCGGCTGGCTCTACTTCCAACACATACAGGGTTTGTCCGGCCAGGATCATATTCCCCCGCCGAGTACGATTGATCATTTGAGTATGATGGGCGGTAATATTCCGAATGATCCGACTTGAAATAACTCGCGGTTTGAGACAGTCTGACTGACGGACATCCAGGTAAGCTAAAATTGCCCGCCCTGCGGCATGAACATCACCTTGGCTGCTGGCGTGAATTTCCATCAATCCATACAGACGTTCGATAATCTGTACCCCTGGTTTTACCTGGGCTGACTTGAGGGCAATATCCATCATCTGATTGATTTCGACTCCCGGCGAAACTTCGATCCACAAGGAGGAATCTGATGGCAATGGTAAAAAGCCCTGGGCTTCAGTACCCAGATAGGCGGCGTGTTGACGTTGCAACCGATCGATAAATACGTAACTGCGCAGGTCGATTCCCAAGGCTTTTTAGATGATGTCAAACTTACTCAGTATATCGCAGCGCGAGGATCGCTAGCGATCGAAGGTTGATGGATTTATCCGTGGAAGATCGAGAAGCGGAAACAGCGTGGGGTCTGATAGTAAATTTGTATGTAGTTAGTCTTGATCTCAGTACAAAAATACTATAAAATTAGCTTGTACATAATCACACTGCGTTTTGCAGGTTAAACTATATGACTAGTGTATTTCAACAGCATGGTGCCCTTAGTTGGTGTGAATTAATGACAACTGATACCAGCGCAGCGAAGGAATTTTATGCCCAATTATTTGGCTGGGAAATGACGGATCGACCGATGGACGGCATGATCTACACTGTGTTCAAAGCAGGAGCGCAAGAAGTTGGCGGATTGATGGCAATGTCTACTGATATGCCTGTAATGCCTCCAAGCTGGGGCGTATACTTTACAGTAGATGACGTGGATACCTCGGCTAAATTGGTTGAAGAGTTGGGCGGCCAAATCAAACTTCCCCCCATGGATATTCCCGATGTGGGACGATTTGCGCTGATTCAAGATCCTCAAGGTGCAATCCTCTCGATTATTTCGTACCACTCCAACTAAAATCGATCGACAAGCAAAATTAAACCCCGATCGAAGTGTCACTCTCGATCGGGGCTTTTAGAAATAGTGGAGCTGGGCAGAGTCGAACTGCCGTCCGCCCTGGGTATTAACTTTCCGCTCATTCACAGGTATAGTCTATCTAATCCTCAAGACGGGAGTGACCAATTTTCCCTGGTCGCAGGATGCTCTGATGAATCTTAGCTACATAACCTACCAGAGACGGTTAAATAGAGCATCCGTTGGGGGTTATCTATAGTATTTAACGGAGTCATACTATAAATGCTCGGACTTAGAAATTAATCTTAAGTGGTTTTAGGCAGCTACAGGAGCGGCTTTACGAGCGAAAGGTACAATGTTGTTTGCATCTATATTTAAGTTGAGCCGATATTAACGAGAGTAGACTCTCTCTCGACCTGTATCACAGTGCAGCTTTCGCCAACACGTCGAAACCTTTACAGCCCCAAGTCATTCTATTATATACTACTTTTGAGAGAATTGGGAATAGTTTGAGCAGTAATTGCAAATTCAGCCGCAGTGGTTCTTGGACAAGTTGGGTGAAATGTAAGCATAGGGAAGACCGGCGGTTTGGGTTAGTTATGCTAAAGTAGGAATTACGATCGTCTATACAGAATTACCGCTCCCACTCAATTAAAGTGAGAATTTCAGCCAGAATGACTTAAGGAGAACTAGCAGATCCGATCGGGATTTTAAAGAATAACAAATTCAGCGATATGAAGCGAACCATGATCGAGCAGTGAGATTCGATCGATTGTTAGAGATTTCAAATGTCAAAGTGGCTTTAAATTCACACTTATCTGTAGGAGTATTTACATGAGTTTAGATGCTGTCGTCGTTCAGCCAACAATTCATTCCGAATTGTTATCGGCTTTTAGTCAGGACGAGTTTAATAGTCATGTAATGACTACTTATGGACGGTTTAATCTCGCACTGGTTAAAGGTGAGGGGTGTACTGTCTGGGATACTAATGGGCGGACTTATTTGGACTTTGTGGCAGGGATTGCAACTTGTACACTCGGACATGCACATCCGGTGATAGTTCAGACGGTATTGGCGCAAATTCAGACATTGACTCATGTGTCCAATCTTTACTACATCCCCGTACAGGGTGAGTTAGCTAAGTGGTTAGTTGAGCATTCTTGTGCTGATCGAGTGTTTTTCTGTAATTCTGGAGCAGAAGCCAATGAAGGGGCAATTAAATTAGCTCGGAAATACGCCCATACGGTCTTGAACATTGCCGAGCCAATAATTTTGACGGCAAATGCTAGTTTCCACGGCCGGACATTAGCAACGATTACAGCTACGGGACAGCCCAAGTATCAACAGAATTTTACGCCGCTGGTGCCTGGTTTCGAGTATGTACCATACAATGATTTCGCCGCGATCGAGTCAAAAGTTCAAGCTCTCAATGGTCAGGTAGCGGCAATTATGCTAGAACCGCTTCAGGGCGAAGGCGGGGTGAATCCAGGACAGGTTGAATATTTTCAGCAGGTGCGGAAATTGTGTGATGACAAGGGTATTTTATTAATTCTCGATGAAGTCCAAGTGGGAATGGGTCGTTCTGGTCAATATTGGGGTTATGAGCAGTTAGGGATCGAGCCAGATATTTTTACCACGGCGAAAGGGTTAGGCGGTGGCATTCCAATCGGTGCGATGTTATGTAAGGCTCGTTACAATGTATTCCAACCGGGAGATCATGCTAGTACCTTTGGCGGTAATCCTTTTGTCTGTGCGGTGGCTCTAGCCGTCTGTCAAACCTTGGAACGGGAGAATATCCTGGCGAATGTTCAAGCGCGGGGGGAACAATTACGGGCTGGTTTAGCACAATTGGCCATCAAATATCCCGCCCAAATCGCTCAAGTGCGGGGTTGGGGTTTAATTAATGGATTAGAATTGCAAGCTGAGAGTAACATTAATGCGATCAATGTTGTCAAAGCGGCAATGTCCGCAGGTTTACTCCTGGTGCCTGCTGGTACTAAAGTTGTCCGGTTTGTGCCGCCATTAATTGTTTCTGCGGCGGAAATTGATCAAGCAGTGAGTACAATCGATCGAGTATTTGCGGCAATCTAACTGTCTAAACAAGAAAGGCAATTGCAAAATAGCGAGCGAGAAAACTACCTCGCTCGCTATTTGTTTATAAGCGTCCCAGGGGTAAGGAAAATTGGTGGGTTGAAGAGAACAAGATCTAGTAGTCTCCGGCATAAATCTAGCTACTATTTTGGCAGGAGACGGGGAGAAAGAAATGGTAGGCTTATTTCCGCCGCTCAGTAGTAGCTCAATTATTAATTAATACTCATTAAAGTTCCCATTCAGCGATCAATTTGTCTTCTGCTAGACGGATTTGCTGTTGGATCTCTTGCCAATCGACCAATTCATTCACTAGATTCATTGACAATTTACCATCCTTAAGGTAGAGCAATCGATCGCTAAATCTAGCGGCTAATTCTAATTGATGATTGACTATGATTATCCCTAGTTCTTGAGTTTTAGTCAGATTCAAGAGGATATTTAATACTCGTTCAGCGGTGTTAAAATCTAAATTAGCGATCGGTTCATCCAGTAACAATACTTGTGGTTGGGTAATTATTCCTCGTGCGATCGAGATTAACTGCTTTTGTCCGGCAGAAAGTTGTGTTTCTGTGCGATCGAACCAATCTGTGGGGATCTGAAATTGTTCAGTAGTTGTAAGGATTCTTTGCTTAATTTCCGCTGGATCTAGCGATTGCAACTGCAAAGGATAAGCCAACGCCTCCCGCACTTTCATTCCCAATAATTTCGGCTCCTGACTCACCAACATTACTCGCCGACGTAAGGCAATCGGATCGATAGTTTGATAGTTTTCACCGTTGAGAAGTATTTGTCCTGTTGTCGGCTCACACAGACGGTTTAGCAGCCGCAATAAGGTACTTTTACCTGCTCCCGTAATCCCTGTCAAAGTAATCGATTCACCCGCAGCTAGATGAAAAGAAATATCGGTCAAGAGTGGGCGAGTAAAATTGGGTGGAGTATAATTAAGGCGATCGACTTGAAGTAGCAATCTTGTTATGACCAAATTTTAGTTAAATCTAATGTAAACCCAGGTAAAACATCCTCACCACTAAGCTGGATCGGTGATTCTAGAATTTCCGGCTCGCCACTGGCTCGATAAATTTCTACCCGTTGATTTTGGGCATCAATTAACCAACCCAATCGCACCCCATTAGCTTGATATTCTCGCATCTTCTCTTGAATTTTCCCTAATCGATCGGTTGCAGAACGTAATTCAATGACAAAATCAGGAGCTAGGGGTAAAAACTTATTTGGATCTGGATTAATGGCTGCAATTCGTGATTTTTCTACCCAAGCGACATCAGGTGAACGTTGTGCTTTATTTGGTAAAATAAACCCCCCAGAAGAGTCAAAAGTCTCTCCTCGTTCCGTTTTCTCGTTCCAGATATCAACTTGAACAATTAGTTTTACATTTCGCTTAGAAGTTCCCCAACCAGTCGGTGCCAAAACGATCATCTCTCCATTACTACTAAGTTCCAATCGCAGATCGCGATTGGTTTCACAAATTTCTTGAAACTGCTCGCTAGTCAGTTTCAGAGTACTTAAATTAATTGTGAGACTGGGGCTAAATTCGATTGTACTAGTCACGATCGTCTTCTCCTAATTTTGTATGGCGGGGGCGGGGACTGGGGGACGGGGGGACGAGGGGACGGGGGACTGGGGGACTGGGGGCGGTCAGTGAGCAGAGCCGAACTGACGGGGGGACTGTCAACTTTCAACTTTCAACTTTCAACTTTCAACTTTCAACTTTCAACTTTCAACTTTCAACTTTCAACTTTCAACTTTCAACTTTCAACTTTCAACTTTCAACTTTCAACTTTCAACTTTCAACTTTCAACTTTCA
>JBGSPI010000138.1:0-81673 GCA_041738715.1 Chamaesiphon sp.
AGTTGCTTATCTGGGTGGTTATCTCGAACATCGACGTAAGACTCCGATTGGCATCCAAGTTCTCTGGCGTGGTTGGCTAAAATTACATGATCTTTGCCAAGGCTGGCAGCTTGCTAGAGGCACTTAACGTGAAAAGTCAGAGATGGGACAACTCAAAATCGTCCCACCCCAGTCTCCATCGATCTATCTAGCGGATTGTTTTGAGTGCATCGCCCTGTTTCATAATCATATCGGTGAAGATACTCATCACAGTGCGCTCGCGGATTTTGATATTCACACTCAAAGACATCCCCGACTGTAAGGTGATGGGCTTACCTTTGATCACCAGATTTTGTTTATCTAGCTTAATCGTTGCTGGAAAGCGTTCGTAGGGATGAACTTGATCTGGGGGTAAGGAGTCAGAGCCGATCGATTCTAGTGTACCTTTGACATCTCCATATTCACTAAATGGAAAAGTATCTAGCCGCACATCAACGCGCATTCCAGGTTTAATAAAACCGATATCTTTATTGGTGATAAATATTTTGGCTTTGAGATTATCATTGGGGACAAGTTTCAAGACAGGTTCGCTGGTATTGGCGACAAATCCTGGTGTGCCAGCTTTGAGTTCAAATACTGTCCCATTAACTGGTGCTGTGACATCTTGATACTTGAGATTTTGGGTTGCTTGACTAATTTGACTATTAATCTCGGATATCCGCCGTTCATTCTCTACCACATACCGATTTAACTGTCCGTCGATTTCAGCAATCCGCTTGTCATTATCGGCAATTCTCGCCAGCAATTCCTTCCGAGAGGTGGCAAAGCTATTTTTGAGTTTTTCTCGACTCTGACTAGTTGCCATGCCTAATCGATTGTATTCTTGATCTAGCTGGGCGATCTCATTTTGGTATTGTTTGATTTGCTGTTGCTGATTCTGGATTTCTAGGCGCGAATTTGCCAGTAGTTCCTGGAGATCCTGCTCTAATTTGGTGTATTGCTGATTGAGTTGGATGACTTCACTCCGGCGGGAGGTGACTTCTTCTTGTTGTTTGATAGCTTGGTTACGGGATAGCGCACCAGCTTCTACTGCCGGTTTGATGCTATTCAGAATCCCTTGATTGCTGGCTAACAGATCTTGGGAATTGCGATGGCGGGTGCGATTTTCGGCCATTTGAGCGGCGAGTTGAGATTCTCGCGCCTTGGCTTTATCATTAATATTGGCGATCGTTGCTTGACTATTTGCCAATAAATTGACTATGCCAGTTCGCCTAGCTCGATTTTCCCGCATTTGGTTATCGACTTGACTAATCTCCAGTTGACCAGAACTCATTCTAGAAGCCAGTTCAGCACGGCTAGATTGCAGGCGTTGGCTTTGTTCGGGGGTGAGGTTGGTCAGGGTTGTCCCGTTGAGTTCGGCCCGATAGAGTTGGTTTTCTGCCAAAATCGAACTACGGCTTTTGGTGAGTGCCAGAATTTCGGGTTTGACGTTTAATCTGGCAATTTCTTGGGGATTAATTGCTGAAATCCCCTGACTAAGCAGACTTCGATAAAAATTGGTTTCAGCGGTGAGCGATCCAAGATTACTTTGGAGCGATAGGAGTTGAGCTTGGGGGACGGTAGACTCTAGGCTCAATAGTTTTTGACCTGCTGTGACCTTATCCCCTTCTTTGATGAATACCTCTTTGACTACCCCACCTAACGGAACTTGAACATCTTTAACTTTATCGATCGGTTCGAGTTTACCTTGAGCGGGTACTGCTTCCTCAAGTGGTGCAAAGCAAGCCCAAGTAACTAATCCCGTCGTAATTCCCATGATCGTCCAGACGATGCCCCGCGACCACATGCGTGACTGTGAGAATATGACTGATTGTCCGAATTGTTCTTCTTGAAAAGTTTGGACAGATGGCTGTTCGATCTGACGCATTTCTGCGTCTGGCTTAATCTTTCGTTTGGCGATTTTATTGGGATCGTTGGGAGTGGGATTGGTTTGGCGGTTGGGATTGTTCATGGTAGAAGGGGATATGGAGAACTGGGAGGATGGGGGGACTGGGGGACTGGGGGGACTGGGGGGACTGGGGGACTGGGGGACAGCGAATTATCAATTCTCAATTACTTGCACTGAGCGAAGTCGTTGGCGTAGCCTCTGCCTTAGCAGAAGTGTCAATTCTCAATTCCTTTCCCCCTTCGACCCTTCGAGTGAGCTTCAGGGCAACGCAAGTATCGCCAAAGGCGACGCTACGCGAACAGGGCATCGCCTTTTCCCTTTGCCATTTTGCCTTTCCCCTCCTATACCTGAGATTCTTGCTGTTGATATAGACAGAAGTAGCGACCTTTTAATGCCATCAGTTCATCGTGGGTACCTTTTTCAACGATCGAGCCTTTGTCCATCATCAGAATAACATCAGCAGTTTTGATCGCGCTCAGACGGTGAGTGATAAAAAAGACTGTCTGGTGTTTGAATGTTTCCGCTAGGTTGAGACAGACTTGCCGCTCACTATCATAATCTAGGGCACTAGTCGCCTCGTCTAAGATTAACAGACGGGGCTTCTGTAAGACTGTGCGGGCGATCGCTACCCGTTGTCTTTGCCCGCCAGACAGTGCCGAACCCCTTTCGCCGACTTTGGTGTTATAGCCATTGGGCAGATCCATGATGAAGTCATGGGCAGCAGCGATTTTGGCAGCAGCAATGATTTCTTCGGATGTGGCATCGGGGTTGGGGAGGGCGATGTTTTCCTGAATGGTGCCATTGAATAGGAGGGTGTCTTGGAGCACCATCCCAATTTGTTGGCGGAGTGAGTAGAGTTCGGTTTTGGTGATGTCATAGTTGTCGATCAGGATGCGACCGGAATTGATATCGTAGAGGCGGGGAAATAGTTTCATCAACGTACTTTTACCCGAACCGCTCAAGCCCACAATTGCGACAAATTGCCCAGCTTTGAACTCAACATTGATATTATTCAGTTGATTGACAGTACTGCCGGGAAAACTAAAGACGAGATTTTCGATTTTGACATCTCCCTGAATCGGCGGCATGGAAATGTTATTGACGTTATTTTCATCCACTTCCTGGGGAGTATCGAGAATGTCACTTAAGCGTTCGAGTGATAGAGCCGTTTCTTGGAAATTCTGCCACAATTGTACCAGTCTTAGCAAGGGTTGAGTAGTATAACCAGCAATAATACGGAAGGCGATTAATTCGCCCAGTGTAAGCTGTTTGTCTAATACTAAATAGGTACCGATCCACAATAAAAGTAGACCAGAAAGTTTATTGAGAAAGCCACTAATCGACCCCGCAGTAGTGGAAGTCAAGGCGGTTTTAAAACCAGCACTCACATATCGGGCATATTTTGTTTGCCATTGCCAACGCGATCGCAGTTCGATATTCTGGGCTTTGACGGTTTGAATCCCGCCAATGACTTCGACTAGGTAGGATTGGGAGTCGGCATTGCGTTCGGCTTTTGTCCGCAGTTGACCGCGCACGATCGGTGAGACAATCCAAGTTAGCAGGGCAAAGGCGGGTAGTGTGGCGAGAGCGACGATCGTTAGGAGCCAACTGTAGGCAATCATGACGATGATATAGATGATCGAAAAAATCGCATCTAACACCACTGTGAGGGCTGTTCCAGTCAGAAATTGGCGGATATTTTCGAGTTCGTTAATCCTGGTAGCTAGTTCACCAACTGGACGTTTTTCGTAATACTTGAGCGGTAGACGGAAGAGGTGGTCGATAATTTCGGATCCGAGGGCTAGGTCGATGCGGTTGGTGGTATCGACAAATAAATTTGTCCGTAGAGCCGTTAATATCCCTTCCACGATCGCCAGAATAACCAGTAGTACCCCAAAAGTATTCAGCGTAGTCACGCTATTATTACCAATTACCTTATCGATAATTAACTGGGTCAGCAATGGGTTGGCTAGCCCAAATATCTGCACGAACAGGGATGCAATTAAGACTTCAATTAAGACCCGCTTGTGCTTTTTGATCGCTGGAATAAACCAGCTAATCCCAAATTTTTCCTTGGGTGCTGTATTGCTGCGTTGCAGTAATAGTACTTCGCCGACCTCGCCCCAGGTTTCGCCAAAGGTAGCGGTTTTGAACCGACGTAAGCCTGATTCTGGTGTACCAAGGGTCAGTTGTTTGGGAGTAATCTGATAGACGACGGCAAAACTATCTTGCCAGTTAATCAACACCGGAGCTTGTAATTTGGAGATCGCCTCGGCGGGGACTTTAACCATTTGGGCATTAATGCCGAGCATTTCAGCAATTGCCCCGCATAATTGCAGAGGGACAGTACCTGTACTGGCAATTTGATTTTTCAGTACCCGATTGACTACCTCCGCTCGAAAGGGTACTTGCAAGTACTTACACAACATCTTAAAACAGGCTGTTGTCCCGTCTAATACCCCTCTACCCTTGACAATCGGATAATTGATCTTACTCTTGGTTGGCGGCTCTTCTACCGTCACATCGCCCGGTTCTGGTCGCTCTGGTGCGTAGGGTATGCCCAATTTGGTTGGCGAAAAATTGGTAGTTGTATTACCAAAGAATGCAGAGGTCGGATCGCCACTGGTTGGGTCGTATACTTCTAGCAACGGTACACCCAACAGTCGAGTCTTATTTGGCTTACTAATTTCTAGGAGTGAATTTGGTGGATATTCTTGGGGATTGATACAACTACCCACTGGATAATCGACTACTTGCCCGCTACTAACTAACCAACTCCGCCCTGGATCTAAATCGGCGATTTGGACTTTTCCTGGTGCTAAATTACGAATGACAGTTTGGGGAGCTAATTTTAGGGCAAGTTCGCGGACATCCTCTGCGCCAAACGATCGCAATAATGCCTCCCCATCTGGTCTGCCTTGGATGTTTTGGGCGAGCAAATCGTAAACTTCAATCAGTGGAGTGCCATAGTAAAACAACGCTTCCAATTGGGGTGTTTTACTAATTAGTTGGAGGAAGTAAGCAACTGGAATATTAATACACACCGCTTCAGTAGAAGCGATCGCGGTTTCACACGCTTTATTGCGGACGACCCCTGCCCAACCCATTATTTCCCCTTTTTCCAACAGTTGGAGTGTCGTGGGCATCTGACTTTGGGGATTGTAAGCTAGCAACCGCACCTGACCGGAATAGACGATGATAATCTGGGCAGGCATTTGCTCTCGCATTAGTACCGTTTGTCCCATGCGGTAGCGGGTAAACTGCGCCTGTTCGGATAATGTCACCAATTCATCTTTGGAGAGTTGGGCGAAGGGCAGGAGGCTAGCAAAAAAATCGTAGATTTTAGTATGGGTAGAAGTCATCGTTACAGGGACTAGGGGCTAGGGTCGGTAATTTCAAATACTCCGAGTCCAAAATTGGGAAATAATTTCAGCTTACCGTGAAATTATCGGGTATTTGGATGGAATAGCAAGGATCAATCTGTCACAGTGAGATTAAGTGAGCCAGGGCTAGTGATTGAGTTACAGTTTACTACTAACTGGGATTGAAGTGGATGCAGATTTCATCTCTTCTTGCAACCAAGTTTGAAATAATTCATTGATCAAGCGTTGGCGCATGGGTTCGTCTAATTGAGAGGGAATCAGTTGTTCGGGGCGGACGATCACATACCATTGTTCTAATTTGATTGGTTGACAGATTTTCCCGGGTGGTTGGGTGGCAATTAATTGGGCAATGGCTGGATGAGGAGTACTGAGTTCGACCGGCCCAATTAGTCCACCAGTCTGAGCTTCAGCCCCTTGGGAATATTGACGGGCGATTTCTTCAAAGGTTTGTTCGCCATCAATTAACCGAAAATAGACTTCTTGGGCGATGCCGATATCATTGGTGCGAATTAATGAATAAATCGCTTTATCAAGTTGCCCTTTCCGTTTGAGAAAATAGGCTTCAAGCTTGTTCCCCCAGGTTTCCTGTTTAAACTTCTCAATTCTAAATTGGCGAGTGGCAATATCTTCTAGTTGCTCGCGGGTTAAACCTTGCAGATCCAGCCACTGCTGGACTTGCTCGTTTGATGTCAATTGATATCGGGCATAGATTTGTTCGATCGCTTGGACTTTCTCGGCTGCGCTACACTCTACCTGCACAATAGCTCGATCGATTGTGAGTTCACGCAACATGCCTGGTAATAGTTGATATCTCACCAAAAGTGGCACTAATTCCGCTTTGGGTATTTGAAAATTACCAATTTGCACAAATTCAGTCGTCATGGTGGTTATGTATTTATCGCGAACAACACGGATCTACTTGCGATCGCGAGACTCTCAACATTTAGTATTCCCTCGTGATGGGGGATATTGACTAAAGGGGGAAAGGGGAAAAACCGGACGCAAGCGTCCTAAAGCCCAAAGCCCAAAGCCTTTACAATAGAAAGCGTGAACCTTGAAAATCAATCGCAGTTAACTTATGACAACTACTCTCAACCCTACCGAACGGCTGGCTACTGGGTTAGTCAATAATTTACTCAAGATTAAACCTCTGGCAAACTTCGCCAAGCACCAAGCACGGGAATTGATTATCAAACGGGCTGAATCGATCGGAGTTGCTTGGCGGGATGATGTGAAATTTTTGCGATCGCGAGGGGATTCTACAGCATTGTCTACCCAATGGGAGACAGAGTTGGCCCAGATTACCAACCCCCATCTCCAGTATCCCGATTATTATCTGACTTCTTTCCATGCTTATGAAGCGGGGAATATGAGTTGGGATGCCGCGATGGAAGTCGAAGTTGCGGCCTATTCAGTTCATGCCAAAATCTTTGCTGAAACTGGCACAACCGGGGATACTCAACTGCGCCAAAGTTATCACGATCTAATTACCCAGACAATCCAGACTCCACCCCAGACTATTCTCGATCTAGGTTGCAGTGTCGGGATGAGTACGTTCGCCATGCAAGCTGTCTATCCCCACGCCCATTTAACTGGCGTTGATTTATCTCCCTACTTTCTCACCGTAGCCAATTATCGCGCCCAGCAAAAACAAGCCCAGATTAATTGGGTTCACGCCGCTGGCGAATCAACAGGTTTGCCCGCCACTAGTTACGATTTGGTGTCACTATTTCTGATTTGTCACGAGTTACCCCAGACAGCTACCCGCGAGATTTTCCAAGAAGCCAGACGCTTACTCAAACCAGGTGGACATATTGTGATTATGGATATAAATCCCCAGTCGCCAATCTACAGTCAGATGGCTCCCTATATCTTGACTCTGCTCAAAAGCACTGAACCCTATCTCGACCAATACTTTACATTGGATATTGCCCAGGAACTGATGGCAGCAGGCTTCCAATCGCCCACAATTACGCCGAATACTCCGCGTCATCGAACTGTGATAGCTCAAGTTCAGTAATCTCACGATGATCTCTCGATCGCTAATGGCGGGAACAATAACTCTGACAAAAAGTCAAAAGTATCTTCTCGCTTTCAGTATCTTGACCGATTCATCTGTTTGATTTTCACCCCACAGTGGGATTAATAACAGTTGACGGGATATCGATCGATCGGTTAGGCTGCTGAATTAAGGAAATTTAGCCTTATATAAATTAGAATTAATTTTATGAAAAGATTTTTACTGATGTTCTTGTCAGCACCCACTGTCCTCAGTGTGGTTCTACCGATATTAAACACGACACCTGCTCACGCGATCGGTACAACTTTCACAACTCCAGACGGACAGTTTTGTGCTGAGGCTCACTCTCGGCTAGTTTGCGTCAAATCTTCCCAACTAGTAAACAGTCCTAAGCATGAAATGCTCATCGCCAGAGCCAAAGCGGAAGCTAGCGATCCTGATGCTTTCCTCAACTTCACTGAGGAAGAAAGTGAGGCAGCGGCAGCAATGTTTAACTGTGACTGCCCTGCTTGTCTGCGCTCTCTCCGTCAACTCCGCATCATGGCTCAAGTAATTTAGTTACTGCCAAAAAGTAGTGGTTGGCAACATCTCTATGTTGCCAACCAATTTTTGTCGTTTACACTATCGAGTTGTTAGTTCACTCTGGCTGAACTGAACACTGTCAAATTTTTAGGCATAGAAGTTGTTAACAGAGCAACTGAATTAGCACCTGCCTGTGGTTGAGATCCCAAGATCAAACCACCTAAACTATTACCCCGGCGGGTTGTTGTCCAATGATGTTGAACGGGAACTAAGAAACTATCACTCATCAGAGCGACATAATTGCCTTTGCGCTCGGTAACTGCTTTTGCTAGATCTCTACGCACAGGTTTGACTGCCATCACGCTAGTTGTCGGTTTAGCTGTTTGAATCTGGGCTATAGGGGTACTATTGGAGACTGAAGCACCTGGGATATCAAACTTGGGAACGCCAGCATATACTTGTGCTGTTGTCAATTGGAGACTAGCTCCGCGAGCAACAGTCGGCGCAACAGTTTCAGGTGTAATTAACTGACCTAGTGCGACTAGAGAACTAGTTTTGTTCGCAGTTACTTTAGCTACAGATGTAGTCTTAACTGCGGTTTGAATGGCTGGTTCGTTGCCCAATAAGCTTTGGAGTCCAGCTGGAATCGATGCAATCGGATCGGTGGCTGACGACTTGGCCTGAAGAATCGGCACATTCTCAATGCCTGGATTTAGCCTCAAGGCTGACATTTGCCGTGGCAATACTACCGGAAATGGTTCAGCGATGGCTGCTGAAAACATTGCTGTGGTAGGGGTTGCAGAGGCAACTAGCTTGCCAGTTCCAAAGTTAGGCTGTGGTTGCGCTTTAGGTAAGAACTTACTAGATAGGCGAACTTCTGAAGTACCAATAAACAGCCCTGGCACGAGTGGTGCAGCGACTTTGGGCTGAGTTGGTTTGGTGGCGACAGCGGCAGCAACGGAGTGTTTAACCACCTGTGGTACGGTCTTCGTCGCTTTGGCAGATACATTTGGCAATCTCTCTGCTGGAGAGACAAAACTAGCCAAGGCATCATTGCTATTAAATCCGGGCGATTGAACAGCGACACTCTCTGCTTTCGCACCACTTTTAGCCATTGTATCAAGGGCTAGTTGGCGAACTGCAAAGTCTGGAGTCATAGACACTCCGGTCAAGTTCAAGACAGGATTTACTGCTGGAACAGGGGCAATCTTGATTTGTTGCTGTTTTGACGTTTTAACCGTAGCTGTTCCTGTCGGCTTTGGCGCGGCAGTGGAAGCTAGTGGGGCGGATAGCAAGAGTGCTATGCCGAACACACCAAGACTAGGTTGTAACCAGGTAAGCCAAATTTTTAACATCTTTATTATCTCTTTAGGAAATTTCTAGTTACTGTAACTCGACTGTAATTATTAACTTTATTAGATTTTGCTGAATCGTCAATAGTACTTTTAGCGCATAATCGATCGCGATTCGCTCAGGGAGATGTCGCGTCAAATCGCGATCGATTATTAATCGCAAGTGGACATTCGAGAGAAATTACGCCTCAGTATTTTTTACTCGTTGGCATAGAGAACAAGAAAGTAGATTGCTAACCTGGTCATCACCTTAGCTGTGTTGGCTAAAAGAAACACCATGGCTGACATTTATTGCACCACTGAAGATCCAAACTAATTGCAGCAAGTAGCTGTAGTTTGTCTAAACCCAGCTTATCACATTTTGATACTTTCTCATCCGTACTTATGCGGAAATTGGCCACACGCCGATCTCACCCAGTTGATTACCAGTAGCTAAGTATAGACCTTGGGGTTGCCAAGCCAGTGCCGTAAATTCACAGAGTGAGTTGGTACTAATTTTGGTAATTTCTCCCTGTGCTGACCAGATACAGAGATAACCATCAGTCGCCACAGACCCAAACATCTCCCGATCTGGACAGGCCGCAATTGCCACCACAACGCCGTGATGACCCTCTAAAAGTTGGCCAGCCCAATGATCACCAATTAAGTTCCACAGCACCACTGCTGCCCCTGTAGCCACAGCACAGTGACTCATTGTGCCTTGCCAGACAATCTGCCGAATTTTTCCGGGACAACCTTGGAGAATCCACGGATCCCCAGGATTGTGCCAATCAAGAATGGTGAGACTGCCATCGAGATTACCAGCGGCGAGATAATTTCCATTCGCAGACCAGGCAATCTGAATAGTGGCAGTATCAACATTTAATCGTTGAATCGGGGTGGTCAAATCGCCAGCTGCCCAAATTTCTACGCCTTTATACCCCGCAACGGCTAAATAATTCCCGTTCGGATGCCATGCCAGATCGAAAATAGAGGATCGATCGAATCTCCATGTGATCATCTCTCGCGCAGCTACTGCATCCCAAATTTTAACATGCGGTCCATGGGCGATCGCCAGTTGTGGCAAGGTTGGATGCCAAGCGAGATCGTCGATCCAGGTGTGGAGTTCGATGGTGTGAACTCGCTGTGGCGGTAAGTTGGACTTCTGCGCCCACAGACTGAGTTGTCCAGCTTGACCACCGGCTGCTAACCAGCAACCATCAGCACTAAATGCTAGACGATCGATGGATGTTCCATTGGCTGCCTGCAAGGTGACCATTTCTGCGAAATTTTCAGCAATGGTGCTTGAATTGAGCCTCATCCAAACGATTTCCCCATTTGCTGAACTTGCCGCCCAACTATCCCCACTGGGCGACCAGGCCAAAGCCGTCACGAGATCGGTTAATTGACCTTGCCATGTTAATTGCAATTCCGATGCTAAATGATCAGCCAATATGCTTACTGCGTAAATCTAAAGAAATTACCAGTAGTTTAACCGCGACTTGAAATTCAAGACTAAGATGTCACCACTGGTAAATATTAATGTATGGCTCAAGTCAGACTTGAACTGACGACCAAGGGCTTATGAGTCCCCTACTCTACCGACTGAGCTATTGAGCCGCTCAATTGAACGTATATCAGCTTAACACGAAAATAGGAATTTAACCACCTTTAAATTCCAGAAGTTTGAGCGCGAGATAATGGCGCGTTTTTTCATGTTGCAAATCATGATACTCCGCATAGACCAATTATGCGATCTATCATTTGGCAATAGTTCAATCCAATGACGCGAGCACAAATTAGAAATTATCTGGACAGGTAGGCAATTGGATCGATTGCACTTGCGCCGCTGGGACGAATTTCAAAGTGCAGGTGAGAGCCAGTACTTCTCCCCGTGCTACCCATTGCAGCAATCTGTTGACCCCGAGTAACTGTTTGTCCCAGACTAACTGACAATCGACTATTGTGGGCATAGCGGGTAATTGTGCCGTCAGAATGTCTAATATCGACCAAGTTACCATAGCCACCGGAACTCCAACCAGCAAATATTACTGTACCTTCAGCAGCTGCGTGAATTGGTGTGCCAACGGGTCCAGCGATGTCGATACCTCGGTGCATTCTGCCCCACCGACGACCAAACCGGGAAGTGAGCTTACCGGCGGCTGGCCAGGTAAAGGAAATCGTCGGGAAATTAGTTCTATTAGTTGGAAATCTATCTGAATCATCGTCAGGCTCATAATAGGGCGAGACTGCGGCAACAGGCTTAAAGGTTCGAGTTTTGGGTGCAGGTACAAAAATTTGCACTGATGCTTCGCTGCCGAATGATGGTGTATTTGTTTCGCCCCGGTTGGCCACTGATGGATATGCACGTCCAGGTTCGGCTTGTGCAATTAGAACTGATGATTTTTGTCTGTGCTGCGATCGCATGATCGAGATATCACCACGAAGTTGCTGGACAGATTCAGTTGCTGCAATTGTCGGAACTGGCTGTTGATTTTGAGTGGGAATTGGTTGGTAAGTTGTTGCTTCAGTCGCAACTGCGACGGCATGGGGATAGTCAATCGGGAAACTTGTCATTCCTAGTGAAAGAGCTAATCCAGCCATCACTGCCGAGTTACGGCTCCGATGATTAACAGACAAAGAGGCAAGTTTTGCCAAGCCTGATGGTTGCCCAGGAACTGCGACAGACTGTGCTGTCAGCTTTTGATGAGTCTTCAGGGAAGAAATCGACTTGTCTTTTTGCGTAATTTCGGGTTTCAACAAATATGACCTCCTAATTTGAGTACAACGGCGATCGGTTGACTGAGTTTGTCTGAACCAACCTGTGCCAACGGATTCTATCACTCCAAATTTGATACCAAAAATAGTATTGACACTGAACGGTATCTGAGTAGCTCCGGTTGAGATGATCTTGCGTTTGTGTTTTCAGACGATCGGTTACTTCTACAACGGGGACGCAGTACAAAATAGATTGACGAATTGCTAAATTTTACTATGTTTGTAGCGATCCCCTACCGCTAAAGCTACTTTAAGTGAAGATGCAATAAATTGCAAGTTTTTTGTGAATGGTGAGTGATTTGGCTCCACTTTTGAGACTAGTAAATTGCGTTCTAACCTATATCAATCCTAGATTTAAGGCGATTAGAATTTAGCAACAATCGATACTTGACTGGGAGTCTAGATCGACTGTTTGTTGGTTATTTGGGCAGTCTAACCCGCATGAACACGACTTTAAGCGAAGACTTCCTCGATCGACAACCGCATATTTACGTAGAGGTATTTTCGATAATTAAATTTGTGTATAAGAAAACACGAATATCACGAAAACTCGATATTTTTTAATCTCGATCGGTAGCAGATTTCTGATGTATAAAATAAGGAATTACTAATTTCGATCCTCGCTGAGTCGATCAAGCAGTGATAGGAATTTCTTATCTAAAATTAGTGATCGAGGAGTAAAATGTGTCGATCGTTACTATTGCTAACTGACTCTGGTTGCCAGACTGTTACCCCTTCAGCCGAGCAGTTGCCGTTGAGCCTCAAATAGTCCGACAGCGGCACTTACGGAGAGATTGAGACTTCTGACCCCCGGCTCACTCATCGGGATAAATACACTTGCATCACATTGCGACAGGATTTCTGCTGGCAATCCAGCAGTTTCGCTGCCAAATAATAACCAGTCATCGGCTTGAAATTGAAACTGAAAATGACTGCAAGTACCACGAACGCTAAATGCTACCCACCGACCAGGTTGTTGGCGACGAAATTCAATAAATGAGGCGATCGATGGATGAATCTGAAGTTGAACATACGGCCAATAATCAAGTCCAGCCCGTTTGAGGTAGCGATCGGTAATTTCAAATCCCAATGGACCAACCAAGTGCAATTTCGTGCCAGTAGCAGCGCAAGTGCGGGCAATATTGCCAGTGTTGGGCGGAATTTGGGGCTGGACTAGAACTAGTTGAGGCATAAATTCAATAAATTAGCGGTCGAGGAACTAAATCGATTTCCATCTTTGAGGTGAAAATCATCTGACTTGTTGTCTAATCTACATTAGCGGTACTCCTCTGCGGATTTGCAACCTTGCGTAACATATAGATTTTCTTTATGTTTGCATCGACAAGCCGATCGATTGGAATTTTAAATATATCAAAAGGCTAGCCGATCGATTGACAGAGGTATTTATCTAATTCTATTTCTTGGTGTTCAACTTGCGCGATCGCCTGCATGATCACGGCTTGTGCGTCGTGATTTTGCTCGAATAGCCGCAACCATTGTTGCGCTGTATTCCCTTCCCGCAGAATTTTCTTGACTGGGGACAGAAAACAAGCAAACCCATTTTGTTTGGCAAAGTCGGTAACTTCGTGATAAAGCTCCATAATCCAATCATGAGCAGTAATCGATCGGCCATCTTGCCAATGCCGCAATGTCGCATCCAGACTGAATTTTGCCACTGCCATTTCGTTGTCATCAGCCATTTGAACTAATTCTTCAGCACGGTTGTGTTCAGGAATATTGCTGCTCACCAGGGGGTCGATACTGGGGTCAGCGATCAGTTGCCACAATCTTGCCTCAATCAAAGCTGTAACCGCGAGTAAGGCGATCGGATCGATGATTAGGTCACAAATTCTCAATTCGAGCCGATTCAAGTTATAGGGGCGGCGATCGCCATTAGGTCGGACGGCAGACCAGAGGTGGCGGACGTTTTGCATCGTCTTTTGCTCTAGCTGTTCGTTGACCCATTTGATGTGATGAGCATGACTCTCAAACAGGGGGACATGGGCTGGTGTCTTGGGAAATACACCCCAGCGGGTGGAATGGTAGCCAGTTGGTGCGCTATCGAGAAAGGGAGAAGACGCACTTAATGCTAAATAAAGGGGAGCTTCGAGCCGAACCAGCCGACAAGCCCGCATTAATAATTCTGGGTCGCTGATGCCGATATTAATATGGACGCTGGCGGTGACAACATTTGTGCCATATGTTTGTTCGATATATGTATGGTAAGGATTATTTGGATCTGAACGATAAAACTTGTCTCTACCGCCCAAAGATAGAGTGCTACCGGGAATTAGAGTGTAGTCGCCAATTTGCTGGAGATAAGCACGCAGTGTTCGCCGTGGACGCACTAATGCACATAGCAATCGATCGTAAGAATTAAACGGTGCAGTAGTATATTCGACATTACGACTGTCCGGCTCAGTGATGAATCCATCCAAATCTGCCACGATTCGATCGGATAAACCGACAATTTCTCCTTGGGGAGTACCTGTATAGACCTCAATTTCAAATCCTTTAGAAAGTAGCATGAAGATAGGGGATAAGGGATAGAGGATTATGCCTGTTCTGCATAGACGATCGGATCGGTTGTCGGGCAGGAATCAATTTGCCCAATAGAGCAGATCGTTTTAATTGAGATGATCTAGGCATCTCTAATCATCATACAAGCTACATAACGTTCAGAGTCGAAAGATCCCCTATCTGCTGTATTGCTCAATGTGCGGCGATCGCGGATAATTGGGAACATAAATGGAATCAGCACAACAGAAACGGCATAGCATAGACGATGGGAGTGATTTGGGAGATCGATTTTTACTCACGCCCCCTGGTTGATGAGCGACAGAAGAAAGTTTGGGAATTATTGGTGTGTGAAAGTCCATCGACGACGCAGCAATCCGCCAGCGAACTATTTCGTTATGCTCAATATTGTCCGAGCGATCAAGTTAACTCACTGTGGTTAGGGGAAGCATTACAAACAGCAATGGCGGTATCACAACAGTCTCCACAACGGATTCGGTTCTTTCGGCGGCAGATGAATAATATGATTACCAAAGCTTGCAAGGATATTGGCATTCCTTCAGCGGCAAGTCGGCGGGCGATCGCGCTACAACAATGGTTAGATGAGCGAATGACTCAGGTTTACCCAAATGAACCGAACTACCAAGCGGCAAACAGTCCCTCTGTTCAAATGTTTTCCGATCCGCCCCAGCCGCTACCGGAGGCTCTGATGGGCGAGAAGTGGACATTTGTTAATTTAACAGCAAGTCAGTTTGCCGAAATGAGTGATTGGCAAATTGGGTTTGGGGAAGCCTTCCCCTTAGAAATGGTGGGAGTAACTCCTGAAATGCAGATTCCTGGTTTGATCCTCTATTCTCCCCGCTCGATACCGATGGCGGCATGGATGTCTGGATTAGAAATAATTTCGATTCGCTATCAACCTGCACCAAAGTCCACACTGTTATTAGAAACTGGTGCAAGTGAAAGTTGGGTGTTAGCGCGCCTAGACAGTTCTACCCAGCCGGAAGCGGCTCGATTTGAAACCAGCAAACAACAAGCTCATGGAGTCCACTTTATCGCCATCCAATCCAATCCCGAGGCTGAGGAGTTTGCGGGTTTTTGGCTATTGCACGAAGTAGGAGAGTAATAAGCAGTAACTAATAACGAATAATTACCCTAATTTTCCACTTCCCTAAATTCTCCAATGGACATCGCCGAACAACTTTTAGATTTAGCTATTCAGGCGGGTGCAGAAGCAGCAGAGGTTTACCAAGCAAAATCTTTGTCTCGCCCAGTGTTTTTTGAGGCTAATCGGCTCAAACAGTTGGAAACAGCCCAAAGTGAAGGGATTGCGATTCGATTGTGGAAAGATGGCAAGCCAGGACTAGCAGTTGCTTACGGCGCAGTCGATCCAGCAATATCTGTTGCCAAAGCGATCGAATTGTCTCAACTAAATGAGCCGGAAACGCCTGAACTAAATCAAGCAGATCGCAATATTTATCCCGATTTAGGGCAGACAATCCCCACCACCGAATTATTGGAAATGGGTAAATCGGCGATCGAATTAGTCAGAGCGGATTTTCCCGACGTTCTATGTAATAGTCAATGGGATTGTGATATCGAAAGCACCCGTTTGGTCAATAGTTTGGGATTAGATTGCAGTTACACCGATACTACCTTGAGCGGCTATCTCGCCGCCGAATGGATTCGAGGTGATGATTTCCTGAGCGTCGGTGATGGTCAAACCGAGCGAGGTCATCTAGATCCAGTGAGAATTGCCCAGAGTATTATTAAACGGCTCCAATGGGCAAAGAAAAATGTTAATCCCCCGACTGGCAAAGTGCCTGTGCTATTTACAGCTAAAGCGGCAGACATGTTATGGGAAACAGTTCAAGCAGCCCTCAATGGGAAGCAAATAATTGAGGGTGCTTCGCCGTGGAGTGACAGATTAGGTCAAACAGTAATTTCACCACTACTGACTCTCGCTCAAGAGCCAACTCGGGGGCCGTTTAGTTGCCCTTTTGATGATGAAGGTACCCCCACGCGAACTTTGACTCTAATTCAGGGTGGGGAATTAAGGTTATTTTATGCGGATCGGACGATCGGCAAACTCTTGGGATCTGGTTCTACAGGTAATGGCTTCCGATCTGGTTTGGGTAGTTATCCAACTCCAGGCTTGGTCAACCTAACCATTTCACCCGGCACCATGGACTTCGATCGATTAGTTCAACACATGGATTCGGGCATTATCATCGACCAAATTCTTGGTAGCGGCGCAGGGATGTCTGGCGATTTTTCGATTAATGTTGAATTGGGCTATCGGGTGAAAGACGGTGAAATCTTAGGCAGAATTAAAGACACAATGGTCAGTGGGAATGTTTATCATGCTCTGAAACAAATCCTGGCAGTTGGTTCTGATATTGATTGGAATGGTCCCTGCTATACTCCTTCGCTGATTGTGGAAGGATTATCTGTAACGGGGCGAGGATAATTAGTATTCTCAATAATGCTCGCTTCTTGCAAATAAATGCCAAGTCCGATATCATAGTTAATGACGATAAAACTTGGGTAGTGAGTATGTCAGTTTACACATCAGACTCCCTCAAAGCTGAATTACACGAGCGGGGATGGCGACTGACTCCCCAACGAGAAATTATTCTCAATTTGTTTCAAAATCTGGATGCAGGTAAGCACCTCAGCGCGGAGGATCTATTTGATTTTCTGCACAGAGAGGGACATGATATCAGTCTATCCACCATCTACCGCACGGTCAAACTCATGGCTCGGATGGGTATTTTGCGTGAATTAGAGTTGGCGGAAGGACACAAGCATTATGAAATTAACCAACCATATCACCACCACCATCATTTGATTTGTGTTCGATGCAACCAAACGATCGAATTCAAAAATGACTCTGTACTGAAGATCGGTGATAAAATCTCCAAGAAGGAAGGTTATCATCTGCTCGATTGTCAGTTGACGATCCACGCTGTCTGCCCAGCCTGCCAGAGATCCATCGTACCAATTTAGTTAGGCCGATGTGAATCCACACACCAAAGCTTCGCTAATAAGGTGTGGTAGTTCACTAGATCTAGATTAGACCGATTGAACTACGACACACAGATCATCGTAAACACGAATTATTTCATCAGATCTTCATGTTCGTTCTTGTCAATCCGGTTGGGTAGAGGTTGACGTGAGGGCTGAAGACTCTGAAGCATTTCGGCAATTTGCAAATTTTCTAGGGACAGATGTTTTGCTTCCCGCAGTTTATGCCAAACAGAACGAGACATTAACAGCGTGTGTTTGACTCGCTGGGCACCAATTTGTTGGAAGTATTCTTCCCGCTCCGGTTGATAGTCGGCAGAAACTAGTTGCAGTGATTGAGGGGGTAGGTACTGGCAGGATCTAGCTAGTTGAGCCATTAGCTCTGGGTAGAGCCATGTGTAGGCAGGATGCACAGTCAATTCTGCTTGGTGTGGTCGGTTGCTTGTATCACCTGATGCGCTGTTATCGCAATTCAAGGACAATCGATAATAGCCGATTGCCGCTTTGCGTTGAGTTTCAAATACATAATTACTAATAGATTGGGTCTGCCGAAGCCATTCTTTGACTTTACCAACCATTGTTTGGACGAGATTATTTTTGAAATCGTGGATTTGGCGATCGAAAACCTGCCGAAGTAGAGGCGGCATCGCGACAGTATCCAACTGGTAGATCAATTGCGCGTCGGTATTTCTAACGGGGAGGAGATTGGGTAGATCCGGCTCACGCTGTGCTAACTCTTGGAGCAGTTCGGGGGCGGTTTCCCAGTAGGTAAGATGTGCCAACGGTTGAAAACCATTTTGCCGATAGAGTGCTAGGGCAGAATTATCATTCACATCCACTTCTATCACCCAGGTACTAGCTTCGACAATATGCTCGAAACAGTAGCGCAACAACTGGGAGCCAATATCATTTTTCCCCGCAACTTGTTCGGGGGTGAGGGATTGACTATCGATCGACACCCATTCTACATGCCAAGTGCTGCGGGTGCGATTGAACGGAGATACTCGGATTGCACCACGCACTTGCTGTTCGCATTCAGCAACTAGTACACAGCGATCTGTCAAGTGGGGTGTTGGCAGAATGTTGAGAAACTTCAACGGTGCATACCACCGGGTCATTTGTCTTAAAAGTTGTTCGATCTGTTCTTGTGCAGCGCGATCGGTAATAGTGGGTTGTTGACATAAGCTAGCGATCGCCTCAATATCTCGATATTGCAGCGGACGAACGATCGTCTGAGATTTAGATCCATTGGTCGCAGCCATTATATATCCCTTGTCAACCTAGAGGTTAGTACTACTATAACTCGATTTTAGGCATTTCAGAAAGGGGTAAATATCTGTTTTTGCAATTCCAATTTCCAAGATCTCAACTTCGATCTGATCTTCAGATCGAAGTTGAGATCGCCACTGTCAAGGTAATCAGTACCGCTTGAGATGCAAAGTCCGCACTGTCTCCTTCTCTGCGAGACGCTGTGCCTCCGGCAGGCCGCCAACACGAACGGAGAGGCCCCGCCAACGACAAGTGCGCTTCGACAAGCTCAGTGCTCAGTTAGAGCTATGCGGACTAATCAAAAAACAGACTAACAACCTTGACGATTGCGTTGAAACTGGTGAATTTGCGACCTAATCCTCTGCTTGATTTTCGATTTTGGCGATCGCTAATTTGGCGAGAATCCTAACTGGTTCGAGTTCGTCGCCCAGAGCAGCTTGGAGAGGCACCAGTGCGGATCGATCGCCCAATTTGCCCAAGGAGACAGCAGCGGTGCGGCGGACTTCTCCATCGGGATCGTTTAGTGCCAGAATTAGGGGGGGAACGGCGGGAAGATAAGCTAATTTCCCCAGTGCGGAAGCTGCTTCCGATCGAACATTGGGATCTTTATCGCTGAGGATTTCGATCAGGATTTGATAAGATCGTTCATCGCTTCGATCTTGAGCTAAATGGGCGATCGCCCCAACAGCAGCACAGCGCACATCGATCGAATCAGAGGCGATCGCATTCTCCAAATAAGGAGCCGCCTCCGGTCCAATAAATGCCAAAGCCCAGGCGGCATGACCTTTCGTACTTTCAGGTTGAGTAGGATCGGCTAAAATTTCTAGCAGGGCTGAGACAGAGGCTTCGCCCGTGCGGGCGAGGGCACCAACTGCCGAACCTCTGACAACTGTATCCTCATCATTGAGCAGTGCGTATACCAAGCTGGGCACAGCAGTAGGATCACCAATTAGAGTTAGGGTTTTGCCAGCCGCCCGCCGCACGACTGGATTAGGATGATTTAATAAAGCCTCAATCAGAAATGGTGTAGCTGATTCACCAATTTCGCCGAGTGTCTCGGCAAATTGGAGCCTTACAATCCCCCGAGAATCACCCAAACACTCGACCAATTGTTTTAGGACTGTGTGATTACTGAGATCGAATGTATCGAGACTGATTTGCTCGGTAATCGATCTCATCAGAGCATCAGTTTCGGCATGATCTAACAAAACAGGTGTATCTTCAGATTTCATGTCAATTAATTACTTGCAGTCAGTGCAGCTAGACGAGTGTGAAGATCTGCCATCATCGCATCAATTTTGGCAAGTTCTGGCTCAATTTGGGCCATCGACTTAGCTTTGGGCAGTTTAGCCTTTTGGATTGTTTCCAGAGTGTCATTGACTAATCGATCGCGATATTTCTGGAGTTCAATGATAATTTCTTCTAGTTCGACAGCCGTAACCTGCTCTGTAGTAGTTTCAGTTGAGTCAGACATTGTTAAATGGTTCCTAAAAATTATTATTTTATAACTGCGCAGAATTGAGGTTTTAGCACTCGATCATAAATCTTCTCAGATCCCGTTACCAAGTGGTACAGCTTTTGATTACAGTAGGTAAAGATGTTTATAATGTTGTTATGGAATTGCCGGAAATTGAAGCTGCGCTAAGTAATCCTGACTTTCAATATCGTCTCAAAGCGATTTCGGCTCTGAAAGATTACGATCAGGACACAGCTATTCCAATTTTAGTTGGTCAACTTCACGACACAGAATTCTTAGTCCGATCTTTTGTTGCCAGAGGTTTAGGACAACACCAGAGCGCGGCATCTTTTGCCGCGCTGTTGGAAATGAGCAAATTTGACGATACTCCCAATGTCCGCGCGGAAGCTGCCAATTCCCTATCACTATTTGGCAAGGTCTCAATTTCCCACTTAGTTTCGGTATTTTGTCAAGACGATCATTGGTTAGTGCGGCGGAGTATTCTCGCAGCTTTGGAAGAGCTAGATTGTCCCGCTGAATTGGTCGAAATCTGCACTGAAGCCCTCGCTGGCGAAGATTTAGCAGTTAAAGAGGCGGCGATCGATTGTTTAGGTTCTCTCGCTAATACCAGTCACCACGGATCTGTCCTCGCCCAATTACTGGTTCTGACTCAATCTGATGACCCTCGACTGCGGACTAGAGTTGCCTATGCACTGCAAAAATTTGACGAACCTCAAGCACAAGAAGCTCTCCTCGAACTTCGACAAGACTCAAATCGCCAGGTTGTGGCGGCGGCTCTAGAAAATCTGTTTCGTCAATAGCCACGGACGATTAGGATTCTACTCTATCGAGTTCGTCGAGTATTTCCAAACCTCTCGCCGCTCTAGCCTTGAATCGATTGTAGGTGTCAAACTCGACTAAAGCCACTGTAGTGCCCTTCAATAATTTTGTTGACACTCACACCTTGGCTAGCGGCTAAAGCCTTCAGGCAAGGTTCTAGATATTTGTAGAAACACGGAAACCCCGCTATAAGCGAGGTTTTGATTAAAGGCAGCACCCAGATTTGAACTGGGGAGTGGAGGTTTTGCAGACCTCTGCCTTACCACTTGGCTATGCTGCCATGTAACAGTTTGGTTCGTGTACTCAACGAGTATATCATACTTGCGGAGCTAAATCGGAGCTAAACGACACAGTGGGTTAAATGTAATTTAGGTAATCCAATGTTTTGTGCAACAATAATGTTGCGACTGGGGTTAGCGACGACCATGTAGCTATCTCATTGTCGCCAATTAAATAACCGTTATCATCATAGCGCGATATTTGCTCTAGGTAAAGATTGAGTATTTTCACCATAATATAGGAACATTCCAGGAGTAAAGATATCTGGGGCGGGGAACACCCAATCACTGAATAACGTCTGCGATCGAGATAAGATGGAGAAAAAATTGACCAAATCGCTAGTACGATGAGGGGTAATTTCAGACTAAAATCCTTTAAAAGTACGAGAAAAGACTGAAGGTAAAACTAGACTTCAAGGCTTAAACTAGTTATTGAAGACCAATGCAATCACAACCACTATCTAAATCTTCTATGAATACTGCTAGTTTGCGGACTTACATTTACAAAAGTCTGATCCTTGGGTTGGTTCCAGTGATGGCGATTGCCAGCCTGCCATCGGTCGGTTTGACAGCACCATCCAAAGCACGTAAGCCGCAGACTCCAGCTAGATCTACGAATATTAGACCGATCGATCGAACTTCTATTCCCCAAGGTGCTTTCGCCGACTCTTACACCCTCGGTCCAGGCGATAGGTTACGGGTAGATATTTTCAATGTCCCAGAATACAGTGGTGAATTTTCAATTCTGGCTGATGGCACAATTAACTTACCAGTAGTTGGTGCTGTCCCGATCCAAGGACAAACCATCCAACGAGCTTCTAGCGCACTCACTGGTTATTTTTCTCGATACGTTAAACGTCCTCTCGTCACTATTAGTCTGCTAGCTCCCCGTCCTGTTCAAGTTGCCATTGCGGGAGAAATCAGTCGGGCGGGGTCTTATACTGTGCCCTTTACGCTAGAAAACCGCAAATTCCCCACCATCAGCCAAATCATCCAACTAGCTGGCGGAACTAATCAAACTGCTAACTTACGGCAAGTTCAAGTCCGTCGTGCTTCTACGGGCCGAGTGGTTTCCGTCAATATTTTCGATGTCCTCCAACGGGGGAATACCGCACAAGATATCAGTTTGCGCGATGGCGATACAATTTTCATCCCGCGATCGGAAAACGTTAGTTCTGCCGACCTCCTCCGAGTATCCGGTTCCAATCTAGCTAACCAAGATGCCGCAATTAAGGTTGCAGTTGTGGGTGAAGTTGGCAAACCAGGAACGTATACCCTTAGAGGTGAATCCAGCCCATCAGGTGGTTCGGCAGCAATAGGAGCACGTGTCTCACCACCCACCCTGACAGAAGCAATTAAAATTGCTGGGGGAAGTACAGCTTCTGCCGACTTGACAAAGATTCGCGTCCGCCGCAACACCCGTACTGGTCCCGGTCAAACCTTGCCGATCAATTTGTTAAGCCTACTACAATCTGGCGATTTCAGTCAGGATATCGTGCTTCAGGATGGAGATACGATCGTCCTCCCCACCAGTTCGGGAGTTAGTACCGCGAATAGTAGCTTGATTGCTGCATCTAATTTAGGTCCTCAATCAATCAGTCCAGTTAAAGTGGTCGTAGTTGGTGAAGTCAATCGTCCAGGTACTTACACAGTCCAAGGTGCCGCAAATACTACCAATAACAATACTCAATTAACTGGAACTGTCGCCCTACCCACCGTTACCCAAGCAATTCAAGCCGCAGCGGGAATTAAACCGACAGCCGATATTCGGCAGATTCAATTGATTCGGACCACCAGATCTGGCGAGCAGAAAATCGCGCTCAATCTGTTTAAACTGCTCCAGCAAGGGGATACAAATCAAGATATCATCCTCCAAGAAGGTGATCGAATTTTCATTCCCCTCGCCACCAATAGCAGTGCCCAGGATGTTGATTTAATCGCATCCTCGACATTCTCGCCTGCCACAATTCGAGTTAATGTGATCGGTGAAATATCTACCAAATTTCCCAAGGGTCAACTCGGTTCCCTTGAAATGCCACCCAACACAACTCTCAACCAAGCAATCTTGATTGCTGGTGGCTTTGACAATGTGCGAGCGAATAAGAGCGAAGTTGACTTCATTCGACTCAATCCTAATGGCACTGTCACAAAACGGATGATTAAGCTCAATTTTGCCAAGGGAATTGATCCTGAAAGTAACCCTCGACTCCAGAACAACGATACAATCGTGATCGGTCGATCGAACCTAACGCGGATTGGCGATGGCTTCAGTTCGATTCTTAGCCCCTTTACTGGTTTATTCAGTATCTTCAATATCTTGAGATAGGGGAATTGAGATGGGTGGGTTTTGATTCCGCTCAACCCACCATCATGTCACTAGCTACTCAAGTAGCGATCGACGATAATAGATAGTTGGTCTGCCCGTTCGGTTTGTCTAAATTGCTATGAATACGAGTAACTTGCGAGACCTATACCAACAGGTCATCCTCGAACACTACAAAAAGCCGAAACATCGCGGCAAAATCGATCCAGCCGATCGCTATCAGAAAGGACATAATCCCTCCTGTGGTGATACGATCGAGTTGACCGTGCAGTTAGATCCTACTGGCGAACGGATTTCTGATGTCAAATTTCAAGGCGAAGGTTGTGCGATTGCTATGGCTTCAGTCGATTTGATGGCAGGAGCTTTACCTGGAAAAACAATCGCTGAGGCTTTGGATCTGGTTCAAGTTTTTCAAGGAATGATGAAAGGCGAAGCTGAATTTCCCAAGGAACAGCGCAAACTAAATGTGATGCAAGGAGTGGCTCAGTTTCCGGTGCGGATTAAATGTGCAAACCTCGGCTGGCATACACTTAGAGCGGCACTCCAAATGAATGGAGAGGCAAAAGTTGCGGATTTTATTAGCAATGAGGGTGAATCGTGATTACAACTGCTGAATTTTTTCAATATTGCCAATGGGCGGGAATTGCTACTCTAGCTTTTGCGGCGATCACGATTCTCGCGATTGTGCTAAATTGGTCATTTCGCTACAGATTGGTAGGGGCGACAGGATTTATGGGGGTACTGACTGCTGGCTTATTTGCCCTGAGTTTAGTCCCAATCGTGCATACGACAGTTCCCGGTGCGCTACATTATTCATTAATTTACGATAATGGTAGCGATCGAGCGACAATTTCCGTCCCCACACCAATTAGTGAAACAGAATTGGATGCGACTTTACGTCAAGCCGCTGCTGATTTATATTCCTATGGTAGATCTGGTCAAGCAGACCGACAACTAAAAATTCGGGCTAGAACCGTAATCCATCCCCAACCTGGGTTATCAGAACCACTAGTATTAGGGGAAGTTACCCGTTCTTTGACAACGGGAACAGATCGAAGTCTAGATTTGCAGATCGATCGAGGTAATTTGGCTAAACTAGCGCAAACTCAGGGATAGAATCCAGTCGATCTAATTTGGTGGGATAAATGAGGAGACAATCTGATTGGTTGTCCCCTCATTATTTTATACTCGATCGACTCAGGATCGAAATCTATCGGCTAAATTAGGATCGAGTGGTTAGAGATAGATTCAATTGGGGAACAATATTGAGAGTTGCAACGATAGCTCCACTATCTAGTGAACCGAGATTTATCGATCGACTAATTCCTGGTTCAACTAGAATTACCAATCTAGGATCTAGAACCAGAAATTTCTCACTAGCTTTTCTCCCCGAAATCGTGAGCATCTGTGGGTTATGCCCAGAAACTTCAGTCTTGGAGAATATTCTTAATGAGTTCATATAATTAAAATTTAGATATAAAGCTGGTCAACTTCATGAGGATTAATGACGCAAACTTACTTCAGCAAGTCGTTAACTACCTAAACAACCATCGCGAAGCAATCCGGATCAAAAAGATGCTGTATTGTCTATGCACTAATAGATGGGAGAAAGATGCTGATTATCTAAATTCGATTAATTCCCAGTATTTAATCGAGCAGATTATCAGAGAACATGATACTCTCGATAAGTTGAAACTTTTATTGCAAAAGCTGGTTAAGACGGTTAATAAACCTAAGCAATATATTGATATTGCCAAAATAATTTATCTGGCGATCGGTCAACTATATCCCGAATTCCAGCAAGAACATGGTAATAAGTCTGCGACACGTTCTCCAGGCGCAAAAGCAGCTACGCCTGCGTCTGCACCTACTCAGACATATACTAGTCAGGATGTTCCTTCGGCGATCGAACGGGCTTATACACCTGCGCCTACTCAGGCATATAATAGTCAGGATATCCCTTCAGCGATCGAACGGGCTTATACGCCTGTACCTACTCAAGCCTATACTAGTCAGGATATTCCTTCAGCAATTGAGCGGGCTTATACACCTGCACCTACTCAGGCATATACTAGTCATGATGTTCCTTCTTCTTTGCAACGCGCCTATGCCCCTGCTCCCACCCAACAATTTGCAGCGGAAATTCCAGCAGACGATGAAGTAGCTGAATCTGCCTATGAAACCTATTGCGATCCAGAAATACCTGATGAGATTCCACTCGAAGAGATCGAAATTCCCGATTACGATCCGTTTGTGTTGCGTCAGAATGTGATGAGCTACACTAACCCACTGCGAGCAAAAATCATCCTGTTAGTAATGTTGCGTCCTCACTTCAATTTTGGCAGTCAATCAGCATCAACAATGCGGGAATATCATCTGGATGATTTATTGTTGGAGGTGATGAAAACTTACCCAACACTTGAGGATCTGGAGGAAAGTATTACTTGTGCCGTCGAGCAATTAATTGAAGTTGAGGAATACGGCAAAGCCGCCACTGGATTAATCCAATCTTTAGTACCACTCTATGTACTCAGAACTCAAGGAAAAGCACAAATAGCGGCAATTAATTAATAATTCTGTCGGGGCGACAAGTCGCTTATAACGCTGATAGAATAAGCCTCATAGCTCTTAAGCCTTGTTGATAATTAGGGAGTTTGTGTGGAGATAAAGACATTAATTCAACAACAACCTGCCAGTTACTAGACATTGAATCGACCCATGACTCACCCCAAAGCCCAACATAAAAAGTACTGTGCCTAGCATATTTTCTATATTTTTCTGTTTTTCTGCCTAGATATTCTTGAACTTGCTTTGATTTAATATCTATCCCTTGAATGATACTCTTCAAGTATGCTAGTGATAACAAAATCAATAGATTACTCAAGCGATCACCTGTTAAATTAGTCTGTTCTAAGTTGTATCCTCCACCCTTAAAGTCTCTGAACATTGTCTTGTTGCGCTTTTTACGTCGGGAGACCCGACGAGTGCGCACCGCTTCCTCAATTCCAAATCTTTTAGAGTAAGCATCAACTGCTATCTGCAGATCTAACAAACTTGTTAGAATATACCAAGGTTCTTTCGTAGTAATATTTCGATATTTACCCAGCCATTTACCTGCTAGATTAAATCCTTTAATCGGCGCAGTTTTTCTAATTGTTATTTCTCGGTCAAAAAAGCTGTTCCCTGGTTCTAATCCTAGCAATTTTAGTTCAGTCCACAACTCTGATTCAGTCTTGACACAAACATTCTTTTTTAGTCGTAAGCAGAACCCTACTTTCCGATCTCTGAGCCAGTTAGCGAGAGTAACACTACAAAATTCACGATCCCCTAACACGAGTAATTTATAACTTGACAAGGCGGTGAATACTGGCGTTAATACTAATTGTTGTTTTTCTAATGTACTGTTGCCTTGTTGGTCAAGCATTTTCCAATAAATAGGAATAGCTCTGTTTCGCCAAATCATGCTGACCATCAAAATATTATTTGATTGCCACTTAGTTCGGTCTATTGCTAAATATATAATATTATTCTGGTTAACACTGCCGGCAATCCAATCAATTATTAATGACAACCACATATCATCTAAATTCCATTTGTCATCTGATAAGAATCTCTGAACTTTTTTTCTTCTACTTTCAAATTTAATCGGCATTGCCAGTTTCGTTGCAATGCTTTCCAGTGTGACTTCTTTAATCGATTGCACTACTTGAATTAATAAAATTGCCAATAGGTAATTAGCTCGTGTGAGATTTTCTGACAAATGAGTATGATATGATTTTAAGATCATTTAATTGTTTTTTGGGTAAGAAGTCTTCTTACCCTATCTTTTTATCAGCAATTTGTCTAGAGTTGTTTCCCTCTCTGGTTTTTAGGCGACCTGTCGCCCCGTCAGTTAATAATTAATAATTGGGTTGTTAGGGCCGGAAGATCCACACACCTATTCTTGGTTAGATTAGGTGATGGTAAATGGGTATAGAGTGTCGAAAAGTTTAAATTGGTGAAATCTCCTGCTACTCTGATAAGGGTTAACTGTGTTATCGATCGACAGATTTCTTCTCGATTGTGTCGCACTGTAGATTTTAAGGAGTAAATGATCGTTATGGTAAGAACAGCATCGACAATGTTGCCGTTGGGCGTAACTGCTCCAGATTTTAACCTGACGGATGTAGTCAGTGGGACATCGATTTCGCTAGAAAGCTTTGCGGGCAAACAAGCATTACTAGTGATGTTTATTTCGGTTCACTGTCCATTTGTCAAGCATGTTCAAGCTCAATTAGCCGAGATTGGTAAAGACTATCTCCCGCAGGGTTTAGGGATAGTGGCAATTAGTCCTAATGATATCGATAAATACCCGGATGATGCACCTGAGCATCTTGTGGCTTTAGCCCACAGTGCGCCCTTTAATTTTCCAGTCTGTTATGACCCAACCCAGGCGGTTGCTAAGGCTTACACCGCAGCGTGTACACCCGATTTTTTCCTATTCGATCGCGATCGATATCTTGCCTATCGCGGACAGTTAGATGATAGCCGTCCGTCTAATGGTAAACCAGTTACTGGAGCAGATCTACGTCAGGCAATTGATTCACTCTTGGCTGGCAAAGAAGTAGATCCCAATCAACGCCCCAGTATTGGCTGTAATATCAAGTGGATTCCAGGTAATGAACCTGAATATTTCACAGGAGTCAGAGCGGAGGAGTAGGGAGTAGGGGTAGATGGATCGTGAATAGATAATCTTCAACTTTCATGGTGGGGGTGCCCGCCTGCAAGTTGATGATTATTTTTAGCCCTTTCGCCCCTATTCACTAACCCCCCAACATCCCCACAAAATTAGATAAAATCTGCAAGCCAATGGTGGCAGATTTTTCGGGATGAAATTGGACTGCCATCAGATTGTCTTGGGCAATTGCGGCGGTGACAGTCTGCGTTCCGTGGGTGACTGTTGCCGCTTGAACTGGATCGATCGGATCGACGTAATAGGAGTGAACAAAATAAACCCACGCAGCGGGGTCTATTTGCCCCCACAACGGACAGTTTGGCTGAGTAAGGTGGAGTTGATTCCAACCCATCTGGGGGATAGTTAAGCCTGGTTCTGGTTGAAATTTACGAACGCTACCAGGAATGATTCCTAGTCCAGGTTCTTGCCCTTCCTCAGATCGATCGAATAAAATCTGCAAGCCTAGGCAAATGCCCAAAAATGGTTTACCAGTTGCCACGATATCTTGGAGGGGTTTTGTTAAATCCAAGTCACGAATTCTTTGAACGGCTGGATCGAAGGAACCAACACCTGGCAAGACAACCCCATCTGCTGCAAATAATTCGGATGGGACATGGGTGATGAATGGTTCTGCTCCAGCCAGTTTTAATGCCTTACAAACAGAATGCAAGTTTCCCATGTCATAGTCTACAACAGCGATTTTTACCATAGGGAGATGGGAGATAGTTCGGCTCATTTCGGCTTCTGCGAAGGCAGACGCTACGCGAACGCTCAATGCAAGCCGCTTAGTACAAGTGGGAAATGGGAGAATAACAACTTACGTTATTATTGCGCTGCTGGGTGGTGTGGAGTCAGTTAGTGTAGGACGAATGCACAGATAGATTAGTCCGCCAAATAAAGGAATTAAGGATAATAGCTGAACTCGTCGAGGATTTGTAAAGTTTCGACGAGGAATATCATCTTTAATCAAGATCGGCAATAGATAAGACTAGTAAACAAAAATCTAGACTCATTACATGAATAAATCTACTTGTTTGCCACTGCCGGACAAAATCTGTCCAGTCGCCTTGACTGATGCCATATATCATTAATCCAATCGTGCCGATCGACAACAATAAGCCCAACCAGCGCGAGTCCACCAGCTTAATTATACCATTGCGTTCATTAATCGGATGGGAGTTGGGTTTGCGCAAGACTAGATAGGGTAAAATGGCAAATGCACCCACCGCAAAAGATGCAGCACTAAATAAACCAGCCGAAAGCTGTTGAGTTTTGCCGTCAATTAGCATCAGTGCAGCGTAAACCAGTGGTAAAATGCCCATCAGATTAAATAGAGCAATAACTAGTGGATTAATTCCTACCCATTTACCAGTTGAGAGGGCGATAATTAGTTGAAGATTGTCAGTTCGATCTGGTGGTGCGAGAAAAAATGCATAGCCAACAAATCCTAACCATAGTAATCCCAGAATAGCTTGATCGATCGAGATTAGTCTATTGGTCATGGCTGATGGCATCCGAAATATAATCAGCGGCAGATTGCACTAGAGCAATCGTATTTTCGTAGAGCATTCGTTTGGGACCAAGTACTCCTACACTGCCAACGGGAACTGAATCCTGATGATAGGTAGTAGAGATTAGCGTACAAGTTTGCATTGGTTCGAGCGGATTTTCGGTACCGATTCTAATCCTAATTTTTGACTGGCGATCGAGAGCGCGATCGGTGGAAGAATTAACCTCAATTTTGTGCGGATCGAAGATTAGCTGCCAAAGTTGGTCTTGTTCTGATTCTAATAGGTGTAATAGTGTTTTAACTTGTTGCAATTCAGAAAATTCCGGCTGACGCAAGACTTCCGCAATACCTCGAATCATGATTTGGGATGAGTGAACTGGTTTAAATTGTCGAGATAAGTCGCTCAATAGAGTACTAACTAGATCGATATAATGCTGAAATTCTCGATCGAGTTCGCTCCAGTCTAATGTTGATATTTCAGGAAGAGATCGACCGCGCAATTTACTATTGAGAAAGTTTGATAGAATATGCAACTCTCTTGTAAGTAAATCTTCCTCGATTGGCTCTACTTGTGTGGGTGGTAGCTGCATCAAAATCGAGTGAGTCTGATAGGAATCTAACACCACAATTAGCATCACTTTTGTGACTTCTACTTGTACAAACTGAATATGCTTAATGGTTGAATGCTGAGTCTGTGGCAGGGTAATCATTGTAATGTAGCCACTTAAGGTCGCTAGTACTTCTGCAGCACCTCGCAAAACTGCTTCTAAACTCCACCCCTCCCAATCGAGTTTATCATGAAACAATTCTTCGACTTGACGACCGATATCTGGTGACGGTATCAGCGGAGTTGGTTCGCGGAGGTTTCCTCCGCTTGAACCATACCCAAGTAATCGATCGACATATAGTCGATAACCAGAATCAGAGGGAATTCTTCCCGCAGAAGTATGTGGTTGATACAACAATCCAGCTTTTTCTAAGGTTGTAAATCCACTGCGAATTGTGGCTGGGCTAACATTTAAGTTATAGCCTTCGACCAAGGTTTTTGAACCAACAGGTTCAGCAGTGGCAATATACTGACGGATCGTTGCCCACAAAATCTGTTGATGACGCTGATTTAAGTCAAAAGACATATTTAGTATTTTGGTAAACTTGGATCGACATGATTGCTATAAGCATCAATCCCGCCAATGATATTATTAACTTGGGTAAATCCTTGCGAAATTAGCCACTGACACATTTGTGCAGATCGCATCCCATGATGACATAAAACAAAAGTTTCGGTATCTTTATCTAATATTGTATAAATTTCTGGCGACCATTGGTTATGTTCGCTCAAGGGCAAATTAATAAATCTTGGCAGTTGGACAAGTGCCAATTCTTGAGGTTCGCGGACATCGACAAATTGGAATGTTTGCTCGTTATCTGCCAGCTTGATGGCTAATTCGCTAACGGTAATTTCATTAAAACTCATAGTTTAGCTGTAACAGGGATAAGGGGTAGTATAATCACTAACTTTTATGATAGTGCTGAAGGTCGAAATCTTTTCAGGCGGAAGGCATTAGTCACTACCAATACGGAACTCAATGCCATTGCTCCAGCCGCGAGAATCGGAGTGAGTAACCAGCCGAAGATCGGGTAAAATAAGCCTGCGGCAATCGGGATGCCCAGGATATTAAAAATAGAGGCAAAAAAGAGATTTTGCTTGATGTTAGTCAAAGTTGCCCGACTGAGTTCGATCGCGGTAATAATTGTCTGTAAGTCTGACGAAATAATGGTCACGTCGCTAGCGGCGATCGCAATATCTGTACCTGTGCCCATGGCGATTCCCACATCTGCACCAGCTAAGGCTGGCGCATCATTGATTCCGTCCCCCACCATTGCCACAATTGGTCGATGTTTACGTTTGCTACTGAATTGTAATGTCCGAATTACATCAGCCTTGCCCTGGGGTTTGACTTGAGCAAACACCCGATTGATGCCGACTTTATGAGCCAATCTTTCTGCATTAGTCAGATTATCTCCAGTCAGTAGGACGACTTCTAAGCCTAGTTGTTTCAATTTCGTGACTGTGGCGATCGCCGTAGATTTGACGGCATCAGTAATCCCCACAATACCAGCAATCTCACCATCGATCGCTAGCCAGATAACAATTTTTCCTTCCGTTTCCCATTGGTGTTGATAGGTAGCTAAAATTTGTTGATTGGCAATCTGCATCACACCATGAACTGATAGAGTGGCAATCCATTCACTCGAACCAATTTGGACTAATTTACCATTAACAATTCCCTGTACACCACTCCCAACAATCGCTTTAAATCCGGTGACGGGGATCATCCCTAACTGCTTCGACGTGGCATATTCCACAATCGCATGAGCGAGGGGGTGTTCGGAAAGATCTTCTACTGATGCGGCTAATTGCAGCACATTTAATTCATCTCCATGATAACTATCCACCACGGGGATAAAATCAGTAACCACGGGTTTACCAATTGTCAGAGTACCCGTCTTATCAAACACGATCGTATTGACTCGATCGAGTAACTCTAAACTTGTGCCACTTTTAATTAAAATTCCTTGTGTGGCACCTTGCCTTGTTCCCGCCATAATCGCCGTTGGCGTGGCTAAACCCAAGGCACAGGGACAGGAAATCGTTAATACACCTACTCCAGTGATCGATCCCATCGCTAGATCCCCTGTGAATACCCACCACAAAACTACAGTCAAGACCGAGATTGCAATCGCCATCGGCACGAAATATCCGGCGATTCGATCGGCTAATCGGTGAATTGGTACTCGATCTGCCTGTGTTTCCGCAACTAGTTGGATAATTTGGGCAAGAAATGTCTCAGCACCAATTTTCGTGACTTGAATATTCAAATTCCCCGTATGATTGAGGGTTGAACCAATTACCTCATCGCCGATTTGTTTGGTAATTGGTTGACTTTCCCCCGTCACCATTGACTCATCCACCATCGATTCTCCCGCAATAATTTTGCCATCAACCGGGATCATCTCGCCGGGGCGAACTGTCACAATATAACCCACCTGGATCAGTTCGATCGGGATCGTCACTTCTTCCCCGTCTTCAATCACTCTGGCTACCTGTGGCTGAAGATGGGCGAGTTTTTCAATGGTGTTAACTGTTTGCCCTTGTGCCTGTTGTTCGAGTTGTTTACCTAACAAACTCAGGGTAATCACCACCGCCACAGTTTCATAATATAAATATGGGTGAGGCTGCTGTGAGTTGCTAATCAATTGCGGCGCAAAGGTGCCTAGCAGCGAATATAAATAGGTGGCACCCGTGCCTAGGGCAATTAGGGTGTTCAGATTCGATCGTCGGTGTCTGGCAGCTTTCCAGGCACCAGTGAGAAATGAGTAGCCGCACCAAAATTGGACTGGTGTAGCCAGAATTAACTGACCGATCGGATGATCTAACCAGTCAGGCATCCAACTAATTTCGAGATCGAGCATCATCGGTAACGAACCGATCGTCAGGAGTACGCTGGCAACAATCCCTGTGAGGAGTTTGAAATCGATATCGTCCTCTTCAATCTGTCCGCGCCGGGGTAAAATCACCGAGTTCGCAATTTCGATCGGGATTGCTTGATAGCCAGCAGTTGTCACCGCTTGAATAATTGCTTCAACGTTCGTTTTCTGCCGATCGTAGCCAACGGTGGCTTGTTCTAAGGCAAAATTTACATTTGACCTAATTACCCCCGGTACATGAGCGATCTCCGCTTCGATCGTCTTAGCACAAGTGGTACAACTCATCCCGCCCAATTTCAAGCCGAGGCTTTCCATAGTCTAATCATCAAGGATTACTAACTGTATATCCAGCTTTGACGATCGTCTCCGCCAGCGTCGTTGCAGGCAAGTCACTGTCAATCTGGACTTGTTTAGTCTGTGGATCGGCAGAAACTATCGCTTGGGGATCGATCAAGTAAATTGCTTGACCGATCTTATCAGCACAAGCACTACAAGCCAAGTCGGGAACCTTAAAATTTAATTGCATGATCGTCCATCAGCGGGATAATGTCTCAAGTTTAGCTTGTCTACAGTGGTTGGTGAACTAGTAGTAAAATTTATTATCGATTTGTACAAGATTGAGCTACAATTTGCAGCAAATTGGATCGCAACTGTGCCACAACTGCGACACCAGCGAACATTTGGGCGATCGCCATGACGTTTAAGCGCAAAACTCAACCGATGCATCAGTTCCATTCCTCACAAGATGATTTGCCATCTGTCCCACTTGGAAGAGCAACTTCAGTGAGTGCGCGATTGCCATTGTTCATTCTCTGCTGTAGTCTGGCGATCGGGGCAATCTGGTTTGGGCAACAAACTAGTGTTAGACAACTAGATTGGAAAATTCGGCAACTCAACCAGCGGATTACCAAACTGCCAGCCAAGAGTATTGCTCCAGCCGATCGCCTGAGCCTTGAAAAAGAACAAATTAGCCTCGAACGCGATCGCATTAATACCCAAAATGGGATCTACAACTTATTATTTCAGGGTCTTGGTGCCACCATTTTAGGTGGATTTATGTACACTGGCTGGCAATATTTAAGACGTAATGAAGACCAAGTTCAAAATGCCAACGCGCATCTGATCACCACTAGATTTAGTCAAGCAATTACTCATCTAGCCAGTGACAAAATTGCTGTCCGGCTGGGCGGGATTTATACCCTTGAACGGCTGGCTCAAGAGTCTCCAGCAGAACACTGGATGGCGATCGAAGTGCTGACAGCCTTTGTGCGCGAACATTCAGCTAGACAAACAGCACAAAGTCAGCAATTGCTACTTAATACCGCAGACCCTAAACTCGATCGCAAGCTGCCACGATTACCCCGCATTCCGACGGATATTCAAGCAGTTATGACTGTCCTGGCACGGCGAGATGTCACCAGAGACAGGCAAGATCGGGCAATCGAACTCAAGGAAAGTAATTTGCGTGCGGCGGATTTAAATGGGGTAGAGTTAGAGGGTGCAGATCTGTGGAAAGTCAATCTGCGTGAAGCCCAATTGTGGCAAGCTAAATTAGCCGGAGCTTTTCTAGGGCGAGCTAATCTTAGTGAGGCAAGTTTGTGGAAAGCAGACCTCGCAGGAGCTTATCTGTGGAAAGCTAATCTCGCTGGAGCTAATCTCAGCGAAGCAAATTTGGAGCAGGCAAATCTGGAAGGCTCAAATCTCAAGGGTGCCAATCTGCAACAAGCTAACCTGATTAATACCGATCTCCGCAAAGCCATCGGTCTCACCCACCAACAACTCAGCACTGCGATTTATGATGAAACAACACAATTACCGGATTACTTGCAATTCATGAGTAGTTGAATTACGAATTATTAATTATTCACGGTCTAGGACTGGTTACGGCTAGAGCGGATTTTTCCATTTTCACCCACCAGATTCAGCCAGTTGACGAAATAATGATCTGGTGATGAGTGACTTGACTGATTCCATATTTAGTGTTTCACTGGATGAACGCTCATACGAAACCACTATATGTTGGATAGAGATAGATGACTGCGGCGGCATAATTTGCTGACGTATGGGGTTCTTGTCGGCAAAATTCCGCCCTTGAAGATTCAACCCACTGGGGTAAACTGCTCGAACAAAACTTGGTTAATTCAACTTTGAATATGATTGCACAACTAAATAGTCAGCCAGAACATCCATCAGTTACTTGTACCGCCTCGATCGCAGATCGCTCCACCACCATCCATCAACAAATTACCGTAGTTGATACCCCCGCAGATCGGTTTTGTACTGAGATTGTCGCCAATGCACTTAAGATCGCCAGTACGGGTCAGCATGTGCTGATCGTCCAATTACTCAAAGGTGGCATTCGCCAAGGTCACGATCGCGCTACCAATCTCGCGCAAAACTTAGATTGGATTCGGTGTAATTTGATTCGCCAAATCTCGGTGCCAGATTTAAATGATTTGGAGTTACACAACTTTCAACAGCTATGGAAACACGTTCAAACTTCCACCAGATCGGGTGAATATTCGGTGGTGATCCTCGATGATTTGAGTTTAGCGATCGAACTTGGTTTGATTACGATTGAAGCAACCACCAGCTTTCTGACTAGACTACCTCAAGATGTCGAAGTGATCCTCACTGGCACTAATCCTCATCCTGCTTTGCTAGAATTAGCTGGTTGTTAGGTGATTGAGAATTAGCAACGGTAGGGTGAACAGTGCCCATCTATTGCTGAAATTCATACATTTGATGTAGAGGTAGGTTGGGTTGAGCCTCGAAACCCAACCTACAACTTACACATTGACAGGAAGCACCAAATAGGGGGTATGGATTTCAAGTATTTAATCTGGCTTCGATCTCGATCGGGCACACTCGACAAAAATCCTATCTATCCTGAAATGGCGTAATACACCATTTTCAGAATAGTAATCTTGTACGATGTGTAAGTCTTATATCCCTATCCCTCGTATCCCCTTTAGTCAATCACCGCTGAAGAACGTCGCTTGCGCCGCCGATTTTCGGAGATCTCCTCTAGCTCCATTTCTGAAGGCATAGAGATGTCCGTCGGTTCAATTTCAACGGGTTGATCGAAATTGACTTCCTCGGCTACTTCTGCCTCCACACTGTCAACATCTGATGGATCGAAGACTTCCGCCTCGATTGGCACAGAAAAGTCAGGATCTTCACTGGTAATGGTTTCGGCATCGTCCTGGGCTGATTCGGTATCTGTTGTCGGGACAACGACTGCTTCCGGGGGTAAAGTGCCTGGTGGTACAATACTGACGATCGCCGTTTTTGGATTCTTCAACTCTCGCCCAACTTTAACTAGGGGTGAGATGCCCATCCAGGCATAGGTTTCTTTCTCCAGATCGGACATTTCGATCGCGACTACTTCTGGTGGTTCGATCGTCGGTCGAATTGGCTTAACTCGCTGAGGTTTACCGGGACGTTCGCGCTCTCCATAGGAATCCGCAGGAGGTGTATCGGTGATGAAGGCTTCGATCTCTGTCGGCGTGAAATTGCCACTTACCAGGGTCGCCCTGGAACTATCACTAGTTGGCGGCGGCACGTTCCGACCATTTTTTTGATAAGTCTCGCGACCGATTCGTGGTTCTGGAGATGTGGTACTGCGTCCGCCGAGGCGATTTACTTCACTATTTTGGGTGAGTGTTCGATTGAGATCTGCACTAGTTGTTGGTCTAGGTACATTGCGGATAACTTCTTCCTGTTCTGTCCGCCCCAATCGCCGCCGCCGTTTTTTGCCAGCACTATTCTGTTCTTGATAGCTAGGATGATTGACGAGGTTAAAGTCATCTCCACTTTCGATGCCTTCTGGCTCAAAGGTATCCCAAGTTTCGGCGACTGGTTGACGAACATCATCAGTTGTAACGCGATCGCGGCGAGAAATCGATCTTCTACTTACGCCTCTCCCCGATAGGGCTGTGCGTTCAGTCGTACTCCGAGAACGATATTCGCGTTGGGGAGTGGTGGAAACTAGCGAGATCGGAACTGCTTCCCCATCTGCCCCATAGACAGCTTCACCGGGAACGTGTGCTAAATGACCTAATCCGCCGCACGTGCTACAAGTCTCACCAAATAACTCGTAAATATTTTGACCCTGGCGTTTGCGGGTGAGTTCGACTAGTCCAAGTTCGGATAATTGAGCAATTTGTGGTCTGGCTTTGTCTACCCGCAGTTGTTTGTTGAAGTGTTCGAGCACTTGGAGTTGATCTTTGCGGTAATCCATATCGATAAAATCGATGATGATCACGCCAGCAATGTTGCGTAACCGCAATTGACGAGCAATCTCTGTTGCTGCTTCACAGTTTGTCCATAGTACTGTTTCACGGGAAGTAGTCGATCGCGTGAATGAACCAGAGTTGACATCTACTACTGTTAAGGCTTCCGTCGGTTCGATAATGATATAACCGCCCGAAGGTAAGTCTACTCTTGGCTTTAAGGATTCTCTAATTGCCGCGTTAACGCGGAAATATTCCAGAATGGGCTGGCGTTCTCGATGGAGGTCTACCACAACCCCTTGGGGTAATTGACCATCATTCCAACCAAGTAGGGTTTGTTTGACGCGCTTGAGTCCTTGGGGCGAGTCTACAACAATCCGATTGACATCAGCGGCATACATATCTCGGAGTACGCGCTGGATGAAGTCATCATCGCGGTTGAGTAGTGCGGGGGCGCGAGTAGAATTGGCATCTTGCTGGACTACTTCCCACTGTTTCTGGAGCATTTCCAGATCTTCTAAAATCGCTTCTTCTGTAGTGCCTTCTGCTTCTGTCCTGACTAACATCCCCATTCCGGCTGGTTTGGCGAGTACCGCCAAAGCTCTTAACCGATTGCGTTCGCCTTCGGAGCGAATTCGCCGTGAAAGGTTTACGCCTTTCCCAAAGGGAATGAGAACAACATAGCGACCGGGAAGGCTAACATTTCCAGTCAGTCGAGGGCCTTTATTCCCCGTTGGCTCCTTCATGATTTGCACCAACACTTTTTGCTGTGGTGCAACCAATTCAGTGATCGAACCAGAACTGCGTCTGAGTCGCAGTGGTCCTAAATCGGTGACATGGATAAATCCGTTCCGTGATGGGTCGCCAATGTTGATGAAAGCTGCATCAATACCGGGTAAGACATTCTCGACGATGCCCAGATAAATATCACCGACTTGATGTTGTCCAGTTGCTACTACTAGTTCTTGAATTTGGTCTTCCCCAAATACGGCACCGATGCGGTGTTGCTCCGCAATAATTATTTGCTTTGGCATTCAATTTCCTCGAAAATTAACAGCCCGTGCGGTCACTGAGAATCGATAAGTGCCGAACGTTGCTGGTCTGATGTAACAGTTATTAGCGATCTCGGTTATCAGTTCAACTTTGGATTGGGGTTCTAAGTCCATTGCCAAGCAGTTGAAACGTGTTGACGGTGAGTTACTGTAGTCAGCTTGGGTTTTCCCAATGGGAATTCGTATTTCATCCAGCACACGCTTGATAATTGTTCGTTGTTCACTATTGATTGATGAGATTTAGGCTAGTGTAAATTTAGTTTCTCAATGGATTGTTCACCGAACCGAAATGTTCATTCATGTTTGAGGCTGCTAACAATCAATGGGGCTAGGAATCGATGGCATGGTTGACATTCTGTGCGTTGCTGAATGGATGATTGAGTATCCAGACTAGAAATCAGAAGCGTGGCGGCCGCTCGTCGATCGCATCATTGCTGGCAGTAAAACAGAAATCACACAGAGGTTTTGCACGGTGTCTACTATGTTTTGACATAGCCTGATCCACGCACAAACTCACATAAATTGGGTTTAAATCTTCAGATCACATGTCCGTGAGTGATTCTAACTCAGCAGAGCATGGAATCTGTAGTTTTATTGTGACCGGGTAGAGTCTTTGAATGTTTACTCACCAGATTCATACCTAGCAAATAGGTAGAATGGGGTAGTATATTCATGCCTCTGAAAAATTTGTCAAGTAGGCGATCGCTGCCAGTGTGGATTGACAGACGATTTGGAAGATCGTCAGATAATCTAGTCTTCTTAGGGCGATCGCTCTCGGTTAATTCCGATTATACAGTTAAATCGTCACAATCTCATCGCTAACTTCCGTAAACTTTGAATCGTGGTCATCACTGCCGCCGCTACTCGATCGATCTCCTCGATAGTATTATTATGCCCAATTCCAAACCGCAGTGCAGCATAGGCAAGTGGGGTCGATCGACCGATCGCCTGCAAGACGTGAGAAGGGGCAATTTTGGTCGAACTGCAAGCGGCTCCTGATGAGAGGGCGACAACAGGCTGTAGACCCAATAAGAGTGCGTTACCATCAACACCAGCAACACTGATATTCAAGTTTCCCGCTAGTCTTTGGGTGGGATGACCGTTGAGATAAATGCCCTCGATTTGATTCAATTGCGACCACAATCTGTCGCGCAACTGAGTTAATCTAGCTGTCTCCGCACTGAGATCGGCGAGAGCAATTTCGACCGCAGTGGCGAAGCCAACGATCTGCGGTGGGTATAGTGTCCCCGATCTCATCCCCCGTTCGTGTCCACCACCATGGAGTTGTGGTGATAATTTGACGCGGGGATGATCGCGACGAACATATAGTGCCCCAATCCCTTTTGGCCCATACACTTTATGGGCAGTTAATGACATTAAATCGACATTTAATAAGTTAACATCAATGGGAATTTTCCCGATTGCTTGAGCCGCATCTGTATGAAATAAAATTTCTCGCTCTTTACACAATTTACCGATTTCTGCCAGTGGCTGCAAAACGCCAATTTCATTATTGGCAGCCATGATCGAGATTAAAATCGTATCAGACCGAATCGCTGTTTTAAGTCGATTTAAATCAACTAATCCATCAGATTCAACGGGTAGATAAGTAACTGTAAAACCTAAAGATTCTAGATATTTACAAGGATCTAACACCGCATTGTGTTCGGTTTGCAGTGTAATAATATGTTGACCTTGGCTAAAATAAGCTTCGGCAATACCTTTAAGAGCAAGATTATTGGCTTCCGTCGCGCCGCTGGTAAAAACAATTTCTTCGGGCTTTGCGCTGATTGCTGTGGCGATTTGCCCTCGTGATTGAGTGACAGCGGCTTCAGCCGCCCAGCCGTACTGATGGGTTGTACTGGTGGGATTGCCAAAATGCTCCGTAAAATAGGGCAACATGGCTGTCAGCACGCGCGGATCTACTGGAGTGGTCGCATGATGGTCGAGATAAATCGGCCGATGTTGGTTCGTTGACATTTGCTCGCACGGTGAGAGGTTCGGGCTTGGGGGTTGAGAGTTGTAGGGATTGCCTTAATTTAAATATTAGGTTGGATCTTGTCGATCGGCGAAACATAGATCCGAAATGTTGCTGAAAACTCTATCTTTCTGATCAGGGCTGGGTACTCTAGTCCATGAGTGAGTAAGCAGATATTTTGATGAGTCAAGCATGGACGTAACTTTAGCGCAGATGGTAGTCAATGAAACTACCGCAACCAGCAAGCTGCATGTGACAGAATCGCTAATCGCGATCGATCCTCAGACCCCCCCGCAAGTATTACACGAACTTGCCTGTGGCAAAAATTGGGAACTACGGCGACTGGTAGCTAGTAATCCTAATACACCAACTGAAACATTATGGCAGTTAGGCATTGATTTTCCCGAAACCATTCTAGCAAATCCGATTTTTGAACTACTACAACTAGAGCATCTGCACCTAGCGGCGGAAATTCCCCACTGTACTCTGACTAGTTTACTGCAATGCGATCGAGTCCCCAGATCGTTCATGGACTATGCAGTCAACCAACAAGATTATAGTCTTTGGCTAGCAGTAGCGTATAATCCCCGAACTCCCAGCAGTTTATTAGAAAATTTAGCTCAAAAATCACGTCGTCAAGATCGAGAATTGATTCGCGCGGTTGCAGCACATCCGCATACGCCACCAAAGCTACTGGCAGAGATTATTAACATTAGCAGCGGTTTAGCGGAAATTGTTGCCGAGAATCACCAAACACCTGTGGCAGTTTTGGAGCAAATTTTACAAAGATATGGAAAATCTGGTGAATCGACATTTACGATATTAGTCGCACTTCATCCCCATCTCAACCCTCGACTATTGAGGGAAATGTATCTCGCTCCAACCGACTCAGCCGCCGAAGCACTATGGCTGGCAAAACAACCGTCCACCACAACAGCCCAATTGACAAAGCTTGCTCGGACAGACTGGGCAGTTTTGTTACTGGCGATCGTGCGTCATCCTAACACGCCCAGCGACCTAATCGATCGCATCTGGCTGCGACTACAGTCACATCAGTCTGATGCCAACCACAGGATGGGAACACTACAAACAATTGGGCAGGAGTCTAGATTAATTTATGACTCTTTTGTCTGCAACCCCAATACCTCCCAACAACTACGAGGAGAGCTACGCAAATTATTGCAGTAGTTTGCTGGCGGAGCATCTCCCTCGGAGTATCGTTTTGTTACCTATCCAGTACCGATCCCAAAACTTATGAATTGTGCAGATCTGAAGACTTATCTCGATCGACTGATTATTAATAATCTCCAAATTAGTACGATGATCTGGGGTGCGCCAGGGATTGGAAAATCAAGTATTGTCAGCCAGCTTGCTACCGAACATGAACTAGCATTTATCGACATCCGATTGAGTCAACTTGCCCCAACCGACTTACGTGGCTTACCCGTCGCCGAAGATGGCATCTCCAAATGGTTCCCTCCAGAATTTTTACCCCAGAGCGGGCGCGGTATTTTATTCCTAGATGAAATTAATATGGCACCCCCAGCGATGCAGGGGATGGCACAGCAATTAATTTTAGACCGACGAGTTGGTTCTTATCTTGTCCCTGATGGATGGTTGATTTGGGCAGCCGGCAACCGGAAGGAGGATCGGGCCGGTGTATTTGATATGCCAGCACCACTCTCGAATCGTTTTCTGCACCTACAAGTAGAACCAGATTTTGAAAGTTTCAAAGCTTATGCCCTAACTACGGGAATTCATGAACAAACGATCGCTTTTTTGGCTTTTCGTCCTTGCTTACTTCACAAAATCGATCCACAACAACCAGCTTGGTGTTCGCCGCGTTCTTGGGTAATGGCTAGTACGTTACATTATGCCGGATTGGATTTAGCTCCAGCCATTGGGGTTGCGGCAAATGCTGAATTCCAAGCTTTCATCTCCCTGTATCGGCAATTACCTGATTTGATCGCAATTCTGGATGGACAAGGGGCAAATATTCCATTTCCCACTGAACCGTCGGCTCGCTATGCTACGGCAATCGGTTTGACAGTTCGAGCAGAAAATGCCCACAAAGCACATCATGCTTTTCGCTGGCTGAGTCGAGTTGCGCCTGTCGAATGGGTTCAGTTATTTGTATCAGATTTATTAGGATTGATGCGTTCTCGCGGTCAACTAGGAATGCTCGTAACACTGATTAAACAAGACCCAGAAATTGAGAAATTCATGCAGGATTATCGACAATTGGTGGCTGTTTAGATGAGTAGTCAAACTCGATCTCGACATCATCGATGAATATCTGGTGGAACGATCAAATTTATCGCGCTTCTGCGCTGTAATTAATGTTAATAAATTCTTGGATGATTATGCTGTATTTTAGTCGATCATCAGTATTTTTAGTTGCTACTAAATTATGACCATGCTCGATCGAATTCTACGCTTTATCAATAACCTCCTAACAATTAATGTTTTCTTTGTCATCTTCAGTTTTGTTTGGTTCCTAATTGCGGTAATCGGTCAATATACCCATCTTCCCCTCGGATTACAGTTATGGCAAAGTCTATGGGAACCATTGTTTCTGCCCGCAATTAGTGTCTTGATGGGTGGAGCAATCCTCAGTGGTACAGTGAGTTATATCGCCAAGGGCAAATAACCGATCGAGCCTCAATTTCGATTGGCTAAGTTGAGGAGCGATGTTAGATCGATGGTTAGCTATTCTCCGACCATCCCCGACTGCCGCATCTGTCATCAGCAGCCTCTGAAATAATTAACAAAATCGGTTAAGATCCAAAAAGAGTATCGCGTCTGCTGTTGATAATTTGCAAATTGGTTTAGTAAAATATGTCTGAAGCTTTAACACTCAATCCTACTAACGTCGAAACCGTACTCGATACCCTCCGCCCCTACCTCATGGCTGACGGTGGGAACGTTGAACTAGTCGATATCGATGGTCCGATTGTCAAACTCCGGCTCCAAGGTGCCTGCGGATCTTGTCCTAGCTCGACGATGACACTGAAAATGGGCATCGAGCGCAAATTATGTGACATGATTCCGGAAATTTCCGCCGTAGAACAAGTATTCTAGAGTCCTTGAGCCAGTCTTTGCTTGGCTTGTTGCCAGAGAATTTCTAGCTCGCCAATCGAATAATCAGTCAATGGTCGATCGATATATGCTTCCATTTGCTTAATCCGATCGATAAAGCGTTGATTTGTTCCAGCCAATCCTCGCTCTGAATCGAGTTTAAACCAGCGAGCAAGATTGACAACTGTAAACAGTAAATCGCCTAACTCAGACTCCTGATGCCGGACATCAGGAGTTGCAATGGCGGCTTTGAACTCACCTAATTCTTCCTCAAACTTCGCCCATACCCCCTCGACATTTTCCCATTCAAATCCTACAGCCGCTGCCCGATCGGAAATTTTCATCGCCGCAGTTAGTGGTGGTAATTTTTCTGCGTAGCCATTTAACTTATCACTAAATAAATCCTTGGTTTTCCCTTTCTCCGTCGCTTTGATTTGCTCCCAATTTGCATGAACTTCGGCGACATCTACCACTACGACATCGCCAAAGACATGAGGATGGCGGCGGATTAATTTTTCACTGATGCCCTCAGCAATCTCTTTCAGTGTAAAGTGTCCCGCTTCACTAGCTAACTGAGCCTGTAAGACAACTTGCAATAGCAAGTCCCCCAACTCCGACACGATCGCATCTCGATCGCCACTCCGAATCGCGTGTACTGCCTCATAAGCTTCTTCAACGATATAGGGGGTCAAACTCTCTGCTGTCTGCACCAAATCCCAGGGACAACCATCTACTGGATCGCGCAATTTCGCGACAACATCGATTAGTTCTTGAAATGCGGTGAGGATCTGTGTCGGTTCGGTAGTTGCCATAGGTGCGAGCGAATTGTTGCTTTCTCAATTACTTATGGTATAATAGAAACCGTTGCCTGCGGATATGGCGGAATTGGTAGACGCGCCAGATTTAGGTTCTGGTTTCGCAAGAAGTGAAGGTTCAAGTCCTTTTATCCGCATTTTCAAAACATCGCTCTGCCCAGTTTGGGTAGGGCGATTTTGATATCGACAGGAATAATTATTTATCAACTGTCAACCGATGGAATTATCGCTTGAATCAGTAATAACTCTAGTTCTTGTCTGACTGAAGATTGTTGATATTTTGCTTGAAGTGGTAGCCAATTTTGCCAATTTGAATAACGATCGCGATCGATCTGAGCGTAAAGTGTTGGTAATTTACTTGCAGCCCGTTTACCCAAAGTTCCCTGAATAAAACTATCCAGCACGACCCCATCTTGAATGTTGCCAAGTAATTTGTGGATTTGGTGAAAATCTGCAAGATAATCACGATACTGTGAACTATATAGATCGGGAAACAATTCCATTAAATATCGCGTAGCTTTAACTTGTTTTCGCAGCGAATGTAATGCGGTACCATGGACGGTGATTAGTTGAGCAACTGTCGATTCAGGGGACTCATCCCGATCTATTTCCAGATCAGTCCACCAGCCAGAACAGAGAAATAATTGTCCGACTACAGGTAAAATCAAATGGGGAAGAATCTCACCAATCGGGACTCGAACTGTTGAGGTATATTGGGCATTATTCAGCCAATTATTAATTGCCAACTTAAAATACTGGTACTGCTTATCTTCCAGCATCCCATGAACTTTGGTGAGTGCTTTTCGCCGCCGTTTGCCCAGCTTGGCAACCACTTCAGCTAGATAAATTTGTTCCGCTGCCGGTAAATCTACCTGGTACATTTTACAAATATCTTGCAAAACATCCAAATCCCGAACTTTACCCAAAATTTTAGCGATCTGAGCGATTTGTTTTTCACCCATGACTTTTGGGACATCCAAAATCGATCGAAATCCTTGGATTGACGATCTCAATCGGCGCAAGCTCACCCGCATCTGATGGATTGCTTCAACATCACCATCGGCACTGACATCTGCTTCATGAGTGAGGATGGCAATATACTGTTTTTGAATCGCTGGGTAAATATAGTCAGCGAGAGTAACTTGAACTAATTCTGAACTACGATCGATCATAATTTCTCGATTTATATGTGCTGAGGCGCGAACTGATGGGAATATGTCGAGTCAAACATTATCCCACTCTGCTCTTACCCAAATATGTGACCTTTTTAACTCGCAGCGTGTTGCAAAGGCTTGAATTCACACCACAATAATGCTTCGTCGGGCTGCCTCATTGCTGAATTAAACTGATAAGTATTCAAGTAATATTTCATGTAGTCTTGAAAATGAGTTAGGCTATAATGTTAACAATGCTAAATCTATCTACCCCTAGCAGTGAGTAGTCGCTGTCAGGGAGAGAGCAACCCACAACCATCACTAACTTCAGTCTCTTCTTTTGTTTAACCTCTCCATCCCCTCAATTCAGCAGACCAACTCGATCGCCTTATTATGCGTTCCGAGTAGTTTGTGGCAACTAATTGCCATGGGGGACAATTGCCGAGAGATGGGTAAAATCCAGACGAAACTTAGTCATCTATTCCATCTAGTTTTATTTCACCATTGCGGGAAAATAACTGTCCGATCGTCATTATCGACGTTACGCAGTTAACATTCACACCAAGAACCGATCGCCAAAATCTTCTTGTGCCCCCGCTTGTCTATCTCAGACAACGGGGGTTGTTCGTTAGGAGGCTCAATATCATATGCAACCTGCCACGACCGATCTTCGGATTATGTTCCCATCCGTATTAAACAACTCAGTAGTCGTATTTTCGACTAATTATTTGCCAATGGCACGGATCAATATCCGCCGTGCAGTGAGCCTGCTAATCAGTGGGAGAGCCGAACCGCTCGACCTCCAAGAAACTAAACTCGTCTGGGAACTGCGCTCACCATCTGTCACCATCGAAGTGCCCCATCATATTCGGTTAAAAATTAGTACTGCCGAACGCTTATGGAAGCTGCCGAGTGTGAGTCGGCGAGAATTACTTAGGCGCGATGGTTATCGGTGCCAGTACTGTGGAAGTGCTAAACAATTGACGATCGATCATGTGATTCCTCGATCCAAAGGCGGCACCCACACCTGGGATAACGTGGTGATTGCTTGTGAGACTTGTAACCACAAGAAGGGCGACAAATATCTCAATGAGACAGCACTGGTACTCAGAACTAAACCCAAGGCACCAATGCACCCGACGGTAGCTTTTGCCGAACAGTTTTGGCAAAGTCAAGAGAGTCGAGTTTAGTCGAATCTTCGATTAGTTAGGTGCGTCGGCTAGTATCCATCCTACTGGGTACTAGCGGAGCCGTGAATCGGCTGAGGACAATTTGAGTTGGCTGCCACGGTGAAAACCAATACTGATCCTGGACGATCTCCCCAAATTGCCACCGGATCACTGCCAGATTATTTAGCCCGACAACTTCTCGACCATCTTGAAACCAAGGATTCTTCCACCATTTTAATTGTTGGCACCAGCGATTTAACCATGTGGAGCGGCGGGAAACCAGAAGAGAAAGATCTCGATTTTCACTGACGACTACTCTCGAACTGCGGGGTATCCATTCGAGCCGGCATTCCCAGTCGTGGGGCTGATTCAGAATATGTCGTGAATGGTTTGGTTGAAAGGGTAACATTTGGGGTGGATGATTCCAGCCAATTGAGTGGCGGATTTTTTCCGGTAGGAGCAAATCTTTGAGGCGCGTGTGTAGCAGTTTGGTACTTACCTCTTCATTTTTGATTGCACTAGCTGTCAATTGGACGAGGACAGATGATGAACTAGTTGGGTTGATTTGTCGATGGGATAATCGGACGACCGCACCGTAATGAATATCCCCTGATAACACCACAACCGTGTCTAGATGGACAAATAGAGTCGTTAAAAGTTGAGCGAGTGCGGGAGTATGGATATTCCAAGCATCGCCAACATCGGCGGCAAATACTCGTTTACGCCGGAGGGAGATCTGATGAAACCAATCGATGATTTCCAAACTAAACAGATTGGTCGGGGCGACAATCAGCGTAAATCGATTTAGCTCCTGGGCGGCTGAAGACTGAAGGGGCTGGATCAACTGTCGATCGAATCCAGTGGGCGATAATAACATCGGTGGATCGATTGGCGATCTGTTGTTGACTCGATCCGCTGAAGAATTGAGATGATAACCACGCCAAGTGCGGGTATCTAAGACTAAAATGTGATGACAATTACTCTCGATCTGATAGTGCCAGGTTAAAGCGTCTGGATCGCGATCGAGGATCGATACTTCACCATCACTGACAAATATGGGTAAACCAGTCAAGGGATCGTTGCTAGGCATCCCGACTAACCGGGAAATCTCTCGATCGGTACTAGCATCTGTCCCCCCACTTGCCGCCCATTTTTCCGCTGCTGCTAATAGCTGTACGCCCGATCTACCCGCACTAAATTGATCTGGAGTATTCCCCCAGCCCTGAAATATTGCATAGGCAAGGAGGGCATTTTGGACCACATGTTTGCCCAAGGGTTTGCCTAATACCCGTAGGCACCAAGCCTGATTCAGATTCCAATCATCGCTAACATCATGATCGTCGAAGATGGTGTAGAGGGGGATATTTGCCAAAGCACGGCGCACTTTGTCCAGTCCATCGACAAATTGCTTCAGATGTCCAACTTCTCGATCCCACTGTTTCGCCGCCTGTCGATCTCTATTTGCCCATTTCTTACCTGACGGAAAGTTTGACGGCCAACAAACAGGCGACCAGGATAACAAATAGACCACATAATATTCGCCCAAACTGAATAAATGATTACAGACTTTGCGCTCACGCCCCTGTAATCCAGCCGTAAACCCTCCTTGCCGAGTGGCGATCTCGGCTCGATTGCCAATCGTGAATTCATTTACCGGACGGTATTCGCGCGAAGATCTCCCCTGGCTAACGGGTAATTGTTCCTTCCAGCCTAACAACATGGCACTCAAGTGCGTCGCTACCCACAATAGTGGCGCGGCAACATCATCGCCATAAATTTGATCTCCAGTGAGCAAGAGTTGTTGGGGACGCTGTGCGGGCTGGGTGGCGGATGCTGCCAAGAGTGTATCCAGAATAGTCAGCGCATCACATCCATCCCCATGCGGTTTCCGACAGGAGCCATGTACGATTTGCAGATCGGCAAGTTGACTGGCGGGCAGCACAAAAGTGGGATATTGATGGTCAAAATAGCTAATCTTCGGCGGCGGTGTATTGGGTGCCGACATTGCCTGTTGTAGAGTAAGCAGGGGGATTGGGTGTGCGGATCCATCACCAATCGCTGTCAAGGTTAAATCGTAAGCATAGACTCGATCGGGTTGTAATGGTTGACCTCGATCGGCTGTCACTGCCACAATATGTAAATGCTGACCGATCGCAACAGTTGCTCGACTACCAGATAATAAACTATTCCCAATCTTCTGACCACCATCTTCAGTTGCAAAAATCTGAAGATTGACCTCACAAGCTTCCCGTAAGGCAACCCAAACAGTTACTGATACTGGCGTAGTGCGACGGAGAATTGGCCCAGCCAAAATCAGTGGTAATTCCGTTAGCGATCGCGTAGGTAAATCTTGCATCCAGATCTAGAGAAGGAATCGATAACCGACGTAATTATGACAACACCTGATTGAGCTTACCACTACGATAGCCTTCTAAATCGAGGGTGACATAAATAAAGCCAAAGGACTGAAAAGTGGTTACTAAATCTGTTAGATCGTGATCGGTTACAAATTGCTGAATTGAGTCAAATGGTAATTCAATTTTTGCCGTATCACCTGTTGATCGAACTCGGACATTTGCATAACCCAACTTACGTAAATAGACCTCGGCTCTACCAACACGATTCAATTTAGGAATTGTAATTTCTTCACCATAAGGAAAGCGCGAACTCAGACAAGGTTGGGCGGGCTTATTCCACCAAGGCAAATCTAAAGATCTCGCGATTTCTCGGACTTCTAATTTGGTGATGCCTAATTCAGCTAAAGGCGATCGCGCACCACGCTCTTTTGCCGCCTGAATTCCCGGACGATAATCTTGTAAATCATCTGCATTTACGCCATCGACGACATAGGGATATCCGAGTTCTAATGCTAGTGGTTTGAGTGTATCATGCAGTTCACTTTTGCAGAAATAACAGCGATTAATCGGATTAGATGCGTAGTTGGGATTTTCCATTTCATGGGTTTCAACTACTTGATGAGTGATGCCAATTGTGGCTGCTTGCTCGATCGCATCTTCTAGTTCTTCTGGTAATAATGATGGTGATTTTGCCGTCACAGCGAGAGCGCGATCACCTAAAATATCAAAGGCAACTTTGGCAACTAGAGTACTATCAATCCCGCCAGAATAGGCAACTAATGCCCATTCCATTTCTGCAAATAAATTGCGAAGTTGGGTTATTTTTGGATCGATCATCTTAAAACTCCCGCCGTGAGAAAACAACTGTTGTGAGAGTTAATAGAGCAACGGTATAAACCACTGCATATATAGCATTGGTAAATAGTATATCTGGCTGTGGTAGAATGCCGTAAACAGCCTCATTTTTCAAATTCAGTCGAGACAAATCCGGCAAAATCAGGTAGAGATTGTCCGTTAATTTTTGAAAGCCAGGATTTTTGGTGACACCCGCCAACTTCACCATACTTTCGCTCAAATGCCCAACCAGATAGAGTGAAAATGTCAGCAGAGTGGCGAGAATTGAACTAGTAAATACCCCAAATAATAATGCTGCTGCCGTAATGAGACACAATTCCAAAAACAGGAAAAATGCAGTTACTAATATTGGCGTAATTTGATAATTAATCTGATCGATATTGAGAATCGCTAGATGAATTGCCGTCATCCCAGCTACTAAAATTGCTAATACAGCGGACAAGCCCAAGTGTTTACCGATAATAAATTCGGCACTATTAATCGGCTTGGTAATCAGCACGAAAACAGTGCGCTTTTCGATCTCCTTATTGATTAAACCCGTACCGACGAAAATTGCAATTACTACCCCCAGGATGCTAGCAGTAGCGGGACCAAAATCAGCAATAATCTTGTCTTCTGCTGAACCCGATATTTCCGGCAAAAGTCGCCAAGCAGCTATCATAATCAGAGCATAAAACCCGATCGTGAAGAAAATTCGATCGCGCATCACTTCCCGAAACCCATTGGTCGCTACTGCCCAGATCCGAGTAAAACTCACGATATATAGACTCCTCAATAGTGGATGGTGAATAGTAATTATTAATTTAACGTCTGTAGCGAGAACGAGAGTAAACTCGTACAGCCCCACACCGTTTGCCAGTTAAGGCGATCGAGACTTTACTAGTTTTCCCGGTCCGCACCTGATTGGGATTAGCTGTGGCGGGTCCTACCCAGGCGGAGATCGGCAGAATGAAGGATATTGTTAGAATAGCTAATGTTAATTTTGGCATAAGCGGTACTTAAATCTTAACGTTGCTTATTATATTAGCCTAAGGATTGCCTAATCCCTAATCCCTAATCCCTAATCCCTAATCCCTAATCCCTAACCTCTAACCCCTAACCCCTAATTTTGCAATCATCTCAAGTCATTGTCATCGGCGGCGGAGCGGCTGGTTTTTTTGCCGCAATTACCTGCGCCCAAACTTACCCCGATACTCGTGTCACACTGATCGAAGCTGCCAAATCACCACTAGGAAAGGTCAAAATCTCCGGTGGTGGGCGGTGTAATGTGACTCACGCCTGTTTCGATCCTGTTCAGCTAGTACAGTATTATCCCCGAGGTAATAAAGCTCTCCGTGGTGCCTTTACTCTGTTCCAACCGCAGGATACTGTAGCCTGGTATGCCGATCGCGGTGTGAAACTCAAAACTGAAGCCGATGGGCGAATGTTTCCGACGACAGATGACTCAGAAACAATTATCAATTGCTTAGTTGATACAGCAACAGCGGCAGGAGTCAAAATTTGGACAGGGACGGCGGTAGCGGAAATTCTCCCCCAACAGCCATCGGGATGGATTGTCAACCTCAAATCAGGACAAAACTTAACAGCCGACCGAGTACTATTGGCAACAGGTAGTAATCCGAGTGGTTATCAATGGGCACAAGCATTAGGGCACCCCATTTTAACTCCGGTACCGTCCTTATTTACATTTAATATCCCCGATGCGCGCTTACGAGATTTACCGGGAGTCAGTGTCAAATCTGCCACTGTCAAGTTACCCACTTCTGGTAAAAAACCACTGTCTCAAACTGGTGGATTACTCGTCACCCATTGGGGTGTAAGTGGTCCCGCTGTTCTCAAATTATCTGCTTGGGGAGCAAGGTTTTTGGCAGAGTCTGGATACAAAACATCGTTAACGATCGACTGGTTGCCAGATTACCCTCTGGAACAATTACGAGAGTTAATGCTGGCGGTTAAAGCTCAATTACCGCAGAAAACGATTCACAATAGTTGTCCAGTGCCAATTCCCCATCGATTATGGGAGTCATTGGCTAGTTATGTGGGGATTCAACCTACCGATAGATGGGCTGGATTGGCGCATAAAACCCTCGACAGGTTAATCGTCGAACTAAATCGGGGTGATTATCAAATTACGGGGAAAGGGGTATTTAAGGAGGAATTTGTCACCTGTGGCGGGGTAGATCTCAAGTCGGTGAACTTTCAGACGATGGAGAGCAAGATTTGCCCTGGCTTGTATTTTGCCGGAGAAATTCTCGATATCGACGGAGTGACTGGTGGTTTTAATTTCCAGAATGCTTGGACGACAGGATATATAGCGGGACTAGCAATGGGGCAGATCTAAAGTGAGCTTAACTATTCAACAGATTGGGTCAGATGAAGTTACCTTAATGGAAGCTCTGTTAACGACCTTGGGTGAGGCGTTCGATGAGTTCGAGACATATAGTGGGAATCGTCCTAGCAGAGACTATCTGCGTCAACTACTCCAGCATGACTACTTTATTGCGATCGCCGCCATCAAAGAAAGTGAGGTTGTCGGCGGTCTGACGGCTTACGAGCTTAAAAAGTTTGAGCAGGAGCGCAGCGAGATTTACATCTACGATCTCGCGGTGAGCAAATTACACCGACGTGAGGGGATCGCCACAGCCTTAATTCAGCAGCTAAAACAAATAGCGGCCACCCGTCGAGCTTATGTTATTTTTGTTCAGGCGGATATCGGTGACGATCCAGCCATTAAACTATATACAAAGCTGGGAGTTCGCGAAGATGTATTGCACTTTGATATCGCAGTCGATCGACCAAACCATTAGCCGCGCATAGTTAAGAGCTAGGGGTATGTGGCTATACTGTAGGTAATCGCACCCCAATTCTGCGTTTTCCCAGGATCTACTTGGTTTTAAGGTTTCTGATGGAAAATCCGGTTTTTGATAACTATTGACTTGCTTTGCTGATAGACTCCATTATGATTTATCTAAATTAACGCGATCGATCGCATTGTATTGTGGCACAAGTTGTTTTAGAAAATATCTATAAAAGCTACTCTCCTACGAAATCGACAGGAAAGAAGATAGCTGAAGACCGTCAAGGCGTTCTACGGCGGATTAATTTGACCGTAAACAACGGTGAATTTATGGTGCTAGTTGGGGCATCTGGCTGTGGTAAAAGCACTCTCTTGCGACTAATTGCCGGCTTAGAGACGCTAACTGCGGGTAACATTTGGGTTGGGGAAAAACTAGTCAACGATTTACCTCCCAAGGCACGAGATATTGCCATGGTATTCCAGAGCTACGCACTCTATCCGCACATGCAGGTATATGACAACATTGCCTTTGGATTGCGGCGGAGTCAATCTAGTGGGAAACCTGATTTAGCCAAAAAAACTGGTGGGTTACCGCCACAAATTGAGAACTTTCTGGTAGAAATTAGTCGTGGCTGGCCACCTAGTTTACGCTATATCTCACCACGAGAAAAAATCATTGCTCAAAAAGTTTATCGCGTCGCGGAGATGCTCCAAATTGAGGGGTTACTAAATCGTTTCCCCAAACAACTTTCTGGTGGACAGAAACAGCGGGTGGCACTAGGTAGAGCGATCGCACGAGATGCTCAGGTATTTTTGATGGATGAACCTCTATCCAATCTCGATGCCAAATTACGCGCCCAAACTCGAACCCAAATTGTCAAGCTACAACGTCAATTAGGTGTGACGACTATTTATGTTACGCACGATCAAACTGAAGCGATGACAATGGGCGATCGCATTGCTGTGATGGATCGGGGGCAAATTCAACAAGTTGCTACTCCCCTAGAAATCTATAATCAACCAGTCAATATTTTTGTCGCCCAGTTTATCGGCTCTCCACCGATGAATCTGATCCCTGTTCAGGTAAAAGCACCTTTAACGATCACTAATGACAAATTTCGCGTCACCCTGAATCCTGAGTGGGAGACAACTCTTTCTAGTTATGCTGGTCGGTCAATCTTGCTCGGTATTCGCCCTGAACATCTTACGTTAGGCTTACCTGCCGGCAAAAACTTTCATGGTGTAGTAGAAACCGTCGAAGCTTTAGGTAATGATACTTATATTGCTGTCAAGCTCCAGGATTTAGAGCTATTAAGCATCGGTGCCGCTTCGCCAACAGAGACAATTCTCCATGTCCGAGTTCCACCTGATAAATCTGTTGTTGTCGGCGAAGAAATTTGGCTTTCTGTAGCTACGGAAAAAATTCACTTATTCGACGCTGATACAACTCTAGCTCTGAATATCACGCCATAACTGTATTCTCTATTCCCGATCCTCACCACTCCCTCGTGACTAGAAACTTAAATTATTAATCAAACTAGCAGCGGCTTCATCTAGGTATAGAGTAGCCGTCGCGTATTTACGCAAGATAGAAGCGGGACAAGCAGGTGTGATTTCGCCAGTTAACATTGTTTTGACAATATTTGCTTTTTTTACACCCATTGCCAGACAACAAATCTTTTTCGCCTGACAAATTGTGGGCAAGGTTAAAGTTAGTGCATATTGTGGCACATCTTCCAGTCGATCAAAAAATCCCGCATTTACCTGCTGTTGTCGAGATTTATCCGCGAGCTTGACCAATTTAACTGGATAAGGGTCACTAAAATTAGCTACTTCTGGATCATTGAAGGCGATATGTCCAGTTTCACCAATTCCTAGATAGCACAAATCGATCGGTTGCGCTGCGAGTAGTTGCTGATAACGATCGCATTCCGCCATCGGTTCTAATGTATCGCCAGCTAAGTAGTGAAAGTGATCCGGTTGGACTTTTTCTACTACCAATTCTCGCATGTAAGACTGAAAGCTTGCAGGATGGTTTCCACTCAGTCCCAAATATTCATCTAAATGGAACAGAGTCAGTCGCGACCAGTCAATCTTGTCTGCGGCTGTCAAACTCTTGAGCAGCATCACTTGAGACCCTCCAGAAGCCAAAATGGCAGCGGCGGTACCTTGTTGCTCGATCGAATGTTGCAAATAGTTCTGAGTTTGGACTACTAGACTATCAACCAGATCGGCTTCCTGCTGATAAACCTCAACTCGTAAGGCATCAACCTGAAATTGACGAACTGGCATACACACACTACTAAATTAAATCGGGGTGACAGGATTCGAACCTACGGCATCCTGCTCCCAAAGCAGGCGCGCTACCAAGCTGCGCTACACCCCGTAACTCACTTATCCATCATAACACACAATCTACTGGATCGATCGAGGTTAGTCAAAATTTAGGGGGCAGTACTTGGACTACATTCAGTACAATTGTGAGATGGGAGATGGGGAAAGTTAAAGACAACAGGAAAATTGCGTCCCAAACCCTAACTCCTAACCCCCATCCGACCAAGTTTTATCATTAGTGTTAGGGTCATCGTATACTATGCTGGCATTGGGTTTTGATTCCAAGCATCCATCATCATCATTTTATAGACTAGACTTAGTACGATTGCTGCCATCACTGGCAACGTTAACACTTTCATACCTGGATTCAGCAACGCCCTTTTTTCTGAAGTTGACACCATTGCCCCTACCCCTAACCGCTACCCCATGACTACACCATTACTAAGTGTCCAAAACCTCTGGGTGACTTATCCGCAGAAAGAGTCGAGTCAACAGTTGACAAATGCAGTTGAAAATGTTTCTTTTCAGTTGGTTGCTGGCGAAAAAGTGGGGTTTGTCGGTGAGTCTGGTTGTGGTAAATCGACTCTGGGTAAAGCGGTGATGCGCCTATTACCAGATGGTTCGCAGATTAGAGGGCAAATCCTCTTTGACGGTCAATCTGTGCCTGATTTGGATGCCGAAGCGATCAGACGATTTCGGGGTGAATCAGTCGGCTTAATCTTCCAAGATCCGATGACAAGATTAGATCCCTTGATGTCTATCGGCGATCACTGCCTAGAAACACTCCAAGCACACGACCCAAATCTCACCAAAAAAGCAGCGAAAGAACGCGCTCTAACGACCCTATCAGCCGTCAAAATCCCCGAAACAAGGTGGAACCAGTTCCCCCACGAATTCAGCGGTGGAATGCGCCAACGGGTGGCGATCGCGCTCGCATTACTACTCGATCCCAAGTTAATTATTGCCGATGAACCAACGACGAGTCTCGATGTTCGCGTATCGGCGGAAATTCTGCGGGAACTAACGAGATTATGTCAAGAACGGAATATGGGACTATTGCTAATTTCCCACGATCTTGCCACGATCGCCACCTACTGCGATCGAATTGTCGTAATGAATCAGGGACGAAAGGAGGAAGAAGGCACCGTCGAACAGATTTTTGGCAATCCCCAAGCTGTCTATACTCAAACCTTACTCAAATCGGCTCTACATATTCAAGCGAACGATCAGATCGAACAAATCGCCGCAGATGTACAGGCTGACAAACGACCAATCCTCACACTTGATAAGCTCCAAAAATACTACATGATCGAGACGAGTTTTCTCCAACGGCTATTTACCAAAGCCAAAACCGAAACTATTAAAGCCGTCGATGATGTCACCCTCACACTCTACGAAGGGGAAATCTTCGGTTTGGTCGGTGAATCCGGCTGCGGTAAAAGTACGCTCTCACGCACGATTCTCCAATTGATTCCGGCGACTGGTGGCACAGTTACCTTTCGGGGCGAAGAACTCACCAGCCTATCATCCACCGCTATGCACGCTAAACGCCGTGAGATGCAGATGATCTTCCAAGACCCCAGTGCTTGTCTCAATCCAATGATGACAGTTGGCGAAAGTATTGCCGATCCGTTAATCATTCATGAGATGAACGCCACCGCAGCGGAGACGAGGGCGCAAGTTTTAGCAATGCTCGAACGAGTGGGATTGATTCCGGCAGCGGAGTATTACGACAGGTATCCCAATCAATTATCCGGTGGACAACAACAACGGGTGGGGATTGCGCGGGCGTTGATTACGAAACCTAAACTAGTAATCTGTGACGAACCCGTGAGTATGCTGGATGCCACAATTCAAGCGGAAGTTTTGGATTTAATGCTGGAACTCAAGCGTCAAGATAATCTGACCTATTTATTTATTACCCACGATCTCTGGCTGGCAAGATTTTTATGCGATCGAATTGCGGTGATGAATCAAGGTCAAATTATTGAATCTGGGGAAACACAGCAAATATTTAGTCATCCACAAGAAACATATACCAAAGAGCTACTTGCGGCTGCACCACTGCTCAGTAGAGGTTAGGGGAAAGTTGAAAGTTGAAAGTTGAAAGTTGAGAGTGAACAGTGGATAGTCCCCCCCCGTCCCCTCTTCCCCAAGTCCCCCAGTCCCCCAATCCCCCCGTCCCCCATCTACCCCCTAATATAAAACGTGATACCATTACTCGCGAGAAGTGGACTATTAGTAATTAGCAGTTAGCTAAGAAAATGGGGTGCAAAGCATGAATAGCTCAATCATAATCGCAAGTATTGCCAGTATTTTGTCACTTATTTTTCATCTGAGTGGAAAGGCTTCTTCCTTGCGACAATTTACATTGCCGATGACAACAGCCTTGGTCGGATTTACGATTGGTCGTCACAATGCCGATGTCGAACAGGTATCAAACTTATTCATGCAAGATCCCTATCTACTCTTTATGTTGGTGACGATGATGCTGTTAGTCGCATTGGCGATGTATTTTGTAGAGGCGGCTAAGACAGAAGCTAAAATATCACTAATATTTTTACTTGTTCTGGCAACTGTCGTCATCCCACAACTGATCAAAAGTTATAACGATATCGCGCCCCAAGTAGCAACACAAGACTACCTAACCTTGGCGAGACTCAAGGAAAGTAATGGTAATACAGATGATGCGATCAAGTATTTAAAGATTTATAGTAAAAGAGTTGGTAAAGCCGATTTACAAAAACAAGTCAGTAGTAAAATCGAAACATTACGCAAACAACAATTCAAAGCAGAACCGTTGCTAAAGAAAAACTAAATTTGTGCGTTATCGAGTCAAATAACCCACTCTCAATAATAATAATAATAATTAATTATTAATAATTTGCTCACGTCTTGCATCAGTAAGAAAATATTAGTAATTAGCGCAGATCTAAGGGTACCCATAAAGGGCACCCCTACAGGTAAATTGTGTAGGGGTGCCCTTTATGGGTACCCTCGGACGATTACATTAACAGTATTTGCATATTAATATAAGATCTGATTTCATTCACTTGTTGCCAATTGCCAATCAATCCGCATCGGTAATCCTCGATCGCTGACTTGCCAATTTATACTAGAAATCCGCGTCATCTGGTCTAAACTTTCCCGAAGATCGTTTCGTCCTTTAAAATTTTCCAATCTATTAATAATTCGTCCATTTGTAAATAGAATTAAAGTAGGTAATGTCTTCAACTTATATGTGCTGGCAAGCTTTAAATTCGCATCTGCATTAACATTTACCAGTTTAATCTGTTCATCCCAGCGATCGTGGAACTCAATTAATGTCGGTTGAATGTATTTACATAGCCCACACCAAGGTGCCTCAAAGTTGACCAGTACGGGGATAGACGACATTAGGACATCTTCTCTAAAATTCCGATCTGTTACAGAGTGGATCATAAAGGTCGGTCAGTTTGGGCTTAAATTTTTGTTATATGTACAACATGCTAACCCTAATTACCCCGATAAGGGAATAGGGATCGGTGAATAAGTATTAGGGATCGAGATGGGGTGACGGGGGGACGAGGGGACTGGGGGACGAGGGGACTGTTCACTTTCAACTTTCAACTTTCAACTTTCAACTTTCAACTCTCAACTATTCCTTTCCCCTAACCCCTTACTGAAAGATTTGGCACAACTCGATCGCACAGACTTGGAGTGTAGAGACAGCTTCACCCCCGCGTTTGAGGCTAAATTCCAAATCGAGTAATTTTGGCAAACTTGCTGCCAATCGATCGGCGGTAGTAGAGTGGAGTTCTTGCTTGATGAAAAATAGCCGTTTAGGGTTGCTCAGTCCGGCGGCAGTCGCAATTACTCGATCGTCTTTTTCCCCGGCTTCTATGAGCATTTTCACCCACAACCAAGTCCGAAATTGACCGACGAGGGTAGCAACTATTTTGAGCGCGGGTTCATTGTGGCTAATTAACTCGGTAATCAAATTTAAAGAGGTGCCAACATCACCTTGGCGAATTGCGGCGGCAAGTTGAAGACTATTTTGGGTATTGGCAATGACTAAACTTGCCACCATCTGTCGATCGATCTGCTGTCCCTCTCCACCAGCAAATAGTTGCAATTTCTCTAGTTCTAAGTACAGTTGACGGGTATTATTGCCGACTGATTCGGCTAATAGTTGTATGGCATCTTTGGTTAATTTCAGCCCTAATTCTTTCGCGACTATCTGCACCCGCTGATTTAGTTCTTCGGTTTTCCAAGGTGGAATTAAACTAAATTCCTGCACGTTGGCATATTTCTGAATAGTTTTAGTCGATTTTAGTCTCGCATCTGGTTTATTTTTACTAGTGAGGAGTAGCATTGTTGTATCGGGAACGTTTGGTAATGTTCGTTCCAATTCGGCAAGTAATTCTACTGAACACTGCTGCATTAGATTTGTATCAGCCAACCATACCAATCTTTTACCCGCACCGAAGGGTGGAGTCATCGCTTGATTTAAAGCAGTAATGACCCCATCATCTTGCTCTGGGGTAATTTTTTCATAGTTAAAACTTATCCAAGCCGGATCGAGTGCAGATTGTTGAATCGCGGTGATGGCTTTGGCGATCGCAAAATCATCATCACCCCAGTATAGAATTATGGTCATTCCTCTAAGCGGTACCTTTAAATAGTCCTTGGGGACGAAATAGTAGCGTTAATACCATGAAAATCAGCGCGATCGCTAGTTTATATTGAGAGCCGACAATGGGGACAGATACTTCTTGGGCAATGCCAATAATAAAAGCTCCCGCAATCGCCCCGTAAGGATTACCAATTCCACCCAATGTTACTGCGGCAAACATCGGCATAATCAGAAACCAACCCATGTCTGGGCGCACATTGGTGATTAAACCGTACATTTGACCACCTAAACCTGTCAAACTAGCCGCGATAATCCACGTCCAGAGGACAACTTGTTCGACATTAATCCCTGTCACTCGTGCTAAATCGATGTCATCAGCGACAGCCCGCATTGCCTTGCCGATTTTAGTATTTTGGAGCAGAAAATGTAACCCAGCGATCGCCACTACCGCTAAACCGAGGACAACCAGATTATAGAACTTAATTTTCAGACCGAATAAATCGATCGCTTCACCCACTGGCAGATTGTAGCGTTTGGCATCGCTCCCCCAGATGAGTAAAATCCCATTCCGCAGAAATAATGCTAACCCGATCGAAATAATTACTAGCGTAGTTGATGTTGCCCGCACCCGCCGCATTCGCTTCCATAAAATCTGCTCCGCTAGGAGTGCTACGCCGACTGTCGCCGCAATGCCAACGACCATCGACACCCAAATATTATTCAGCACGGGAATCGGACTCAAATTGAGCATCCACGCTACAAATGCCCCCAATGTCATCAAATCACCATGAGCAAAGTTTGACAGCCGCAAAATACCATAAGTCAAGGTCAAACCAACTGCACCCAGGGCAATAATACTACCCAGGGCAATGCCATTTACAATTAATTGGGGGTCCATGTTTTATCTAATATCGCTGGAAAGATCTTACATTAGGTTGGTCTGAAATTTTGGGAATGAGTCAATCATTTTTTGCACTTAGGCGAATGCAAACATTATCTAGTGCAGATAAATCTACATCGATGCAGGATTTGCCATTGTATTCAAAGGGATTATCTAAATCATAAATCAGGAATAGCAAATAAAAGAATGTCGTAAATATAAAAGTAGAAACCGTCAAACTCTCTGTAAACTGTTCGACGCTAATTACTAATAGTGCCACGATCGAGCCACTGAGAAATAACCATAAGAGAACATAAGCTGCTTCTAAAAAACTCGTGTCGCGATGTGCTTGCATTTGGCGAGTAATTGATCGAATTTTTGCCTGTTCGGATTGAATTCGGTTGACGAGTACGGCACCACCATTTAACTTGAGTATTGGTGCAATCATTGGATTGAGCCGATCGATCTCTCGATCGATAATTGCAAATTCGTCCCCATTTCGGAGCCAATTTAAGATCGCTTTACTTATCTCAACTAAAGCTTGTTGTAAAGGTTGCGACTGATAATCTAGATCGGCAATGGCAATAGTTTGATTTGTATCTTGAATAGTTTCTAGAGCATTAGCAATTTGGACAGGCATCCCATCGCTAGCCCGATAATCACTGAGTGTATTAAGTAGCTGGGCTTAATTAAATATAAAATACCAACTATGCACATAACCTTGCTGGTGTTGGGTTTTGAGGCTCAACCCAACTACAGGGGTTTGATATTTAATTCCACCTACCTACTTACTCAAAACTAAGGCAATCACAAAGATCGCTGCACTAAATAAAGCACCCGTCAATGAGTCAAATGTCCACGCTTCCCAACTCATCTGGTGAATGCCGAACTTAGCGATCGTAAATAATCCAGTAAAAGGCAAAACTTTGAGCAGAATGCCCCATTTCAATCGATCGAACATGACAATACTTCCACACACTAGGAAAATCATGCCACGATCGAGGAATTTTTGGGGAAGTATAGACATAGTGTAATCATAGCTCATCACCAAATGTCACCTAATCTTCTCTCTACTGGTACTGCTTGCTTTCAACGTGAACCGCTGACTGTCAGACTCCGCAATTTGATTCACGACTATCCTGAAGGGGTAGGGATTGTCAAAGAGTTAATCCAAAATGCTGATGATGCTGGTGCGAAACGGATTCACATCACTTTCGACTGGCGACAGCACAATTGTCATAGACTTCCAGATCCCAAGATGCGGGAGTTGATGGGTGCAGCGATGGTAGTCTACAATGATTCGGTTTTTTCCGACGCGGATTTTGATAATATTCAAAGCTTGGGGGAAAGTGGTAAACGAGAGATTTTATGGAAAACGGGGAGATTTGGCGTTGGCTTTAACTCGGTTTATCATGTCACCGATTATCCTAGTTTTATTTCTCGCGATCGAATTGTCTTTTTCGATCCCCATGCTACCGCTATTCCAGGCACAAATGTAGGAGAACCAGGGCGAAGTTGGCTATTAGCTGATGGTTGGTGGGATACTCCAGACTTTATGGCTGTCTATGCACCTGGTGGTTTGGAGCCAGGAACGACTAATTTTAGTGGTACGATCTTCCGTCTACCGTTGCGGACTCCCGCACAAGCTGAATGTAGTAAGATTCGGACTCAACCATTTTTACGCGATCGAAATGTTGAGCCATTGTTAGCCGATTTAAGTCGAATGGGTGAGGAATTTCTGATCTTCCTCAAGTCTGTAATTGAGATTAAAGTAAGATCGATCGAAAGTGATGGAACTGTTTGCGAATTACTCAGCATCACTACCACGAACGGAAATGAAGTAATCGCCCAACGACAGCGGCTCCAAGCAACCTTAAAGCAGTCTCCCACAGATTTTTGGCAGATGTGTGAAAATCGACCTGCGGAACTGCCTAGCGTCTCCTATCGCCATCAGATTCAAACAATTACTCCCGAAAATACCATCACCTCCGATTGGCGTGTAGTCGGAATGCTGCGAGTAGACAGACAAGAACGGTTATTAGGGATTATTAAGGAATTAGCCGAGCAAGGAGAAAAAGCGGTACCTTGGGCGGGTGCAGCAGCGAGAATTTCTACTCATAGTACCGACGGCAAAGAAAGACCATTTATCGGGCGGACTTATTGCTTTCTGCCGCTATCTGAGTCTGGCTTACCGATTCATATTAATGGCTTTTTCGATCTCGATTCTTCTCGTACCAAGTTAACCAGTGGAAGTAATTTATCTGGGCGCGATGCCAATCGAGTGCAGTGGAATGAGTTACTAATTAAATATACAGTGGCTCATGCTTGTGCCAAACTAGTGCGGGATTTAGTAGGGGATATCGGCGATACAGATCCACACCGTTTTTATAGTTTTTGGGCTGTAGATACTGTTAAAGATATCGCCCTCGAACAGTTATCAAAACATTTGCTCAAATTATTAGACGATTTACCAGTAATTAGAGCAACCCCCGCCGGAAAATGGTTTACTCCTAGTGCGGTTAAGGTACTAGAGAAGGGAAAAGAGAAACTGTTTGAACCACTGAGTGCTGATGGCTTAATTTTCCCTAATCCACCACTATCATCTCGAATCACTTCAGCATTTGCACAAGCAGAAATAAAGTTAGAATATTTTGGTATAAAAAATTTAATTAACTATCTGAAAAGATCTCAAAGCTTGGGATGTTCTCTTGAAGATGCACCATTAGCCAGTTTGCGACGACGTGATTGGATTTATATTTTACTCGAACAGTGTTTGAGTGGTAATAATCGCGACATCCAAGGTTTACCGTTAGCTTTGTTAGCAGATGGTTGTTTAGAAGTATTTGGCTATCAATCTCAAGCTCATATTTATACTGGAGAGCGGATTGTTAGAGATATTTTTAGTACTGTACCTGGGTGGTTTCTTGATGAAGATGCGATCGATGATTTTCCTAGCTTAACTAACTGTGATGGCATTGTCGAGATGACACCTACTCTGGTAGCAGAAAATTTAGCCGAAGTTATTGATGAAGCCGCAATTTGTATCGCCCTAAAGTTAGGTGATACTCGATCGCCAGATCTACAATGGCTGATTAAAGTTTATCAGTATTTTACTAATATCAATGAATATCTACCCACTGAACTCAAACAGATTCGATTAGTACCAGGTAGTGATGGCAATCTTTATCGGGGTGGCGTAAGTGAAACTCCTTTGTTATGTGATGATGTAGGTAAAGACGTAGCGATTGCTCAAATCGTTATTTTCTTTAATATTGTATCCATTCAAGCACCAGATCCTCTATTTTTAGCGATCGACAAATTTATCGAGAAGCATCCAGAGCAATTTATCTGGAGATTCAACTCTCTAGATCTAATTAGTACTCTAGCGGCGCGAGAAAATTGCCAACTACCAGTCTATTGCAATTACTATCATCAGCTTTTAGATTTACTAGTAGATGACATAGGAATTATTAAAAACAATGAAGATTTTAAAGTAAATCTCCGCAAACTCAAGATTTATCCAACTAACCATAATCAATTAGTTTCTCTAATTGATGAAAATGTCTATATATTAGGTGCAGATGATTTACCCGTGATCGATGGAGATTTACATCTGCTAAAATTGGGAGACGATCAAAGCTGGAAATCCTTATTTAATATACTAGGAGTAAAGACACTTGATCGAGCTACGTTTATTCAAGATTTTATCATTCCCAATTATGAGAAGATCGATGACAGCGAACAATTAGCATCCTTGACTTGGATTCGAGAGAATTATGATGTTGCACTCAAAGAGATTAGAAAACGCGACTCGGACAAAGCCAAAGAATTCAAACAGCTAATAACTACCACTCCGCTGGTATTATGTGAAGATGGATATTTACATCCGATCGCAAATATATACGATCCGAAGGAAACAGTAATTAAAGATATTTTAGGCGATCTTGCGCCGATGCCCGATCGCAGCTTCTACATCGAAGGTGCTGAAGATGCCAGAGATTCTGAAAACTGGCAAGACTGGCTGGATTTCTTTAGTAAGTTAGGAATGCTCAACGATCTAAATCCTCAAGACTTACTAGATTTTATTAAATCGCTGACTGACAAAGCGGCAAGACTTGGCGGCGATAGTGTTACTGAATCTTGTATTAAGGTTCTAAAATATATCAATAATCATTGGCAAGATTTAAAGGATGCAACAGTCGATAATGGAAATGCTAAGTTTATTGAAACTTTAAAACAACTTGCTTGGCTTCCAGTCGAAATATCTCCCAACAATTTAAGAAAATATCCAGCCGCACTAGTTCCCGCAGATCGACTATATCCAGCTAATGAAGTTGCGATGTGGGATGATGGATATCTCATTGCTAGTCAACGTCCATTATTAGATCGATCTTTATTTTTAAATCTGGAGGTTGAAAAAGCTTTGGGTTTAGATTTTGGATTAAACAACTGGGAACAAGTTGTCGCTCATCTAGATAAATTGATTGCTTTGTGGGGAGAAAGTATCGCGCAGGAATTATCACTTCCCGAAAACTTCTATCGATCCGTACAACGAGTATATGAATTTCTCGCAAGTAGAAGTATCATTAATCAACAGGGAGATTGGTTAAGAGAGCATTTTGAGGACATACCCTGTCTTTGGAATGGCACTGAATTTCTGCAAGCGAAAAACACTTTTCAAGCCGATATTAGTTACCTTAAACCTTGGCGCGTCCAACTTCAGACAGACAAGCCAGAAATCCGTAAATTATTTGAAGTATTAGGACAGAAGTTAACCCCTACAGTTGATGACTACTTAGAGCTATTAGACGAAATAGCCGAAGCTGCTGATGGAGAACCATTGGGTAAAGATGATGCTAAATGTGCGATCGAATTATTGCGCCGAATTGCCTATGCAGTGGAGACAGATGAATCGCTATTAGATGACTGGAATTTACCCCTATTAACCGAAGATGGTTATCTCCTCGATGCAGAAAATGTTATTATTCCTGATGCTCCGTGGCGATTGGAGAGCATTCGCGAGATGGGAGTTGTTTCTATCCTTCATCCTCAAATACACACCTCACTCGCCCGTCTAGCCCAAGCTCCATCGATGGCGAGCGACGTTATCGAACAACCCCAAGGGAAGTTTAGTATCAGTCGCGATGTCGAATCGATCGATCTTTGTAATCGGTGGGCAAAAAATATTCGTTCGCGAGAGTTTCATCATGGATTATTACGACTAATACGTCATCAAGACATTAAAGGAAATCTAAACCTAGATTGGCTAAATCGAGTTAGTATTATTCCCGCCACCGCAATTATTACCGATCTCTATCTAGAGAATGTACAAATAGCCAGCAACGTATCTGGAGATTATTACTACGATCGTGAACAGTTTAAATTTTATCTCCGATGTGATTTAGACGATCGAGATATCATGCGAAATTATCTCGCCACTTGTCTGAATCAAGCCATTGACGAACATCAACTCAATGATTTGCTCTCATTATTATCTATTCTCGATGTTGAACCAACTGCGATCGATCTAAAGTTAAATAATCTTAGAATTCGTCAACTCGATACTCTCCCTGATTGGGAAGACGATAATAGCCAAAGCATCGGAGATAGTCTGCATTCTAATAATTATCTAATTCCCCCAGCCGAAATATATTTAAATGACTGGGATGATTTAGAAGAAGATGACGATAGCACAGAAGTTGATGCTAATTTCAATTCTGCACAAGAATTAATAGCTCAAACAGATTATCTAGAATTAGATGATCAGGATGAAGATGAAGAAATAGAAGTCCCATGCCGACAAGTAAATCCACGAGAATATATTAACGCCGAAATCGATGCACCCAACGTATCGACAAAATCCAAAATCATGGAAGCATCATACGAACCTTATTCCCACAAAGAAAAACGGGATGAAATTGACGAGCGGGGAATTGAAAGAGTAGTAGCCTACGAAAAACAACAGGGCAGATTTCCAGAAGTCAAACCCCATAATAATCGCGGATTTGATATCCTTTCTCGTAATGGAGATGGTGAAGTTGTCCGCACGATCGAGGTAAAATCTACAGGTAGCAAGTGGGATAGTGTATTAGTCAGCAAAGCTCAATTTGAAACTGCACTAGAACGAAATACTAACTTCTGGCTCTATGTCGTCGAGAGATCGTTAGATGATGATAATTATCAAATTTATCAGATTCAAGATCCGGCTCACAAGGTTCAGAAGTTCGCTTATAAAAGTGATTGGATCGATATTGCAGAAAAAGCTATATTCGATCGATCCGCTCTGAATACATTTACAGATCGATCTAAATCACAAGCAATTGGAATAGATAATCATGTATCTACACAGACAAAGCAAGAGTATGAACAAATTATAGTTGCTCCAATTATACATAGTTATGGAAGCACTTATAAAGTTACTTTAATCAATCAAGCTGAAGGTCTCAATACAACTATTGATGTAGCGAATGATACCTATATTTTAGATGCAGCCGAGGAAGAAGGTATCGATTTACCCTATTCTTGTCGTGCTGGGGCTTGTTCAACTTGTGCGGGAAAAATTACTTCTGGAGAAATCGACCAATCAGACCAATCTTTCTTAGATGATGACCAAATCGAAGCAGGATATGTTCTGCTTTGTGTTTCTTATCCGATGTCTAATTGCACGATCTTAACTCATCAAGAAGAACAACTTTATTGAGCGTAGATTTTGGTATCGATACTAAATATCCAGCAAAAAGTCCGCAATTGCGGACTTTTTGCTGACATCAAACAGTAAAAATCTTACTCCTCCTCGCTGCCCTCCACTTCTAGATCCTCTTCCCCATTAGATGGCGGGACTAGGGCGACAGCCATGATCGCATCATCATCATCTAGCTTCTGTACCCGTACACCAGTCGCCATCCGCGATTGGGGAGAAATGGCATTAATTGCTTGACGGATGATAATCCCCCGATTGGTGACAATCATCATCTCCTCATCAGCATTCACTACCCGTAATGCGGCTAACTTGTCGCCTTTTTTGCGGAACTTAATCGCCAATACGCCCATTCCCGCCCGATTTTGCAGGCGGAATTGAGTTACAGGTACCCGTTTACCCAACCCTCCGGTAGTGACGACTAGAATCCAGGGGCCTTCGCCAGCCGGAACGGTGACATCTTCGATCGCATTTTCATCAAGATCCTCCGGCACATCCTCGGCTGCCGCCATTTGGGCGATCACCTGACTGGGTAAAATATCCATACTGATCAGTTCGTCACCCTTTTTCAAGGACATCGATTTAACGCCCCGTGTTGCCCGTCCCAGGGCACGGAGTTGGTCGCGATCGGTGCGAAAATGGATGGTCATCCCGTTACGGGTACCGATAATGGCACTATCGGTTTCCTTCGCCCGCCGCACCCACCGCAACCTGTCCCCTTCTTCTAGGGAAATTGCAATCAAACCATTGGCGCGAACGCTGGCAAATGCTGCCAGGGCGGTTTTTTTGATGAAGCCCTTCTGGGTGAGCATAATTAGGTACTCATCCTCACTAAACTCGCTCACAGGCACCACTGAGGTAATCTTTTCCTCACGGGGAATCGGCAACATTTGCACGATCGGTACACCTTTAGCGGTGCGGGAAGATGCGGGAATTTGGTAGGCTTTGATCGTGTAGACTACCCCGCGATCGCTAAATAGCATGATGGTGTCGTGATCGCAGCAGGTGAGAAAATGCTCGATCGCATCTTCTTCTTTCATCCCTGTCCCTTTTTTCCCTCGTGTCGCCCGACTTTGGGTCTCGAAGGTACTAACGGGCATCCGTTTGATATAGCCCTGCTCGGTGACGAGAATTAAGGACTTCTCATTGGCGATTAAGTCGGTATCTTCTAGATCTCCCTCACCATTTTCGATCAGCGTGCGGCGGGGTGTGGCAAAGGTGGTCTTAATTTCAGCGATTTCGGTGCGGATAATCTCTAAAATCCGCTCCCGACGGGCGAGGATATCTTTGAGATCGGTAATTTTAATCGTCAGTTCTTCATGTTCGAGGCGGATTTTGTCGGCTTCTAGGGCGGTTAAGCGACGCAGTTGCATTTGCAAAATCGCATCAGATTGGAAGTCAGAGAGGGCAAATCTGTCGATCATTTCTTGTTTCGCGGTAGCCGAATCTGCCGCGCCGCGAATCAAGCGAATGACAGCATCTAAGTTGGCGAGGGCGATTAATAAACCTTCTAACAGGTGATCGCGTTCTTCCGCTTTCCGCAACTCATAACGAGTACGGCGGGTAATGGATTCGATCCGGAAGTCCAGGAAGACAGTGAGGAATTTTTTCAGCGTGAGGATTTGGGGTTCCCCATTCACCAACGCCAACATATTGCAACCGAAGTTAGTTTGGATCGGTGTTTGCTTGTAGAGGTTATTCAAAACCACGCGGGGATAGGCATCCCGCTTGAGTTCGATCACGATCCGCATCCCATCGCGATCGCTTTCATCTCGAATATCCGAAATCCCGTCCAATTTTTGATCGTTGACCATCTCGGCGATCCGTTCGATCAATGACGCTTTATTCGTCTGGAATGGTAATTCTGTAATGATAATCGCTTCGCGATCCTGTCTGCCAGCATATTCTAAGGTTTCAATATTTGCCACCCCGCGCATGGTAATCGAACCGCGTCCAGTTGTGTAGGCTTCCTTAATCGGTGCAGTACCGAGAATCTGCGCTCCAGTGGGAAAATCGGGTCCTGGAATATACCGCATCAATTCGAGATCGGTAATGTCTGGGTTCTCAATCAGGGCAACTACCCCATCGATTAATTCACCCAAATTATGGGGCGGGATATTCGTCGCCATCCCCACCGCAATCCCCGATGAACCATTGAGTAATAACTGAGGAATCCGTGCTGGAAGTACGGTTGGCTCCTGTTGCGATCCATCAAAGTTATCGGCGAAATCAACAGTTTCCGCCTCGATATCCCGTAAGACTGCATCCATTGTCAAGGCTTGGAGCCGACACTCGGTGTACCGCATGGCGGCTGGCGGGTCGTTATCCACCGAACCAAAGTTACCATGTCCGTTAATTAACGGATTCCGCATCGAAAAATCTTGAGCCATCCGCACCAGGGCATCATACACGGCGGTATCACCGTGGGGATGGTATTTACCGAGAACTTCCCCGACGACCCGCGCACATTTCCGAAAAGGTCTGTCTGCTGTCAAACCCAGTTCGTGCATCGCGTATAGAATCCGGCGGTGGACTGGTTTGAACCCATCTCTCGCGTCGGGAAGTGCTCGCCCGACGATTACGCTCATGGCGTATTCTAGGTAAGAGCGAGACATCTCATTTCGTAGATCTGTTGGGACGATCCGCTCTTGGGAAGTAGTCATGAAATGCTCCGTCCAGCTTGCTAATTGTACTGTTTCGTTAGTTCAATTTTATCACATCTGGGGGGTCAGAGGGGCTGCTAATTGCTGGGGCTGAACGGTTGGCTGGATAAGGGAATGGCGTGGTTCGATCGATCTACAGAATTTAGGCTTAAGAGACTGGTGTTAATGTCGGTGGGTCGATCGGCTGTGGCTGCTGTTAGTCTCTCTAACATATCAATCGTCCACATTCTGAGATCTTCTATTTCTGCTTCGTAAGGATGGTTATTGTCTTTTCCTGTATAAACAAGCCAATCAGTACTTTCAACGGATGTTTCAACCTCGATATCTCGATCTTTAAGCCATTGTCTAACTCGATCGATAGTGCCTTTTTTATTAGAAAATACGATCGTCCAACCTGCTGGTGTCAAGAAAATATTTAATTGCAGCCAAAAGTAATCATCAATCTCAACTATATACCAGTTGACATTTGTAAAATCCTTTGGAGACTTCCACACACCGGGTGAAATATTAAAACTAGATACATCCCTAACATCGACTATCTCTTTTAATTTCTGTGTTTTCATCCACATATTCTTACGAAATCTGTCTATCTCACCAATCAAGTCTGTAATATTTTGCTGATTGTCACGAAAATATTCTAGTCTTTGCCGATCCAGCATAGTTGGTTGTTGTAGATTTTGAATGGTTTGCATAAAGTCTCGTAAAAATATCATGTGAGGTTCATGAGCAGTCAAGAAACATGAGCCAATATTCATCAGCACTTTCTGAAAGAAGACTTCGTAACTGATAGGATAAAAGCCACATAATTGAGGTGATTGCTGCACGGAACGCAAAGATAATAGTATCTTGTAAACTTTATGACCTTTACTCAATGAGTCGAGGTGTCTAGAATATTCAGGAAAATCATTGTATAAACCGGCAAAAATCTTGTTTTCTATTCCAAAAATACAATTATTGGATTCGATCACTAGATCAATACGTTTTCCATTTCCAGTAAGCTCTTCACGCCTTATCTCAACACCCTGTCCATCAATCTCGATCTTCTCACCGATGAGCGTGACTAAAACATCTAAGAATAGTGTACCCAAGCCATGTTCATTACTGGGCTGCAAGTAGAATGAGAGAATATTGCTACAGACATTCTCGAAATGTGGATAACCAGCAATTTCCATAAATGTCCGCTCCCGATTGACCGCCTTCGGTAATTTTCCCAATGCAGTGAAGAGATCGGTTATTTGCTCGATTGATAAAGTCACGGTTTCTTATAGAGTAGCCATCATCAATCTCAGAGTACCCATGAAACTTGTATTTGGCTCGATCGATAGTTTTTGTAGTAAAATTCAACTGAATCAACAGCATAACTCATATGCTAGCTACCGGTCAGATAATTTACCCAGACAGCGATGGGCAACCGATCGCAGATAATACCAAACGAGATCGCCTTCTGGCTGAGAAAAATAAACGGGATGCTAAACTGCGAGAATTAGGCATCGATCCAGACACACTCTGATAATTTATGTTAGAGAGGATCGCACCAGCCTGCAACTGTCAACTGATTTAACAATGCTTAATGGTCTCGATCCGATTTGGCTGTTTCTGGGTGGTTTAGTCATCCGGTATGGAGGGGATTTACTCAAAATCATCGTTCAGTTTGGACTTCAGCGGTTAGCATGTCAAATTACGATCGCGGAAACCAATCCGATTTATAGTGCTGTTTGTTGGGAGCTAGAACGCACGGGGAAAGTGTATGACTTTAGCGAGTTGATTTATACTCATGCACCCCTAGTCACACCCGCGATCGAATCGCCAACGCTCAAAACGAGACTCCAACCGCGTTCTGGTTGGATTAGCATCGGTTATCAGGGGGCATATATTGGTATTCATCGGCATGATGTCAAGGTGACGGAATTGCAAAACACCCAATTACTGACCCTCGCCACATTGCGCTGGTGGCAGCCGCAGATGCTTGCATGGCTGAACCAATTAGAGACGAATTATAATCTCGAAGCTCCTTTAATCGTGCGCTTAATTGGTGGGACAATTTCGATCGTTCGGACTCAAACCAAGCGCAGACGGGAAACTTTAGCTATCGATGCGCTCACTGAAACTGAATTATTTAGGGATCTGGAACGGTTTCTTCAGAGTCGCGAGATCTATCGTCACCGGGGGATTCCCTGGCGGCGGGGATATCTACTTTACGGCCCTCCAGGTACGGGTAAAAGTTCCCTGATTCAAGCGATCGCCAGCTACTATGACAGACAGCTTGTATCCCTTTCCCTGACTGACATGGATGATAGTGCCTTACTCCGCGCTTGGTCGGAAATTACGGCTACTTCGATCGTCGCTTTAGAAGATATTGATAGTGTATTTTCCGGTCGAAAACCCTTGGGTGAGTTATCTTTTAGTGCGTTGCTGAATACTCTAGACGGCGCAGGAGCCGTAGAAGGAAGTATTACGATACTGACGACCAATCATCGCGAACAACTCGATCCTGCCCTAATTCGCCCAGGTAGATGCGATCGAGAGTTTGAGTTAGGTTATCTGACTGCGGCAAGTTGCGCCAAAATGTTTAATTGTTTTTTCGCCAATCCGCAATTAGCCGATGTTGTCAGTCAGCAGTTGGGTAATTATCAGGTTTCTCCGGCTGCTTGGCAAAATTATCTCCAGTGTCAGGATACTGGCGAAGATGCTGTGGCTAATTGCAATTTTGCAGCATTGGAAGTTGTGGATTAATTTGCGTTGGCAAGTTGTCAAAGATGACGATCTTCTCTCCACTAACTGGCAATCCTCACAAGTTCCTCAAACTTTATCGCTAACGTAATAGTTGAGCAACTTAGTGGCGATCGATATATGGGATCGACGTAATAACCATAACATCAAGCGTTCTGAGTTCAGATTAAACAGGTAATCTAAGACAGTAGTTCCGTGAAACCTCAAATTAAATTAATAGTAATTGGAGCATATTAACATGGCACTTATCCAATGGAGACCTTTTCGTGACGTTATGCCCTGGGAAACTTTGCCAGCGATCGAAAGCATTCAAGAGGAAATGAATCGGCTGTTTAGTCAACTGAATCCTGGCGGAAATGGTGATGGTGAACTAATGAAATTTATGCCATCGGCAGAGTTGGAAGAAACACCTGAAGAAGTTCACCTTAAACTGGAAATTCCTGGTTTGGAAGCTAAAGATCTCGATATTCAAGTTGCCGAGCAATCAGTCTCGATCAGTGGCGAACGGAAATCCGAAAGTAAAACCGAGGAAAAAGGCGTTGTTCGATCTGAATTTCGCTATGGTAAGTTCGAGCGAATCGTTCCCTTGCCCGCACACATCAAGGTTGATGATGCCCAAGCGGAATACAAAAATGGTGTTTTGACTTTGAATTTGCCAAAATCAGCAGAAGCAAAAACCAAAGTCAAGAAACTTGAGGTCAAATAGATCATTGGAATTTCTCAGTTACATCAAATATATAACTGACGGTTACAGTTATCAGCTAACAAACTCCGTCAGTTTTACCTTGTCCTATTCTGGCTCATCCAAATCAGATCGATTGTGATGAATTAGATATAATCAGTAGATAGGGATAATTGAATACGGTTCGGTCAAATCAATATCTGTTTTAGTTTTAGTCTGCGTAGGCAGACTTTGTATCACTAGCGGTGACTTTAGTCGCTGAGTAACTGTAGTAGCATCAACAAAATCTGGTTTAAATAATTGTAGTAACAATTGGCATAAATATATGGCAAAGTGGGATGCAGGCAGATTTTTAAATACCGTGAGCTATTTTGAGGCAATTCCTGTTTTCAGTGATGTCAAACGGTGGCTGACTGGTACATCGATCGATAAAGTTAACGCTACTGGAGAGAAAACTTTGGGGATGATCTTAGTAATTGGGGCAATGGGTGAAATCGGACAGTTAGTTGTCTCGCAATTGCTGAAAGTTGGCTATCGAGTTAGATCGATTGTCAGTGACTTGGAATCTGTCCCGTTTAATATCCCCACAAATCTAGAATTTATTCGCGCCGAACTTAGCGAACCACTGACACCTCGATCGATCCAAGGAATTCGGGCAATAATTATTTGTCCCGATCCACAACAACCTTTATCGCCAGCAACAATCGGTAATTTAGCCACAGCCGCCAGTAAATATTTACCTACACCGACGAAATCCTTGCTGTTTGATTTCACCCAACCAGATTCTCAGATCCAAGCTACCTGGGGGGCGGTGGATGATGTGGTGATGGGGGGAATTAGTGAAAGTCGGATTCGACTCACCGATGGTTATGCCGTTTTTAGTGGAGATGTTTCCACCGAAAATTCCGGTGGATTTGCGTCAGTGCGGACACGTAACTTTGAACCTAGTTTTAATTTGAGCAACTATACTGGCATTGAGCTACGAGTCAAAGGCGATGGTCAAAGATATAAATTATTTGTCCGCACTGAGGCAAAATGGGACGGGGTGGGTTATGCCTACTCCTTCAATACTAGTAGCACTGAGTGGACGACAATCCATATTGCCTTCAAAGATTTAGTCCCCGTATTTCGGGCTAAAACCGTTGAAAATGCCCCGCCGATTGATTCAAGTCAAATTTGCTCATTTCAGTTGATGTTGAGCAAATTTGAGTACGATAAACAGTTAAATCCACACTTCACACCTGGTCTATTTTCTCTCCAAATTGAATCGATCGCGGCTTATGGTGGTAAGCCAACACCACAACTAGTCACAGTCAATCAGCCACCAATCACCCCAGAACTAATCACCACCCTGCAAGCGACAAATCTACCCTACTCGATCGTCCAATCGGCTAGTCTGGCACCACAGATGGTTGCCTTGATCTGTGTCAAAGCCATCTCTCAACCTGAAGCAGTAGCCCAAATTCTGGGGCACTGAAACAATCAAATCTAACTTGCGTCTGAGATGGTTAGCTAATTACGACGATCGGACAGAGTATAATCGATCGACTAACTAGTAATAGTTGCCCTCAAAACAGCGCGGGATGTAGATACCATGAAATCGATCGCCATAAAACCTGGAGTACTCCTCTTCTGTGCGACTAGCCTCGCTATCAGTCTGGCAATTCCAGCAATTACCTCTACTTCACAGAGGCAAGTTTCACAAACCATTAAAATTACCCCCGCTTCTAAAAAAGTTATTCCAGCTAGCAAAGTTACGCCTGCGCCCATTAATCGAGTCAACCCCACGACCAAAAATCCGCCAACGATCAAGGCTAGTCCAACAACGATTTCCAGCCCCACCCCAGTCGCGATTCCCACGCCCAATGGTAAGATTCCCCTAGTTGCTGTACCCCCACTAACGCCGCAAATTCTCAAAAGTTTTCCCAATCTCTATGGGCAACTAATCTCCGTTAAATTAACCCCTAGACAACAACAGCAAATCAGTCAGCGGATGAACAAGGACTGGATGACAAATATCGTGCTACGAACGACGGTAATGCAAACTCTGGCAATGGAACCGAAAATTCTGCGCGGTACTCCTGCTGAAAAAAATCAACTCCAAACTAAATTAATCAGCGATCTCCGACAAGCCACCCTCAATGGAGATCCCGATGCACTCTGGCTAGTCGCTTTCTTTGATGCCTCATCCAAGAACTGGCTGGCACCAGGACAACCGCCACTCACCCGGATGACTAGCGATATCAGTGCTGATGCTCTCTGTTTCATGGTGAATGAAATCATGGGCAGACAAGTTGCTACACCCGATAGTAATCTGAAAAACAGCATTGCCACCAAACTAACTGCCGAATATCCCCAGATTGCTCCTCGGATCAAACAAGAACTCTCCAGATTACCCGCAGCTTGGTTGAGATTTAGAGATGATGAATGGTCTCGTCGTGGTGAAGATTTTCGCGAACAAATGCGCCTACACTGGGCTAAAAACCTCGAAGCCTACATTCCCGAAATCAAGGCAATGAGTAAGCTCAGATCTGAACGATTGGCAAGATTAAAAGCCGATCCGATCGCTCCATGGGATAAAATGAACTCACTTCAGCGGCAATCAGCCCTGGCAAAACCCGATCTAATTTTCCAAAATGCTGTTCGCGCTCTTCCCCAGATCCAAACAGTTCAATTAAACAACTATATTGACAAAATGCCGCTTGCTAATGCGATCGGCAATTCTCCAACTCGCCATTCTTTGAGATTAAATATTAAATAGTCAATAAACCAATTTGATACTAATCTCTGTGTAACTGTCAACTTGATTTATTACTTATTACTTACTCCCTTTCCGGCATAAGACTATAGGGATTCATCTGCTCAAAGGCTTATCCTGTAAAGATTTATTACTGATAATCTTATCGCAGGAAGGGAGTATGATTGATTATTAATTATTAACTCACTTCATGCCCAAATACTCCCTAGTAATTCCCGTTTACAACGAAGAAAGCACAATTCCTGAGTTATACAGACGGGTGAGTGCTGTAATGGATGAGTTAGACGATACGGTTGAGACAATCCTGATTAATGATGGTAGTCGCGATCGCACATTGGAATTATTACGGGAATTGCATGATCGAGACGACCGGATTGTATATTTGAGTCTAGCTCGCAACTTCGGTCATCAAATCGCCGTCACCGCTGGCTTAAACTATGTCAGGGGGAAAGTAATCATCGTTCTCGATGCCGATTTGCAAGATCCACCAGAGTTAATCCCCGATATGTTGGCACTCTGGCAGCAGGGATATCATGTGGTCTATGCTCAACGAACTAAACGAGTTCAGGAAGGCTGGTTTAAGCGGCTCTGTGCCTATGTTTTTTATCGTTTGCTCAAACAACTCGCCCATGTCGATATTCCGACGGATACCGGCGATTTTTGCTTGATGGATCGACAGGTGGTAGATTTGCTCAATCAAATGCCCGAACGCAATCGGTATATTCGCGGCTTGCGATCGTGGGTTGGTTTCAATCAAACTGCGATCAAATTTGAACGCGATCCACGTTTTGCCGGAGATGTCAAATACACTTTTACCAAAAGTCTCGCGCTGGCAATTAATGGGCTGGTTTCGTTTTCCAGTATTCCCCTCCGGCTGTCTACTTACTTGGGCTTATTTTCAGCATTTGTCGCCATTATGATGGCAATTCTCGTCCTCTATTGGCGAATTTTAACCCCCAGATCGACCCTAACTGGCTTTGCGACAATCGCGATCGCCATTTTCTTTTTAGGTGCAGTACAATTGATCAGTATCGGTATTTTAGGTGAATATATCGGTCGAATTTATGAAGAAGTTAAAGGTAGACCTTTATATACTTTGGCCGAAGTTGGTCGCAAAAAATCTCGATCGATCGAGCGATCAGAACATTAGCAGTATTCTCCAATAATAATTAATTATCAATTAAACTCAACTTATTAACAATCCCATCACAGCCACCAGGAATAGTTTGCCGAGCGGCTTCTCCACACCAAGCACAGCAGTATTGGCGTTGTTCCTCAGACATATCTTCTACACCAGAAAAGTCAACATTTTCAACTACTGCTCCAGTTAACTCTCCCGTAATATAGTTAGGTCGATCGAGCCGATTGCGGGGCGTTGCAGATTCAACGGTGCCATAAAATAACCGAGTACCCTTGATATTTGTACCGCATAATTTAGCACCAAAAAGAATCGCGCGAGATAAGTTAGCTTTGCTCAGATTGCATCTAGATAAATCAGATCTAACTAAATTAGCCTCACTCAGATCGATCCATCGCAGATCTGTATCAGAAATATCGGTTCCCGACAACATTACGCCTAAATCAATCACCCGTGTACCATTGATGCGATCTTCATCGTAACCACCATTCCCATCTAAAATAGGTCGGCCTAATCTGCCATCGCGTCTGAGTGGAGTTAATAATTTAGAACGGGATAAAAACCGTAAAACCCTAGCTTTTCCGGCTGCATTGATACTACTTAATAGTGCGGCAGTTCGACCGATGGCAAATGCTCTTTCCTGCGGCCAATCTTCCAGAAAACCATCATCATCTAGGACTAAATCGCAGATTCCCTGAAAGTAATTATCGATCGTTTGCTGCTGTGTCAGCACATTTTGCTGGAAGGTCAGTCGATTTTGTTCAATTGTTAAATTGCGAGAAATAACATACTGTCGCCAAGCAATATAGACGGCAAATGTTGCAATCAGCATCTGAGACAAGGCTCCACTCCAAAGTCCTAATGAACCAACCGCAATCCAATTAATCAGATTGATTCGACTATTGATATAGCCAAAAAGTCCACTCAATTGGATTAGATAAACAACTGCGATCGATAGTGTAATTGAGGCGACAATATATATTTCTATTCCTGGCGAGAACGCTTCAGTTAGTTCTTGGCGAATATTTCGATAGGTAATCGGTAGGGATATGACTAATGCCAGCACACAACCAATTGCCGTCATCCAGGTAATATTCAAGCACAACCCAAAACCGATGATGCTAATCGCCAGCAGATTTACCCGCACCCGCATAATTTTCTCCGCTTTAGCTCGGCAACCAAGTTACTTGCCCTATTGCAAATATTACTCCAATCTTCTCGCCCGATCTCATCGGGCGGAAATAGATCGCCCGATAATCCCACCGCAATGGCTCCTGCCATCAAAAAGTCCGGCGCGTTGTCAATAGTTACACCACCAGTGGGAATCAGTGGAATTTGACCGATCGGTCCTTGGAGGACTTTGAGATAATCAATCCCACCCACTGCTTGAATCGGAAATACCTTGACAGCAGTAGCTCCAGCTTGCCAAGCCGTGATAATTTCGGTGGGGGATAAAGCTCCAGGGACAATCGGCACTTGGGCAGCGATCGCGGCTTGAATTAAACTCCGATCGAAATGTGGTGTAAATATATATTCGGCTCCACAGGCGATCGCATTTCGCAGATCGGCTAAACTCAAGATTGTTCCTGTGCCGATCGAGCAGTCAGGTAATTCCGCCCGAAGTAACTCAATTAATTCCCACGGACGATCGCTATTAGCCGTAATTTCGATCGACTCAATCCCCCCTCGTGCTACCGCCTGAGCCATTTTTCGTCCAATCTGCAAATCACTCGATCTAATTACGGCAATTACTGGTGACTCTTGCAACCGTTTTAACCAATCCGCCATCGCTCTATTCACTATTCACTATTCTCTAACATCTACCCTCTAACCCCTAACCTCCTGACTATAATTCTGTACCGCCTGAGTAATCATCGCTCTGAGATCGATGTAAACCTTAGCAAAAGGTGGTTGACGCTCGGTAAGCCCTAAGATATCCGCTGTCACCAATACCTGTCCATCACAGTCTTCACCCGCACCAATACCAATCGTGGGAATAGTTAATTTTTGGGTAATCAACTTGGCTAAATCGGCGGGAATATGTTCGAGAACGATCGCAAATGCGCCGGCTTGCTCCAGAGCTAAAGCTGCTGTCAAAACTCGTTCGCGATCGGTTGCGGTTTTTCCCTGCTGTCGATAGCCTAATTGGTGTACCGATTGGGGAGTTAAGCCGACATGTCCCATCACCGGAATCCCGATTTCGACTAGTCGCGCTACTGTCTGCACCATCGTCGGATGACCACCTTCCAGCTTGACCGCCTGTGCGCCCGTCTCCTTGAGAATTCGCCCTGCCGAGGCGATCGCGACCTCAATACTAGTTTGATAGCTCAGAAAGGGCAAATCGACCACGATCAGCGCATTTTTCACACCCCGTTTTACTGCCTTGGCATGATGAACGATCTGATCGAGCGTGAGGGGTAATGTGTTCTCATAGCCCAACGCCACCATCGCCAGAGAATCGCCGACTAGAATCAGATCCACCCCTGCGGCATCTAAAATTTGAGCGATCGCAAAGTCCCAGGCTGTCAGGGCAACAATCGATTGTCCTCTGGCTTTATATTGTAATAACTGACGGACTGTCGGCATGGGCGATCGGAGTTGGGAGATGTAAAGGGAGTATAACAGCGATCGGGTTACTGGTACATTAGTCGCATTCATTCCAATTGATGGACAGTTGCAGAATTGACATGTCGAAGGTACAGATCTGCACATCACTTACATATAATATTTCTATACTAAATTGAGATCTAGGTTCTGCTTATCAGGGATACGCGATCGCCGCAAAACCCCGTCGATTTATCGCGGGGATGTAGCGGCAACGGCGGTTTTAAACGCCTATCGCCTTTTAACCAATGCTCAACTCTTGCCCAATCCCTTACTTTGTTCATGGTTTTATACTAGAGTTACAGCATAAGTAGTTAAAACCGATGCTAATATTCGAGTTCAAAACCTACGGAAAACCAGTCCAGTTTGTTGCTATTGACGAAGCAATTCGTGCTACCCAGTTCATTCGGAATAAATGTATCCGCTTTTGGCTGGATCATCCGAAAGTCAGCAAGTACGACTTGAACAAGCAATGCGCTATCCTCGCGGCTGAGTTCCCGTTTGCTAATAATTTGAACTCTATGGCGCGTCAGTCTGCGGCCGAACGCGCGTGGGCTGCAATATCTCGATTCTATGACAACTGCAAGAAGAAGGTGTCGGGACTTAAAGGTTTCCCAAGTTTTCAAAAAGACAACCGTTCAGTTGAATATAAAACATCTGGCTGGAAGTTGGCAGACGATCGTAAATCGATAACCTTCACCGATAAAATTGGCATTGGTAAGTTGAAGTTAAAAGGTACAAGAGATCTAAACTTCTACCAACCTGACCAAATTAAGCGTGTGAGACTGGTTAAGCGGGCAGATGGCTACTACGTTCAATTCTGCATTTCAGTAGAGCGGGAAGAGGTAATTTTGCCTACCAAAAAGACAATCGGATTAGACATGGGATTAAACCATTTCTATACCGATTCTAATGGTGAGCAAGTCGAAAACCCTCGCTTCTATCGCCAAGCTGAAAAAGTATGAAGCGGTTGCAACGACTAGTTTCACGCAAAGTCAAAGGTTCTAGTAATCGCAGAAAAGCTAAAGTTAAATTAAGTAGAATCCACATCAAAATAAGTAGACAACGTAAAGACCACGCGATCAAATTGGCGCGGTGCGTAATCCAATCTAACGATTTGGTCGTCTATGAAGATTTGAGGGTGAAGAATATGTTAAAAAACCACTGTTTGGCTAAGTCAATTAGCGATGCAGGTTGGTATCAATTTAGGGTTTGGCTGGAGTATTTCGGGAAAGTATTTGGGAGAGCTACTGTAGCTGTAAATTCTGCATACACAAGCCAAGAATGCTCTAGTTGCGGCGTAATTGTTAAAAAATCTCTATCGACTAGGACGCACGTATGTCAGTGCGGATGTGTTCTAGATAGGGATGAAAATGCCGCTATCAATATCCTAAATAAAGGACTATCTACGGTGGGGCACACCGGAAGATCTGTTCGACTACGCTCACTGAGCGAAGCCGAAGTGAACGCTCAGGGAGATTCATCCTCTACCGTCGCTGGTGCAAACTTGTGACGGCAAGATGGATCATTGAACTGAGAATCCCCGTCGATTCATTGCGGGGAGTGTGTGCGATTCGTTCCAGATGAATCACGGTAAAGTCCGTAAATAACTCTGGCAGCAAGGAAGCACGTCCAATTCAGAAATATATATTACTGGAAAAAAAAGAAGTAAATCCGAGCTGAACTCCTGAACTGATG
>JBGSPI010000160.1:0-1920 GCA_041738715.1 Chamaesiphon sp.
CATGCTAGGCAGTGCCCACCCAGCCCTTTCAACACGAACACTTGTAGTGCTTTCTCGACCGCCAAATCATGCGGTTTTGAAGTTGGTGCAATTATGGCGTGCCCCTTCTCGCTCGATAAATTGCTCGTAAATCGAGCGAGGAGCATTCGTGACAAGTTAAGAAAATTAGGGATTTGTCAAGGGGTAGAGAAAAGGTGCAAAACTGAGACTAGGCAACAGTTTAAGAAAAAGAGCGCAGAGAATGACCCGCAGAAAGACAAATCGCGACCATGCCAAGAAACAACACCAACCAGCGGTAGAAGATGAGATCGTAGCAGCGCAACTAGAGCAATTACTGACACCAGCAATCTTCGCCCAATCGAATTACTATCGCCAACTAGGATTGAGGAATCGAATCTTAAATCTACCATTGATGCTAGCAGCGGTATTGACATTACTGTGGCGAAACGTACCAGGAGTAAGAGAACTGACCAGAATACTAGAGCGACAAGGATTCTTGTGGTGTAAGCCAACACGGGTAAGTAGCCAAGCAATGTCAGAAAGATTTCTGACGTTTCCCGCTGAGTTATTCGAGAGAATATTTAAAGAAATGTTAGTCGAATTTAGAGCTAAATGGCACAGTAGAAACCAAAGAAAGTTACCACCGAGCCCTTATGTCACACTGAGGTTGGTGGAAATCAAATCGGGTAAAACGTGGCATTCATATCTGACAAGCGTCCTCGACCCATTAATTTTACCACCTTATGTAGTAGCTGATTTATATGGCAGAAGATGGCGGATTGAAGAGGCATTCAATCCTGTCAAAAGATTATTAGGGTTAAGTTACTTATGGACGGGCTCAATTAATGGTATTAAATTACAACTATGGGGAACTTGGTTATTTTATGCTATGTTAGTTGATTTAGGTGATGCGATAGCTGATGAATTAGTATTACCTTTTGACCGGATTTCTTTAGAGATGGTTTATCGTGGTTTATATCATTTTTATGTGGCACATCACAAAGGTTTAGCTTCGGACCCGGTTAAATATTTAGCTGCTGGTGAGAATCAGGATCTAGGTGTTGTCAAAACTATCCGTAAACCCAATGTTAAGTTGATTATTGCCCCTTTTCCTGAACACAGGCATCCTGACGACCCGTTTTTCTTCCAGCCAGCTTCTCAAACTCTCTTGACAGTTAGCTTACAGGCTTAACTTGTCACTGATGCGCTAAATCGGAGGATAAATTTGTCTCGCTCGCACGCCCTAATCTTCCCAAAAATCAACCATAACTTGGCTGAGAATTCTTGAAAAATCGCCGTTTTCACGCTCGGCTGACAGACAATTTTCAAAAAGAACTCATCGCCTTATTATGCTTGATTTTCAGAACTCAACGCCAATTTATGATTTAAAACTCGATCGAGTCGATCGATCCCCCAGACTTGGAGGATGGCGATCGTGCCCAGAATAATCAGGAGGTACTTCACGATCGCCGCCACCGCATCTTGAGAACCCGTACCGATCCGAGTCACTTGCAAAGTTGGGGATGACTCGACAAGTCGCTGGAGTACAGATCGAGTGGATCGCCACAGCCAGCCCAGCACGTAATGGAGAACGATCGCCACTGCCAATGTACCCAGCGCGATCGGGATGGCGGTTTTTAAAAATCCCGTGCCTTTTTCCTGTTGTGCTTGTTGCAGGGCTTGGGAGAGTTGCTGCGTCCAGAGATTGGCTTGGGTAGTGGGAGTCAAGGGTGGTAAAACATCAGACTGGGTAACTGTCAGCAATTGCCGATCGTTAACCAAAATAATCGGCGATTGATTGCGCGACTCGATCGAGATTTGGATCGGTGTTGCCGATTTTTGAATCTGTTGCAGGCGTAAATTTAATAAATCGGCGCGTTCGCTAGCTGTTAAGGATTCAGCACCACTGACTTTGAATAA
>JBGSPI010000004.1:0-17531 GCA_041738715.1 Chamaesiphon sp.
ATGATGACCGCAAATGTTGCTCCATCGATGGCACAAGCAGCACCCAACGTAACTGTCTCTTTCTCTAATCAAGGCGGCTATAACGCAGAATACTTTGTCACGGGGCAGATTAAAAGCTTTGACGGGCGCGTCCTCCGCAACCTATCCACATTTCATAGCCAAAACATGCTACTGGGTCAAAAACGAGCAGCATCCTTCCCGCTGACTCCCCAAGAGATCCGGCAGGGGGCGGCTCGATTCGTCACCATCACAGGACGCATGAGCCATAATCGCCAGGTCTTTATCCAAAAATCCCTCCGCCTCGACAATAATACGTGCTTCTTCAACAGCGAAACCGTTTTCAATCCTAAAGGTAGTTTTCGCCCAGGTTCTTGCTAATTCCAACAGCAAAACTCCCAAAACATCCGTTCGGCTCTCCCCTAGATACTAGACCCGCCTTCGGCAATCGCGTCTATGACGAGATTGACGCGCTTGAAGGTCAGATAAATATCACCACTACGGGAGACCGACCCCTTCCAATACAAACCCTAAATCCTCGATCATGCTCCAATCCTGTCCAGCAGTCTGTCCTTCCGTCGTCAAATAATCACCGACAAAAATCGAGTTCGCTACATATAAACCTAACGGCTGAAGCGATCTCAAATGTACCTCCCGTCCACCCGCAATCCGAATCTCTTGAGCCGGCAACAACAAGCGGAATAAGCACAAAATCCGTAAACATTGTTGGGGTGTCAATTGCTGAATATCAGCAAATTTAGTGCCGGGGATGGGGATCAAAAAATTAATCGGTACGCTAGTCACGCCTAATTCGCGCAGGGAGAGGGCTAAATCAATCACATCGTCATCTGACTCACCCATACCCAAGATGCCGCCAGAGCAGGTTGTAATACCCGCAGCGTGGACATTTTTGACGGTCTCGACTCGATCGAGGTAATTATGGGTACTGACGATGTTATCGGTATTAGATGCTGATGTATTCAGGTTATGATTGACTCGATCGACACCAGCCTCGGCGAGACGATGAGTCTGCTCTTCACTGAGTAATCCCAGACAGGCACACACTTTCAGATCGTAGTTGGCTTTAACTGCTCGGACGGCTTCCAATACTTTACCAAAGGTGGTTTCATTTGGCGACCGACCAGAAATCACCATGCAAAATGTCCCCGCCTTGAGTTCTGCGGCACGTTTTGCGGCAGCGAGAATTTTATCCTGCGCCATCAGAGGATATTTCTCAATCTCGGCTGTGGAAATCTTCGACTGGGAGCAATAGTGACAATCCTCTGGACACATTCCACTCTGTGCATTCAAAAGATAATGCAAGCGCACCCGATTGCCCCAATAGTGACGGCGCACCCGATAAGCAGCGGCGATTTGATCGAGCAATACGGCATCTTCAGCCTGGAGCACGGCAAGGCTTTCTGCTCTCGTCAAAGTTTCTCCAGCTAATGCACGGTCTGCGAGGGTATTCCAGGTAGGTGTTGTCAATAACATGGAACTTACGGTCTAAATGATGGACAACCACTTATTATCGCAGTAGGTTGTCGGATTCACCAGCTAAATTTGCGAAAATTCTGGCGGTGGGGGACTGGGGGACGAGGAGACGGGGGGACTGGGGGACTGGGGGACTGCTAACTGTCAACTTTCAACTGCTTGCCCTGAGCTTGTCGTAAGCGCAAAGCGCAGGCTGCGCCAACGCGTAGCGTCTCGAAGAGAAGAGAAGGGTCAACTTTCAACTTTCAACTCTCAATTTTCAACTGTTCCCTTTCCCCTTTCCCCTAATTCAAGCTACAATCATTTTCACTCGATCGCGTCCTTGAGATTTAGCTTGGTAGAGAGCCTTATCAGCAGTATCAATTAAAGTTTGAAAATCACTTTCATGTGTAGGAATAATTGTCGATACACCCACACTGACAGTTACATAGTTAGCGATGGTCGAAGCTTCATGAGTGATTTGTAAATCCTTGACAGCCGATCGAATCTTTTCTGCTACTGAAACTGCACCCAAGGCATCCGTATTCGGCAAGATTACCGCAAATTCCTCACCCCCATAGCGTGCGACTAGATCGCCACTTCTTCTGACTGTGTTTCGCATCGCCATCGCCACCTTCACCAGACATTTATCCCCATTTGGATGGAGATATTTGTCATTATAACTTTTGAAAAAATCTACATCACACATGATCAATGATAGTGGTGCCCTGATTCGTTGCATTCGATCCCATTCCTGCTCAATATAGCGATCGAAATCCCGCCGATTGGACAACTTTGTTAAACTATCAATGTTTGCTAATAACTTTAAATTTTGATTTGCTTGTTGTAACTCATTTAGTTGATTTCTGATCAGATGGGATTGTTTAACTAAATTTCTCACCCGTTGCCGCAGAATCGATAGATTAATTGGCTTAGTAATATAATCAGTTGCTCCCGAAGCAAAAGCTCGATCGACTGAATCATTATCATCTAAGGAAGTAATCATTAAAATTGGGGTCAGCCGTTCGCCTAAATTTTTGAGTTGCTCACAAAACTCAAATCCATCGAGAATCGGCATCACTGCATCCACGAGAATTAAATCTGGACGGTGTTCTTGATAAGCGGCAATTCCGTCATCGCCATTGTTTGCTAAAATCACCTCAAAACCATCCTGTTCTAGTGACTCACTGACTTTAGCTCGAACTACCAGATCGTCATCAACCAATAAAATTCGTTGAAAATTGGATTCTGTAACATGCATAGTAATTCACTTAAAATAATCCATGTGCCTGCGCAGGTGCGTTAGGGGTGAGAGACTCGATCCGCGATGGGGTGAAAGATTAGCTCTGATTCATTTAGATCGAGATTAGTCCGAGTGACCTCAACATAGTGTACCCACGAAGCAGTCGCGCAAGCATATCGGTAATCGGGTTTTGAAAATTTTTGACCATCGATCGACAAAATTCGTCGTGGTTGTGCAGATTGTATAGCATAGAGGTTCTATCACGGAAGTGTTTAGCGCACCAAGTAGAGTAAAATCAACAGGAAAAATGGTACAATTTCACTATTGTCCTGGATCTTTGATCGCGAACATTTGACTCAATTTAGCTCTGCTCTCCTCGGACAACCACAAGCCGTCGAACTATTAACTCAAGCAGTTGTCAAACAACGGCTAGCTCCTGCATATTTATTCTGCGGTGCAGATGGCATCGGCAAAAGTTTAGCAGCTAAATGTTTTATTGAGTTACTGCTATGTGATGCCGCCGCAGAGAGTGAAAAACCGCTAATTCAGCAGAAATTACGTCAAGGCAATCACCCCGATGTGTTGTGGATTGCGCCTACCTATAGTCATCAAGGTAAACTGCTCACCGCAGCAGAAGCTACCACTGCCGGAGTCAAGCGCAAAGCACCACCTCAAATTCGGATCGAACAAATTCGCGAAATCAGTCAATTTCTCTCGCGTCCCCCACTCCTCGGCGAACGTGCAGTTATTGTGCTCGAACAAGCTCAAACAATGGTAGAAGGAGCCGCCAATGCCCTGTTAAAGACCCTAGAAGAGCCGGGAAGAGCAACAATTATCTCGATCGCCTTAAGCGTAGATTTGTTGCTGCCAACGATTGTATCCCGCTGTCAGCGAATCCCCTTTCAGAGACTAGATCCTGCTCTAATGGTCGAAATTTTGACTAAACTGGGTCATCGAGAAATTACCACTCGATCAGAAATCATCGGATTAGCTCAAGGTAGTCCAGGGGCGGCAATTGACCTCTGGGAACAGTTACAAGCACTCCCTACCGATCTGCTTGACAGGTTGACCACTTTACCACTGACTCGTCGTCAGGGGCTAGAATTGGCAGTTCAGATCGATCGAGAGTTGGATTCAGCCGAGCAACTATGGCTGATCGATTATCTTCAGTACAAGTACTGGCATCGCTATCATCACCCACAGCTAGTCAAGATCTTAGAGCAATCTCGATCGCATTTACTCGCCTACGTCCAACCGCGCCTAGTTTGGGAATGTAGTTTGCTCAAGATTGGTGCTATCTACAAATAACAACTTAGGTTACTACTTGACGATCGATCCAAAATCAGCTAGTACCCGTGCATGATTACGCACCAATCCTAACAGATTGAGACGGTTAGTTTTAATCTCTGGATTGGAGTCCATCACTAACACACTATTTTCCCCGTCAAAGAAGCTACTAATTGCGGGTGTCAGCTGCGCTAGCGCGTCGATTAACTGTTGATAGTCACGCGAGGCTTGAGCGGCTTTCGTCTGTGGTTCTAGGGCAATTAAACCATCGTAGACGGCTTGTTCTGAGACTTTTTGGAATAGACTAGGTTGAACTACTTGAATTGGGGCTAATTGTTGAGTGTCTAAATTTCCTTGGGCAGCTAATTTACTCGATCGATTCACGGTAGGATAGATCGTCTCCAAGGTACCGTTAGCCCGAATTTGTTGGAGAAATAAGGCTCGATCGCGTGTATCGAGTAGATCGGTGAGTGCTCGTTCAGTATATTCAGGATCGTTTTCACCTAAAATTGCATTGACCAGATCGTAATCAATCTGGCGATCTTCTTGTAGTAAATTCCGCAACCTTTGAATGAAGAAATCTTGCAACTGTTTAGTTAGTTCAGGAATATTTACTTGGGGGCGAATTTGACTAAAATCAGCCACAACTCGATCGATCAGTTGGATTAAATTGATCGCTAAATTAGCATGCCAAGCAATATTGACGATCGCATTAGCCGCCCTGCGCAGAGCAAAAGGATCGGAGGAGCCTGTCGGTAACATCCCCAATCCAAAGATACAAACTAATGTATCTAATCTGTCGGCAATTCCCACAACTTGCCCAGTTAAGGTTTGGGGGAAACTATCTTCGGCATTGCGGGGCAAATAATGCTCGAAAATGGCAGTAGCTACTTCGGTTGATTCTCCATTTGCGATCGCATATTTAGATCCCATAATCCCTTGCAGTTCAGGAAATTCTCCCACCATTTGGGTGACGAGATCGGCTTTAGCTAATAGTGCTGCACGAGCGATATTTTCAGATTCGTGAGGACTTAAATTTAATTGAGCAGCGATCGAGCTAGCATTTTTAACAATGCGATCGACCTTCAATTTTACCGAACCTAAGTCGGCTTGAAATGTCACTGTTTCCAGTCGGGGTAAATAATCAGCTAGTGGTTTAGCTAAATCTGCTTGGTAGAAATATTGCCCATCAGCTAATCTCGCCCGCACGACACGACCATTTCCTGCCGCGATAAGATCAGACTTAGCCGGATCGCCATTAGAAATCGTAATAAAGTGCGGCAATAATTCCTGTTTGGTCTCATCTTTGAAAATTGGGAAATATCGCTGATGTGTGACCATTACCGTTGTAATTACTTCCGTCGGTAATTTGAGAAACTCCTGATCGAACTTACAAACGATCGCAGTCGGATATTCCACCAGATAAGTAACTTCATCTAACAAATCGGGATAAATTTCCGTCACCCCACCCATTTTTGCTGCCGCCGCCAGAATCTGGGTCTGGATATCACTTTTGCGGCGATCTTGATCGACATTGACAGAGGCTGATGCCAAGGTTTTTAAATACTCAGTGGCTGAACCGACGGAAACTGGTGCTGGATGTAAAACCCGATGTGCCTGAGTCAGACGACCGCTTTTGACCACATCTTCACCATTAACGATTTCGATTGGCAAAATCCGATCGTCCCACAAAGCGATCGTCCATCGAATCGGGCGCGGAAACTTCAAATCCCCATCAGCCCACCTCATCAAGCGTTTACCTTCTAACTTAAAAATCCACTGGGGAATCAATTCGGTTAAGATTTCCCTAGTCTCCCGACCAGCGATCGTTTTTTTGATAAAAATAAACTCACCTTTATCCGTCGGACGTAGTTCCAGACTAGTTACGTCTACGCCTTGCTTCTTGGCAAAACCCATCGCTGCGGGTGTTGGTTGTCCATCTTTATAAGCGGCTGCGGCTGATGGTCCTTTGATTTCTTCTGCTCGATCGACTTGTCGGTCTGGTAAATTATTAATTATCGCTACCAGCCGACGTGGTGTTGCATAAATCTCTACCCCATCATTAGTCAAAGACTCAGCCGTCAGACTCGCGGGAATCATCGCTTTCCACTGACGAATTGCATCGCTCACAAACCCTGCGGGTAAATCTTCGGTACCGACTTCTAACAGGAAATTAGACATATCAAGAAAAATAAATATAAATATCAAACATCGAGTAGCGAGAAGAATGGAGTCTTCAAGGGTAAGATGCGGGGGTAGATGGGTTTTTCCCTTTTCCCTAACCCCCAACTTCTACGCTCTCAGTTGTCACAACTGAATTAAGTCCCCAAACATGTTCTACCTGCATCTGTTGATTAGTGCAAACCTCTTCCAACAGCTTGTGTTGAGACAGAGCTTTGCGCAGGGTTACAATCAACTGTTGAACCCTTTCTCTGACGATCGGATCGCGATCGGCGGCGATCATCGTTTGGCGTTCGAGAACTTGTAGAATCAGTTCATAGTGTACTAATGAAGGTAATTTGATCCGATTCATGAATATGTCGCCACCTTATGCCGAATAGATCGGCGATGATTGGAATGGGTAGATTTAACCGAAGATTATGCTGAAAACAGATTGACAATTGCTTGTCCAGGATCTGCCTGTTTAACTAAGGATTCCCCAATTAAGACACCATTGGCACCAGCATCAGCTACCATTTTAAGATCTTTTTTGGTATATAGTCCCGATTCACTCACAACTATGATCCCGCGATCTGTTAATTGTTGTTGGCGCGAGGAGAGCAGAGTACAGGTAGTCTGTAAGTCTACGGTAAAATCGGCGAGGTTGCGGTTATTAATTCCCACCAGTTTCACACCATCTAATCCTAACACTCGATCGAACTCCTCTTGTGTGTGAACTTCAATCAAAGCCGTCATTCCCAATCCCTGGACAATCTTCAAAAAATACTGAAGATCTTGATCTTCCAAAATTGCGGCGATGAGTAATACGGCATCGGCTCCATGGGCACGAGCATAATAAATTTGGTAAGGATAGATGACAAATTCCTTACACAACAGCGGCAAATCAACCGCATGGCGAACGTTTTGGAGATTCTCAAAGCTGCCTTGAAAGAACTTGCGATCGGTCAATACTGACAAACAACTTGCACCACCACGCTGATAAGATTTAGCAATCTCCACCGCATCAAAATCAGCCCTAATTACCCCCTTGCTCGGCGAAGCTTTTTTCACTTCGGCAATTATCGCTGGCTGAGTTTTTCCTTGCTTCAACGCGCCGAGAAAATCTAATGGAGGTGGTAAATCTGGTACTTGTTTTTGTAAGGTCGCGAGCGGCAATTTATCCCGCATCTGGGCAACTTCTCGCTCTTTATACCAAACAATTTCTTCTAGGATATGTTCAGGTTTGTTGTCGGGAACGACGATTTGATATTCCAGATGACTGACATTGACGGCTGAACTAGGTGGTCGGCGACGGATTTTCATGATGTGGGGGTGAAGGATTGCGATCTCATTGAGCCAAGTTCGGTTAGCTAGCGACTGTAACCGCAAAGCGCAGGCTTCGCCAACGCGAAGCGTCTCCTAACGCAGAAGGGTCGTCGCGGCTAATGTTCCAAAGTCCGCAAAGGCGGACTAAAAATGTTTAACCAAACCGGATCGAGGGTAGTCAGAACTATTATCCGCGATCGAGTGGCTCTGAGCCAAAAATCATCAAAAAGCAGGGGTGAATTCACCCCTGCTGTACTATTTATTCTGTCCTTGACAGAATTAGATCCAGTGGTTTGAAGAAGATAAAAACTTCATCCCCACTAGCAACTAGATTTAAGTGCCGGAAGTCCAGGAGTTAGCATAATCGATCTGATCTTGAGTCAGACTGTCGATTTGGATTCCCATCGCTTGGAGTTTCAACCGAGCGATTTCTTTGTCAACCGCAACTGGAATCGAGTGAATGCCTGGAGTCAATTGACCTTTGTTTTTGACTAAATATTCACAAGCCATCGCTTGGTTGGCAAAACTCATGTCCATCACTGCGCTAGGATGACCTTCAGCAGCAGCTAGGTTGACCAAACGACCTTCACCGATGACGATGACGGATTTACCGTTGTTGAGCTTGTATTCTTCGGTGAAGTTACGGACAACGTTAACGGCAGATGCTTTGCTAGCTAAAGCTTTGAGGTCAATTTCGATATCGAAGTGACCGGAGTTACAAACGATCGCGCCATCTTTCATCACATCGAAATGTTCGCCGCGAATAACGTGCTTGTTACCAGTAACGGTAATAAAGATATCGCCAACAGTAGCCGCTTTTTCCATTGTCATCACGCTAAAACCGTCCATAACGGCTTCAATTGCCTTGGTCGGGTCAATCTCAGTGACGACGACATTTGCACCCAGTCCACGGGCGCGCATGGCGGTACCTTTCCCACACCAGCCATAACCAGCAACAACGATTGTTTTACCAGCTAATAAAATATTGGTGGCACGGATAATCCCGTCGAGGGTGGATTGTCCAGTCCCGTAACGGTTATCAAAGAAGTGTTTAGTGTCTGCGTCGTTGACGTTGACAGCAGGGAAAGTTAACACACCAGCTTTGAACATTGCTTGTAAGCGAACGATCCCAGTAGTGGTTTCTTCGGTGGTACCGATTAACTCACCGAGTTGGTGTTGACGCTCTTGTACCATGGTGGCAACTACGTCACAACCATCATCAACGATGATGTTGGGGTGGTGATCGAGTGCAGTTTGGACGTGACGTTTGTAGGTAGCCTCATCTTCACCCCGGAAGGCAAATACAGGAATACCATAATCAACAACTAAACTAGCTGCAACATCATCTTGAGTGGAAAGTGGATTGCTGGCAATTAGCACCGCATCAGCACCAGCGGCTTTGATCGCGATGGCTAAGTGAGCAGTCTCAGTAGTAATGTGGCAACAAGCAACGACGCGAATACCTGCAAGGGGCTTTTCTGCTGCAAACCGATCCCGAATCTGACGCAGCACAGGCATTTCACGACCTGCCCATTCAATCCGCTGTTTGCCTAAAGGCGCGAGCGATAAATCCTTAACTTCATGTTTTAGTGCAGTTGCAACCATAGGAAATCCTTGATAGTATTGGAAACCGAGTCCCTGGGGCTTCGGGGTGCTAAAGTATTTAACTTTTACAAAAGTTTAAACTTTAGATGCTGTTATTAGGTTACAGGAAATATTGAAATTTTTCTCTCCGTACAATTGACGATAAGTGGTGTAATTCCCGTACTGAAAGTGTCAGTACGATCGCTAGATTGAAATGGTTGGTCGCCAATTTGATATTATGGCGGTAGATTTCACCCTCAAATTATTGTTATGTCAGAAGAGCGATTCGATCGATTGGAAGCCCAGATCAGTGGATTTGTCGTCGAAGTGAGAAGCGAAGTTGCTGAGATTAGAAGCGAGGTTGCTGAGATTAGAAGCGAGGTCGCTGAAATGAAAGAAAATACCCAAAAATGGGATGAGCGATTTGAAACTTACCAAAAAGCGAATCAATCGATCGTCAATTTAGCTTTTAGCCTGATCGCGTCAGCAACAGTTGTGACCATTGCCTCGGCACTATTCTTGCGCAGATAGGGCGATTCTCAATTTCTAGCGAACAAATTAACTAAAGCAGCCCCTAAATTTGTTACAGAACATCACTATCCCTTCCATTTGACCATCGCATCTGGTATGACTAGCGAGGGGAAGTCGAGCAAAAAGTATAAATATGGCAAAGTACGATAGCATCTTCAATGCCGAAGAAGATACAGAAACTGAGTTAAATGAAGCTGAAGGCTTGGCGGCGATCGTCGTAATTGCGGCTCTAGCAGACGATCCGCAGGATTTAGTGGCTCCAGATCTATTTTCGGATATTCTGGCGGATTTTGACTTGTATGCAGAATACTCAGATGAAGATATTTTAACAATGGTCGATCGGCTGACGGCGATCGGTGCTGATGATGGACTAGGCGCACTGTTTAATGCAGCCGATGAAGCAATCCCCGACGATCTAGTCCCAGATGCTTACGCGGCGGCTGTGCTAACAAGAATGGATCCAGAGACGGGGGATCTGTCTGCCAAGTCGCAGGTATTTCTCAAAGAATTGCAGGCGGTCCTAGATATTGATGATGTAGAAGCTAGTGAAGTGATGGCGGAAATTCAAAAGAGTTTTGAAGATGAACCGATCGGCTAAACTGCTCATCAACAAAATGACTGGACATTTGTCCAGTCATTTTGTTAGGATGAAAATAAATGCTCATCGAACTATGACTCCAATCACCCTGTCAAAACTAGATCCAGCAGCGATTAGAGAACAACTATCCCTATCCCAAGAAAAACTTAGTAGCTTACTCAAAGTCAGCACCAAAACTGTTAATCGAGCAGAGAAACAACATCTCCCCCTTAAAGATGCTGATGTTCGTGCCAGGTTAGCTAAACTTCAGGAGATCGCCACTCTGGGGCTAATGGTTTACAGCAACGATGGATTAAAGGAATTTCTCACCACCCCATTACCAGTATTTAATGGTTATACTGCGATCGATCTGATGTCAATCGGCGAATACGATCGGGTAATTGGAGCTTTAGCAGCAGATTTTGAAGGCTTGGGCTACTAAAGGATGTCCATCCAGTCTTACATTCAACCTTGGGCGGGAAATGCGGTACGTCACATTCCCAAACTAGCTGTCGGGCAATATGATATCTACGACTTTAGTTATGCAGGCAGAAGTGCTGAAAATCGCTGGAACCTACAAGGTGAGCCGACATTATACCTAGCCAAAGAGAAAGCGGATGCAATCGCGCTGAGGTTTCCTCAGCGTGCGTTGCACCAAGCAAATGTCGCTTTAGCTGAGTATGCCAGACACTTTAAAATCGATCGTACCCCCCAACTAGCACAACAGGCGCAACAGCGGGCAGTGTATCGCTTTGATGTCCGATTAGAACGGGTGGTGAACTTATGTCAGTCGGAAGTGTGGCAAGAACTATCGCTCACCAATGCCCCCGATTGCTTCAAAAATCGCGATATCGCTAGAGCCTGTGCTAATTTTATCCGTTACACCACCGCAGCCACCGCCATATTTGTACCATCGATGGCATTTTTAGACGATTTAGAACAGTGGTGTTTAGTCTTATTTCTCGAAAAACTTCCCACAGATGTGCGAGAATTTCTGCCTCATGTCATAACAGATGGGACATTTAGGGTCGATTGATTAAGTAATTTTGATCGCTATTCTGGGCTAATGTTAACGCGGAACAGGGACTCGATCGATTAAACCTTCAATCACCTTATCTATCTGCAAACCATCTAACTGAGCTTCTGGACGCAAAATTAGACGGTGGCGGAGGAGCGGTAAGGCGACTTGCTTAAAATCATCAGGAATCACCATCTCCCGTCGAGCGAGCCATGCAGCGGATTTACTGGCTTGTAACCAGGCGATCGCCGCACGGGGAGAGGCTCCTAGACTGAGATCTGGATGCTGCCGCGTCTGTTGCACTAAATTAAGGAGATAATCGATCGAATTTTCGCTGACCGCGATCTGTTGTACCGATCGTCTAGCGCGAATACAATCAGCTACAGTAGCAATTGGTTGCAGTATTTGCCCCTCACTCCGTCCACCTGGCTGACTCGTCCGCGCCGTCACCAACATTTCTCGTTCTGCGGCTGCGGGAGGATAGTCGATAATCAATTTAAACAAAAATCGATCGAGTTGGGCTTCTGGTAAGGGATAAGTACCTTCAAACTCTAGCGAGTTTTGCGTCGCGATTGTCCAAAATAGCTCGGACAAAGGCATACTTTCCCCATCCAAAGTCACTTGTCCTTCTGCCATTGCTTCGAGTAAAGCCGATTGCGTTTTCGGTGGTGTCCGATTGATCTCATCTGCGAGGAGAATTTGCGTAAATACTGGCCCTTTTTTGAGGATGAATTCCTGATTTTTTAAATCGAAAATATTCGTCCCCAAAATGTCTGCGGGTAAAATATCTGGGGTAAGTTGAATGCGCCGAAACTCCGCCTGAATCAGTTGGGATAGCACCTTCACCATCATTGTTTTCCCTGTCCCTGGCACTCCTTCGAGAATGACATGACCGCCAGTTAAGAGGGCAATTAATAGCTGATGAGTGGTTTCTTTTTGCCCAAAGACAACTGATTCTAATGCAGCACCCAGTTTTTCAAAGGTAGCGTGAGTCATAGGGTAGAGAGTTGAGAGTTGAGAGTTGAAAGTTGAAAGTTGAAAGTTGAAAGTGGACAGTTAGCAGTCCCCCCGTCCCCCGCTAGATCTGAGAGTTAATCATTTGCACCTTGTTCAGCCAAAGATTTAGTTCAGTGGGAGTCAGCTTTCGATCGCCCGTCGCTAATTGTAAGACAAAGCGGAGATCATCTGCGGGTAATTTTGTTTGATTTTCCCAAGCAGCAACGATCATGTTGACTTCAACTAGTCGATCTCCACCTAATCCCAATTTTTGTTGCCAGGATAGTTGATTGGCTTTACCAATATTTCGGACGACAAATTCGCTACTATTTGCTTGTCGTAACACACCACCTAGAGCTTGAATATAGGCTTCACTATTTTCAATTTCTGGTGGTTTCGGAATGAGAACTTTGCCAAACCTTCGATTTTGTTGCCAAATTAGGACAAGTACGATCAGTCCAAGATTGAGACAGACAATGATGAAGGGAGTACCAGTTAGATATTCTAAGAAATTACCTGTTTTTGCATCACTTATAGCCGATCGATCACGATAACCGTGGATGAATTCATCGACGATAATTTGTTGCCGTTGGTTAGTGGCAATTGCGGCTAACAATTCATAATTTGGTCGAGAATCTTGATAGGCATTGGCAGCCACATGTGGCGTAGTGGCAACAATAACTTGCCCCTTACCTAAGTTAAATTGGGTGATGACATTCCCCGTGCGATCTTGCAAAATAGCCGATGCTGGCGGATTTGAGGGCAATCCCAAGCTGAAATTCAAGGATCCAAATCTGCGGGTAGTATCGATTCTGACCAAGCCTTGTGGACTGTCTAACTTGGCTTTAAATGGGATATCCCAGGCAGGGGCTGCGACACCCAGGATGATGATTGTGTTGCCCTGTTTGACCCACTCTTGCTGTTGAGGGGTGACTTTAAGGGGTATTAGTTGGCTATTGACTTGCAGCAGTGTCACGCCTTGTTCTAAGGTTGAATCTGCTGCCAGTTGAGCAAAGGATTTTTCCCATCGCTGGATTTTGACACCGCGATCGATCATCATTTGATACCAAGCACCATAGCCATTTGGGGCAATACTATAGCTCGATCCTATCTGCCGAGGATCGCCACTTGTGGCACTGACAATTGTGTATAATACGATCGCAACTATGCCCAAAAATACAAATTGCCAATATTTTTTTAATAACTTTGTCAAATCCTGCATCTTCTAATTAGGCTTTGGAGATTAGCCCTAATTCTGACTCAATCTGTTGATAAGCTCGCTGGCATTGATCGAAATCTGCGGCGGTCATCTGGGCATCACCAAAGTGAAGCTGTTCGTGAGTGGTGATGAGGATGTCGCCCGATCTGATCCGGGGAAAGGTATCTAGTAATTTAAGATATTCGCGATCGGTTCGACTTGGTAGATCGGCAATTAACTGAGCATCATTTAATCGCTGAAGTGCGGCTAAATATAACCAGCGAATCGCTTGAGTGTAGTCGCCATTGCGCTCAAACTGTTGAGATTTTGCCAGTAATTCTGTTAGTGTAAATGTCTGTACGGTGGATCGAGTTGGCTCCACTTTGCCGTATTTATGTTTAGCTATCCACTGTTGCCAATAGGGATAAATCACCCGATAACAAAACCAGAGTAATAATCCAGCTAAAATCAACCAACATAATCTGACTAAAAACGTACCAAACCAAGCGGGAAATGGATCGAACTGCGGCTCCACATCAACAGATCTTAATTTGACCTCAATCCATTCAGACAACTGTTGTTGGAGTTGCTCAATCTGCCAACCCCAACTTGTTTTCTCAAAAGCAGTAGTCATGGCAACAATTTCACCATATCCCTCATCCGCAGCCCCTAAACACAAGCTAAATCCCAATCAGTCGATCGAGTCAAGCGAATTTGGGCTAATGCCACAATGGTAGGGATAATCCGCCCATAATTAGTCGAAATCGATCTCCAGCCGAGATCGGCAAAAAACCAGCCCCACATGGCTGGTCCTAAAATCGCAAATATACCGCGTACTGACACCTGCTGGGCTGCTGAAAGCACCATTCCCCGTCTAGCCATATACAGAGCGATATAACTTTGCAGTTGGCTGGTAGCGGCAATTCCGCCGCGAATCAGTGTTTGTTTGGCAACTTGATAGCTGGCAAAGTGGAGGGCAAATTGACGGGCGATTTGATGCAGAACCAATGGTTTGATGACAGAACTAACCGCGATCGCGCTACTACCCTTTAAAATTAATTTAATCGGATCGTGTTGAATATGTGCGGGTAAGGGTTGGTCAAATCTAGTTTTGGCGAGGGATTCCTGCACCTTGACTGTCAATGCACCTCGATCGCTGCTAGGTAGTTTGTGCCAGCTTTTGCCCATCAAATGCAAGAATACTTCTGCTTCTAATTCTGTAGTGCTGAGTTGGGTGGAATAGGGAATTTTGAGATACCGACACACCCTAACCAATGCTTGACGATAGCTAACTGCCTGAGTCCGCCCTTGCAAAACAGTGATTCCATCAGCAGCTAAAAACCTAAATCGATCCTCGATCGCATCCAGCCAAGTGTCTCGCGCTTGACTCTGAATCTCCATTAAGTCCGGCGTACTTACATAGTCTAATGGATTGAACTTCCGGCTAAACAGAATTTTGGTTAATTGCTGTAGCTCGTCTTCAGTAGCCAATTCTAGAGCCGTTCGTAACTCGTCCAAAGCAACTTCCTCCCACTAACATGCTGCCTGTCAATCTACAGTGTACCTCACGATTTTAGAAAACAGTGGCTTGGGCCGATCTCCGATCGCCTAGTTCAAAGCTGGTAGCTGTTTGACAATGGCTTGACGCTTGGACAGATCGATATCAGCAACAAAACGCCCGTCGCCGGAAGTGTAAATAACTAACCGCCGCTCTAAACCTTTGGGGTAGACTAATAAGATTTTATCAATATCCTTAATAATTTCAGTATAATTTGCACCGGAAACGTCTGAGATCGCAATTTGTTTGCGGTCTCGATCATCAAGTATTTTATCGCCATTTGTATCAGCAGAAACCTTGATATACCAAAGAGTTTGGACTTTTTTAACCCAACTACTTCGGGCTGGTTCTTGCGCTGATTTATCCGGTGGTGCAGGTTCGCCAATCTGCTCCATTTCGAGTAGTCGCCCAGTATTATTTGATAATAATTTGCTGGCTGAGAGGTTATCTCGATGCAGGAACATATAGTTCCGAATGTCAAGTTCACCATAGCGATCTCCATAGCTGCTAGCTGATTTAAGCTCTTTGAGGATATTTGTGCGTTCTTCTGTGGCGACATAAATCGGGGCATACAGATATGGCGTCCCATTGATCTGTCTAAATTCCGTCATCCAGACTTTACTTGGTGTCGGGAGCAGAATGGGTGATTGTGCTGGACTGGAGACTGTTTCACTCACCTGCTGTCGATTACAGCCGACGAGGGAGATCGCTACTCCCACTACACCGATTAGTTGCCAGTATTTCATAGATATGGACACTCACTCATTAATGTATCAACCTTGACTTTTACCTACACCAAAGTACCAGTTAATTCCTTAAATGAGAGAAAAATCAATCTTAGAGGATGTTTGAAAAGTCGATGAAGGGGTAAAAAAGCTCATCCAACTGCGTAACTCGTGATCTTGAGAATCACTCGATCAAGATTAATCTCGATCGGATTCAGTGGCGATCGCGGTATATTCTAGCTTTCCTCAATCCCTCTTTAACGGGACAGTGCCTGCTTTTTTAGGATGCTAGGAAGGATTTTTTATTGTCACAGGTAACAAAACAGACTTTCCAAACAGCCTCTAGAATCTCTACCTTTTAACCGATCACAGATCTAACTTTTGAAAGATGCCTCAACGCTGGAGATTACATAACATGATTACTATCGATCAAATCCTAACTTAAATCATCAAAAAAGTTATGCCAGATAAAACGCAAATAGATCCACCAAAGACAGAGCAACTAACAGCACTTAACCCGGATGGAACATTGAAAAAACATATATCAGATGTCGATCCGACTGAAATCGAAGATCCCAGAGCAATATTTGCTGACAAAGATCGGTCTTTTTTGGAATATGTGATGGTTGAAGGTGGCTTTGCCGATCCTTATGATGCCCGAGATTTTACGGAAGTTGTGTTTCGGATTATGCGCGACCTGATGACAACTGAAGCAGCCGACCGAGTGGCTGATGAGTTGCATGAACCAGCCATGCCCACTAAGGAAAAAGCTCTGCAACTGGAAGTAACCGATCTCTGGAAAGATAGCAATCCGATCGTCGCTTTCTTGAGTCGGGTACGTCCACCGTGGCAAGGTCCAGGCATCTTCAAAATTGATTCCGATCGCTTCTTTTTCCGAGCGGCTAATGAAGGCGGACTAGAACGAGATACTGACCATAAAGATGGTCAGCGCAAGCAAGCTGTTAAAGCTGTGTTCTCTGCAACTAAAAAGGAACTCACGCCAGAGCGAATTGCAGAGATTTCTAGTTGGTTGCCGGAAGCTGGCGTGCGCGAACTCTGGGCTGAAGCTTAGAATCGTGAATTGAATAACCTATGCCGCCGCCCAAGACTTGAAAACCTTGATTACCGATGGCGATAGATCTCAGGTCAAGAAATCTGTGCTAATGGCGGCGCAAAGATTTAATTAAATACACACCCTTTAAACCAATGAAGGACACTTTATTCGACCGACTATTTCGAGATGGTACTGGAGAGATTGTCATCGGTCAATTACCCAATCTACCGATCTTAATTTGGGGATCGGCTACATTACTAAAGTTAGTCTTCAAAACTGGTCAAGTTAAACTTGGCTTAGATTTATTAGCTTTTAGTTCTCTTCTTTACTGGTCGTTCCTCGAAATCACCCAAGGTGTTAATTATTTTCGTCGAGATTTAGGTACGATCGTCCTAATCGCGTTAATAATATCTGTAATTAAACAACTCGATCGTAATTCTCATCTTAATCGAGCCACTTCTTGAGCTTGATAATCAGCTTGGCGCGTCGGCGGTAGAGTCACGTTTGCTCTTGCCGACCGTAGGCTAACGCCAAGAGCAATAGCTTACGGTCGGTAATCGAGAATTGGATGGAAAGAGACGATTATTAGGAATACCTAAAAACTTTGAAATACAGTACTTACGACAGAGTTATTTTACAACTAGCTTGGCTAAACTGATAAGCAACTGACTTTTCACGTTAAGTGCCTCTAGCAAGCTGCCAGCCTTGGCAAAGATCATGTAATTTTAGCCAACCACGCCAGAGAACTTGGATGCCAATCGGAGTCTTACGTCGATGTTCGAGATAACCACCCAGATAAGCAAC
>JBGSPI010000106.1:0-5135 GCA_041738715.1 Chamaesiphon sp.
TAAAAACAACCAAAATACGCAGGGGAGTTTGAGGGGCGGCGTTCCGCCCCTCAACGGGGGGTCTGGAGGGTCGGCGGCTCGCGCTCGTCGGGTTCCCCGACGGTTTAGCGAGACAAGACAGTACCCCCAGATCTCCGGTTCTACACACTAGCAATCTCCATAGTAAAGATACCTTTCTTATCCCATGCCCCCCCAACTCCCCATCATCGCTATCGACGGCCCCGCAGGGGCAGGTAAATCCACCGTTACCAAGCTTGTCGCTGCCCGCTTAGGACTGTTGTTCCTCGATACAGGGGCAATGTACCGTGCCATCGCATATCTGGTGATGGAGGCGAATTTAGCCCTCGATGACGAGATCGGGATTGCTCAGTTGGTCGATGGCGCGAAAATTGTCTTAACTGGCGAGAGAGTTGTCGTGAATGATATCGACGTGACAGCAGCAATTCGGACGCAGGAAGTGACGAGTAAAGTCTCCCAAATTGCCACATTAGGGGTAGTTCGAGCCGCACTAGTCAAGCAACAGCAGTCGATTGGGGCGAATGGTGGGATTGTGGCGGAAGGACGGGATATGTGTACTCATGTATTTCCTAATGCCCAGGTGAAGATTTTTTTGACGGCATCCGTAGAAGAACGCGCTAGACGAAGACAACAGGATCTGATCGATCGAGGTCAAGGTGAGGTAAATTTAGCAGAATTGGCAAGATCGATCGCCGAACGGGATGAAATTGATAGTACTCGCTCGATCGCTCCATTAAAAAAAGCTGCCGATGCCGTGGAAATTATTACCGATGGTTTGACTATCGATGAAGTGGTCGATCGGATCGTGAATATGGTGTCCATAACCTAAAATGAGGAGAATTCTCTGTTTTCATTTTTTCATGAAGTATCTGAGGTTGATTTAGATTACTTTGTTGATAAGTTCAATAAATTAAGTAGATCATGTATACTATCAAAATATCCAGTAATCTTCTGGATTGATATATCGATTAAGATTCTTGATGGAAAGTCAATAACAATGGCAACAAATAAATTAGTCGCACCATTTTTGAAGTGGGTAGGAGGCAAAAGACAAATTATGCCTAAAATTGTTGAGCATTTGCCTGACAATATAAAGAAGTATAAATATATTGAGCCTTTTGTTGGTGGTGGTGCTGTGTTACTTCATCTTCAGCCTAAAAAAGCTATTGTAAATGACTTTAATTCAGAACTTATAAATGTATACAGGGTTGTGAAAGACAATCTCGAAAGCCTTATTGTAGATCTTCAAAAGCACAAAAATGAATCAGATTATTTTTACAAGATTCGTTGTTTAGATCGAACAGAAGACTTTAAAAACTTAACAGATGTAGAAAGAGCGTCTAGAATAATTTATCTTAACAAAACATGCTATAACGGGCTGTATAGAGTTAATAATTCTGGTGAGTTCAATTCTCCTTTCGGAAAATATAAAAATCCAAACATAGTAAACGAGCCAACTTTAAGAGCAGTAAGTTATTATTTGAACAATAATAATATTCAATTATTAAACACAGATTATGAGGAAGTTTTAAGAGAAGCAGATAATAAATCTTTTGTGTATTTAGATCCTCCATATTATCCAGTTTCTGAAAGTTCAAATTTCACAGGATATATACAGGGTGGATGGGATATGTCCGACCAAATTAGGCTAAGAGAAGCTTGTGATAAACTAGATAAAAAAGGAGTTAAATTTTTACAATCTAATTCATCATCAGATTTTCTTAAAGAAGAGTATAAAAAATACAGTATTCATACAATAAAAGCCAATCGCTCTATAAATTCGGATAGTGAAAAGCGAGGTGAAATAGAAGAGATTCTAATAAAAAATTATGACTGAATCTAAAAACAATAAAGCTTGGAGGAAAATATTTGAAGAATATCAAATAATAAATAAGTTAAAAAATTCAGGCCAAGTTGTAATTTCCTCGAATTATATAAACAAAATTGGCGGACGAGAATCTCGATTAATGACTAAGTTCGATCACAAATCGCAACTTCCTGAATTATTCCTAGATAATAATTTATCGATTTTACCAATAAGCAGAGGTAGCTACATTATTGGATCGTTTGAAACATTTCATTCGTTCACTAACGATGATATTAAAATTAATAAAATAGATTTTCCTACTTTTTTAGAAAGCCTCGATCATGAAAATATTACAAGCGAAGCAATCGCAATAAATTGTGCATTTGTCTCTAGGATTATTCAAGATTTTACAGGTGAAGATAGTTTGTATCCTACTGTAAATGGGAGAATGAGTTCATCTTATTTTAATTTTAATATCAACTCAAAGGTTCATAAGAAAGTACGCCCTATCTTTTTAGTTTACACAAATGGTATTTTTCATCTCAGAGAATATGTCTTTAATGATAAGAATTATTACAATTCGATTGAACTGATTAATCAAAAAAGATATCAATTCCAAGATACTACAATTAACATTGAAACTATTCAAAAAATTTTAAATAATAGTGCAGTCGTTAGTGAACCTGCGATACCATTTCCACAAGCAGATTCCTTCGAGCGCGTAATTAATTTATGTGAACTTTTAAAGCAAAAAAATAGTCTAACAAAAGAAGAAATTACTCAAAATTATAATTTTGTTCCAAGGCAAGCAACATATTATTCTGATGCTGGTAAGTATCTAGAGCTAATCGAATGCAACAGACAAAATAGCACGACCGTTTATTGTTTGACAGCGAAAGGTCAAGATATATTTAATCTTTCCATTTTTGACAGGCAAATTGAATTCATAAGAATTATTTTGGCTCATTCGGTATTTAGAGATGTTTTGAAAATGTATTTCAAAACTGGTCAGATGCCAGTAAAAAGGGAGGTCGTTGCTATAATGCGTAATTCGTCCCTATGGAATATTAATGCAGAATCAACTTATGAGCGACGTTACTCAACAATAGTTAGTTGGATTAATTGGATAATTAGTATGACTGAAGAATGAATTAGTTAGAATTTTTAATTGTAAATTAAATAGGATTGATATATAACTAATGCTGACTCGCACTCAACAAATTAATCAGTTGGTAGTATCTACCGAACAGATGCAGCAGATTGAAAGCAGGGTATTTGCGGCAGGAATGCCGATTCCTGCACTGATGGAAAAAGTCGGGGGATTAATTGCGCGCCGCTTTCAAGTTTTGTATCCGCGATTCCATGGTCAGCGAGTGGGTATTTTGGTAGGCATGGGGCATAATGGTGGTGATGCCCTAGTAGTTGCCCGTGAGTTGTATTTTCAAGGCTATGAAGTTTCTGTTTATATAGTATCAGATCAGTTGAAGGAGTTAACCGATCGACATTATAGATACATGGTAAGTTTAGGGATAAGAATTGTCGATAATGTGAAAAATTTGAGTGACTGTGATGCGATCATAGATGGGCTATTTGGCTTCGGTTTAAATAGAGAAATCACGGGTAATTTACATGATGTGATCGAGTTAATCAACCGCTTAAATATACCAGTTGTTAGTATCGATTTACCTTCAGGTATTCATACAGATACGGGTGAACCTTTAGGTGTTGCCATTAGAGCAACTCATACCCTATGTTTGGGACTATGGAAATTAGCTTTTATCCAGGAACAGGCGATAGAATATTTAGGAAAAACTGAATTAATTGATTTCGATTTACCCTTGGTAGACATTTATGCAGTAGTCGGCAAACAACCAGTAGTAACGAGAATGATCGCAGATTTAGCGATCGCTAATTTACCGCTAACTCGATCGAGCATTACTCATAAATATCAACAAGGTCATTTATTATTAATTGTCGGTTCCGAACAGTATGCTGGAGCGGCAATTTTAGCCGGATTGGGTGCGCGAGCTACTGGGGTAGGGATGTTATCGATTGCTGTTCCCAAATCATTGAAACCATTATTATTAAATTATTTACCTGAAGCTTTAATTGTTTCTTGTCCAGAAACTGAAATGGGCACAATTAAATCTTTACCGAATCTAGATTTGGCTAAATATAACGCGATCGCCTGTGGGTGCGGTTTAACAGAACAACCAGTGAACGTAGTTACGCAGATTTTCCAAGCAAATTGTCCGGTGATTCTCGATGCCGACGCACTAAATATTATTGCTAAAATTGGTGTCAACGAAGCAATTAGTTGCCGAAAATCATTAACTATTTTCACGCCGCATGTCGGTGAATTTAAGCGACTATTTACAAATATTCCAATTACCAATAAACTGACGGCGACAATTGCAGCGGCTCAACTTAGTCAAGCAATTATCTTATTAAAAGGTGCGAGAACGACAATCACCCAGCCCGATGGGCGAGTGATAGTTATCCCAGAAAGTACTCCAGCTTTAGCTAGGGGTGGTAGTGGTGATGTTTTGACCGGATTAATTGGCGGATTAGTCGCGACAAATATTCAGCAAAACTTAGCTATTACAGATCTTGTGGCAACTGCGGCTTGGTGGCATAGTCAAGCTGCAATGCTAGCAGCTACAGACAGAAGGGATTTAGGTGTAGATCCATTAACTTTGATTCAATATTTAGCTACAAAGTTAAATTATCTAGTGTTATAGCCGTGGCTAGGGCAGTTAAGACAGCATTGGGAACGTTTAGGGTCAAAAATCAAATGTTTAATGGTGATCTAAATGTTTTAATATCTCAAGCGATCAAACAACAATAATTGGATCGCATTATCTGGCAAAGTCTGGGCTGTCAACGCCTGCTGGTGGAATTTCTCGATCGGAATATCATCTCATCATTTACCCGCAGCCTTCAACCAACGCTAGATCTTGTTGAATCTAAGGCAAGACAACATCATTGGCATGAATTTATAGTACATTACGGATCTTTTCCAGTTCCTAACCATCTGAAATTATCCAGAGAATAGCTGAAGGGGTAACAAGCACCCCTTAAACCCTAACAAGATACTCCCTTCCCGCCTGAAAACTATAGATTCCTTACTCTGCGCCCTCTGTCTTGATGCGCTTTTTACGTCGGGTTCCCCGATTAGTGACAAGTTAAGAAAAAGCGAGGTTTGTCAAGGAGAGAAAGATTTGATGTCAAACTCAGACTAGCACAGAGTTAGAACCTACCGTGTGACCGATGCCAAAAAAGCGGACAACGAATCGTGACCATGCCAAAC
>JBGSPI010000125.1:0-14374 GCA_041738715.1 Chamaesiphon sp.
TTTTGGATTTGACTTCCACCTTTTAATCTAGTTTTACCGTTTCTTGCGACTTGCTCACTCTGGCATTTTGGACACTTCATCTTCGACTATTAAAGCTCGGCCAGCTCATTCTATCACTCATTCTTCAAGCGACCAGTGCCACCTGCACCTTCTAAAATTATCGAAGCTGCCATCAAATTTGCGCCACAACTGCTGGAAAACTCTTGGAGAACTGTTTGGACTACCTTTGCTGGTTTTGCGTTGGCCAGTATCGTAGGAATTGCGCTGGGTTTTCTGATTGGTTACTCCAAATTTATTTATTTAACTTTCTATCCATTATTAGTTGCCTTTAATACTATTCCCAAGTCTGCGCTAGTCCCGCTCCTGGCTGTTTGGTTTGGTGCTAATGCCATTCCAGCGATCGTGACTGCCTTTGCATTAGCATTTTTTCCGATCGCTGTTAACGTAGCATTAGGGTTAGAAACGATCGAGCCGGAAATGAAAGATGTGATGCGCGCCTTGGGTGCGTCAAATTTTGAGATCTTCCAAAAAGTTGGCTGGCCACACACATTACCCTATGTCTTCGCTTCTCTCAAAATTGCCGTTTCTTTTTCCTTCATCGGCGCGGTAATTGCTGAATCGATCGCATCTAATGCTGGCTTAGGTTATCTCATCGTCCAGGCGGCATCTGACTTTAATGTCCCGCTGGCTTTTGCCGCGCTGATTACTCTAGCTATCTTAGGGGTAATACTTTATACCCTGTTTGTCGCCATCGAAAAGAAAGTTATCTATTGGGCGCGATGATCCAAAAATCCCACCCATCCGTCTACTATTCTACTGCTGTTGAGCGACCGTTTCCCGTCGCTCAACAGCTATCTATTTACCCATTTTCGATTGACTTTGCGATCTACTGATCTTGGGTTACTCTTCCAACTGAATCCCATGTCGTAGTGCTGAAAGTCTAGCTTGAGCCTGGGGATCGAGAGAATTAAAGAGAAACCGACCAGAAGATTTATGTTGGGGACGATGGCGTTTTCGCGATCGTTTGGCACTGAAATCAACATCAGAAATCAGTTGCAATGCCGAAATCCATTCCGCCCCAAAGCCAACGACAGTTAATTGTTGGGCGCGATCGGATGTAGCTACAATCAGTCTGGAAGCTGAGTACTGGAGATCGTGGCGAAAGGCGGCGCAGAATTTTTCGATGTAGGTGTCGGCAGTTTCGAGAAAATCAGTGTAGTGAATTGACAGATTGGGCGTGACCGTCTCGCAATAGGCGGGTGCGTCTCTGCTATAAGCATCAAAAACTACTTTCGTATTGTAATCTTCAAAAGCACTATAATTAATTAACGCCTCAACGAGCTTTTCCCTAGCAGCCTCTAGATCTTGTCTCGATCCTGATTGTAATGGGTTGATCTTGTTGGATTGTTTACCATTGGAATACCTGTGGGTATCGTGCAGATCAGTCCAGGCTCCAACCACGTTGTAGCCGTCAACGAGCAACACTGCTTGTTTACGTGAAGGAGCCATGATCTAATTCACAAGATTCTTAATAAATTTTCATATTGACTGCTTTATCTTAACAAGTTGTGGACATGATGGCTAGGGGGATCGAGCCAGGGAAATATGTCAAAGTTCTATCTCTTGCATCAGTCTTTGCCGCATTCGTTCTGGATTGCCGCGATCAACCAACTTACCACGTTCGAGTAAAAAGGCTCCATCGCAATAGTCCAGTTCTTCAAGCCGATGAGTCACCCACAGGGCTGTTAAACCGCGACTTTTGACAAGCTGTTGGACTTGAGCGACTAGATCTAATTGGGCATCAGGGTCTAGAAGGGCAGTAGGCTCGTCAAATAAAATTGTTTCGATTCCTTGCCGTGCGATCGCCCCAGCAATAGCTACACGCTGCTTTTGACCGCCGCTGAGAGCATAAATCGGGCGACGGATCAGATCGACTAAATTAACAGCATTCAAAGCTTCGGTGACGCGATGGCGAACTTGGGATGGTGTGAGTTTTTCGGCGACTAAGCCAAAAGCAATATCCGCACCGACAGTTGGCATCACTAACTGGCGATCGGGATTTTGAAAGACAATTCCCAAACCGCCATAAATACTAATCGTACCAACTTGAGGTACAAGCAATCCAGCGAGTAGTCGCAACAAAGTGGATTTACCACTACCATTAGTCCCCAGTAGCATCCAAAACTCGCCTTTGGGTACTGAGAGAGAACAACTATCAAGGACAGTTTCGCCAGATTCCCAGGCAAAGGATAGATTCTCTACCTCGATTGCTGTCGCAGACGGCAAGCCGTTTGCTGGTGATGTTAGTGGTAAAGATTCGCTCATGTTACTCAAACTAGAAAAGATATCCCTACTCTGGACGACCGATGTGCAGTCTCAAATCGCCCAAAGTCTGAACTTAGTTATTTTGCTGGTTAGTTATCGATCGCCTAAGATTCAGCAAAGGTGATAAATCCAGGTGTTTTCCCTGAAGCCGCCGCACCAGATTTTTCGTACATTTGGGTGGCGACAATCAAATCTGTCAACACAGCAATTTTTTTTTCTGGCTGGCGATCGCAGGTTAATTCTAGCAGAGTGCGATCGCTCGACTGGATCGCGGCCAACACTTGTTGATAGACGGCGGTAGCTTCTTCGACCGTCTTACGTTGCACGGACAGAGCCATTGCTGTATCCTTAATCCAGATTTCGATAACGTACATAAGAAAGGGATATTTTGGTATGCGTGAATCCCAATTGTAAGCCAATGCCCAATTGAGTGCCAAAAAATTAGCTCAAGGTAATTTATAAGTATTTATACTTAGTGGCACTCAGCAAATGAGAGTAAACTCAGGGTTTTAGCGAGAGAATATTAAATTTTCCGAAAAAATAGCGAATGTACTGCCCATTCTGACGTAATTATATTAAACTTAGTGAAGAAACGTAAACTGATTTAATAAATCAGTGTATTCCTAGCGTGCCTAACTTAAAGTATTCAACTACTTAACTAGGTGCAAACAATTATGTTCTTATAAAATCTGGAGTTTTACTGCACCATGACTATTGCAGTTGGTCGCCAGGAAGCCGAAAGAGGCATCTTTGATGTTCTCGACGACTGGTTAAAAAAAGATCGGTTCGTATTCGTCGGTTGGTCTGGCATCTTACTATTTCCCTGCGCCTTCCTAGCCCTCGGTGGCTGGATGACCGGTACTACATTCGTTACTTCTTGGTACAGTCACGGTTTGGCTTCTAGCTACCTTGAAGGTTGCAATTTCTTGACTGCGGCTGTCTCGACTCCGCCCAACAGCGTAGGTCATTCGCTCATGCTCCTATGGGGACCGGAAGCTCAAGGTGACTTGACACGCTGGTTCCAACTTGGTGGTCTTTGGAATTTCATCGCCCTACATGGTGCGTTCGGTCTGATCGGTTTTACGCTACGTCAGTTTGAGATCGCTCGGTTAGTTGGTATTCGTCCTTATAACGCCCTCGCTTTCTCTGGACCGATTGCCGTATTTGTTAGCGTGTTCTTGATTTACCCATTGGGTCAATCTGGTTGGTTCTTCGCACCTTCCTTTGGTGTAGCTGCAATTTTCCGGTTCATCTTATTCCTCCAAGGTTTCCATAACTGGACACTCAACCCCTTCCACATGATGGGTGTTGCTGGTATTCTCGGTGGTGCGCTCCTGTGTGCAATTCACGGTGCAACTGTAGAAAACACTTTGTTTGAAGATAGCGAAAATGCGAACACTTTCCGCGCATTTGACCCTACTCAATCCGAAGAGACCTACTCGATGGTCACTGCTAACCGTTTCTGGTCGCAAATCTTCGGTGTGGCTTTCTCCAACAAACGTTGGTTACACTTCTTTATGCTGTTTGTCCCTGTAATGGGCTTATGGATGAGTTCCGTGGGAATCGTTGGTTTAGCTCTAAACCTCCGAGCCTATGACTTCGTATCTCAAGAATTGAGAGCTGCTGAAGATCCTGAGTTTGAAACGTTCTACACCAAGAACATTCTGCTCAATGAAGGTATCCGTGCTTGGATGGCTCCTCAGGACCAACCTCACGAGCAATTTATCTTCCCAGAGGAAGTCCTACCTCGCGGTAACGCGCTCTAAATTTTGAAACGTCGGAAGATAAATGTACAATCTATATTATCTTCCGGTTTTTTATCCGTATTTATAGTTCATTGATAGAGGTACTTCAAGAGTGGAAACGCCCTTTAATACTACAATGTTGACAGGTGGGCGCGACCAAGATTCAACTGGGTTTGCCTGGTGGTCTGGAAACGCACGTTTGATCAATCTGTCTGGTAAGCTGTTGGGCGCACATGTTGCCCACGCTGGTTTAATTGTCTTCTGGGCTGGAGCCATGTGCCTGTTTGAGGTGGCTCACTTCGTACCCGAGAAACCGATGTACGAACAAGGGATCATCTTACTCTCTCACTTGGCAGCCCAAGGTTGGGGTGTTGGTCCTGGTGGTGAAGTTGTGGATACTTTCCCTTATTTCGTCGTCGGTGTATTGCACCTAATCTCTTCTGCAGTACTTGGTGTTGGTGGTTTGTATCACGCACTGCGCGGTCCTGACACCTTAGAAGAATATTCTTCTTTCTTCGGTTACGACTGGAGAGACAAGAATAAAATGACTTCAATCTTGGGTTTCCACCTGATCATTTTAGGTGTTGGCGCATTGCTTTTAGTCATCAAAGCTATGTTCGTTGGTGGCTTGTATGATACCTGGGCACCAGGTGGTGGTGACGTTCGCGTTGTTACTAATCCTACTCTCAACCCCGCTATTATCTTTGGTTATCTGATCAAAGCTCCATTTGGCGGCGAAGGTTGGATTATCAGTGTCAATAACTTAGAAGATGTAGTTGGCGGTCATATCTGGGTCGGCTTGATCTGTATTGCTGGTGGTGTATGGCACATCCTCACCAAACCTTTTGGTTGGGCGCGTCGGGCATTGATCTGGTCTGGTGAAGCCTATCTCTCATACAGTTTAGGTGCGGTATCTTTGATGGCGTTTGTTGCGTCAGTCATGGTTTGGTACAACAATACTGTTTACCCTAGTGAGTTCTTTGGTCCTACTGGTCCTGAAGCTTCTCAAGCACAAGCTTTAACCTTCCTAATCCGCGACCAACGTTTGGGTGCGAACATTGCTACCGCTCAAGGTCCGACTGGTTTAGGTAAATACTTGATGCGTTCTCCCTCTGGAGAAATCATCTTTGGTGGTGAAACAATGCGCTTCTGGGATTTCCAAGGTCCTTGGTTGGAGCCATTACGTGGGCCTAACGGTCTAGACTTGAGCAAGGTGAAAAATGATATTCAACCTTGGCAAGCACGTCGTGCGGCTGAGTACATGACTCACGCACCATTGGGTTCCTTGAACTCTGTGGGTGGTGTGATCACTGAAACCAACGCATTCAACTACGTTTCACCTCGGGCGTGGTTAGCTTGTTCTCACTTCGTCTTAGGATTCTTCTTCTTCGTCGGTCACTTATGGCACGCCGGACGCGCCCGCGCTGCGGCTGCTGGCTTCGAGAAAGGGATCGATCGTGAGAATGAACCTGTAGTTTCAATGAATGATATTGCCTAATTGGTGACATCAATCTGACTATTTATCAACTCCTGTCCATCGGGCAGGAGTTTTTTTCGATAGCATAGGTATAAATGCAAAGAAGAACTCTCTTATCGGCTGGAGTCGCATCTGCACTAGCTGCGGCTGGCGGACTTTATTATGTATCAACCAAATCATCACCAATGACCAGTAAACCAAACGAATTTGAAATTACGCGAACTGAAGATGAATGGCGGCAGCTACTGACTCCCGAACAGTTCAAGGTGCTGCGGAAGCACGGCACTGAGCGGGCTGGTTCTAGCATTCTGGATAAGGAATATGGCAAAGGCACTTTTGTCTGTGCTGGCTGCGATTTACCCCTATTTGTCTCAGATACTAAATTTAATAGTGGTACCGGATGGCCCAGCTTTTACGATCCCATTCCTGGGGCAATCGATACTTCAGTCGATCGAACACTATTTGTTAAGCGCACAGAAGTACATTGTCATCGTTGCGGTGGACATCTAGGACATGTGTTTGAGGATGGCCCTAAGCCGACAGGTTTACGGTATTGTATGAATGGAATATCGATGAAGTTTATTCCTGGCTAACTTCTGCTGACTAAGATCCCGCCTTCTTTGAAGAAGGCGGGATTTGTCTTAACTATGCAGGAGTTGGTTGAGGTTCACGACGGAGTAGATCGATTACGACAGTTTTTTCTAGGAGTCCGACTAAGACACCATCTTGATTTGTAACGCTTAAAGTGGCAATCTTTTTAGTCTCTAGCTGCTCGATCGCTTGTAGTAAGGAGCGATCGGCAGTAATAATTGTCGAAGGCTCGATCGATTGCATTAATTCACTCACTAAAGTATTTGCCCAGAGATCCGGCTTGATCGTTTTGAGTGCATCCAGGGCTAGTTCACCAACTAGTTGACCTTGCTCATTGGTAACGAGAAACTTCTGCCAGTTACTCTGACTCAGTGTGCGTTGGTCAACAAACTCCCGCAAAGTGATATTTTCAGCAATAATTGGACTATTAGGCGTGACAGCATCAGCCGCAGTTAGTCCGGTGAGACGTTCTTGCACTCTGGCAAATTGAGCAGATTTCCCAGCATTTTGGAGTAGGAACGAACCAATTAATATATTCCAGAAATTATCAAAGCTACCGTAGAGAAATAAAGGAATCAGCCCCGAGCCAATTGCTAGCCAGCCAAAGGCTTGACCGACAATACTCGCAATTTTGACTCCTTGGTAAGCATTTCCCGTTACTTTCCAGACGATCGCTTTCAGAATATTCCCACCATCGAGGGGTAAACCAGGGATGAGGTTGAATAAGCCCAGAGAGAGATTGATTGCGGCTAAGACTGCGGTAATTGCGGCTAGGGGACCAGTCATATGAGTCACAAAGCCCAAAACTGTCAAGAGTCCAGCTAGTAACAAGCTAACTGCTGGGCCCGCGATCGCAACCCAGAAAGCTGCGGCTGGTGATTCAGATTCTTTTTCTAGGCTGGCTAATCCACCAAACAAGAATAATGTAATGGATTCTACTTTAATCCCCTGTCTAATGGCTACGAAACTATGTCCTAACTCATGGGCAAGCACCGAGCTAAACAATAGCAGTGCTGTAATCAAGCCTAATAGTAATGGGCTACCGCTGGGTAGAGTCGGAAACTGTGCCGCCAAACCTTCACCATAGCTCCAAGTCACTAATCCCAACACTAGAAACCAAGACGGGTTAACGTAAAAAGGAATACCAAACAGGGAACCAACACGGATATTACCGTTCATAATCGCGACCTCCAAAATCTGCGCTCGGAAGCTTCAACTTCACTCATTACATCCATTGTAACGAAACATTAATAATCGCTCATAATCTCGCGATCGTAATATCCGGCGATCGATGGTTCGGTTGAGAATTAGTGAATAGTGAATAGTGAATAGTTAAAAGAAACCCAGTCTCCCCGTCCCCTAGTCCCCCGTTGTCTATTGAAAAGTAACTAGCAACTTACGTTAATTGTCCCCGTTAGTGGCGAACTCGCTGCGGCTACTGCTTTAACTGGAATTCGCCCAGCAAGGTAGGCTAAACGTCCCGCAGTGGCAGCTAAACCCATCGCTTCAGCCATCAGAGGGGCATTTGCGGCACAGGCGATCGCGGTATTGATCAATAGGGCATCTGCGCCTAGTTCCATCGCTTGAGCAGCTTCACTGGGCGTACCAATCCCCGCATCGACAACAACAGGGACATGAGCATTCTCAATGATAATTTGAATATTTGCCAGATTTCTAATCCCCTGTCCCGATCCAATTGGCGATCCTAGCGGCATCACTGTCACACAACCAGCCTCTTCTAGCCGCTTGGCAAGTAGAGGATCGGCATTGATATAAGGGAGTACTGCAAAGCCTTCTTTGACTAGCTGTTCCGCAGCCTGGAGAGTACCGATGGGATCTGGCAAGAGATATTTACCATCAGGAATAACTTCTAATTTGACAAAATTATTATCTTCCTGTCCCAACAATTTTGCCATTTCCCGACCCAACCGAGCAACCCGCACAGCATCTTCGGCAGTTTGACAGCCCGCTGTATTGGGCAGCATCCAGATTTTTGACCAATCGATGGCTTCAGCCAAACCTTCATGTCCGGCAGCTTTGGTCTGCACTCGCCGCACGGCAACAGTGACGATTTCACAACCACTAGCGATGATGCTCTGTTGCATCTCGACTATGCTGCGATATTTCCCTGTACCCGTCATCAGTCGGGAGTTAAAGGTTTTACCTGCAATAATTAGCGGTTGATCGATCATAATTTCCGTCAGCAATCTGGTACCAGCTTATATTTTAAAACTGTTTTGACCGTTGCAACAGTCTAACAATCGCTGTTCAGGAATCGATCGCAATTATTTACGTGGGATTAATTAGCCATAGTGGCTGTTCCTGATGACGGCAATCTGATGAGATTGGGGATCGAGACAACAAATATCCAACAAAACAGCAAATATTAGTTAGGATATGTGGTATAAGTCTTCGATGTGTAGAAGTAGTCTATGAAACCCGTCCGAACCATTGTTACGCTCGTTGCATTGACTGGTTTATTAGAATTTAGTAGTGCGGTTTGTGCTTTTGGTTATACGCTCCAGCCCTCTCTAGGAGAACGATTCGAGCACCTGCATGTCACACCGATGCCAACTAGTGGCACTTTGTTTGAGCGAGGATTGAATAAGCAGGATCAGGAAGATTATGCTGGGGCAATCGCTGACTACACAGAATTTCTCAAGACGAACCCAAATCATGTCGAAGCTTACTCTAACAGGGGATTTGCTAAAGCAATGCAAAACGATCTCCGAGGCTCTATCGCTGATTTTAATCGAGCGATTGAGATTTCTCCCTTCAACGCAGATGCCTATAATGCCAGGGGTAATGTCAACGCGATGGCGGGTAATCTAACTGCATCGGTGCGGGACTTTAATAGAGCAATCCGACTCAACCGTGATTTCGCTGATGCCTATTATAATCGGGCGATCAGTCGCCATGGATTGGGCGATCGACGTGGGGCTAGATCGGATCTGAGCAGAGCCGCACAATTATTTCAGAAACAACGCGACATGGGTGGCTATCTACAGTCACGTGAATGGATCGATAGATTGAAATAGGGTGTTAGCCAGCGACTCAACCGCTAGTGATTCCAAGTGCGCCAACGCAGATTCAAACTGGGATGCCCTAATTCCTCCCCCGATCGAGACTAACTGCCTGTGCTAAAGCTAGTTGCTCGGTGGCTCGGAGGATATAATACTCCAATCGCTCTGCTTCCAAACCGGTGAGCAGCTTCATGGTATCGATCGTCAGCCCCCGCACGAACATTTCCACACACCAAGTGGATTGAGTTTGTTCAATCGCGGGTGGTTTTCCAGTTGGGGTAGTCAATTCGCTAGTTAATTGTTGCCATTGTTGGCACAAATCGTTCTCAGTCAATCTCGTAGCATCTAAACTAAGAAATAGAGCCGGATCGCTATCTTTCCGACTTTTCAACCATTGAGTTAGAGGATTTTTGAGATAAGATCCATATCGTTTACCCAGAATCGATTGATTAATTGGGACCTGCCGTTCCAATCCATCGGTAATCTGTAGTATTTGGCGATCTCTACTACTTAAATGATGCGATCGATTTAGCCTGACAAGCTCGCCCACACTTAATCCAGACCCAAACAGGAGATAAACGATTGCATAGATTTGCAAACCTTGTTTTCTGGCATTTTCTAAGATCTGATGGACGATCGATTCAGGTAGATCGGGATAGTTTACGCTTACTTTTGGCTGAATTAGTTGGGTTGAGGATTGATTTGAATCAACATTATTATTAGTAATTACACTTGGCAGCAAAAGTGCGACTACCCGATCGAGAAAATCGGCTCGATTGCACCATAAACCGTGAAACTCGCTAGTTAGTTCGATTGTTACATAGCCAAATAAAAGCGTATTTAGTAAACTGGCCAATTGTTCAACTGGTAAATGTAAATCCGCCGAGGATTCACCGATCGCCGTTTTTAAATACTTCGCCACTCGTCGATTTGCTCGCTCGAAACTCTTCCCCAATACTTGGCGATTCTCGATCGAATATTGTCCCGATTCACCCACGAGAGATCTCACCACTGCTGGAGTCTGTTCCAATGCTTGTAAACAAGTATTGGCATATTCCCTGAGCATTTGCGGCAAGTTACCCGTTGGCGGCAAATCGCCGACCAAATTTTGCCCCAACTGGCTAAATAGTTCTGACTCTTCAATTACTGCCAGCAAAAGTCCATGCTTATTTCCAAATTGGCGAAATAGCGTTACTTCATTCACTGCTGCGGCTTCGGCGATCTGTTTGGTGGTGGTTTCAGTTACCCCTTGAGTCGAGAAAAGTTCCACCGCCGCAGCGATAATTTTGTGGCGGTTTAAATTACGGGATGTTCTCACGATCGAGATCGCTAGTATTTAATGACAAATGCAAGTGGTACTTGCATAATTTTCCAAAGCTTGTTAAGCTGTGTAAAGCAAGCATTACTTGCATTGCTTATTTCCACTATAACGAGATGGGTCGTCCGCGTCCAATTCAGAAGTGGAAGATCGGTCAATTTTAAACTTTGAATTGGGGTAAGACGACATGACCGCTAACTCGATCGAAACTAGCTCAGTGAGAGGGCAAACAGCCCCGTTAAGCTGGACGAACGTGATTTTTTTTGGATCGTTCCATGCCTTGGCATTATTGGCACCGTGGTTCTTTAATTGGTCAGCATTAGGCACAGCAATTTTACTCCACTGGTTGTTTGGCTCGATCGGTATTTGTTTAGGCTTTCACCGGTTACTGACGCACCGCAGTTTGCAGGTGCCGAAATGGCTAGAATATATCCTCGCGACACTCGGCTCGTTAGCGTTGCAGGGTGGCCCGATTTTCTGGGTTGCTGGACACCGCCAGCATCATTTATATACAGAAGATTGGGATAAAGATCCCTATTCAGCTAAAAGAGGTTTTTGGTGGAGTCACATGCTCTGGATTTTTTACCCGAAAGCCGACTTTTTCAACTTTGATGACTACAAGCGCGCTGCACCAGATTTAGCCAAAGATGGTTACTATCGCTGGCTAGATAAATATTTCCTGTTCTTACAAATCCCTGTGGGCTTGTTACTATATGCCTTGGGCGGTTGGTCATTCGTAATTTACGGGGTATTCGTTCGGGCGGTCATCTTGTGGCATAGTACTTGGTTGATCAACTCAGCCAGTCACATGTTCGGCTATCGTACCCATGAATCAGAGGATAATTCGCGCAATCTCTGGTGGGCAGCAATCCTCACTTACGGCGAAGGCTGGCACAATAATCACCATGCTTATCCCAATGTTGCCAAAGGTGGTTGGGAGTGGTGGGAAATTGATATGACTTGGTGGTCGATTCAATTATTACAGAAACTCGGTCTAGCTAAACGGGTAATTCTCCCACCAGCACAATAAATTATCGCCGAGCTAAATTCAATCAAAAAAAGCCTTGAAAAGTATACTTTTCAAGGCTTTTTTTGATTGAGCGATCGAGTACAACTAAAAAAGTTGCAAAATTTAAATCCAAACAGTTTGTTGGTACGTACTAACAGCAAGACAAGAATAAATCACGCTACTCACCTCAATCAAGTTACCAGGAATCAATTATGTCAGTCAAATCAAAGATGTCAGGAATATTCGCACTTATTGCATTTGGATTGCCACTGTCATTACCACTTCCAGCCTCTGCCAAAATCCCCCTGACTCCAGGGAAACAGTGTATATTCAACAATGCTGCCTTCTCTGTCCATGTAGATTGGTACGACCCCGGCTCGATTGTATTCAAGGGTGGAGACCCCAAAAACTACAAAAATTATACAATACTCAATGATGCAAAACCGATTAAAACAGACAAAAATGTCACGGTAGGCTTAAGTTCTTGTACTGATGCCGGAAATCGGGCAGCGGTGGTGAGAATCGTCGGTCATGACATTGCCAATTCAGCAATCACGATCGCCGCTGGAACTGTTGCTGGTGCAGCAACAGGTGTAGCTGGTGCTTTCGTTTGTGCTGCCTCAGTCGGTGCGGGCTGTGTTGCACTCGCGGTGGTTGCACCTGTTGTCGGCGGGACGATTTCGGCGGTGGAAAAGGTACTCCCGGCAGTCCAAGAAATTGCTTATATGGGGTCTCCTGGTACAACAAACTATGTGGATTTGTCAGGGACAATCTGGCAAGTGGGTATTGCCAATAATGTGCCATTGAACGATCCCCGTGGATTTAAGAAAATCGCTGCATTCTTTGATGGTGGAACACCTGGTCCAAGAAGCATCAGCTTTAATAATCAAGCTGGTTATGTTGCCGAAATGTCGGTGATGTATTTCCAAAAACAGGATATTGGTGGAAGGTTTATTGAGATGCCAGTAGTCAAAAATTCTGGGGCGATTTCGGCTGGATTTACTAAACATATCAATGTTCCATTGGCAATCTCCAATCAGCCAATTCGGGTATTTATCAGAGGTTACGGGACAATCAAAAAAGATATCTACTCAGCGACCGTTCCTGTCAACTTTTCGGGCAATAACTGCTATAAATCGTTTGGAACTATTTTTGATGCTAAAGGTAGTACTTGTCGTTGATACATCCGTGGGAATCAAATGATTATCTCCACCATTGAGTAGATGGTTGATTAGCGAAACAATCAACCATTTCAACCCACATTTTACTAATTCAAAAACTCTTCAGCTAAATCGAAATTAGCCGTAACAGTTTGGACATCATCCAAGGCTTCCAGTACCTCGATTAGCTTGAGCAGTTGCTTGCTTTGATCTGGATCTGTCACCAGGACTGTATTTTGCGGAATCCAGCGGATTTCAGCATCACTTACTACCAGTCCTGACTGAGTGAGTGTGGTACTGAGTTGTTCGAGATTCGTCACTGTCGTAAATATTTCCGCGCCGGGATTTTCTTCATCCTCAATCAACTCATACACATCCGCACCACCAGCTAAAGCGGCTTCCAATAGTGTATCCTCATCGACTCTACCTGAAATCGTACACACCCCTTTTTGGTCAAACATCCAGCCCACACAGCCCGTTTCACCCAGATTACCACCGCGCTTAGTAAATGCCGCTCGTAAATCTGCTGCTGTGCGATTACGATTATCTGTGAGAGCTTCGACAATCATGGCCACCCCACCCATCCCATAGCCCTCATAGCGAATTTCTTCAAGTTGGGCACCAGAATCGAGAGTTCCGGCACCTTTAGCGATCGCTCGATCGATGTTATCGTTTGGGATACCTGCGGCTTTGGCTTTGTCGATCGCGGTACGCAGTTGGAAGTTACCATCAGGATCGGGGATGCCATTCCTTGCCGCGACGATGATTGCCCGCGATAATTGAGTGAAAGTTTTCCCCCGAACGGCATCCACCCGCGCCTTCTGTCGCTTAATATTTGCCCATTTACTATGACCTGCCATATCCTTATCAAACGGGAAACTAGTTGCTATTGCGCGGTTCGATCTAATTCTACTTGACGGTAAAGATCGGCTACCGCAACTTCTATCTTAATCGATTCCAGATCGAGACGATCCTCTCGATCGGATTTGGGATATCTGAGTCTAGATCGCCTTTCTAACTACAATGACCGTACAGTCAGAGCCACGGGCGATCGATTCAGGCAGATTGCCGTGAATTGTCTGCTGTAATAAACCTTCCCGACTTGCCCCTAGAATAATTGCCTGACAGCCCTTATCTGTGGCAAAATCGATCGCTGCTTGATCGATTTCCGCAGAAAATAGCGGTGTAACAATAGGATAAATTCCTGAATTTTGCCGGAGAAAAGCGGCGGCATTGTCCAAACTGCTCAGATCTGGCGGTGATTGGGTCGGATCGAAAACTTGACAGAGATAGATTTCCAGATCGCGACTCAGTGCCGTTAGTGCCGGTAATAACTGAAGCATATATTCAGCATTAGGACCGCCGGAAATTGGGACTAACCAACGATTGAGATAATTAAGACTTGTCAGGGTAGCAAGGGCGGAATTCTGGGTGAGAAATTCGCTTTGGAGGGCATCAGATCGCAACTTTTCACCCACCTTAATTAGAACAACATCACAACTGGCTTGACGAATCGCCGTGTCCACCGTGTTGCCAAAAATTCGTTGGGAAGTAGAAGTCTGACCTTGCCAACCCATACACAGAAGATTAGACCTCTTGCGTGAATAGGGAGAATTGGGGTAGAAGTAGAGAAAAGGGGGAGAAACCATGACCTATGAACAACTAAAGCAGCTAAAGCCGGAAGCATTCAAAAGAAGATGTGGATTGCAGATAGAAACATTTAATC
>JBGSPI010000129.1:0-32675 GCA_041738715.1 Chamaesiphon sp.
CCTCCGACAGTTTTCACCTACCAACTCTATGATGGTGGATGCTTTGATTGCAATAGCGATAGATTTAATCAATCCTGTTCACCTTCGTAATTGGTTTGCACACTGTTGCTATTGTCCCTCATAAACCCGCAAACCGCTGTAGGAATACACCGTTAATTCAGGAATTGGCACGACAAACTTTCCGCCCCATTCACGGATAACGCTCATTTGTGCCATAATCTCATCCTTGAAGTTCCAAGGTAAAATCAGTACATAATCTGGCTGAGTTTCCTGAATCTTGCTGGGCGGGTAAATGGGAATGTGGGTTCCAGGTAGGAATTTTCCGTGTTTGTAGGGGTTGCGATCGACAGTATAATCAAGAAAATCGGTGCGAATCCCGCAGTAATTGAGCAGCGTATTACCTTTTCCCGGTGCCCCATAACCGACGACGCTTTTACCAGATCGCTTGGCGGCGATCAAGAATTCGAGGATCTTGCGTTTGGTTTCCCGCACCTGTGCTTCAAAATTGGTGTAACGCTCGATCGAACCAAAACCAGCCGCTTGTTCCTTCTCTCTAAGCACGATCGCCCGATCGGTCACGGTTTGGGCTAAATTATCAGCATGACAAGCATAAATTCGCAGGGAACCGCCATGAGTCGGTAATTCCTCCACATCAAATAGAGTCATCCCATGCGCCGCAAAGATTTTTTCTAGAGTAATGAAAGTGTGATAGCAAAAATGTTCATGATAAATGGTATCGAATTGATTTTCCGCCATTAATTTCACCAGATGTTGAATTTCTCCAGTGAAGACACCTTGAGATTTGAGCAAAATTTTAATGCCTGCCACAAAGTCATTCAACTCCGGCACATGCGCCAGCACATTATTGGCGGCGATTAGATCTGCTTGCATCCCCTGTGCAACTAACTGACGAGCGCACTCTTGCCCAAAGAATTCATTGAGAGTGGGAATACCTTTAGCGATCGCTATCTTGGCAATGTTCGTCGCTGGTTCGACACCTAGCACTGGAATATTTTTCTCGATGAAGTATTGGAGCAGATAGCCATCATTGCTGGCAAGTTCAATTACCTGACTGGTTTCATTTAAACCAAATCGATCGACCACCAGATCGGTGTACGCTTTGCACTGTGCCAACCACGAATCCGCGTAAGATGAAAAATAGGCATATTCCCTAAAGATGTGCTCTGGGCTGACGTATGCCTCCAACTGCACCAAAAAACAGTTTTCACAGACACGCACATGGAGCGGATAAAATGCCTCCATCCGATCGAGTCGATCGAGACTGACATAACTTTCACATAGTGGTGACATCCCCAGATCTACTAAAGTATGCCGTAACTCCGTCCCACAAAATCGACAGTGAGGAGCCGTTGGTATCGATCGATCTTGTTCCTGTCTCGCTGTTGCTGGCTGAGTCATTAGTTATCTCCGAATTAATTGAGAATTGAGAATTGGTTTTTTAAGCTGACTAACTAGATAACCCAAGCTTCTACCTACAATCTCAGCGGTTAAAACCGCTGCTCATGCGGACTGAATTTCCTAGTCCGCAGCGGCGGACTTTGCATCACTAGCCACGACTTCCAGTCGTTGGCATTCCAGATCGATCCATAAACTGGTGTATTGAGGCTCTAGTAACTTGTTGCATGTCATCCCCTGCTTGGTAAGATTTTGTCCAGTCAATGATTTGCGCTAAAGCTGCATCCAGGGATAATTGCGGCTTCCACCCTAATTTCAGACGCGCTTTTGAACAATCCAAACTCAGAGCATTGGCTTCGTGGGGTTGATGCGCTCGATCTTGCTCCCACGTTGCGTTTTCGCCCCATCGGGCTAATAGTCGATCGACCAACCAGCCAACTGGCTGGACATCTGATTCATAGGGACCAAAATTCCACCCTTCGGCAAATGCTGATCCCTTGTCGTACAGATGCTCCACCAACGTCAGATATCCATTCAGTGCATCCAATACATGCTGCCAGGGCCGAGTTGCCGCAGGGTTCCGAATCGAAACGGGCTGTTGTGTCAGCAAGGATTTAACAATATCCGATACTAAGCCATCTGGAGTCCAATCACCACCGCCAATGACGTTACCCGCACGGGCAGAAGCGATCACCACACCATGAGTAGCATAATCACTGGGATGAAAAAATGAATTGCGGTAGGCAGTTGTCACCAACTCCGCACAAGCTTTGCTACTACTATAGGGATCGTAACCACCCAGTGGGTCATTTTCTCGATAGCCCCACACCCATTCACGATTTTCATAGCATTTGTCTGAGGTGATATTTAGCACCGCTTTCACCCCACCTACCTGCCTAATTGCTTCAAATAAGTTGACTGTACCCATCACATTGGTGTGGTAAGTCAACACCGGATCGAGATAGGAAGACCGCACCACCGATTGGGCTGCCATGTGGATGACGATTTCCGGTCGAAAATCAGCCATAACTTGTTGTAGCTGTTGGAGATTGCTGATATCACCGATCTTGGAAGTCATGCCATCTGCGACCTGGGCGACTTGAAATAGGCTCGGATTGGTGGGCGGTTGTAAGGCATATCCCCATAACTCAACTCCAACTGATTGCAGCCACAGCGATAGCCAGCTACCCTTAAAACCAGTGTGCCCAGTTAACAATACCCGTTTTCCCTGCCAGAAAGTAGTGTTCATATATCTGATATAAGGCTAGCCCGTGCAGGCTATCTTAGCTGATTTAAATCGATCGCTCAAGCAGCCAGATTGCTGAATTAACACAATCGCTCATGTTTGATAATGATTAACAAAATCAGGGGTCTACATCCCCCTTTTTTTAACTTTTCTACCAGACGCTTGGCGAATAGAGATTTATCCGGCAATCAGCTATTAGTCTCTTGTCAGTTTAAACTTTAATGTAGATGATGAAAGCATGTCTGATGGTTGACAATCCATTCCAAAATATTCATCCATGCCTACTAGTTTTGATTCAAACACTGACAAAAGACCATCGCGCATTTTAATTGTTTCCAGCCGAGGATTTAACTCTGCGGCTGCTAGCTGTGGTTGTTATGAGTTTGAAGATTTAGTCTGTGATTTTGATGATGCCGATTTATTTGCTCCTGTCAATACCCACAATCTTAGGCGGAAGATGTATCGGCTGGCGAAATACATTGGACGATCGGATCGGCTAGCAGCAAAAATTACTCCTTATCCCAAAGAATTTATCATCGAGCATGAATATGAATTGTTATTGATAATTGTCCATAACGCTTGGGATCTGCAATTAATCAATTCAATTCAAGGTTGGCAAACAAAATGCCGCCATGTAGCTTGTCTAATCACCGAAATTCATGCTACAGAATTAAATAACTGGAGATTATTACAAGAGCCTTTCAAGAATTTCGATCTAGTTTTTGCCTGTACATATTTATGCAATGCTCAATTGAGTCGAGCGATCGATCGTCCAGTAGTCTATCTACCTGGCGGCGCAGACGCTCTCAAATTTTGTCCCTACCCCAACCCGCCGGAACGGGGGATAGATGTGATTGCGCTCGGACGGAGATCGCCTGTAATTCATCGATCTTTGCTCAAACATGCTCAAAATAGTAACTTTTTTTACTACTATGACACGGTTAAAAAACAAGCTTTAGAAATAGATATTCCCAGCGAACATCGGATGATGCTGATTAGCATCATGCAAAGAAGTCGATTTAGTATCAATTATTTTTCTAAATTCAACGAACCAGTACTGACAAAAAACTCACAAGAAATCGGATTTCGTTTCTTTGAAGGGGCAGCAGCCGGAATAATTATGCTCGGGTTGCCACCAGCGAATGAAATGTTTCCACAATATTTTGATTGGGAAGACGTGGTGATCGCAGTCGATCCCGACGATCCAGATATTGTCGCCACGATCGCTAAATTAGACTCACAGCCAGAAAAATTAGCCAGAATTCGTCGCCAGAATGTAGTTAACTCTCTGCTCAAACATGATTGGGTTTATCGCTGGCAAAAAATCTTAGCTGCTTTCAATCTGCCCCCAACTCCCGCAATACTCGATCGACAGCAGCGTCTTCAGCAATTAGCACAAGAGATAGAGCTAGGGAGCATCCCTGTTGTTATTTAGCGATCGGCGGATAAATTTCCCAGCCGCAAAGGGTCGATGGGTTGACCAGTTATACTTTGACGGCATTTAAAAAAGTGGGATGCTCCCGTAGAGCTATAGTTCAGGATGCACTGTAGGCTTGTATACTAAATTAATAATGGTAACAGTTCTTTATATTTCAGTTGACATTAAATAAATTTGCCGAGGTAGTTTTAGATGGACGCTAGTAGTAGAGAAAAAGCGCCATCTGCCCAAGAGACATTTGTGCAGATGGCGCAGGCGGCTGGTTTGAGAGGACGGGTTTTAGTCACTGTCGGCTTGCTGATTTTGGCCCGTCTGGGAACATTTATTCCCTTGCCAGGAATCGATCGCGCGGCATTTGCCCAAGCGATTCAAAACAGCCCGGTAATTGGCTTTTTAGATATCTTCTCTGGGGGTGCCCTATCCACAGTCGGGATTTTTGCGTTGGGGATTATTCCTTACATCAACGCTTCGATTATTATTCAGCTATTGACAACAGCCCTCCCCTCGCTCGAAAAACTGCAAAAAGAAGAAGGTGAAGCTGGACGGCGGAAGATTTCCCAAATCACTCGCTATGTGGCTGTAGGCTGGGGGATTGCCAATAGTATTGGGATTGCTCTTTGGCTCCAAAACTACGCCCTGCCTGGGCGTGCGGGAGCCTTCTTTGTGGTCAGTACGGTTATGGCTTTGACAGCTGGCTCGATGTTTGTCATGTGGCTGTCAGAACTGATTACTGAACGCGGGATTGGTAACGGTGCTTCCCTATTGATTTTTCTCAATATCGTTGCTGTTTTCCCCAAATCTCTAGCAGATACCTTTAACCTCGCTCAAAGTGGCGATAGTTCGATTCTGACACGGACGGTTGCCCTCCTCGCTGTCTTTGTAGTGATGACAGTGGGAATTGTGTTTGTGCAAGAAGGAACGCGCCGGATTCCGATTATCTCCGCTCGTCGTCAAGTTGGACGCAGACTTCAGCGCGAACGCACCAGTTACTTGCCCCTCCGCCTGAACCAAGGCGGTGTAATGCCGATTATCTTCGCCTCATCAGTATTAGTTTTGCCCAGTGCCCTAGCCTCATTTGCCGGTAAAAGTGCGGCGACTGATGGCAATCTCAGTCCGGTAGGAGAAGTCTTGGTAAATATTGCCAATATACTTGCGCCAGGAACTGCTGCTCATGTGGCATTTTATGTTGTCTTGATCGTGTTCTTTAGCTATTTCTACAGTTCATTGGTCGTCAATCCCGTCGATATGGCTCAAAACCTCAAAAAAATGGGTGCCAGTATTCCAGGGATTCGCCCAGGCGTGGCTACGAGTAAATATATTGAGGGTATCCTCAATCGGTTAACCTTACTCGGTGCAATATTTTTGGGTGTGGTTGCTACTGTCCCGACGGCGATCGAAAGTTCCCTCGGTGTCAGCACTTTCAGGGGCTTCGGCGCAACTTCTCTGCTGATTTTAGTCAGCGTGGCAATTGACACTGCCAAACAAATCCAAACCCTCGTCATTTCTCAACGTTACGAAGGAATGGTTAATAAAGATTAGGCTTTAGGCTTTAGGGATTAGGTTTTAGTTAAGAATGTTATATCGACAGCTTTTCAACCTAATCGCCTAACTCCTGATTTCATCGCCTAACACCTAAAGCCTAATCCCTAATCACTAACTTATGACTAGACTAATTTTTCTCGGTGCCCCCGGTGCTGGCAAAGGCACCCAAGCCCAGATCCTTGCTGCATCCTGCGGTATTCCCCATATTTCGACTGGGGATATTTTGCGGGCTGAAGTCAAGGCACAGACCGAATTGGGCTTACAAGCAAAATCTTATATGAATAACGGAGAGTTAGTGCCTGACGCGCTAATTCTCGATATGATTCGCGGGCGATTAGGACAACCGGATGCTAGTGCTGGTTGGATTTTAGATGGATTTCCCCGAAATGTCAGTCAAGCTGAATTTTTGGATAAATTACTAGCTGAGATTCAGCAAAATTATGATTTTGCCATTAATCTCAATGTTCCTCAAGAAAAATTAGTAGAACGGTTGCTCAATCGAGCGAAGCTCGAAAATCGCCCTGACGATACAGAAGCAGTAATTAGAAGAAGATTAGTGATTTACACCGAACAGACGGCACCACTGATTGATTACTATCAGCAGAAAGGAGTTTTTCGGGAAGTTGATGGCGATCGCGAGTTAACCGAAGTCACCCATCACTTAGAATCGATCGTTAACTAGTCGTTATACCCCCTGATTCCCTACCCCCTGTTAAACTAGAATTAACTACTTAAGATTGTCCTATTTGAGGTACTGAATACTTGTCTAAACAAGATTTGATTGAAATGGAAGGCACGGTGACAGAATCCCTGCCTAATGCGATGTTTCGTGTAGATTTGGATAATGGGTTTAACGTTTTAGCCCATATCTCCGGTAAAATTCGGCGCAACTATATTAAAATCCTGCCTGGCGATCGCGTCAAGGTCGAACTGACCCCTTACGACCTCAGCAAAGGACGGATTACCTACAGATTGCGGAATAAAAAGTAAGATTATCCCTAAATCAACCCCTAATTTTAGCGATTTTTCCCTGCTGGATCGTCTTCTGGGAAAATTGCCGTGTAATTACGGCTAACAATTAGTTGAAAAATGTTATAATATTAAGCTTGCAGTGTTGACAAAATTGGCATGAAAGTCCGAGCGTCTGTCAAAAAGATTTGTGAAAAGTGTCGCGTCATTCGTCGTCGCGGCAGGGTCATGGTGATTTGCGCCAACCCGAAACATAAACAACGTCAAGGTTAGATGACTAGTCCAGGTTGCTAGTTGGTCATTGACACCTTCGTAGATCGAATGGCGATCGATTGAAAAATCTAGATTGGGCGAGTTGCTTCAGCCCCACATCGAACCTTTTCATTTCCCATCGCCAATATCAAGAGCAAAGTATAGTGGAGAAACAAGTGTGGCACGCATAGCAGGTGTAGACCTCCCTCGCGATAAGCGAGTGGAAATCGGTCTGACATACATCTACGGTATCGGTTTAACCCGCGCCAAGGAAGTATTAGCAAAAACGGGTGTAAACCCCGATACGCGAGTTAAAGATTTATCAGATGCCGATGTCACCCTTCTACGTGAACGTGTAGAAGGTGACTATCAAATCGAAGGTGACTTGCGCCGCTGGGAATCGATGAATATCAAGCGATTGGTAGACATCGGCTCCTATCGTGGTCGGAGACACCGGATGGGCTTACCAGTACGCGGTCAACGGACTCGTACTAACGCACGGACCCGCCGAGGTCGTCGCGCAACAGTTGCCGGGAAGAAAAAAGCTCCAGGCAAGAAATAACATGGTTCGATGGTTGTGGCAACCTGGGAATAGCCAATTGGCGATTAGTAACTCCGCATCTTCTCTACCTAGCTTGATGGTAGTCAGTTGGCTTGTTGCTCCTCGCCAATTAGTGTGTGTGTCCAATGAGCCATCAACAGCGGCTGGTCAATAGTGAAGTTCCTCGAACCTCGCTGTCAACTGCTCGTAATGAGTGTAGCCAAAGTACCAACTGTCAACCCAAAACTGACCGCAGTGGATGTTAAATCGATCACCTCATTTATATTTTCTAACATTAGACCGACATGGCTCGACAACCTAGTAAAAAGACTGGACCAAGGAAGCAGAAGCGCAACGTACCTAGCGGTGTTGCTTATATCCAGTCAACATTCAACAATACAATTGTGACCATCTCCGATACTAATGGTGATGTCATCTCCTGGGCTTCTAGCGGCTCAAGTGGCTTTAAGGGCGCGAAAAAAGGTACTCCCTTTGCGGCACAAACAGCCGCTGAAAGCGCGGGCAAACGAGCAATGGATCAAGGGATGCGTCAATTGGAAGTGATGGTCAGCGGACCTGGCGCAGGTCGGGAAACAGCGATTCGTGCCCTCCAAGGCGCGGGGTTGGAAATCACCCTGATTCGCGATGTCACTCCAATTCCCCACAATGGCTGTCGTCCGCCCAAAAGACGGAGAGTCTAAAAATAATTCAGGCTGCAAATTTCAAACTTGAGTTTTGCTGATTGGATCTGGTGAGTGGGATGAATAGCTGTATGGCTGGTAATCCAAAAATTAAATGCAAGTATAAACTGGGTAGGGAGGTCACTCTGTGGCGCAGTTTCAGATCGAGTGTGTAGAGTCGAAGACAGAGGCTAATCAAAGCCAGTATAGTAAATTTGTGCTAGAACCCCTCGATCGAGGGCAAGGTACGACAATCGGTAATGCGCTCCGGCGGACATTGTTATCCAACTTAGAAGGGACAGCAATCACGGCGGTACGAGTAGCTGGATTAATTAGAGACGAAAAAACTGGAGTCAAACCGGGCACTGTCAACCATGAGTTTGCCACCCTAGTTGGTGTCAGACAAGATGTTCTAGAACTCTTGCTGAACATGAAAGAGGTCAAACTCAAAAGTTACACGTCTCAACCACAAATCGGTCGATTAAACATCATCGGGCCGGCTGAAGTCACAACTTCTGACTTTGAGCTACCCTCTGAAGTAGAAATCGTCGATCCTAACCAATATGTCGCCACAGTTGCTGAAGGCGGCAAATTGGAAATGGAGTTTCGGATCGAGCGGGGCAAGGGCTATCGATCGGTAGACAAATTCCGCGAGCAGGGATTAGCCATGGATCTCCTCCAAATTGATGCTGTGTTTATGCCTGTCGTTCAGGTAAGTTATAGTGTCGAAGATGTGCGGATCGATGGCGCGGTCGAAAAAGATCGACTGATCCTCGAAATTTGGACTAATGGTAGCCTGACGCCCCAAGAAGCTCTGAGTGATTCCGCTAAAATCTTAGTCGATTTACTCAATCCGTTAAAGGATATCAGTTTGGAATCTTTCAAAGAAGATTACCCAGATGAAGAAGATCCTTCTAACCAAATTCCGATCGAAGAACTGAATCTCTCTGTGAGAGCATATAACTGCTTGAAACGGGCACAAATTAATTCTGTTTCCGATTTGATGGGCTATACCCAAGAAGATCTCCTAGAAATTAAGAATTTCGGTCTCAAATCGGCGGAGGAAGTAATTGAAGCCCTGGAAAAGCGACTCGGAATCAAGCTACCCCATGACAAATCGGTAAAAGTCTAAATAATCGGCAGTCAATAGAGGTTTAACTCACCACTGGCAACTGCCGCTAGGTAGTTTGATGAAGAACATATTAATTAAAGCTAAGGAGAAAAACAATGCGTCATCGCTGCCGCGTGCCCATGCTGGGCAAGCCAGCCGACCAACGGAAAGCTCTGTTACGGTCTTTAACCACCGAACTGATCCGCCACGGTCGCATCACAACAACTCTGGTCAAAGCGAAAGCTATGCGTCCAGCAGTTGAAAAAATGGTTACACTAGCCAAGTCCGGCACCCTATCCGATCGCCGTCAAGCTTTAGGATACATCTACGACAAAGACTTAGTTCATGCGTTGTTTGAAAGCGCGCCGACTCGGTATGCCGACCGCCAGGGTGGTTACACCCGCGTGGTTAGAACCGTACCTCGTCGGGGTGACAATGCGGAAATGGCGATTATCGAACTGATGTAGCAAGTGTCCCAGCGGACATGATGTGGTTGTAACTCCACAAAACTGTTTTTTGTGACGCAATGGCCAAACGTAACCACAAACTCATAACTAACAGGCCGACTCAGCGTGTTGCTCTAGTGATTCAGTATGCAGGTACTCACCTCTATGGCTGGCAAAAGCAACCGCAAGGACGCACAGTTCAATCGGAAGTGGAAAACGCGATCGCAGATGTTCTCGGTCAATCCGCGAATGTCTACGGTGCGGGTCGTACCGACAGCGGTGTTCATGCAGCCGCTCAAGTCGCCCACTTCGATAACCCCAGCGTGATTCCCGCGACCCGGTGGGCATCAGTACTGAACTCACGGTTGCCAGATGACATTCTCATCCGCGCTGCTGCTGAAGTAGACGATCGTTGGCACGCTCGGTTCTCCGCCACTTATCGACGGTATCGGTATTCCATCTATACGGCGAAGCAACCTAATCTGTTTGTCCGTCCCTACAGTTGGCATTACTACCATGAACCGCTAGGAGTCGAGCAGATGCAAGCTGCCATCTCGCCCATGCTGGGCACCCATCATCTAGCAGCCTTCCATCGGACAGATTCCGGTCGATCGCATTCTTGGGTAGAAGTGCAGGATGTTTGTTGTCACCGTCGTGGTGATTTCATCCACATTGAAATCCAAGCCAATGGATTTTTGTATGGGATGGTGCGGCTGCTGATGGGACTACTAGTCCAAGTCGGCACTGGTGATATCTCTGTCGCCGAATTTACCGATATCTGGCAAAGCGAACAACGCGATCGAGTCAGACACTCTGCTCCGGCAAAAGGGTTATGTCTCCTCCGCGTCGGGTATCCAGATTCCCCTTTCCCCAAGTCCCTCTGGTACGATACCCAACCTCAATTTTTATTACCAACAGAGTTGGAAATCTGCAAGGCTCAACGTTGATAAATGTTGGGTTTCGCAAGGCTCAACCCAACCTACTAACTGATATTAGAATCGTGGAAAAAACACACTTACCAACAGCAAATAACAACGAAGCCAAATGGTATATCGTTGATGCTGCCGACCAAAGACTCGGACGCTTATCCAGTCAAATTGCAATGATTTTGCGTGGGAAAAATAAACCCACCTTCACCCCTCACATCGACACTGGCGATTTCGTCATCGTGATCAACGCTGAGAAAATCCAGGTCACAGGCAAAAAAAGCTCCCAGAAAATCTATAGAAGACATTCTGGTCGTCCTGGTGGGATGAAAACGGAAACTTTCGCCAAATTGCAAGTTCGCATCCCTGAGCGGATTTTAGAACAGGCTGTCAAAGGGATGTTACCCAAGAATTCCATGGGCAGACATCTATTCACTAAGTTAAATGTCTATGCAGGCACAGAGCATCCCCATGCGGCTCAAAAACCTGAAGTCTTAGACATCAACACTATCCCCGGAGCTAAATAATTATGGAAGCAAGTAAAAAAGCAGTTTACTGGGGTACCGGTCGCCGGAAATCCGCGATCGCCCGAGTTCGTCTCGTTCCAGGTACTGGTAAATTAGTAGTCAACGGCAGAACTGGTGAAGACTATTTCAACTTCCAGAGTGGCTATGTTTCTACGGCGCGTTCGCCACTGGAAACTCTTGGTTTAGAAGGGGAATACGATATCCTTGTCAATGCTCACGGTGGCGGTCTAACTGGGCAATCTGATGCTGTTAAACTAGGTGTTGCTCGTGCCTTGTGCGAACTCGACCCCAATAACCGTAAGCCCCTCAAAGTCGAAGGTTATCTCACTCGCGACCCCCGTTGTGTCGAACGTAAAAAATACGGTCTGCACAAAGCTCGCAAAGCTCCTCAATACTCGAAACGTTAAGTTCTTTGTTAGTTTGTTGGCAATTAGTCCAACTCGATTAATTAACCAACAAATAACGATAGATGGCGATCGATTTTTAGTAGGTTTTGGTAGAAAACTTGCTAACTACCCTAACCCCTAAAACCTAAACCCTAAACCCTAATTGTTATGGCAAAAGCTGATATTCATCCTACTTGGTACCCAGAAGCCAAAGTTTATTGCAACGGTGAAGTTGTAATGACTGTTGGTTCGACCCAGCCCGAACTGCGCGTTGATGTGTGGTCTGGCAATCATCCCTTTTATACTGGGACACAAAAAATCATCGATACCGAAGGTCGCGTCGATCGTTTCCTCAAAAAATACGGGATGTTGGATACTACCGCTCCTGTTGAAGAACAGAAATAGCTTAAATAATCTCAGAAACCTAGAGGTGCGATCGATCGATTTTGCGTCTCTAGGTTTTTCGGCATTTAGCAAGTTAGTGGATAGTGAATAGTGAATAGCTAATAGTTATTGATTATTTGATTTACATCATTGGGTATGGGTGAATTCGCTTATCCCCTAATCGGCTAATTTTCTCATCGCTATTCACCAGCAACTATTAACTAAAAAAAGATCATGGCTGAAAGTTACTTACTCGATAAACTAAAATCCGTCGAACAGACATTTCACGAACTCACTCGTAAACTTGGAGATCCTGATATTGCTAGAGATCCAGGCGAAATGCAGCGCATTGGTAAGGCTCGTGCTGCACTCGAAGAAGTTGTAGAAACTTTTGATACCTGGAAACAAGTTCAAGCAGATCTGATTAGTACCCGCCAACTTGTCAAAGATTCGGGAAATGACCTCGAACTTCAAGAAATGGCGACAGTAGAAGCAGGTGAACTAGAACAAAAAAGTGAAGAACTCGAACGCCAACTCAAAGTTTTACTATTACCGAAAGATCCTAATGATGATAAAAACATCATGTTGGAAATTCGGGCAGGAACTGGTGGCGATGAAGCCGGAATTTGGGCTGGTGATTTAGTTCGGATGTATTCACGTTATGCGGAAACCCAGCACTGGAAAGTTAAACTAGTCAGTGAATCCCTGGCAGAAATGGGTGGTTTTAAAGAGGTTGTGTTGGAAATCCAGGGCGACCAAGTGTATAGCCAACTCAAGTTCGAGGCTGGCGTTCATCGCGTCCAACGGGTACCCTTGACTGAATCTGGTGGGCGAGTACATACTTCGACGGCGACGGTGGCAATTATGCCGGAAGTGGACGAGGTGGAAATCTTTATCGATCCGAAGGACATCGAAATGAGTACTGCCAGATCCGGCGGTGCGGGTGGACAAAACGTTAACAAGGTGGAAACTGCGGCGGACTTATTTCACAAACCGACCGGGATTCGGATCTTCTGTACCGAAGAACGCTCTCAACGGCAGAATAAAGAGCGGGCGATGCAAATTTTGCGGGCGAAGTTGTATGATATCAAGCTGCGCGAACAGCAGGAAGAGGTAACTTCCATGCGCCGTTCTCAAGTTGGAACTGGCTCTCGATCGGAAAAAATTCGTACCTATAATTATAAAGACAACCGTGCCACCGACCATCGATTAGGTCAGAATTTCGGGTTGGAGAAGGTGCTAGCTGGCGATTTAGAAGAAGTAATTCAAAGTTGTATCTCCCAAGACCAACAAGAACGTCTGGCCGAATTGGCGGCATCTACAGGCAGCAACTGAATCATCAGGAAATGCTATGAGCGAACACCATGAATTTCTAGCGATCGATCGACCGCTCACCACCGCAGAAAAAAACACTCTCGGCGAAGTGTCTAGTATTGTCAAACTGACGGATACTAGTGCTAATTTTACTTACAGCTACGGTGATTTTCCTGGCAATCCGATTTACTTACTCACCCAGTATTTTGATGTGATGTACTACATCTCTAACTGGGGGGCGCAGCGATTAGCGTTTCGTTTTCCCAAAGATCTGATCGACTCAACAGAGATCGAGCCTTATTGTATCGAAAATACGATTTCTCTAACTTTTACAGGGGACTGGGCAATTTTAGATTGGCAATTTTCTAGCAAAGATGGATTTGGCGGAATTGAGGAACGGCAAAATATTGTCGAGGAATTAGGTGGATTGCGTCAGGAAATTTTACAACGGGATTACCGTGGACTCTATTTAGCTTGGCTGAGGATGCTCACTTCATCAGGAGACTCTGCGGTAAAAGTGAATTTAGATCAGCTAGAACCACCAGTGCCAGAAGGGTTGTCTAAACTTTCCCCCGCACAAATAGCTTTCAGCAGTGTTTTTGAACTATCGCAGGGCTTAATGATTGCCGCAGCTAATCTCCAGCACCAACAAAACATCATTGTCGATCGAGATTTAAAACAAGCGATCGAACAATTATCACGCACAGAGTGTAATGAGTGGTTATTCCAGCTAGTCCAGGCAAAATCAAATTTATCTATTAATCTTCAAAAACGACTGTCTCAGTCGATCGGGACTTGTCAATCATCTACTCACCCTCGGCGCACGATCCAACAACTCCTAACGATGGCATCTCAGCTAAAGGAACAACTTGGCGAGTTTCGCCGGGAAATTGGGTAAACTCTAGGTCGATAGTGTGCTAGAATATGATGTTTGGACTCTAAATATAAACTCTTCACCATCTCGACATGAGAGAGATAGAGCTATGTAGGTGTAGGCGACACATTAGTAAGCTGATTTAACTTAGTCAACGTGCGTGTACATCGACAGGAGGCAAAGTAATTACGGAGAAAAAACCACTAGGATAATTTTGCATGGTCAGTCAGAAAACAACCTCTACAGATATCGGCTTCACTCTCGACGATTTCGCAGCCTTACTTGATAAATACGATTACCACTTTAGCCCAGGCGATGTCGTTGCTGGTACCGTATTCAGTCTGGAGCCGAGGGGTGCTCTGATTGACATTGGCGCGAAAACTGCTGCCTACATCCCGATTCAGGAAATGTCGATCAACCGCGTCGATCAACCTGAAGAAGTACTGCAATCCAACGAAACTCGCGAATTTTTCATTCTTACTGATGAGAATGAAGACGGTCAACTTACCCTCTCCATTCGCCGGATTGAGTACATGCGAGCATGGGAGCGCGTGCGCCAATTGCAAGCAGAAGATGCTACCGTTCGCTCTCAAGTATTTGCGACCAACCGTGGTGGTGCCCTAGTCAGAATTGAGGGTTTACGTGGATTTATTCCTGGCTCCCACATCAGCACTCGCAAAGCCAAAGAAGAATTAGTTAATGAAGAACTTCCCCTGAAGTTCTTGGAAGTAGACGAAGATCGTAATCGGCTCGTTCTCAGCCACCGTCGTGCGTTGGTCGAACGGAAGATGAATCGCTTGGAAGTTGGCGAAGTCGTGATCGGTTCAGTACGTGGGATCAAACCCTATGGTGCGTTTATCGATATTGGTGGAGTCAGTGGACTACTGCACATCTCGGAAATTTCTCACGACCATATCGATACGCCACATAGCGTATTCGGTGTCAATGATGAAGTCAAGGTAATGATCATCGATCTCGATGCTGAACGCGGCCGGATTTCGCTTTCTACTAAGCAGTTGGAGCCAGAACCTGGTGATATGATCAAAAATCGCGATCGCGTCTATGAAATGGCCGATGAAATGGCAGCTAAATATCGTGAGATGTTACTCGCCAAAGCTTCTGGTCAACCATTAGAATCGATCGAGTTGCCTGTTGCCACTATTGATGCCGTCGATTTAGTTGAAGAAGAGATTCCATCCGCGATCGAAGAAGATGTAGTAGAAGCGACTGCTGAAGTCTAAAGCTATTTCGATCCCTATTCGCTAAAATAAACAGAGGGCTAGTCCCTCTTTTTATTAGATCCCCAGCAAAATTGACAAACTTTCAGGATTTATAGAAATTAGCCGACTACTGCTACCAACTTTATCCCTATTCCCTACCTTCTACTCCCTAATCCATAAATTATGCCTCCCCGTTGGCCCCGCGAACCCGATCGACGCGACCCAGAATACCGTAGACTAGACGATCGCATGACCTTTGCGTTTCATGTCGCTCTATTCTCCGCCACTAATTCTGGATTATGGTTTGTTGATATTTTTCAGCAAGCTAACTGGAGTTGGGCTGTATGGGTGACAGGTATTTGGGCGGCGATGCTCCTCGCTCATGCCCTCTATATTTTCACAATTGCCAACTACTCCCCTGACTCCAATGGCTAGTAATCAACAAATCGAAGATCTCGCAGCCGAAATCGGCGATAAAATCTATATTGATGTAGCAAAGTGGCATCTTTATCTTAAGGATGCGAAACTCCACACCACACTGGCAGAAAAGGTTTTCCCTTTACTCACTAGTGGTCTGACTGGTGATAATCTGACGGAGGTTTTGACAGGTATTTCGATCGATCTTGGTGGAGGTAGACAGAAGATGCCGCTGATTAGTCTAATTCCCGTCACTGCTCAAGCACGACTGATGGATATTCTTCAGGATTACGCCCGTAATCTTTGATCCGATCGGGTTGAATTTTCGCTTGACGGCGGTAGTAATTCATCTCGTAGCCGAGAAATAATTGTGGTATCCTCCACCCGATCGAGTATTTCTTGGATGACAGTATTTGCTCCCAACTGTCCCCAATTGCAACCTTCTGCTAGATACACCTGGCTGGCTTTGCCGACGGCATAGGCACCATAACCAGCGATCGCACCTTGGATTGCCGCCGCAATCAGATAGTTGGGCAAATTGCTCAAATGAAAGTCTCCACCAACAAGTGCGGCTGTTTTGCCAACCCCAAAGATGACACTGGTGAATAATTCGCCTAGCAACAAACTTGCACCGCTAAAGAGAACCCCACTAAATAACTTACTAAGCTCATAGTTGGTCATCGGGAGATTGTATAATTTAGCCAGCGATCGAATCAGTAGTAAATCGCTAAACACGCCACCCAAGACATCAAAAATCACCACTGGGTTAATTGCTACGGCGATCGCCTTATATACGGCAAATTGCCACACGACAGCATCTGCCGCCGATTCCATCCTTGTGAGAGTACTTTTGGCTAAACTAGCTTCAGCCGATCTTGCCTGAACTAAAGCATTAATCGCTAATAGAGATCGACCCTCTCTGGTTAATAACTCTTGAATCTTGTGCCGCAGGGGGACAATGTGCGGGGCAGGTTTTTCCCATTCATTTTTGATTGTCCCATCAGGATATTCAGTCCGCACCTGAATTGAAGTTGGATCTGCCGCAACCATGACTACTTCATCGGCTGATAATAACCGTTGCAATAATTCACCACTGGCACTATCTCCATTTCCACCTAAACTTTGCAATTGCTGATAGATGGCTTGCTGTTCGCGTTCAGGATAGAGATCTGCCTTGTTGAATACTAGTAACAGGGGCTTTTGAGCATGACGCAATTCACAGAGAAATTGGTACTCTAGCTGGGTGATATCTCCGGCAATAATAAATAAAATTAGATCTGCTTGGCGGACAACTTCTGAAGCCATCTTGCCACGCTCTTCCCCATCAATCTCATCTAACCCCGGAGTATCGATTAAATCGATTTGGACGATCTCATCTGGCGACCACCGGATCGATCGAGGAAATCGTGTCACCCCATTTAGTGGGCCTATTTCTAAGACTTTTTGTCCCACTAGGGCATTTAGTACCGCTGACTTGCCTCGACTCACTAACCCAAATACAGCAATAGTGTAAATACTCTGGTCTAACTTGATCAGTGTGTGAGCTAAGGTGTTTAAATCGCTCTGTAGGGTGGGAGAAATTTCACTAACCTGTCCAGCCGCGTATCTGGATAAACTCTGCTGTAAGCTCGCCCTAGCGCGATCGAGATCGGCAAATTCTGAGGTGGAGTGATTGGTAGCTATCTCTGGTTTGCGCATGAGTCGATCCACAGGTTGCGAAATTAACCAATAGGCTATCATCAAACGTGATGTTAGGGGATATGCTTCTTGAAGATATCTTCAAGAAGCAAAGCGAAGTGAACTACCCGCAACCAAGCCTGTACCACCGCAACAGCTATGCTGGGGCATCCTGGGGGGTTAGGTGATTTTAACGGAATCAGCGAAAGTCCCTACCCTCAGCGAAGCAGCGTAGCATACGCGGGTAGGGATGAATAGCGACCGAGGAGAGGAATCCCGCCCCAAGTGATAAGACCGAGCGGAACGCTCTTGACAGCGCGGGGCGGGTGACGAGACGAGGAACAAGCTGTTTGGCTGAGTACTAGCATTTTGGTAATGGGTATAATGGTTTTGGAGGTTGATGACCTTGTGGAGCGTCTAAAAGGCCGTTGCATTGAGCAAGCGTAAGTACTAGCGCACTATCCACTAAATAAAATCTGCCGATGGACTAATCAAAAACCATGTGGATTTTCGACTGAATATATTTGGGTCTGCGGAAGGCGGACTCCTGGCTATGGACGCTATATAAGACCAAGATGTGAAGCTCATTCATGTGGAGGCGATGGCGGATGAAGTGGCAAACTCTGAAGACGAATAAGACCGTCACTGTTAGTTGTGTTGGAAGCTCCAACCTCAGCGAAGCAGGTTGGAGTACTTCACCTGGATTCGGTTTCGCCTTAACTTACCACGAGTGGATGTCTTCTATTTCACCAAACTAGATAAAGTAGCTAATAACTCTTGTTCCTTAAAAGGTTTGGCAAAATAGCCAGTCGCACCAAGATTCATGGCGATTTTGCGGTGTTTATCGCCACTACGGGATGTGAGCATCAAGACCGGAATATTTTTGAACTGAGACTGACCTTTAATGGTTGCCAGGAAGCCGTAGCCATCCATCCGAGGCATTTCGATGTCACAGACAACTGCTTGAACAGATAAACCTGCTTGGAGTTTTTCGACCGCTTCCTGTCCATCTTTGGCTTGTTCAACCTGATAACCCGCTTTTTCGAGAGTGAGTGCCACAAACCGCCGGACATTGATTGAGTCATCGACGACGAGAATTCTGGAGCGTTGAACTGGCCCAACTTGTGGTTGGGGAATAGGTGCATTATCGCCAGAGATCGGGATTTGTTTCCCACTCAGAGTCCCATTCACCGACTTACTAATAGCTAAATCCCCATCGATCCAGCGAATAAATTCGATCGCATCAACTAGTGGGACAACTCGGCCATCACCGAGGATTGTACAACCAGTAAAACCAGGTGGCATTTTGATATTCCCTTGGGGCTGACGGACGGTTACTTCTTGCTCACCCCAGAACTTATCGATTTCGATCGCGACGATATCTTGTCCTTGGTCGATCATTAATACTGTCGGACAGTCGATCGTGGCGACATCATTGTTGGCGACTTGGGCAGTGAAATAGGGTAGGTGGAGATACTCTTTGGGCTGAATTAACCGGACGGTAAAGCCTTCCCATTGCAGCATCTTCTGTCCAGCAGTACTGACTACCTGCTGGGGATTGAGGAGGAGAATTTCCTCAACAATGTTGCTGGGAATTGCCAACCACAACCCATTGACTTCGACGAGTAAAACCCGAACAACTGAAAGGGTGAACGGCACCGTAATGGTAAAAGTTGTCCCTTTACCCAGTTTAGTGTCAACTGAAATATCACCACGCTGCGATCGAATGTTGGTGCGGACGACATCCATGCCTACACCTCGTCCAGACAGATCTGTAACTTTATCGGTGGTGCTAAAACCCGGTTCAAAGATCAGGTCGATCAATTCGCTGTCGCTGAAATTGGCGATCTCCTGGTCATCTACACCCATTTTCTTGACTTTGGCGCGAATTTTAGCTAGATCAATTCCGCCGCCATCGTCTTTAATAGTGATGACAGTCTGATTTCCCCGATAGGTGGCACTAAGTTCGATCGTGCCCACATCTGGTTTGCCATTGGCGCGGCGAACGGCACTAGGTTCGATCCCATGATCGAATCCATTCCGCAGGAGGTGCATCAGGGGGTCATTTAAGGCTTCAAGGATACTTCGCTCGATCAGGGTACTGCCACCCTTGAGCTTGAGATCGATCGGTTTGGAGTGTTCGATCGATAGATTGCGAATCGCTCTGGGAAAACGATTGAACAGTTCGGAAATCGGCCGCATCCGCACTTGGGTTAAGCCCGTTTGGAGTTGATTGGCTGTCCGATTCAGATCGCGAGTAGTCCGTTCGGTATCATTGAGTTGGAGATCGATGTCGGTGGTAATTTCTTCGATTTGGACAATGGTATCCATCACCTCCTGAGATAGCAAGTGCAGTTCGCTATAACGATCGAATTCGAGCAGATCGAATTCATTGGTAAGATTACTAGTTAAACTCGTGGGAACTGAACTCCAGGTGTCGATCGCGGGTTGCTGTCCCACACCGGCTGCTCCATCATAGGCGGATCTCAGTCGAGAGTTAGATTGTTCTAGTTGCTTGACTTTTTGGTGGAGATTGACAACTAATTGGCGGAGTCCACGTAGCTGGAGATTTAAGCCATTGCGATCGATCGTCAGTTCGCCAAATAGATCTCCAATTTGTTCTAGTTGCTTGGTGGCAACCCGAATGGTTTGATCGGCAACTTCAACTGCGGTTTGTGGCTTGTCTGAGGTGGAATGGTGGTGATGGGGTGAGTTTTCAGGAACTTCTGGAGCAGCATCGAGAGCATTAAATAATGCAGCAGCCTCGCGATCGAGGTAGTCGTCTTTGGCTTGGGGTTTAGCCTTAGTGTTGATCAGGAATGCGGTAGAAGGTGTTTCGATCGCCTCGGGTAAGTCAGAAAGAGCCGAAAATAGCTCTGAAGCATCGGTATCGAACGATAAATCGCCGCTGAGATCGAGCCTATCAAAGGCATCGATGATTTCCACCTCATCTTCAATTGGGGCAATCGTCGTGGTACGGTGGATGATTTCCACCTCATCTTCAACTGGGGCAATTGTCGTGGCATAATGGATGGCTGACTCCTCTGCCTCACTTGGTACCATTGTTGTTTCCAAGTGGATCTCATTTTCCTCTAAATCAAAGGCATGATGATAACTTGCAGCAGCTAATTCCTCTAAATCATCGCTGGCGGTAATCGTCGAGAAAGGTTGAGCAGAATCAGTAGTAAAGCTCTCAAAAGGGTCGGGCAGAGGTTGAAGGTAGTTTGCGTCAGTATGCCAGTCTGGCGAGATCGAGTAGTCAGAGATCGACTCTGACTCACGATCTAGATCGGCAATTGTCAAGGGTGGATCGAGGGTAAAATCACTCAGAGCCATCGTCGTCGTGTTAACCGGGATCTCATTGAGATCGATATCACTCCAGTCGGAGAGTTGTTCTTCTTCCTCATCACCCATCGACACAATTCCCGATCCGGGTAATTCAATCTCCCTCGGTAAATTGGTAGTTTGACCAATTAAGACCATTGCCTGAGTGCGTCGCCACGCCACTAAGGCTAGTGCCGCAATTTCCTCAATCTGGTGTGGTTGTGCCTGCACATGAGCGAGGACAGATTGACACAAGCTGGCTAAGGCTGGTAATTCAAGCATTTCTGCCAAGCCCCCCAATTCTTCCGTACTGACGATCAACTCCTCATCCAAATTGGTACGATCGCCACTATTGATGATCTCTTCTAAATGTTCAAGACAGCGTTCAACTTCTGACTCAAACAAAAAAGTCAAAATATCTTCCCCAGATTCAGACGCTAACATATTAGCCTCATCTTCAGGATTAAACTCGCCCAACCTGTGCCGCAATTGGTCAAAAATCGGCTGAACTTGATTAGCCAGCCAAGTTTGATCAGCATCTGTACCTTGACGATTGAGCGCGACAATTTGCCGCAACTTATCAACAGTACTCAGGAGTAACTGCTCGATTTCCCCATCGGGTTTGGCAGATTTACCATACTGGATAATCTTAAAAAAATCCTCCAACGGATGTCCCAACTTAGCAAGTGTTGTATATCCCATCATTGCTGCCCCACCCTTGATCGAGTGAGCAGCCCGTAGGAGTGCATCCAACTGCTTGCCTGTCACAGCACCAGTACCCAGTCCCAGCAGTCCTGATTCGATACTATCTAAATAATCCGTCGCTTCATCCAAAAATTGGAGTTTGACTTGTTGTTCTTGATCGGAAGTAATCATCTGAAGGGTTAGGGGTTAGGGGTTAGGGGTTAGGGGTTAGGGGTCAGGAGTAGGGGTAGGGGTTAGGAAATGAATGAACAAGACGCTTGCCTAAAGCCTAATTCCTACCCCCTACTCCCTAATTCAGATCCGCATTAACTTTAAACTTACCTACAGAAGCTTGCAGTGCTTGGGCGATGGTGACTGTTTGTTGGAGGGATGTGGATACTTGCTTGGAGGAATCAGATGTCTGCTCGGAGATCCGGGCGACGGCGGCCATGTCTACCTTGACAGCCTGAGATGTAGCCACCTGATCGATTGTCGCTGTCGAGATCGATTGGAGGAAGGTATCCATTAACTTGGATAGTTCGATAATCTGTTTCAGACTAGTCTTGGTTTCTTCAACCGATTGCGTCCCTTCAACTACCTGGCTGGTGCTGAGTTCCATTGCTTGAGATACCGCGCTGGTTTCCCGTTGAATGGTTTCAACGATTTTTTCGATTTCTTTGGTAGCTGCGGCAGATTGGGCGGCTAGTTCACCGACTTCTTCGGCAACGACAGCGAAACCACGTCCTTCTTCACCCGCACGAGCGGCCTCAATACTGGCGTTGATCGCGAGGAGGTTGGTTTGGAGGGCGATTTGGTTGATTAAGCCAGTTACTTTAGAAATCTGTTGGGAAGATTCACCGAGTCGTTTTACTTTCTTAGCAGTTTCGGCGATCGTTTCGCGCAGTTGAACGATACTGTGGACGGTACGTTCCATCGCTTGACCCCCAACTTCGGCACTGGATGCGGCAGATGTTGCCACAGTTGCCGCCTGACGGGCATCATGAGCTACTGATTGGATTGAGGTGGTTACTTTTTCGATTTTTGCCAATGTCTCATGAATCTGGTCGGCTTGTTTGGTCGCCGCCGCAGTCAATTGACGAATTTCCACTTCATTTTCACCAACGGAACCGTTTACTTGGGTCGCCGCAGTTTTAACTGTGGTCACAATATCACGCAAACTTTCGATAATCGCGTTAAAGAAGTCACCGACGATCGCGATTTCCCCATCACTGATTTCCGATCGAACTGTCAAGTCACCATCGGAGGCTCCTTCAATTTCCATCAGCAGCCGCACGAGTTCTTTTTGGCGAGCTTCGTTTTCTTTCTGGGATATTTCTGCCCGTTTCCGCGATTGTTCGGCTTCGTACTGGCTCCGTTCTGAGATGGCAAAGGCACTCAAGGCTAAGGCGATTGGTTTGGCGCATTCGACCAGATATTCACTTTCCCAGTCTGTCCACTCGTGCACCTTTTTACAATGGTGAGCAACTAATAGTCCTAAGACGCTATTCCCGTTGACAATCGGCACGACTAAGTTAGATTTGATTTGGAGCTTGGTCAAAAATTGTTTGTGGTCGGGGTGATAATCAGCCGCCATCACATCATTAGTCGCGACAATCCGCCCTTGACTATAAGCTGCGATTAATTCCTGGGGAATACAGGCATCTTGAATGCGATCATCTAAGGCACTGATAAAGCCTGGGAGTACAGATTCACCAGCAATATGTCCGCCCAAATCGGGAAAGAATCGATATACTACCAATCGATCGGCAGTAAGTTTCGCCCGTGGTTCTTCGAGGATATAACAAAGTGGTGTCGATAGATCTTCTAGTGTTTCCGATCGCGAGATCGAAGCTAGCAACTGTTCGCGGACAGCTTTATCCCGTTGATTAGCTGCTTCAACCTGTTGTCGTTCGGAGATCGCAAAACCTGCCAGGGAAATCGCGATCGGTTCGGCAAATTTGGTCAGATAGGCAGTTTCCCACTCTTGCCAATTATGGTGCTGTTGACAGTGATGGGCGATGAGTAGTGCTAATAAGTTACCATTTTGGACGATTGGTACAACCAAATTGGATTTAATTTGAAGCCGACTGAATAACTGCTGGTGATCGGGATGGTATTTAGCCTGGAGTACATCATCATTGGCAACTATCCGCCCTTGAGCATAAGCATTCAGCAATTCTTCTGGGATACACTGGTCATGCGTCTCTCCCTGGAGGGCACTTGTCGTACCCGCCGAGAGTGCTTCCCCAGCTACATAACCGCGATTGTCTGGGAAGAAACGATAAACGAGGACTCGATCGGCTTTGAGGATGGATTGAGCTTCGATGAGGACTTGAGATAGTGGTGATTCGAGATCTGCTATTGTCCGCGCACGCGAGATCTCCGCATATAAATCCGTCCGCTTTGTCCGTTCCGACTGTTCGAGCAATAGCCCTTGAATTTGATTGACCATGAGATTGATGTTGCCACCCAACTGACCGATCTCATCTTCACTGGTAATTTCTACACGACTATTAAAGTCTCCCTGACCAATTTTTTCAACTACTTTGGCGGCATCAACAATCGGTTTCGCTGCTCGATCGGCAAAGAATGTCGCTAAGGCAACTGTGAATAGTGCCGTTAGACCAATCCCCGCTAAAATCGTCAGTAGTAGCCCTTGTTGAGTTGCCGTGGCATCCTGTTCATCAATGGCAACTACGGCTGTCCACGGTAATTGATCCATCCCCTCGATTTTCTCAAACGGAGCCGTCGCGAATATCTCATCATGATCCGCAGTTTCGTTTGCTGCATTGCTAGAAGTATTGACTTTATTCTTCCGCTGTGTCACCCGATTTGTATGGTAGACAACAGTATTTTTTTCTCGTGATTGCGCCATCTCGGAACTTTCTGGCTGACCTAAATATTCACCATTGGAACTGATAAATACTCTATTACTCCGGCGATCGAGAATATGATAGTCCTGAGATGTAGTCGCAAAGTTTTTAATTGGGACTTCCAATCGATCGATCGGTGCTCTTGTCCTGATCACGCCAATAATTTGACCTGTATTAGTATCTTTAATCGGTGCGGCAAAGAATACAGATATTTTGCCAGTATATCGACTGGGTTCTGGTGAAGAAATAACCGTTTTACCAGTTTTTAAGGCATCTTGAAAATATTGTCGCTTGAGGTGATTAATTTTAGTTAAAGATTCTCCTTTACTTTGAGCAATCAAATTGCCTTTGATGTCAAAGGCAGCAATACTATCGTATACCTGATAACTACTGACATATTGGTCTAAAAGTTTTGCTTTTTCCTCTGTTGAAGTTAATGCCGCCAATCGAGGATTATTAAAAACTGGTTGTGCAGCTAAGATTTCAGCATCACCATTTCGCTCGAAGACAAAGCGATTGAGTTTATCAGCGATCGCGGTAGCTCGATCTTTTTGAGCTTTGAAAATTTGCTGTTCGAGTGTACTGCTAATCTGACTATAACTCAGCGTTCCAATTGCGGCGATCGGTGCTAGTCCTAAGATGATGGCAATTAGAGTTGCTTTAGTTTTAAAACTTAACTTATTCCACTTCGATCTAGATGTCGATGAGTCTAAGGCAAATTGGGTATTTGTAAAATTTTCAGGTTCAATTAGAAAATTTTCAGGTTCAATTCGATCGTTATACTGATTCATAGGTAGATGCTGTGATTTAATATAATTTAGCTATTTAGTGCATACTTGACAGTAGACAGTTGAAAAATGTATTCCCTACTCTCTTACGATGGTACAGCTATCCCCTACCCTGCCAACACTTGAGCATTGACAATTGCTTCGGGATCTAGCACTAATACCAATTCTTGTTCTTGAAGAATCCATCCCCGTAGATAGGGTGTAAAGGCTGGATTGAAACTGCCAATTGGTGATTTGATATCTTCGCTCATAAACCGCACTACACCTTGAATGGATTGAACAGCCACAGCCAAAGGTGTTTGTCCAACTTTGAGCAGGGCGATATCATAACTGTATCGATGGCGATCAATCGGCTCTAAACCAAGAATTTCCGGCAGATCGACCAACCATAACAGGCTACTCCGACGATTAAATAAACCCAGAATTGGTGATGGTAAATTTGGAATCACTGAGACTCTCCCCGCTGGTAGGACGATCGCTTCTTGGGTTTGGTGCATTGGCACCACCGCCGTGGTTTCTCCATCAAGCCGAAATCGTAAGAACATATCGCCAGTATTTCTAGTCGATCTGCTCAAAGTTGGTAATGCGGTGCTAACACCATTCATATTTTTTCTAAAAGATCAGAACTAAATTTTCCCAGAAAGATGAATAGATGAATAAATAATTAGATCGAAAAAATGTCTGTTTTCTATTCTCTATTCTCTATTCTCTATTCACTAATTTGCCACAGATTGTACTGCCTTGATAATATCATCGCGAGAATATGGCTTAGTTACGTATACATCTACACCCTGTTTTTTACCCCACAATTTATCAAGATCTTGACTGCGAGAAGTACAGGCGATCACTGGAATTTTTTCAGTATCGGGATTTTTCTTCAATGTGCGGCAAAATTCAAATCCATTCATTCCCTCCATTACCACATCAGTAATTACCACGTCAGGTTTTTCCTTAGTAACTAGATCTAGTCCATCTTTAGCATTATTTGCAGATACAACTTGATAGCCATTATCTCGCAGATAAAGAGTCATTAATTGCATTTCCGAAGGGGTATCCTCGACAATCAAAATCTTAGCCATTTGCTCAACTTTCCTTGAATATATAATGTGTGGTATTTGCTTGTGCCTAAATCCGAGACTCGATTTAAGATCAATAAAATTTTCAGATTAGGAGATTATCGCTAATGAAGAAAGATCGGCTGAATTTATTCTTGTTCTGCCATCAAATGTTTTGAAACCATTTCGATTAAACCAGATTGAGTAAAAGGTTTGGTCATATAGTCAGTCGAGCCAGCCATTTTTGCTTTAGCTCGATCGATGATGCCCGTGTTCCCAGTGACCATTACAATCGGTGTTTTCTTAAATGCTGGATGCTTGCGTAACATCGAACACAACTTATAGCCATCGATCGTCGGCATCCCCACATCTAGTAAAATGATGTCAGGATTAATCCGAATAATCTTCATCAATGCGGTACCAGAATCAACAATCGGAAATACCTTGAAACTATCACCATCTAAAAAGCGATTGATTTCCCGTAAAATTGTGGGACTATCATCTACACAGGCAATCTTGTAAGTGCTAGTTTCCAGACTTCCCGATGGTGGAGATGTGGGTACTGAATTATTGGCAACAGCATTCAGTGTGGCTGTGACTGACTGTTCTCGCTCGTCAAACCGATCGGCTTCTGCCTCCGTCAAATACAATTTGTGTAATCGATCGAATGGTGGTTGGGGTGCCCTTAGCCCCACAATGCCGTTATTAATCAACCGATGGAGATTGTTTGCGACTGTCAGTTCATCTTGCTTGAGTAGCAATGATAACTGGCGGAAGCTAAAGCCGATTAAGATTCTACTCAACTTCGCCTTGACATCTGCCGTTAGCAACGGATGCTCGGTATTTGCCAAAAAGGGACGCTGATAGGGTGATTGAATCGATGGTTGTAATGCTTGCCAAGCATGAAGCTCAGCCATACATTCCTTCGTGACAAACAAAAAATTGCCACTCCACCAAATCGGAAAGGAAACCTCGCGCGCAACTAAATCGCTAGTTCCAGAACTAATCAATAGATAAGATTGGAGGACTTCTTTGGTGATATTTTTGACCAAAGTACCCGCAAGCTGCTCCGTGATATGTCCGTGGGCGATTAACCAACGAATTGCTTGATAGTCAGGACTAGGATAAGTAGCTTCTAATCTGGCATCTTGCAATTGCTCGCGCAAGTCAGTGTAGACCTTGTTATCTAGCTGATTTTGAGTCACCCGACGCAAATGTTGTTCGAGTCGCTCGATCGGTTCGAGGGAGTGATTGGCATAAAATAGTTTACCCTCGTGGAAAAAAAGTAACCAAACGATCTCATTAGAGGTGACACGCAAACAACCTTTAGCTTGGGAACTAGCTAACTGTTCTAATAACTTTATGGGGTTTAGTGTTCGTTCGGTATCAGCAACGCTGCTAGAACCCTGATTCATGGCTACAACTCATCACTTATTGGACGTATTTGCTCGGTGGCGGGATATAAAAAGGATCGCGGGAGGTTCAACTAATAAATCAATGGATAAATATATTTCCTCCTTATCTTTCCCGCTCAGAATCGCAAAAATGACATTCGGGGGTGATAAATTTTTGGGAGATGGGGACGTGGGACTCGGGGACGGGGGGACTCGGGGACGGGGGGACAGAGAATCTACCCGTTGGAATCAGCAACGTCAAATTTTGCCCAGTGTGCCTAGAAACTTCCAGAGCCAAAAGTGGAACTATAGGTTAGGGGTTAGGCTTTAGACTTTAGGCTTTAGGACGTTTGCGTCCCCTTTCCCCTTTCTCCTTTCCCCTTTCCCCTTTCCTATGGCTATTTATTCCCCATTAAGATCGCGACGACTAGCGGCACAGCAAGCAGAATCACGCCAACGCATTATTACATTTAAACTTCGCGAAGAAACTTTTGCTTTACCACTAGAACGAGTCCACAAAGTGACGACGATCGACAGGTTGTATGGAGACATTAATGGTACAGGCGTAAGTTTAACAACTTATCAAGGTCGAGAATTAGTCGCAATCGATGTTGGGCAAAGAATTTTTGGTCAGGCACCGACAGTCTTACCCCCATTGAATAATCGAACCAAAAGTATTGTGCAAGTCCATACATCTGACAAGATGGAAACTTTCAATGCTGCAAACAATCTTGTTCAATATTTACTAATTCTTCAATATGAGGACGGAAATTTAGTTGGCTTGCCGATCGATTCACCCCCAAGCATCCAATCTGTTCCGGCATCCGCTTTCCGGCCACTACCGGAGATTTATCAACAGCACAGCAATATTCACTGCGTTAGCGCACTCTCGATCGATCTGCCCGATCGACCATCGATTTTCTTGCTAGATCCGACATTACTCCTAAAAAACTAACAAACTAGCTTGTCTATTGTTAAAATATACTCGGAGTGCGATCGTATTCCAAATATCGACAACGACCAGTGTGCATTTCATCACCTGTGAATTTTACTGATAAATTTTAAATGGCAAATCAGGCGTGTATTTCGATCGGTATTAATCATTACCAATTCATGCAGCCGCTAGGCTATGGGGTGGCTGATGCTGGAGCGATGGAACGTTTTTTCGTGGATGCTGCTGGTTGGGATCGGGCACAATGTTTACTCCTGACTGATGCGTCACCAAAAGTACGAGATAAGTCCACTTATCCCGATCTGGAAAATATCACCAACTGGGTACGGCAGTGGTGCTGGGATACGATCAAAGCTGGCGATCTATTAATCTTCTTTTTTAGTGGCTACGGACTGAGTACTGGTAGTGAAGATTATCTCATACCGATCGATGGTAATCCCCAAGATCTTGAGCATACCTGTATTTCACTCCGACAGATTTACCATCAGTTGCATGATATTGGCAGCAACGTGCTAGTTTTCCTCGATGTGAACCGCCTGCCAAATCTATCTAGTGGCGGCGGAATCGGTTCTGTCACTGCTAAACTCGCGCAGGACTTTCAAATCCCCACTTTTCTCTCCTGCCAAAGTCACGAATTTTCCCATGAAGCGGCTGGATTAGGACATGGTTTATTTACAGCAGCATTACTCGAAGCCCTCAATTATCACCCCGATCTGAATATTGAAACGCTGGAGTCTTATCTTACGAGTCGGTTAGCCGAATTGAGTGAACATCATTGGAAACCGATCCAAACTCCAGTAGTGATCGTGCCTACAAGTGCTTCGATTTATCGACCGATTTTTTCGGCAACTACTCAATCAGCCGTCTTCGCTGCACCCGATCTCGCCTACTCACCGCCAACCAAACCCCAACTCGATCGAGAAGATGGCTTCTATTATGCACCGCCAACCCCACTCAATGTCACTCCGGCGATCGCCGGAAGTGGGGCAATTGTCAAGATGCTCCCACCGGAATCTACGACAAAAGGCATTTCCAATTTGACCAAAGTAGGCCTGTTGCTAGCGATGTTAATTGGTGCTGGTGGGGGAATATACTTATCCCAATCCAGACAGCCGAAGGCTGGACAATTACCAATTGTCAGACCTGCTCCAGATAGCTCTGCCAATACTCAAGATCGCTCGACCGAACAATCGCCATCCCTATCACAAGCAAGAGCATTTCTCACGCCAGGTGATGCAACTTCTCGTTATCAGGCGATCCTAGTCGCTCAAAAGATTCCAGCAGACGATCCCACCGCCACCGAAGCGCAGCAAGCGATCGAACAGTGGTCACAAGAAATCTACGAAATTGCCCAGGGCTATGCTGGTAAAAAATACTGGCCTCTAGCGATCAAGACAGCACAGATGGTTCCAGCGCAAGTGCCGATTTATCCGAGCGTTCAAGCTACGATATCTGAATGGAAGCTTAAGTTAACTAATAATTAACTCAGAAACAACTGATAAGCTGGATTAGTGCGCTCGTCCCAGTAGCGATAGGTCGTGGATCCGAGAAAATCATACCAAGCATCGATATCCGCAGGCGGCACCTCAATCCCGATCAAAATTCGCCCATAATCTGCGCCGTGATTGCGATAGTGAAACAGGCTAATATTCCAGTCAGGATTCATGCTACCCAAAAACTTGGTGAGTGCCCCAGTCCGTTCGGGAAACTCAAACCGATATAATAACTCATCTTGAGCTACAGGCGAACGCCCGCCAACTAAATGGCGAAGGTGCAGTTTGGCCATTTCGTCATCAGTGAGATCGAGCGTTTGAAATCCTTCCGCTTCCAGCTTGGCGAGAATAGTTGCCGTATCTGCCCGATTTTGGACTTGTAAGCCGACAAAAATGTGTGCTTGACTAGCATTCGCCATCCGGTAGTTAAATTCTGTCAAGTTATACGCACCCAGACAGGCGCAAAACCGTCGAAAACTGCCCCGCTCTTCGGGAATTGTCACCGCCAAAATTGCCTCACGACGTTCGCCAACCTCTGCTCGTTCAGCCACAAACCGTAACCGATCAAAATTCATATTTGCCCCGCAAGCGATGGCAATTAGAGTTTCGCCCTCAATTTGCTCCCTGTCGATATAGGCTTTTGCTCCAGCGATCGCTAAGGCACCCGCAGGCTCTAAGATCGATCGAGTATCCTCAAACACATCTTTAATCGCCGCACAGATATCATCTGTATCGACCAAAATCACCTCATCCACATATTCCTGACACAAGCGAAAAGTTTCCACCCCAACTTCCTTCACCGCTACCCCATCAGCAAATAAACCTACTTGAGTTAGCTTCACCCGTTGACCAGCGGCTAAAGATCGAGCCATCGCATCGGCATCAACTGGCTCCACACCAATAATTTTGATCTCAGGATAGAGTCGCTTGACATAGGCGGCAATTCCCGCAATCAATCCACCGCCGCCAATCGCCACAAAGATCGCCTGAATCGGCTGTTGGTACTGGCGGAGGATTTCCATCCCAATTGTCCCCTGTCCAGCGATTACATCTGGGTCATCAAAAGGATGAATAAAAGTCAAACCTCTTTCTTTCTCCAGATGACGGGCATGGGCATAGGCATCATCATAGGTATCCCCCCACAAAATCACCTCGCCACCCCTCGCCGCCACCGCGTTCACCTTCATTTGCGGCGTAGTCACAGGCATGACAATCGTGGCTGTCGTACCCAACCGCTTTGCACCCAAGGCGACACCCTGGGCATGATTTCCCGCTGAAGCGGCAATTACCCCTTGTTTCAAGAGTAGTGGTGGGAGCTTCGCCATCTTGTTATAGGCTCCACGCAGCTTGAAGGAGAAGACAGGCTGCATATCTTCCCGTTTGAGCAAAATTTTGTTTTTCAGCCGTTGGGAAAGGATCGGGGCGAAATCTAGGGGTGACTCGATCGCTACATCATAAACTTTGGCAGTGAGGATTTTGGTGAGATAATCGGGATGGGGGGACATTAATGATCTACCGAAACGTACTGATCAATCTTAACTGTTAACTGACAATCGATCGATCTGCTCCGGCGATAACTGCCAGCCCAACGCCCCGATATTTTGCACCACTTGGGCAGCCGTTTTGACTCCCGGAATCGGTACCACATCTGGTTGAGCCATCAACCAGTTTAAGGCTACTTGGGCGGGGGTGCGATCGAGTTCCTGGGCGATAGCGGTTAATATATCGATCGTGGGTGCAATTTTCGCTAATCCCTCAGCACTAAATCGGCGATCCCAACTGCGGGAACCTGTCGGCGGCTTGTCTGGCGTGTAGCGTCCGGTCAGCAACCCTTGGGCGAGGGGACTATATGCCAGAATTGTCACCCCCAACTCACGAGCGGTAGCTAAAACTCCATTAGTTTCGATTTCGCGAGTCAGCAGTGAATAGCGCACCTGATTTACAGCTAAAGGTACACCTCTAGCTTCCAATAACCGATGCGCTTCTCGGAGTTGCTGGGCATTGTAATTACTCACCCCGACAGCCCCAATTCTGCCCTGCTCGTACTCATCAGCTAGCGCATTCATCAGAACTTCTGGTGTCAGCAGAAACGCAAATGGCCAATGAACTTGATACAAATCTACCCGCGCTACATTCAGCCGTTTAAGACTAGCCGTCAGCGCATCGGCAACAGCCTGCTTCTGAAATCGCCACGGCACAGGTGCAAACTTCGTTGCTAGCAGAATTGGTGTGTTTGTCTGTTTGGCAAATTGACCGAGTAATTCTTCTGACTTGCCCAAACCATAGACTTCAGCAGTATCAAAAAAATTTATTCCCGCCGCAATTGCCGCCTGAAAAGCTAGTTTCAGTTCTGTATCGCCGTAGTCCGAACCGTAATTCCAAAATAACTTATCGCCCCAAGCCCAAGTGCCAAAGCCCATTGGCGGTAATTGCAACGGCGATCGATCGAGATTGGAAATAGACATGATGAAGATTTTTGGTGAGGCTATTTTCCTAGTGTAGAGATTTTTTAGTGGATAGATCGACCCTACTTGACACCCGCCCTCATTTATTCGTTACATTTATTAATAGACGAGACTCACCCTTCCTGCTGAAATTTTCTTAGTAATAGACCTCTTGCGTGAATAGGGAGAATTGGGGTAGAAGTAGAGAAAAGGGGGAGAAACCATGACCTATGAACAACTAAAGCAGCTAAAGCCGGAAGCATTCAAAAGAAGATGTGGATTGCAGATAGAAACATTTAATC
>JBGSPI010000012.1:0-42950 GCA_041738715.1 Chamaesiphon sp.
ATTGGTCATCGGTAATGTCAGTAGGATAGGATGTTGTCATGCCCCGTTACTTCCGTCTTCTGTTTGGTTATTGATGACAGAATATTGGATCGGGGCTTTCCTATCTCTACACCACCTGTGGAGTTCTCAGACATCCTCTGACTATTTAACTAATCCATATTCTCGACCCCATGGCAGAACAAAGTAAATTACCCCAAAGACATCCCCAAGAAAATATCGATCGCGGAGTCGTCAATCAATTACTCGAAAGCGATCCAAATGAGCCGATGGCTCTAGCCGAACTAGCCAGACTGTTGATTCGCTACCGAGGATTTCCCGGTGCAGCAGAAATTCAAGCCAATCTCGATCGACTATTAACTAAATGGCAACTCACCGAAGAAGAATTATTCACCAAAACTCGTGAATTACACAATCGAGAACAGATTTATCAAGTTAAAGCCAAAAAATATCAAGAACAAGAAGACTGGAACTAGATTGCGATCGCAATCTTAGTAATTTTCGATAATCTTATCCTAAAATTTTGATATGCGGTTGGTAACTTCCCATTGGTTATTTCTCACAAGCTTTGGGACTAGCCGATCGATTAGGCGAGAGCAGTTGACAATCGGGATGCTTAATGATCGATGGGGGATAACCCCAAACTCAGGTTACTAATGACTGATTTATGGATAATATAGGTGAAGATTGCGTGCGATCGTTGTACTCCATCGATAATAATTTATTCTCAGTCTGCCAGTAGCGATCCTGACCAGAGATCGCCATCCGCCTAGCTAATTATAGAAACGTGAATTTAAAGCAAATTTTTAACACCACCCAGCCGATTATTGGCGTAGTCCACCTGCTACCGTTGCCGACTTCTGCTCGGTGGGGTGGGAGCCTCAGTGCTGTGATCGATCGCGCTGAACAGGAGGCAGTAGCACTGGTTTCTGGCGGTGTCGATGGCATTATCATCGAGAACTTTTTTGACGCGCCGTTTCCCAAAAGCCAAGTCGATCCGGCTGTCGTCAGTGCGATGACGGCGATCGTCCTCCGGTTGATGGAATTAGTCTCGATCCCAATTGGCATCAATGTCCTGCGGAATGATAGTCTCAGTGGGATGGCGATCGCTAGTTGTACTGGAGCCGCCTTTATTCGGGTGAATGTACTTTCGGGGGTGATGGCGACAGATCAGGGTTTGATCGAAGGCTGCGCTCACGAACTCCTGCGTTATCGACGGGAATTGGCTAGTGACGTTAAAATTATGGCAGATGTCCTCGTCAAACATGCCAGTCCCCTGGGTGTTCCAAACCTGACTACAGCCGTCCAGGAGACGATCGAGCGGGGGCTAGCAGACGCAGTAATCATCTCTGGTTCGGTTACAGGCACTCCCCCTAGTTTGGCAGATCTCCAACTAGCCAAGGCTGCCGCAGGCACCACTCCAGTCATGATCGGCAGTGGAGCGACTTGCGATAATATTGCCGCCTCGATCCAATTTGCCGATGGGGTAATTGTTTCTAGTTCACTCAAACGTCAGGGCAAAATCGAGAACTCGATCGACCCCATTCGCGTCAGTCAATTTGTGGAAGCGATGCAACTTGATCGCACTAGCATCTCCACCCAATACCCGATCTCCAGTTTTGACAAACCACTGGTGAGTAAAGGGTAGATAACTGGATCGGTGGAGGGATGAGACGACCAGAAAGAGCGCATCAGTCCCTAACTCCTAATCCCCTAACCCTAATCCCCTAACCCCCAACCCCCCAACCTATGATTCGTAGTCGAAAACAAGTTCCTTGGCTTCAGCAATATTCGCGATTACTGATTGGCTCGATCGCGATTTTAGGTATACTCGTCACCACCTATCTCACCTGGGTCAAACTCAGTAATAACGGGGTTTGTGGCACAGAAGGTTGCGAGATTGTCCTCACTAGCCCCTATGCAAATGTCGGCGATTTCCCCCTCACTGGCTTAGGTTTAATCAGCTATATTGGTGTGACATTGATGGCATTTGCACCGATGCTAGTCAATCCCAAAACTAATAAAGCAGCACATCGTCAGATTGATAATCTCACTTGGTTGGGGCTATTGATCGCTGGGGTTGGTTTGGCGGTATTCAGTGGCTATCTGATGTATTTGTTAGCGTTTGTGATTAAAGCGGCTTGTCCATTTTGTATCGCATCGGCAATCTTCACATTCAGTATTTTTGGGCTAACTTTAGTTGGACATGACTGGGAAGATGTGGGTCAAGTTGTGTTCACAGGTATGGCTACAGCCCTACTAGCGATAGTTGTATCATTGGTACTCTATAACACCTCCCTTGGTAGTTTAATCAATTCCGTCAGCCCCACCACTGCGCCGCTCCCTGGAATTGGCTGGAAAATCACCTCCACATCTGGCCCTGCCGAAATTAAATTGGCGGAATATCTCACCCAAAAAGGTGCGAAAATGTACGGCTCACATTTATGTTCTCATTGTTTCGAGCAGAAACAGTTATTTGGTAAGGAAGCTTGGGGAAAAGTCAACTATGTTGAGTGTACTCAAGGAGCGATCGAATACAAACCTCAACCAGAAGTTTGTCAACAAGCGGGGATTAAAGGTTATCCGACCTGGAGTATCGATGGCAAGTTGGACCCCGGGGCGAAAAAGCTGGCTAAACTTGCTGAATTAAGTGGCTACACTGGTGGTAATGAGTTTAAATACGATTCACTATTTAATCGAGAGTAGAACTTAGGGGTGGGCTATCTCCCAGATTCCAACACCCCACTAACCAACAGCCTGAATTGGGGCGAGAATCTCCGTGTAGAGGCGTTCGATCCGATCGACATTACCCGCGAGGGTATAGCGATCCAAGACCCGTTGACGGGCAGATTTGCCTAAGATCTCGCGCCAGTGAGAATGCTCGCGGAGGACAGGTAGGAGAGTGCGCAGTTGACCTGATACGCCTTGGGTATTGATCACGACTCCGGCACCATCAGCGATCACCGAGGCATCTGCCCCAGCATCGGTAGCTACGCAGGCAATCCCACAAGCCATTGCTTCCAGCAGAGAGAGTGATAAGCCCTCCACCAGTGAGGGGAGGATAAAGACATCTGCACCCCGCAGAATCTCGATCCGGCGGGCATCATCGCGGATCGCCCCCAACCAAATCACCCCATGATCGGCATTATAGAATGGTTCAAGATTGGGTTTAAGTGGGCCATCACCTACCAGTAACAGCTTGCAACCGTATTCACTCATGTTGCAGTATTTCCAGGCTTTCAGCAGGGATTCGACATTTTTTTCTGTGGAGATCCGCCCCTGATAGACATAGATTTGTCTGGCGTTAAATTCAGCTTTGAGATTGCTAGTACCGGGAGTATATTTACGATCGTCTACACCATTGGGAATTACCACAATTCGATCGCGGGGCACGCCAAGTTTGACGAGTAAATCTTGTTGTTCTTCACAGAAAATAATCGTCCGATCGTACTTAGCTAAAAATGGCGCGTAGAGTTGATACGCCAACAACTGAGTTGTCGAGGTCACATTTCGCCGTTTACCATCATAAGGGGTGTGAAATGTGGCGATTAGGGGCAAGTTTAACTCTTGACAAATTTCCGGCAAGAGAAAATCTAAGGGAGATAAACTGAGGGAAGCATGGACGATATCTGGCTTCCGCCGCCGCAGAGAGCGTTCGAGAACTTTTTTGGCTCTGATCGTGGGAATGGTAAATACTTGTGACTTATATAGAAATGGTAAAGGTACTTCATCACCATCGGCTTTAGTGTCAGCAAAATGCATAAAACTGACCTTGTGCCCGCGACTAGTTAAAGCAGCAGTTATTTCTCGACTATAAGTAACATTGCCACAAAAAGGTGTTTTTTTTCCCAACCACGCAATATGCATTTCTGATGTTCGATGCTTCGGCTCAACAATTACTTTACCAACAATTCACCCATCCCACAAGCGAATCATCCTGGTGACAAGGCAGACTAAATTACTCCAATGTTGGTAATTCTAGCGGAATGCTCCCCAAAATTCCAGTTCGGAAATCATTGAGAACAAGATGGGCTGTGCGATCTACGTCACCTCGATACTTCTCGGCGGCTAGACGATGCAGGTACTCTTCCCCACTTAATGTATCAGGAACGATCCCATATCTAGCGATAAAACCATCGATATAGCCCAACTCCTGACACAACTCGACAAATGCAGCGGCGATGTTTTGGCGATCGTAACCAGCCTCGCCAATATCATCGCAGATAGCTAGCTTGACAGCAGCTTGTTGATCATTTAAACGTCCCGGAATAATCCCTGGTGCATCTAATAAATCCAACTGTTCGGAAATTCTCACCCAGCGCAACTGTCTGGTGACTCCAGCACGTCTAGCACTATCTACCACCCGTTTATTGAGTAAGCGATTGATCAGGGCTGATTTACCCACATTGGGGAAACCAATCACGACAGCCCGAACTGGACGGGGTAACATGCCGCGTTCTTTGCGTTTTTGGTTGATGGCGATACCCACTGACTGAGCAGCTTTGGAGATGGCGACTACGCCAGTACCCTTTTGTGCATTGGCAAAAAATGGATGTTCGCCCTGGGATTCAAACCACTGTGTCCACAATTCCTTCACAGTGGGGGGGATCATATCAACTCGGTTTAAAATTAGAAGTTTATGTTTATTCCCAATCCAAGTTGCCAGGAGCGGATGATAGGTAGAGAAAGGAATGCGCGCATCGCGGACTTCCAAAACGACATCAACTTTTTTCAGTTGTTCTTGGAGTTGCCGTTCGGCTTTGGCAATATGTCCGGGATACCATTGAATTGCTGGGGTACTCATGATTGTTCTCTCTATTCGTTGGTATGATAGTAGTAGTCCTCTACTTTACCTAATAACCTAAGTTGCTAGTTATGAGTTATTAGTGAATTTAAGGGGGTAGAGAGTAAGAATCGGGGAAAAATGGGTATTCTCGATTCGATCGAATATGTCCTTGAAACTGCCGCAACTGAAGTAATGATCTGCACTCGACGAAAGAGGCGATCACGCATCTCATGAGGATCTCTTGGCAGTGAGCGATTTGAGTCGGAGGGAGAGTTTTTCCGCGCTACGATCAATGAGGCAATCTATCGTTGAAGAATTGAGTTATGTAACTGAGACGGAGCAAGAGCCTCAGCGATCGGCTAAATTAGCTCCTAAGCTTAGAGAGCTAGGTGTAGATCCCGATCGGATTTAATGACAATTTAGCCACTTTTTATTTAATGATTAGTCATGAATTAACTTGTACCGAAAATCTGATTGCTGGTGTTGATGAGGTAGGGCGAGGGGCATTGTTTGGCGTAGTAGTTGCTGGGGCAGTGATTTTACCGAAAACAGCAATCGCCGATTGTCAGGAGTGGGGGGTGAAAGATAGTAAAAAATTATCAGCCCGACGGCGAGAACAATTAGTAGACAAGATTCAAGCAGTCGCGATCGCTTATCATATTGGCATCGCGACTGTAGCGGAAATCGATCGATTAAATATTCTCCAAGCAAGTTTACTGGCAATGCACAGAGCCATTGCTGGATTAAATGTCATGCCAGAACTATGTTTAGTGGATGGTAATCGCCCAATTCCCAATTTAGATCTGCCCCAACAAACTCTAGTCAAAGGAGAGGATCGAGCGACATCGATCGCGGCTGCGAGTATCTTAGCGAAAGTCTGGCGCGATCGCTTAATTACCGACTTCGCTATTACCTATCCTGAATATGATTTGACGAATAATAAAGGTTATGGCACAGCCAAACACTTGACATCGATTGCTAAATATGGATTGTCTGCCGAACATCGCCGATCGTTTGCCATTAAACAATTCACATCAGGTAAAATGGGGACGGCGTGAATTGCATGAAATATTATAGTGAAGCGGAAATCTCTAGCGATCGCTACTCCGGTGGGTAGTTTTAAGGGAGCTTTTGCTCACGGGGTGTTGACAGGATTGGAACAAGCGGGGATTGTTGCTGACGCTTATGCGGCAGCATCTTCATCGGTAATTCCGACAAGTTGGGCGGCGATCGGTCAAGCCAGTACATTAGGGGTAGACTATTGGTTAGCTGGTTTGTCCGCCTTGCAACAGACAGATGCCAATATGAGTAAGGTGGTGCAGCGCGGGATTCGGATCTTTAGTAAACACTTGCGCCAACATCTCTATCAACCCCACAGTCCGACACTCTACATCGCCACGAATGCGGTAATTAATCCCACCGCAGCAGCGGAAACTCAAAGCCATCTCGCCCAAGATTTAGGTAAACGCTTACTCCGAGCATCCGTACACAAAGATCGCCGTTGGGTGGATGAAAATCTGCGATTTACCCTATTTAGTACCCACAATCCAGAGCCGACTGTGCGGATCACCCCGAACAACTTTCCGGCTGTCGCCTACGCATCCTCCCGGATCATGCACGCCTGGGAGATTCCCGCCTGGATTGACGGTAAACCCTATGTCGATGCTGCTTATACTTGCCTATGCCCAGCGATGGCGATGGTTAAAGCAGGATATCAACAAACGATCGCCATTTCTAATGAACCAGGAACAATGTATCAGGATATGTTTCACATCGATCCTGTCCCAAATTATCATCAGAATGTCCCGATCCATCCAATCCGTCCCGATGTCCATCTCAAGGAATTAGGTGTGGATTTTACCAAGGCAACTCCAGAGGGTTTAATGGCCGTATACCAACATGGATTAGCCAAGGGCACAGCGTTCGCTCGTCAGTGGTAATCGGACAATATCGACTGATTTTAATCAGAGTAAGTTTAAACTACCAAGGGTGAAGTAATCTCGGCATATTCGCCCATGGGCTGATATTCAGGCACTAACTGATGGACGATCGATACACACTCATTCACCTGACTATTATTCGCCGCTGCCATGAGGTTGGCAATCTGCGGCGATAGATCTTGCCAACCTAACTTCGCCTCTCGCGCACAAAAAATCTTCGGATGTTGAGTGCGGATCGCGGCATCACAATCGATCAATAACTCTTCATAAATCTTCTCCCCTGGGCGTAAACCAGTAATTTCGACCTTGATATCTCGATCCGGTTCCAATCCATGCAGGCGGATCATCTGGACCGCTAGATCGTAAATCTTGACAGGTTCGCCCATATCTAGCAAGAATACCTCACCACCTTTTGCCATTGCGCCAGCTTGAATCACTAAGGTAGCAGCTTCTGGAATTGTCATGAAATAACGGGTAATTTCGGCATGGGTAACTGTAATTGGTTTACCGGCAGCAATCTGTTCGCGAAAACGTGGCACCACAGATCCACTACTTCCCAGCACATTACCAAATCTAACCATTGTAAAGCAGGTAGTATGGTTGTGGCGATCGGCTAAACCTTGCAGGATCAACTCAGCTATTCGCTTAGTTGCACCCATGATATTTGTGGGTCGAACAGCTTTGTCAGTCGAGATTAGCACAAATTTATCAACCCCAGTTGCGATCGCGCATTGAGCGACTGTCAAGGTGCCGCCGATATTATTGAGTATTCCTGCCACGGGGTTAGCTTCAACGATGGGTACGTGTTTATAGGCAGCGGCGTGATAGATGGTGTCAACCCGATATTCTCTCAGCACACGGGTAAAAGCGTTGGCATCAGTCACAGAACCCAGACAAGCAATTGTTGTCAGTTGTGGATATTGCTCATGTAGTTCCATCTCCATCTGGTAGAGCGCGAACTCATGCAATTCATAAATAATTAAGACTTTTGGCTGTTGTTTAGCAATTTGACGACACAGTTCCGAACCGATCGAGCCACCACCGCCCGTAACTAACACTACTCGATGGGCTAGATCGTGCTGGAGTAATGTCGGATTGGGGGCGATTTGTTGGCGACCCAAGAGATCTTCGATATCTATTTCCCGAATTTTACTTACAGATACCTGACCGCCCAAAATTTCGGCGATACTGGGTACTGTTTTGATCGGTACACCGAGAATTTGCAACTTCGTCAAAATTTCCCGCTTTCGCTCACCGTCGATCGAGGGCATGGCCAAGAGAATTGCATCAAAGCCTTGAGTTTCCTTCAACCTGAGTAGCTCTCCCGGTGCATAAACTCTCGTCCCTTGGACGTTTCGACCTTGAAGGTCGGGGTTATCATCAACGAACCCGATCGGGCGTTCGCCCGCTGTTCCTGCTAAGGTTTGAGCGAGAATACAACCGGCACTCCCAGCCCCATAAATGACCACACGATGAGAGAGCCTCGGATGAATGATTTGGCGCACGCGATCGAGAACTAGCCGGACAATTAGCCGTAAACTGAAGGCAAAAACTAGCGTTAGAATTGCATCATTGATTAGAATTGAAGTAGGAATTGCTCTGTGAGGAAATAGACTAGCGATTGTGGCAATACACACAAAAGAGATCGTTACCGTCTTAACTGTTACAAATAGAAATTCCCAGCCTGTGTATCTCAAGACTTGCCGATAAACACCAAAATACCAAAACGCTCCAATCTTGACGGCGATCTCCATCACCACAAACTTGTTAGATTGCCACAATTCCAGCGGCACATCTTCAAAGCCCACCCCAAAGCCAGTCGCCACATAGATCGAAAGCAGGAACAAACAGATATCGATGAACGTCAGGAGTGTATGCTTCTGACTCGTTGAAAGCACTTTAAACAGTTTTTCAACTGCTGCTGCTACAGCTTCAATATTCAACCAATATCTATTATTTTTTGACATAATGTTTGCGAAGCAGTCGGCTGATTTTAATAATCTGAAAATTAGTAGTTTTAGATTAAGTAAAAAACTTAATTTATTACCCTTTCTAGTATTAATGTGGCTAACATTAGCATCTAGTTACGCGGATTGGAAGTCAGTCGATCGAAGCGGTTTTAATCTCTCTAAAGATAGATGTTGCAGCGACAGATGGCGTATATTATGAGTAAAGGGAGGTGGGCTAACAAACCTACATTATATTTTTTCCTAACAAATGTATTCAGCCAAATATCTGAATTTGGCAGGCTCAATACCTATCGGCTGGAACTACCATATCGATTTAAATCAAGGATCGAAAAATGTGGATGAATTTCATCGTCGATCGAGGTAGAATTAAAGTATAAATCGAATCACTTGTAACCTTAGAATAGATTAATTATTTTCTCCCAAACCGGAAATTTGCAGTAGAATGTAGATCAATCACTTTTCCGGTGAGGAGTGCACTAGGAAAATCATGAACCAAAAAAAACAACAGTCTAATTTCAACCAAATCCCAGCCAGCCGGATGATTTCCTTACTAGCTGGTTCTCTCGCAACAAGCTTACTGGTTGCCGGGTCTGCCTTTGCAGAGTCCACCGTCCAACAGAACAATTCTTTGGTCAAAGTCAGTGAGAATGCACCTTTGGCTGCCGCAGTTCGCAGCGTTGGCAATCCAGCCCCAGCGACCCCAGCCAGCAATCAAATTTCCCAAGCTAGCGATGTTGCTGGTAACTGGGCAGAACCATTCATCAGAGTTCTGGTAGAAAAGGGCATCATTGCAGGTTATCCTGACGGGACATTCAAACCCGATCAACCGATCACTCGTGCTGAATTCGCCGCTTTACTCAACAAAGCTTTCGATCTTCAACCGATCCGAGCTAGCCGGAAGTTCAAAGATGTCTCTGCTAACAATTGGGCATCAGATGTCATTCAAAAAGCCTACCGGAGTGGATTCCTGGCTGGCTATCCCAACGGAACTTTTGCGCCGCAGCAAAATATCATTCGGATTCAAAGCTTAGTTTCCTTGGTAAACGGCAGTAGACTAGAGCCTTCCGGCAACTTGGACCTCAACGGCGTATTTGGTGACGCGGCTCAAGTCCCCAGTTATGGTGTAAATGCCTTGACCGCAGCTACCCAACGGTGTATCGCTGTCAGTGTTGAGTATGATAGCAGCAGGCTTCCTGGCGGTAATTTCGGCCCTAATACCGTTGCTACTCGTGCCGACGTAGCTGCTTACATCCACCAAGTCTTGGTTGGTGCAGGTAGACTAACTGCTCTGGAAACGTCGAATCCTGCTTACAAGTATATTGCTTCTTGTCCTCAAGGTGTTTACGTTACCAGTATCACTGGCACAACTCCACCACCACCAGCCGGCCCAACAAATGAAGAGGCGATCGCCAGATTGAGCATTCCTGGTCAAGTACCGGAAATCACTGGATCTACTTCTGTCGGCACATTACCGGTCGGTGGTTTAGGTACGCCTACCGCCTTTGGGGCTAACTGGGGTGACTTCTTCGTTGGTGCAGGCTATCAAAATGAAACTCGTCCAGCAGACGTATTTACCAATCCCAACCCAGCGACATTAGGTCCTAAACAGCCAGAAACCTACGCTTACTCAGTTGGTTTAGGTTTAGGTGATGCACGGAGCTTCCTAGGTTTAGAAACCGTGGCAACTACATACAACCGGACAGGTGTTGGTAGTTTTGAGAATGGTGGTGTTAGCTTCAAACTTCATAAACAACTAGGCGATAACTTTGCGATCGCTGGTGGTTATGAAAATGCGATTACCTTCGGTAGTAATTCCGGTGCAGCCGCAAATCCTGACGGTGGTGTTAATGGTGGTCGTACTGGCTATGGTGTAGCTAGTGTCATCCTCAACCCTGATGCCAACGCTGGCTTCTTCAGTAACACAACCTTATCTGTAGGTGCTGGTGCTGGTCGCTTCCGCAGTGTTGGTGATATCCGTAATGGCACTGATAGCATTAATGTTTTCGGCAGCTTAGGTACTCGCTTATCACCTAACTTCTCCCTAGTTGCTGACTGGAATGGTCAAGATTTAGGTGTTGGTCTACCCATTACAATTCCTTTCGGTGCGTCAGCGATCCAAGTGACTCCTGCACTCGTCGATATTGGTAACTCTGAAACTGGCGGTTCGCGCTTTGTCGTCAGTGGTGGTTTGGGTTTCCGCTTCTAATCACAGCTAGTCGATTTGTCTCCTGCGGTAAATTTGGTCGCCTCCGGCCAAGTTTCCCAGCAGAACTCTTAGTCTTCCCCATCATCATAAATAAACATGAAAATCTTGTCTTATTGTTTAGGACTGGGTGCTGTCGTTAGTGTAATGGCACTCAATCTCACCCCTGCTGCTGCCCAAGTAGGAAATGGTTCCGATATGGGTAACACATTTACTTCCATTACCAATGTTAATGGTGGTGGTGCGAAGGGTGGTGGTACACCATCTTATGCGTCAGCAACTCAGGCCGCTGTCGATCAGTTTTCACAATCTTTGACTGCTAATAGTGTGGGCGACGCAGCTACATTTGACGTAATTAATGGTGCCGATCCTGCTCCATTAGTTGCCGCTCTAATACCTGCTGGTGTTCCCGCTGACGGTGCAACAGCAAGATCTGCGGCTGCTCTAGCCAGTGCTGTTCAAGGAATGCGCACAGGTAATGGTGGCATCGATGCTACCAAAATGAATGCAGCAGTTCCTGCTTATAACAGTTACGTAGCAGCAATGGTCGGTGAAGTTGGTGCTGAAACAGCACTCGCTAACGCGCCCATGGGTCAAAAAGTCTTACAAGGATTATTAGGTCAACTCGTTCAAGTTGCCAATCAAGCTCCTAGATAGTCAAGTGGGCTAAATTAGTTACAGAAATACTAATTGCTAAGATATTAGGAGCAGGAAAAAAGTTTTTCTTGCTCCTAATTGTTTTATCCTCAAGGTCGCCTCTCAATAATTGATTACCATAAAATCTTTATTAACTTCTGATACCTGAAAATATGACTGAACCACTGACAAACGGCTTGCCATCGCCGGTAACAATTGAGTTACCAAGTAATGATAGTGCAATCGCCTTAGCGGGGGGTCAGGAGGAAAATCTGAAATTAATAGCGCGCCAAACTGGAGCGCGATTGGTATTTCGAGGTCAAGATTTAACAATCAATGGGACAGCGGCGCAAATAGATCGAGCGACGGCTCTAATTCGCCTATTAAAACCCCTCTGGGTAGAAGGAAGACCAATTTCATCTGTAGACATTCGGACTGCGGCAGCGGCTCTAGAAACAGGCGATCGCGAGCAATTACGCCAAGTCCAAAGTGAGATTCTGGCTACCAATCGGAAAGGCGATCGAATTCGGCCAAAAACCGTCGCCCAGTGGGAATATATTAAGAAAATTCGGCAGCACGAACTGACTTTTTGCATCGGACCAGCAGGGACTGGGAAGACTTATCTAGCGGCAGTCTTAGCTGTCCGCGCTCTACTCGATGGCGATTGCGAGCGGTTGGTCTTAACTCGTCCAGCAGTAGAAGCGGGGGAGAAATTAGGCTTTCTGCCAGGGGATCTTCAGCAGAAGGTTGATCCATTTTTGCGTCCGTTATATGATGCGCTCCACGAATTTATCGATTCAGACAAGATCCCTTTGATGATCGAGAAAGGAACAATTGAAATCGCGCCCTTAGCTTATATGCGCGGACGGACGTTGAATAATGCCTTTGTGATTGTCGATGAGGCGCAAAACATGACCCCAGCCCAGATGAAAATGGTCTTAACTAGACTGGGATTGCGATCGCGGATGGTCGTTACTGGAGATCTGACTCAGACCGATTTACCCTCAAACCAAATATCAGGACTAATTATTGCCGAACAGATTTTGCAAAAAACTGAGGGGATTGGCTTTGCCTACTTCACTAAAAGTGATGTTATCCGTCACCCCTTAGTCGAACGAATTGTCGCCGCTTACGAACGTCACGAACAGGTGAAACTGCCTAGCAACTTACACTAGTAACGTGAGTTTTTAGTGTGGGTAGAGGGTAGAGCAGCGTCGCTGCTTTCCTACTCCCAACTTCTTACTCCCTACCCTTACTCGCAAAAATACGCTCGATCGCGTCTTCAACGACTTTATCAGGGGTAGAAGCTCCCGATGTGACTCCGACGACGATTTTCCCTGTCGGTAGCCAGTTTTCGGTTATTTCCAGATCTTTGCCGAGGGGTTTATGCTCGATCCGATTATTTGGCAAAATGCGGACATCACTATCGATATGGTAGGAAGGAATTTGATGTTCGATCGAAATCTCCTGGAGATGGGTGGTATTAGATGAGTTGTAACCGCCAATCACGACCATCAGATCTAATGGTTCATCTACCAGTTTAAACATGGCATCTTGACGCTCTTGGGTGGCATCGCAGATGGTATTAAAACTTTGAAAATGGTCGTTTAATTCGGTGGTACTATACTTTTTCATCATCGTCCGCTCAAACAATTTACCGATCGCTTCGGTTTCAGTTTTGAGCATAGTAGTTTGATTAGCAATCCCGACTCTTACTAAATCTAGATCTGGATCGAAACCTGGAGAGTAAGCCTTACTAAATTTATTCAAAAATTCTGCTTTGTTACCACCGTTGAGAATATAGTCAGCAACATATTCAGCTTCTGCCATATTTAAGACAACTAAGTACTTATCAGCAAAAGAACTTGTGGCAACAGTTTCTTCATGCTTATATTGACCATGAATGATCGAAGTATAGTCTTTTTTCTTATGCTTTTCGATCGTGTTCCAGACCTTAGATACCCACGGACAAGTGGTATCGACGATCGTACACCCTTTATCATTGAGTAGCTGCATCTCTTGGACGCTGGCACCAAAGGCAGGTAGAATCACCACATCACCGCGATCGATAATATCGAAATTTTTCACCCCATTTTCGACTTGAATAAAGTTCACCTTCATATCCCGTAAACGTTGATTAACCGAGGGATTATGAATAATTTCATTGGTGATCCAAATCTGCTGAGTTGGGAAATGTTGGCGTGTCTCATAGGCGATCGCCACAGCACGTTCGACCCCCCAACAAAAACCAAAAGATTCAGCTAGACGAATCGTCACATTACCGCGAGTGAGAGTGTAATTGCGATCGCGAATTTCTTGGATCAGGCTACTTTGATATTCTGACTCCAAGGCAACTGCAACATCAGCTTGGTGTCCGAATCCTTTGCGATGATAGTTGTCTGATTGGTTGAGCGATCTTTTAAAAGCTTTAGTATCCACGATTTCCACGATGAATTAAGAATTATGAATGATGCGGATTGATGAATTGGTTAATTGCACCTGTTACTGATAACATTCTGATGAGGATCGGCTCTAACCGCCCTAATGAGTGTACGAATTGACGATCCACACAACCAATCCACAGCATTATATCAATTTCAATGGACAGAAGACAGATCGATCACGGCAACCATGCCTAATCTTTTGTATTGGATGATACAGAATAGTCTTACCAAAATTGATGAAATTGGAACAACAAAAAAGATTCCCCCATTACATCATGTCAAAATTAGTCGGTAGAAGAAGAAAGCATAGGGGTTGGCGAACGGTTGTTAGAATGCCGATCTCGGTTGGTATCGATCAAATCATCGATAGTTTAAAAAATATTGGGAAGCTCTCGCCGACTTGGCAAGCGTGCGTTCCGCTCGCGCTAATCATCGTCGGCGTATCAGCGATCTCTTCCCACGCTGCACCACCGACCCTAGAAAGTGTTAGTGCTGCAACTCAAGAATTGAAAGTAGGCATCGACACCATGTGGGTCATGGTAGCAGGGATGTTGGTTTTCTTTATGAATGCCGGTTTCTGTATGTTGGAGACAGGATTCTGCCGCCAAAAAAATGCGGTTAATGTTCTCGCCAAAAACCTGATCGTGTTTGCCCTATCCACTATTGCTTTCTGGATTATCGGCTTTGGCTTGATGTTCGGTAATGGCAATCCATTCGTCGGCACAGAAGGACTGTTTTTGGTTTCTGGAGCAGATAATAGCCCAGCTATCGGCGAGGCTTACAAAGGTGCCTATTCTGCCCTGAATTGGACAGGTGTGCCCCTGCTGGCAAAATTCTTCTTTCAACTGGTATTCGCGGGTACTGCGGCAACAATTGTTTCCGGTGCTGTGGCAGAGCGGATTAAATTCCTTGACTTCCTTGTTTTTAGTGTCTTGTTGGTTGGGTTTGTTTATCCGATTACTGGGCATTGGATTTGGGGTGGTGGCTGGTTAGCTGGTATGGGCTTCTTCGATTTTGCTGGCTCTACAGTAGTTCACTCTGTTGGCGGTTGGGCTGCACTTATGGGTGCATTTTTCCTCGGTCCACGGATTGGCAAATTCAATCCAGATGGCTCTTCGGTGGCGATGCCCGGTCACAATATGAGTATTGGGACTTTGGGTGCGTTGATTCTCTGGTTGGGTTGGTTCGGATTCAACCCTGGTTCGACCATGGCTGTAGGGGATGGTTCCTTAATCGCTCACATTGCAATTACCACTAATACGGCTGGCGCGTTTGGTGCAATTGCAGCGATGATTACCGCTTGGATTGTACTGGGTAAACCTGACCTGTCGATGATCATTAATGGTTTGTTGGCTGGGTTAGTCGCAGTTACAGCCCCCTGTGCTTTTATCGGCGTTATTCCGGCTGCCATTATTGGAACTATCGGCGGGATTTTGGTTGTCTTTGCAGTTATTTTCTTTGACAATATCAAGATTGACGATCCTGTTGGGGCTGTTTCCGTTCACCTGATTAACGGGGTTTGGGGCACACTGGCTGTGGGCTTGTTTGCAGTTGGTCCAAGTGAGGCTCCTGGTGCCTTGTATAAGGTTGGCCCTGCTGCTGGTCTATTCATGGGTGGTGGCATCAACCAACTGTGGATTCAGTTCTTGGGTGTGATTACAGTCGGTGGCATCACAGTACTGTTATCTTCGATTATCTGGATGGTACTTAAGTCAGTCATGGGTATTCGAGTCACTTCAGAGGAAGAAATGATCGGACTAGATATTAGCGAACATGGAATGGAGGCTTATAGTAATTTCTCCAATGACACTAGCAGTGTAATTGGTAGATCTTCTGGTTTCGCTGGCTCACAAGGATCGCCCAGCAACTTATAGATTGGCAGGATTATTCTGTACGAACAAAAAAGCCAGTGAATTACACTGGCTTTTTTGTGGTATCAATCAAATCGGCTAGTAGTCCTGGGCGTAAATAAGGTTACTATTTGCGGGGGAATTAAAAATGGTACCCGAACTTATGCCGCTTAGTGCTAGTTTGCGCCAATTTGCCCACTTAACTGGGCTACAATCCTTTTCGCTACAGCCTCAGCAACCTTAATTCCATCTACACCAGCAGACAGGATTCCGCCAGCATAGCCGGCACCTTCGCCCGCCGGATATAAACCTTGGGTATTCAAGCTTTGACAGTCATCCCCACGTTTGATACAAATCGGCGATGATGTGCGGGTTTCCACGCCTGTGAGGATAGCATCGTGCATGGCAAAACCTTTAATTTGGCGATCGAAAGCCGGAATCGCCTCGCGGATCGCCTCGATCGCGTAATCTGGTAGACTCGAAGTTAGATCGCCTAAATGTACACCTGGCTTATAAGACGGTTTGACAGACCCCAACTGGCTCGATGGGTTCCCAGCCAAAAAGTCCCCCACTAGCTGTCCAGGAGCCTTGTAGGTACCACCACCTAGCTCAAACGCTCGTTCTTCTAGCCGTCGTTGAAATTCAATTCCAGCGATCGGACTGCCGGGATAATCGGCTGGGGTAATCCCGACAACAATGCCACTATTGGCATTTTTGCCACTCCGCTCGTATTGGCTCATGCCATTAGTCACTACCCGCCCCACCTCGGAAGTCGCCGCCACCACCTGCCCGCCTGGACACATGCAGAAACTATAGACCGATCGACCATTAGTGCAGTGATGGACTAAGCTATAATCCGCCGCACCTAGTAGGGGATGCCCCGCCTGAGATCCGAGTCGGCACTGATCGATCATCAACTGGGGATGCTCGATCCGAAATCCGATCGAAAACGGTTTTGGCTCAATGTATACCCCCTGACGATGGAGCATCTCGAAGGTATCGCGGGCACTATGTCCGACCGCCAAAATCACATGTTCGCTGGCGAGATATTCCCCATTGGCTAAGGTGACACCACGGACTCGTCCAGCTTCAATTTCGATCTGTTCCACCCGACTTTGGAAGCGAATTTCACCGCCGAGGGATTGGATTGTGCGCCGCATATTTTCAACGATTTTGACGAGTCGGTAGGTACCGATATGGGGTTTATTGATATAGAGAATTTCGGGAGCCGCGCCAGCATTGACCAATTCCGTCAGGACTTTGCGCCCGTGGTGATGAGGATCTTTGATCCGGCTATAGAGTTTCCCATCCGAGAAAGTCCCCGCGCCACCTTCGCCAAATTGAGCATTGGATTCTGGATTAAATTTTCCCTTGCTCCAAAAGCCAAAAGTATCTACAGATCGATCGTGTACCGCCTTTCCCCGTTCCAAAATTATCGGTCGAAACCCCATCTGGGCTAATAATAATCCAGCAAACATCCCACAAGGCCCGCAGCCAATGACGATTGGGCGGGTCGTTAGTTGGGTAGGCGCGTGGGTGACATAGTGATAGCTAGTATCAGGCGTAAGCACTACATGGATGTCCTTGGCAAATCGCTGGAGTAATTGTTTCTCCTTGGTGGTTTCAACATCGATGATATAGACGAGGGAAATTGCCCCCCGTTTGCGCGCATCAAAGCTCCGCTTGAAGATCGAGTAACGAATTAGCTCCGCTGGCGCGATCGATAATTTTTTGAGAATGGCTGAGTGGAGATCGACTTCGGTACCATCTAGAGGCAGTTTAATTTCGGAGAGGCGGAGCATATAATCGATTAGGTCTCAAAAACTGTGAATCGTCGGGGATATCTATCGATCGAGAGATTTCAGCGGTATCAAAGTGGTATCACTCTGGCGTAACGAATCTAAACAATAAAACGTTACGATTCTTAGCGTTTAACGTTACAGCTATATATGAAGATTAGTATAGCTAAGATTATAAGAGCAACTCAGAAAAGCAACAGACTCCTGAGCTATCTCAGCAGCCTGTCATAGCCTGAACCTGCTCATAATCCCAAATTGGATGGCTATTACTCGCACAAGTAACGGTCAATTTTTAAAAAATCTTGAGACAATCGTTCTCAGATTCATTGTTGTTCAGTAGGGAGACTTAGTAAATGTCTTTTGGACCAGCTTCACAATTAGGTGTCAGCCTGTTTGACGAAACCCCTCCCATTGAGTGGGTACCCGGACGTTCTAATGAAGAAGCCGAGGCAATCATCTCGGCTGTCTATCGTCAAGTATTGGGCAATGCCTATGTCATGGAAAGCGAACGGGCAGTAGTTGCCGAGTCGCAATTCAAACGAGGGGAATACAGCGTTCGGGAATTTGTCCGCGCTGTCGCAAAGTCGGACTTATACATGTCTCGCTTTGCTGATTGTCCCCGCTATCGGTTTATTGAGTTAAACTTCCGTCATCTATTAGGTCGTGCGCCAAATAGTTACGATGAAATGAAAGCTCATAGTGCCATCCTTGATGCTGGTGACTTCGACGCGGAAATCGATTCCTATCTCGACAGCGACGAGTATCAAAATACCTTCGGCGAAAATATAGTTCCCTATATCCGGGGCTATAAAACTGAAGCCATCACCCATATGGTGGGCTTTACTCACACCTTCCAATTGGTGCGTGGGGCATCCACTAGCTCCCTCAAGGCAGACTTGGCTGGTAAATCACCCAAGCTCAATTCCTTGGTCATTAATGCTATTCCCACTGCTGTTACCAATCCAGGTAATACATTCCGCAATCCGCCGATCAATCCTCGCTCTCGCCATGGTGTTGGTGCCAGCGAACAAGGTAAGGTTTACCGGATTGAGGTGACTGGTTATCGGGCGAAAACCCTCAATAACATTTCCAAGTTCCGTCGGAGCAACCAAGTCTATATGGTGCCCTACGAGCAACTCTCGGAAACCTATCAACGGATTCACAAGCAAGGTGGTTCGATCGTCAGTATGACAGCAGTTTAATGCCGCTGTAGTGCCATGCGATCGAGAGATATTCTAGCTGGAGCAAGTCTCAAGCTAGAACATTCTCGCAAATATCTGGAAAATAACAACAATTTAGGAATTGAATAATATGACAAAACTGGAACTGTGGCCAAGCCGCACTGCTGAAGATGTTCAAGCCGTGATCCGGGCTGTTTACAAACAGGTGTTGGGCAATCCTCATGTGATGGAAAGCGAACGCCTAGTCACAGCCGAATCTCAATTGGCAGATGGCAGTATCTCCGTGCGCGAATTCGTTCGGGCAGTTGGAAAATCCGACTTCTATCGGAATCGCTACTTCCAAAAGTGCGCGCCCTATCGGTTCGTCGAACTCAATTTCATGCACTTTTTGGGTCGCCCACCTCAATCGCAAGTGGAAGTTTCAGCCCATATCGTTCGGTGTGTCGCCGAAGGTTATGATGCAGAGATTGATTCTTACATTGATAGCGACGAATATCAAGCTGCCTTTGGCGAAAATGTTGTTCCTTATAATCGGAGCAGCACAGAAGCTGGGCAAAGTCAAGTAACTTACAATCGAATGTTCTCAATCGATCGCGGTCCAGCGCAAGTCAGTAGTGCTGTGAAATCTTCCCAATTGGTCTACGCAGTTGCGACCAATAGTTCCAACAAGATCTCCGCATCTGGAGTGAACTTGGGTGGTTCTGGCGAAGCTAACAAGAAGATGTTCAAAATCATCGTGACTGGGGCTAAATTCAATGGTCCTCGTCGTGTCAGTACGACTGAATATATCGTACCTGGCGATCGGATGACACCACAAATCCAGCGGATCAACCGCACCAGCGGTAAAATCGTCAGCATTACAGAAATAGTCTAGATTCATAGGCGGGGTGTCCTTTGAGGCATCCCTTATTAAACTTCAATTTAATCAACCTCTTTTTTTAGGAGCAAAGATCGTGGCACTTTGGTTAACAGATGCAGATCCAGTCGAACTACGTCCTAATGCTAGTGAAGAAGACTTACAGACAGTCATTCGGGCAGTTTATAAGCAGGTATTAGGCAACTCCCATATCATGGAGAGTGAACGACTCACCAGCGCAGAGTCCCTGCTCCGCAATGGTGACATCACTGTCAAAGAATTTGTCCGTGCGGTGGCTCAATCGGACTTGTATCGCTCATTATTTTTTGCAACTTCCTCGCCCTATCGCTTGGTGGAATTAAACTTTAAACATCTATTAGGTCGGGCACCCAACGATCAAACCGAAATCGCCGAACATGTGGTTATTTATCATCAGCAAGGCTTGACAGCGGAAATTGATGCCTACATCAGTAGCGATGAATATACTGCCAATTTTGGTGAAAATATCGTTCCTTACACGCGCGGGAATAAGACTCAAACTGGTGGCAAAAATGTTGGATTCAATCGCACCTTTGCCTTGAACCGGGGAAATGCCAGCAGTAGTGATAGCAATAAAAAAGCTCAATTAATTGGTGATGTCGCTGGCAACCGGGCAACGGCAATTAAAGCTCCAGCCCGTGGAGGTTCTGGTGCCTATGCTAACACTGGTAAACGCTTCCGAATTGCGATCACCAAGGCAAACTTTGGTGCCCGCGTCACCCAAAGCCAAGCCACCTTTGAAGTAGACTACAGCCAATTATCGCGGAAGATCCAAAACATCCAAAAGACTGGTGGCAAAATTCTCAGCATTAGTGAAGTCAGCTAATCTTAGCCTGGATGATTGAATTCGATCGAAACTGAGGATTGAGGGAAGTTTAACAGACAGTCGCCTGTAACTTAAACCTCTTTACTTAGTTTCGTCCAGATAATTGAAGTAATCAGTTGTGTGAGATTAAAATTATGTCAATGACTACTGTTTCTAACTTGAGCGGTGATGCTGGTCGCACATTTGCGATCGAAGTTATCGGTGGCTCACAGCAAGCAGGGTTGAGAACTAGTGCTTACCAAATACGTGTCGCCTACTCCTCCCTTGCCAAAACTATCCACTCAATCGGTCAAAGGGGTGGAAAAGTGGTGAATGTCACAATGTTAACCACTCCATTCAGCGATCTTGAGGATATTCCTGTTGCATCTGCTGTCCATACTCCTGTTGCGGAAGCAGTTGCGGCGCAGCCAGCCAAAAAAACAACTGCAAAACCCCAGGCAGAATCGCCTCGCCAACACTCGAAATCAAAAAAACGTTAATTTAGGCACGGAATGGACATTACTCAGTTTGTGAACAGTTCGATCGGGCAATGGCGATCTCAACGTAGTGCCCATCATATGATCTTTAGCCATTTTGAAGCAGTTAGATCGGAAATTGAGATCGGCTTGCTCACTACTGAAGATCCGGCTGTCGTCGAACTATGTCAAGCTTATGGCTTCGAGCCTAGTCAAGCCATTGCTCCATTCCAAATGAGTTGGGAAGGAGAGTCTGACTGGGATGAACAAGAAGTTTTAAAAGGTAGTACTGTCCTAGTGCCAATTCCTGACCCCAATCTACCAAATCGGGGTCAATTATTACGCGATCGAGGTTATGCGGAAACTATTCCAGCGGCTGGTCGGTATCACATCACCGAAGATGGTGTTTTTGTCTTAATTACTGAATACGATAGAGCCGCTGCGGAAGAAAGAATTTGGTTCGTCAATCCTAATTTACGGTTTCGGGTATCGACGATCAAAACCAGTGATGGTGCTGGAGTCGTTACCGCCTCTTTTTCGTCAGAATTACGCACTTCACAACTAGTTACTAATTAGATCTATGCGTGATTCACTTCTGTTAGCTCAGTGGATGGCTGGTGATTTTAGCAATCGTCAACAAGCAGCCGCCGAACCCAAAAATTACGCCCACATTCGGATTTTTTTTCGTCCGTTACCATTTGAGTTTTTTAATGCGATCGGTTTTTATTCAGAACAAGTATATGATCACGATCTCTGGACTCCCTATCGTCAGGGTGTACATCGATTGATCGCTCGCGAAGCGTCTCCAGGGGAGAATCGAGGCGAAGATACTTATATTGAAAATTATAGTCTCAAAGATCCCATGCTCTATGCTGGAGCCGCCAGAGAACCAGAGATTTTAAAAACTATTACCCATGATTGTCTGGAACGTCGTTGTAATTGTTCGATGATCTTTCAGCGTGAGGGAAATTTATTTCGGGGCAACGTCGAGCCAGGAAATCAATGTCTGATCGAAAAAAATGGGATTAAGACCTATCTAGTCAGTGATGTTGAAATCACCGAAAATACCTGGATCAGTCTCGATAAAGGGATGGATATTAATACCCACCAAAAAGTTTGGGGTTCGGCGCATGGAATGTTGAAATTTGAAAAAATAGCTAATTTTGCTGACGAACTTAACTTAACTCCGTGATGCTACCACCGGAAGCTGAGAAAAAAATGCAGTGCTGGATCCGGAGCAGACACTTGATTTGTTCCGGTAATTTCTTTGTATTTGAAACAGTTGACTATAGTACGATCGAACGATTTACTGATGGTATTATTGCCTTGGGTGGTACGCTGATTTCGGTAGAATCGATCGGCAAAATCTGGATTGGCAATCGTCGGCAAGTTATTTTATACCGAGCAACTGCTAGTTTACATACACCCCATCATCAAGTCAAGCAATACTGGATCAAATATGGCAGTTTTAGAACCAGATTTGACGAACGTATTTAACAAAGAGAAGTTCAACTGCTCCAATTAATAATTATTAATTTATCTACGCTTTCGAGTTGGTTGAGCAGATTGCTGATTACCCACACCATCTTTATTTGTTAACAAAGGCTTGCCATTATTAAAATAGGCTTCCATCACCTTTAACACCATCGGTGCCGCAGTTTTCCCACCACCGCCACCAGTATGTTCGCCAAAAGCCACAACCACAATTTCCGGTTTATTTAAGGGTGCATAGCCGCCAAACCAGACGTGAGACGGGCCAGGCGGAGCTTCAGCAGTACCAGTTTTACCGGCGTTAGGTGGAATCGTCGGTGAATTCATCACCCCAGCAGTACCACCATCAACAACTTCCCTTAAACCCTTCCGCAGAATAGCCAACGTACTCGGCTTGAGATTAAGAGATTCTCGCCATTCCCGTTTACTACCATTGTCATTTTCAATTAAATGAGGCTGAACATGATAGCCACCATTGGCGGGGACAGCAAACATGCCAGCAACTTGCAACGGCGTTGCTTGGAGAAAACCTTGTCCAATGGACATATTAACCGTATCGCCGACAGACCAAGGCATCTTGAAATTCAACTGCTTCCAATTATCATCCGCAACTAAACCCTTTGCTTCCTCTGGTAACTCGATCTCAGTTTTTTTGCCATAACCATATTTGCGTGCCCACTCAATCAAGGTTGGTCCACCAACTCGTTGACCAACTTGATTAAAAAAAGTATTACTACTCCACTTCAGCGCGCCAGGAAAGCCCAGAGGACCAAATCCGGCATGATTCCAATCCGCGAAGGTAAAGCCCCCGATCCTGATCGAAGCATAGGTTTGCAAAATAGTATCGGGCTTAAATTTACCAGACTCCAAAGCTGCTGTGGTTGTGACAATTTTAAACGGACTAGCAGGTGGAAACGCACTCAAAGCACGATTGACAAAGGGGTTATCTTGTCCTTGAATTTTTTTCCAAACTTCCGGCGGCACTCGTCCAGAGAGAATATTTGGATCGAAAGCCGGACGGCTCGCCATTGCCAAAATTTCCCCATTGTGGGGGTTCATTGCCACAATCGCGCCTTTATGGGTGCCGAGGGCATCTTCGGCGACCTTTTGGAGATCGAGATCGAGAGTAATGGTGACATCTTGACCTGGCTTGGAAACTTTTTGCCCCAAAAATTGCTGTAATCTGCCTGCTCCATCTACTTCGACCTGGGTACCACCCCACTCACCGCGCAGGCGTGATTCTAGCGTAGTTTCTAGACCCATTTTACCAACCACATCACCTAATCGATATCCTTGAGGGCGAAGTTTGGCAAATTCTCGCTCGTTCATTTCACCGGTATAACCCAAGACATGGGCGGCAAGCATCCCGCCAGGATAGTAGCGAATTGACTCAATATCGACATCGATACCTTCTTTATCGGTGCCATATTCCTGAAGTCCAGTGATTTGCGCCCCAGTTAATTCACGGGCAATCCTCACCCGTTTGGTCGAATTCTGATTGGTATTAGCAACTTTAGTTTGGATATCTTGCTCATCTAAATTTAAAACTTCAGCCAGCCGCCGCCGAGTTTGGAGCCAATTTTCTCGCTTGGTGGCTTGGGGCCAGACAAAGACAGAATGGGACAATCGATTTCCCGCCAACAGTCTGCCCTTGCGATCGTAAATATTACCCCGAACTGGCGGCTTGGCAACCGTCCGCACCCGATTATGTTCGGCAATTTGACGATTTTTTGCCCCTTGACTCAGTTGGAGATAGGCTAGCCGTGAGCCAATGCCACCAATCAACCCCAGCCCAATAATTCCCATCAAGACCCAGGCTTGTTTTCCCTGTCCAACGGTTCGAGTTTTATTGTACAGACCACTGGCAAGACCGCCGGTAGTAACTGATAGATCGTTAGAAAAGTCGCTGGAGAAACGATTTTGCATAAAAGTAGACTGAAGTTGAGCAATTCGTCAACGAGGATATTTATGAGTTAGTGTGTGTACAATCGATCGGATCTTAGCCGATTTCGATCGCTAGTTTGGCTGAGGAATATCTGATCGACAGAATCCGAGTCTGGTTTTGTCCATCATATCTAGGTCTGCGCAACTCGACCAGGTCAATCGGTCATGTTGCCGATGAGATCGTTTGACAGTCAAGGGAGTTGGCGTAGCCAAAAGATAGCTAGTGGATATGCTTATTTTGCCCATTTTGATTCGATTTGGTACGGTCGCAGGAAGACTGATATAATTAGTGACACGAATAGTAGATGATAACTCGATCGTATACGTTTTAGACTGGTTAGCGTTCCAAAGTGATACCTCAGTTGAGTAGTGAATTACGATTTAAGAGGATGAGATCGGAGATTTGTACCTCTTGACTGAATTTTGGGAGCGGGAATAGGCGAGATTATTTATTATGGTTTACGAAGAAGATCTAAACTTCCTTGAGGATGATACCGATCTAGACGGTCCCCTCGACAATCCAGATACATTAGAGGTGCTAGATGCTGCGATTGAACCGCCGCGACCCGATCCCGAAGAGATGTTACCATTGCTCACTGATGCAGTAACAGCCCAACGGATGTTGGCCGCAAGGGCTTTTTGCGAGATTCAAGATGTCCGAGCGATCCCCCATTTGATTCGGCTGCTCACAGATCCTTGCCCACTGGTAAGAGTTTCCGCTGCCTATGCCCTGGGTCGTAATCCCAGTCAAGATGCTGTCGAACCGCTGATTGCTCAACTCGATCGAGATTGGAATGGTTATGCCCGCAAGGGGATTGTCTGGGCATTGGGCAACTGTCATGATCGCCGCGCCCTCCAACCACTGTTACGCTCTCTCAAGACGGATATTTCGGCTGTCCGACTGTGGGCGGCGAGTTCTTTGGCTCAAGCCGCCGATCTTAGTTATGAGGCCGTTGTGGCCACGGTGCCGCCGATTATCGAAGCTTTAATCAACGATCCACTAGCAGCGGTGCGGAGTAATTGCGCTTGGTCTTTGGGTCGATTGTGTCGCGAATTGCCCTCGAATGTGGTCTATGCTACTGCTGTCGATGCGCTGATTCAAGTCCTCGAAGAAGATCGAGATCTTGGTGTCCGCGAAGATGCCAAAGCTGCTCTGCTCAAACTCGGCGATCCACGCGGCATTCAAGCGATCGAAAATCTGGATTTAGACAGCGACGAGTGATTTTATTCACCAGTACTCGATCGCCAATCCCGAACGTTAGAATATAAGGTGGTTAAGCCCAGAGCGAGATTTAAGATCGCTCTCTCCGAATTGTTATGAATCTTCCTGTTGAATTTCAAGATGCCTTCGATGTCGTGGTTGTTGGTGCTGGACACGCCGGCTGTGAAGCTGCCCTCGCCACTGCCAGATTGGGCTGTCGCACCCTCCTACTTACCCTCAATCTCGATAAAATCGGCTGGCAACCCTGCAATCCAGCCGTCGGTGGCCCCGCTAAGTCCCAGCTAACTCACGAAATTGACGCGCTAGGCGGTGAAATTGGCAAAATGGCCGATCGCACCTATCTCCAGAAACGAGTCTTAAATGCTTCGAGAGGCCCCGCTGTGTGGGCATTACGCGCTCAAACTGATAAGCGCGAATATGCGGCGGTGATGAAAAATATTGTGGAAAATCAGGAAAATCTGACCATTCGGGAAGGAATGGTGACGGATCTGGTGCTGGGCAAAAATGAAGAGATAATTGGAGTCGAGACTTATTTCGGCGTGGCGTTCCAATGTCAGGCGGTTATTTTAACCACGGGGACGTTCTTAAATGGGACGATTTGGGTCGGTAACAAATCAATGTCCGCTGGACGAGCGGGGGAATTTGCCGCAAAGGGATTGAGTGAAACCCTAACTCGGCTCGGCTTTGAAACCGGAAGGCTGAAAACTGGGACACCAGCGCGGGTTGATAAGCGATCGGTAGACTACAGTAAGATGGAACCGCAGCCGGGAGATGGAGATGAACGGTGGTTTAGTTTTGACCCCCAAGTGTGGGTGAAACGGGAACAGATTCCCTGCCATCTGACCCGGACGACTCCCGCCACTCATCAGTTAATTCGGGATAATCTGCATCTTTCCCCGGTATATGGTGGCTGGGTGGATTCTAAGGGGCCGCGCTATTGTCCGAGTATTGAGGATAAAATCGTCCGCTTTGCCGATAAGGAGAGTCACCAGATTTTTATTGAGCCGGAAGGACGGGATATTCCCGAACTGTATATTCAAGGCTTCTCCACTGGTTTGCCCGAAAGTCTCCAAGTGCAAATGCTCCGCACGCTCCCAGGGCTGGAGGAGTGTGTGATGTTGCGTCCAGCTTATGCCGTGGATTATGACTATATCCCGGCGACTCAGTGCTATCCAACCTTGATGACCAAGAAAATCGAGGGATTATTTTGTGCGGGACAGGTCAATGGCACGACGGGCTATGAGGAAGCTGCGGGTCAAGGTTTTGTGGCGGGGGTCAATGCCGCACGATTTGTCAATCATCAGGAGATGATTGTCTTTCCCCGCGAACAGAGTTATTTGGGTACCTTAATTGACGATTTGTGTACGAAGGATTTACGCGAACCCTATCGAATGCTGACTAGTCGATCGGAATATCGGCTATTATTGCGATCGGACAATGCTGACCAACGGTTAACACCATTAGGTCGAGAAATTGGGCTAATTGACGATAGACGATGGGCCTTATTTACTAGCAAGCAAGCAAATATTATTGCCGAGAAGGAACGCTTGGAACACACAAGAGTTAAAGAGTTAGAACCAACGGGTCAAGGCATTACGGCAGCAACAGGTGAGATCATTAAAGGGTCGATTACCCTTGCCGATCTGTTACGTCGTCCGGGGATTCACTATTCAACGTTAACTGAGTTCAATCTAGGTAACAAGGCTCTAAATACTGGTGAATGTGAAGGCGCAGAAATTGAGATTAAATATGCTGGATATTTAAATCGCCAACAACATCAAATTAATCAAGTTAGTAAACAGTCAAATCGAAAATTGCCGAGTAATATTGATTATCACTCGATCGTCACACTATCCAAAGAGTCACGGGAAAAGTTAACCCAAATTCAACCAGCAACCATCGGTCAAGCTACTCGGATTGGTGGGGTAAATCCAGCAGATATTAACGCGCTATTGATTTGGCTAGAAGTACGCGATCGAACAACAGTTGACAACTCTCCATTGAATTTAATTCCAAATGTGTCTTCTCTTAAATAAGAACAAGTTAGGGCATGATTACCATCGAAGAATATCGCTGCCACAATCTCACTGGTGATTATTTCTAGATCAGTTAATCGCCAGTCACTAGCAACTTAGGTAAATACTAAAATAGTAAATAATGACGACAACCAACTTTCCTCCATCCACTCAACCGATCCCCGGTCAATATTGGCAGTGGCGGGGAGAGCAAGTTTATTATGTGCAGGCGGGAGAGGTGCGAGCTAACCGTCCACCGTTGCTACTCATTCATGGGTTTGGGGCATCGACAGATCATTGGCGCAAAAATATCGCCGAACTTAGTCAAGAATTTCAGGTTTGGGCGATCGATCTGCTAGGCTTTGGGAGATCCGCAAAACCAGCCTGGAATTATACTGCTGATTTATGGCGCGATCAATTACATGACTTTATCACGACCGTTATCGGTCAAACTACTGTTCTTGCGGGTAATTCACTTGGTGGCTATGCCGCGCTCTGTGTCGCTGCTCAATTTCCTACATCTGTGGCTGGATTGATCTTGCTCAACAGTGCAGGACCATTTACCAATAGCACCCATCCCAAGGAACCAAATCCGCTCCAGAAGGCACTGAGTGGGGCAATTACCAGCGTTCTGCGGCATCCAGTTGGCAATCTTCTCCTGTACAAATTTGTCCAGCGGAAGACTTTTATTCGTAATACACTCAGGAAGGTTTATGTCGATCAGTCTGCCGTGACAGAACAGCTAATCGAAGAAATTTACAGTCCCTCCTGCGATCCTGGCGCACCTGGAGTATTTGCCTCGGTGTTTAGTAATCAGCAAGGGGAAAAAGTCGATGTGCTGCTGGGCAAAATACAGTGTCCGTTACTCATGCTCTGGGGTGAAGGAGACCCCTGGATTGGTGCGCGTCAGCGGGGTGAGAAATTTAAGGAATATTATCCCCAGTTGGAGGAGCACTATCTAGCAGCAGGACACTGTCCCCATGATGAAATCCCCCTTCAGGTGAATGCCTTGATTCATAACTGGCTGAAAAAGCAGATCCATGTTAGAGCTTAACGGTCAACAGTTAACAGTTAGGACAGTGATTTCAAGATATTTCTTTAATCTGGACATCAAAATTCCGACCCTGCATTCTTTCGACTAACATTGCTGGATCTTGCACCCAAAACTGTTTGCCGAATTGGACTAATTGATAACCACTATTACCACGCACGATCGCATAGACAGGGGTGGTATTTGGATCGTTGCTCGAATACTCTCCCAGGATAGTCTTTAAATCTTGGGTGCGGATCTCATCAGTAGCAATATTCACTGGCAGTTCAATTAAGACTAGATGCTGTAATTGGAGATCTGTTTCAGTTGACCGATTCGCTGCATTAGTATCAATAGCAATGGCTTCATCGACGATGAGTTGTAGTTCGTCATTATCTTTTTTGCGACTAACTTTACCCGTCAAAATTGCTGGAGCATTAGGGACTAATAAATCCTTAGCTTTTTCATAAGCTTCCGGGAAAATAACTGCTTCTAGTTTACCACCGAGAATATCGGTCAGTTTGAGAATTGCCATTGATTTGTTGTCTTTTTTTGTTTGGACAACTTTGACTTCGGTGAGCATGACTACGAGTTTGATATCCTTACACGGCTTGTCAATTTCGTCAATATGTGTAAAGTCAATTTTTTGGAATTTGGCAGTTTTTTCTGCCGATCGCAGGGGATGATCTGATACATAGACTCCGAGCAATTCTTGCTCAAATTGGAGTCGATCTTGAGATGAAAAATCACTAACGATCGGTGATTTGGGTACGGCTTCAAAGCCACCTATTTCTGGTTTTGATTCGCCTAAGAGATCGAACAGATTACCTTGACCGATCGCTTTTTCTTTAGCTCGACTTTGTGCCCAAGGGATAATGACATCAAGATCGTTAATTAGTTGGCGACGATTGGTGTCAATATTATCGAATGTGCCACATTGAATCAATGATTCTAATGTGCGTTTATTGACAGCTTGAAGACTTACTCGTTGACATAAATCCGCAAGTGATGTAAATTCTCCACCTTCTTGGCGCGCTGCTAAAATGTTTTCGATCGCCGCTTCACCGACGTTTTTAATCGCCGATAAGCCAAATAAAATATTCAGCCGATTGGGACGTTCTGGATCGATAACTGGACGAAATTTGACATGCGATCGATTAATATCTGGCGGTTCAACTTTGATATCCAAAGTTTGCTCACAGTTATTTAGATATCTCGTAACTTTATCCTGATCGCCACTATTTGCAGTTAAAAGAGCCGACATATATTCGGCGGGATAATTAGCCTTAAGAAATGCTGTTTGATAAGTGACATAAGCATAAGCCGTTGAATGGCTTTTGTTGAAGCAATATTCAGCGAATAAAACCATCTTATCAAATAAACTATCGGCGATCGATCGATCGACACCCTTCTTCGCAGATCCATCGAGAAATTTTTCCCGCTGTTTCTGCATTTCATCAGCTTTCTTTTTGCCCATACATCGGCGCAAAATATCTGCCTCACCGAGAGTATATCCAGCTAAATCCTGAGCAATTTTCATGATTTGCTCTTGATAAACAATTACCCCATAAGTCTCATTCAAAATCGATTCTAAAATTGGGTGTTCATAGCTGATTTCTTCCCGTCCGTGTTTGCGATCGATAAAAATTGGAATCAGCCCAGCATCTAATGGGCCAGGACGGTACAGTGCTAAAATCGATGATAAATCCTCAATACTCGATGGTTTCAATCTAGCCACCACATCGAGCATCCCTGATGACTCTAATTGAAATACCCCTTCCAAGTCGCCAGATTCAACTTGTTTGTAAGTTTTCTGAACATTCGGTGGTCGTTTATTTGCAGTACCTTTAGATAGAATCTGATAAGTTCGACGTTCCTCTCGCGTAATATCATCAGGGTCAATTTTATCACCTTTAGTTTGCTCGATGAGATCGATCGCATTTTGGATAATAGTTAAGTTTCTCAATCCCAAAAAGTCCATTTTGATTAGACCCATTGAGTCGAGATCTTCCATATAATATTGGGTGATTACCGAGCCATCATTATTCCGTTGAAGCGGCACGATTTCATCCAAAGGTTGGGCAGAAATTACCACACCAGCAGCATGAACACCGAAAGTTTTATTTGTACCCTCGATTCGCATTGCCATATCGATCCACTGTCTGGCTGTAATCTCTTCACCAGTTTCTGGATCGGTATAAACAGCAGTTTCATAAGCTTGTTTAAACTCCGGTGATGGTGTTTTGTCTGAAATCATCACGGCTAGTTTCGCTGGTTTACCCCGCGCCACAGGAATCAATTTTCCCATTTCATTGGCTACGCCATAGGGAATATTTAATACTCGTGCTACATCCTTGAGTACCGCCTTAGAAGTCATCCGGTTAAAGGTGATAATCTGCGCTACTCGATCCTTCCCATATTTCTCAGTTACATAATCAATTACCTCCCCCCGCCGTTCGATACAAAAGTCCGTATCAATATCCGGCATCGACTTGCGATCGGGATTTAAAAATCGCTCAAATAAGAGACAATGATGTACGGGATCGATATTGGTAATCTTCATCGCGTATGCAACCAGAGAGCCAGCCGCCGAGCCGCGTCCAGGCCCAACGGGAATAGCCCTGTCGCGGGCGAATTTGATATAATCCCAAACAACCAAGAAATAGGTCGAAAAACCCATTTGGTCGATCATTTTTAGTTCAAACTCCAGCCGATCTTGATACTCTTTATCGATATCTGTATATCTTTTTACCTGTAACCGTTCCTGCAATCCTTGTCGCGCAATCTCTTCGACTAATGTAGCTGAAGTATGCCCAACTGGAATCGGAAAATCGGGGAAGTTTAATTCGCCAAGAATATTATAAGGTTGAATTTTAGCAGCAACTTCAAGGGTATTCCCAATCGCTTCAGCAATGACATCATCTGGTAAATGATCGCGAAATAACTGCGCCATCTCCTCAGCAGATTTTAGATACTCATTACCGCTATAGCGCATCCGTTTATCTTCACGGATTAGCTGTCCAGTCTGAATGCACAGTAAAGCATCATGGGCTTCCACATCGTAACAGGAGACAAAGTGAGAATCATTAGTCGCAATGATTTTAATATTTAATTCGCGGGCAATTTTGACAATTTCAACATTCACAACCCGATCTTCTTTTAGACCATGATCTTGGATTTCTAGGTAGTAGTCCTCTCCAAACCGATCTTGATACCATTTCGCGACTTTTCGCGCCGCATCCGGTCTGCCAGCCATGATTGCTTGCGGAACTTCACCACCCAAACAAGCACTAGTAACAATCAAACCTTCCTTATACTTTTCGAGATATTCTTTGTTAATACATGGACGGGCAAATATGCCCCGACCCTGAAAACCTTCGAGGTGAGATACGGTGGTTAATTTAACTAAATTTCGATAACCTTGCGTGTTCTTTGCTAGGACAACTTGGTGAAACTTTTGATAGCGTTTTTGCTGAGTAAAATCACCATTAATCACATACATTTCATTGCCGATAATCGGCTTGACATTTCGCGATCGACAGACTTTAATTAATTCGATCGCGCCATACATGACACCATGATCTGTCAGGGCAATGGCTGGCATCCCCAATTCTACCGCTCGATCGACCAAATTGGGCAACTGACTAGCTCCATCGAGGAGGCTATAGTCACTGTGCATGTGCAAACCAACGAAAGACATAGGTGAGATGGTAGAGGGTCGAATTGTTGAGAGAATGGGGAATGCCATTACTGGTGATTAAAGCAATGACGAGTAGGACTATTATAGTATGCTTGCGATAGTATTTAAGCACTAATTGACACTAGTTTAACCTACTCTAGCCGCCCGAATCAACTCTACAGCGTCCCGTCCATCTGTAGCTTGAAAATAAACCTTAATCTGTTCTTCCCTTGATGTAGGCAATTTTTTACCAACAAAATCTGGATGAATTGGTAACTTCCGATGACCGCGATCGATTAATACTGCTAGTAAGATATTGTTTGGTCTGCCATATTCACTAATTGCATTTAAAGCAGCACGAATCGTTCTTCCTTCATAAATCACGTCATCCACAAGGACTACTATCTTATCATTGATATCCACAGGCATTTCGGTTTTGCCTGGAGTTCTGACAGCAATTAGATCGAGATCGTCACGATAAAATGTAATATCAAGCGATGCTACTGGAACTTTGATTTGTTCTAAGATTTCGATCTGTCTAGCTAGCATTTGTGCAAAAGGAACACCCTTCTTCTGGATGCCGATTAATACTACCTGGGATAAATCTCGACAACGTTCATCAATCTCTGAAGCCAAGCGCATCACAGTTCGTCGAATGTCATCAGCGGAAAGAATTTCAACGATCGAATTAGGCATTAATAGTGGATAGTAGAGGGTGGACAGTGGACAGCATCGATCTAGTTGATGTGTGGTTTAATCAAAGCAAACTAATACCTCGGATAAAACTATAAATAGCAACTAATAATAAGGTTAGACAAAACAATCTACTGACAATAATATCTGGTAATTTTGGTAAATAGCGAGTACCAAATTGTGCGCCGATTAGTCCCCCAATTCCCAAAATTAAGCCTTGAGCATATAGAACATGGTGATTGATACTATGTCCGATCGTAGCAGAAGCCGCTGTCAAGACAACTACCCCCAAACTATTTTGGATCGCAATCTTAATCGTCTCCCCTAACAGCATCATTTGTAGTGGTACCATAATCGCCCCACCGCCAACTCCCACCAAACCAGCCACTAACCCTGCCAAACTGCCAGTGAGGATGCTAGAAAAGAGTTTATTTTGGGTAGTCCTTTCACCGGATGGAGAGTTAATTAATTGCCGCTTTAAATCTACCAGATAGACATTGATCAGCATCAATGTACCAAACCCAAACAACAACCAAGCTGGGGGGATAGATGGTGCTATGGCTGCACCAATTTGGGCTACCAGTAAGGCTGGTAAACCCATCGAGCTAATCCGCCGCCATTCGAGAAATCCCATCCGCCAATTTTGGATACTCCCAGAAACTGAGGTGAGCAAAATCGCCAAGCTGCTGGTAGCAATTGCATTAATGGGCGTAAATCCTAAAGCCACCATTAGAGGTACCAATACCGAGCCACCACCAATACCTAACATTCCAGCAAGTATCCCAGATACCAACCCACCAATCAGCAATAGAGTCAAATCCCCAGGCACAAATATTCCCCATTTCATTGCAGAATATTAAGCTTATCTCGATCGCGGTGGCAAGTGTCAGGCTTTTTGCCTAATCTGGATAGAGAGTCATTAAGTGACAGTTGACAGTTAATTGCTCATCAGTGAGAACTAGAACCCTTTGACTACCCCTCTCCATCTACTCCCTACTCCCTAATTTATGGCATATCAGTGGTTTAAATCTTTTCACATCGTTGGCTTTACAGTTTGGTTTGCAGGGTTATTTTATCTAGTGCGGCTATTTATTTACCATGTTGAGGCAAATGAAAAGCCCGAACCTGCGAGAAGTATTCTGAAAGAGCAGTACCAAATTATGGAAAAACGGCTCTACAGTATCATTACTACACCAGGCATGTTGGTGACACTGGCGATGGCAATTGGCATAATTTCGACAGAGCCGGATATTATCCATCAACGTTGGCTGCATATTAAAATAGGTTTAGTAGTTCTCTTAATTGGTTATCATCATTACTGTAAGGGTTTGATGAAAAAACTTGCAGTGGATGAGTGCAGATGGAGTAGTCAGCAACTACGTGCATTAAATGAATTACCGACACTATTTTTAGTTGCGATCGTTTTATTAGCGATTTTTAAAAATGGTCTACCTACAGATATTACTGGTTATTTAATCGTCGGTTTGGTTGTGTTAATGGCAGCCACAATTCAACTCTATGCGCGTAAACGGCGACTAGATGCTGAAAAATTGGCAACCACCCAAGTTTCAACTTCTGAGATCGGTGTTTAGTCGCAGTATTGTGTTGTGATATATGCAAAGCAGCTTGACACTTACTAGCATCATTGCACTATTTAGTGCGATGATCGTGTTGGCTGCTATTCCTAGTATTAGTGTATTTACTGTTGTTACAAGAACTGCATTATTGGGATTTATTCACGGTTTGTTTACAACTATAGGTATAGTTGTTGGCGATCTGATTTTCATTATCATTGCTATTTGGGGTTTATCATTTCTCATCGAAAAGATGGGATATTTGTTCATCTCGATTAAGTATTTGGGTGGTGCTTATTTGATCTGGCTCGGAATAGGACTTTGTAAATCAAAATCATCGAGCACGATCCCGCAGGATGTAATTGAATCTTCTTTATTTTCTAGTTTCTTAGCTGGGTTATCGATTACATTAGCAGATCAAAAAGCGACTTTATTTTATTTGAGTTTCTTTCCTGCCTTCCTTGACCTGAATAAAATATCTTATCTTGATACTGGGATTATTATTGGTGTGGCAATTCTGGCGGTAGGTGGAGTAAAACTTTGCTATACACTAATGGCAGATCGCGCTAGATTTATAGTTGGTTCTCAGGTTAGTAAAAGTGTAAATATTATCGCTGGGTGTATTCTTGTTAGTATTGGTATATTCTTATTTATTAAATCAAATTGAATTGAAGTTTCTTACACTAAACTCAAGTTTAATATATCCTTTCTCAGATTTTCCCCGATATTAATACCCCGATCAATTTAATCATTATTTGGAGACATTATGTCAGGATGTGGATGCCATATTCAGGTAAGAAATGCAGCAGAACGTAGAACTCTACGAATTCTACTTGTCATTAATGGCGCAATGTTTGTTGTTGGAATCGGTGCGGGGATTTTAGCTCATTCAACCGCTTTGATTGCTGATTCCTTGGATATGTTTGCTGATGCTTCTGTCTACGCTCTATCACTATCTGCGGTTGGTAAATCAGCATATTACAAGAACCGGACGGCTATCTTGAGTGGTATTTTTCAAATCATGTTAGCTGGAATAGTCGCCGTAGATGTAATTCGACGATTGATTTGGGGTAGTGCGCCTGAATCAGCTTGGATGATGGGAATTGCTGGTTTATCACTTATTGCCAACAGTTATGGTTTGTATCTGCTCGCGAAGCATCGCGACGGTGAATCACACATGCGAGCGAGTTGGATATTTACGCAAAATGATGTGCTTGCAAATTTCAGTGTGATTGTTGCGGGTTTACTCGTCAGTCTCTTGAATTCTCGCTTTCCCGATTTAATTGCTGGATTTGGAATTGCAATTATTGTGGTTTGGGGTGGTATCAGTATTATTCGAGATGTTCGACAAGATAACAGCAGATAGTTGACTTAATATTACACACTCAAATATGGCAAAATAGTTTATTTATGTTCTAGTTTAAGACTTTTTTGATATGCAGAATGAACCTCTTGAACACTATATTGATTGAGGAAAATTCGAGCAAATTGTTCGGCTAATTGGGGCTTATTGCGATCGATCAGCCATTTTAGTAGTGGTTCCATTGTCTGCTCATTCAGCAACCCGCCGAGAGATAAGATATTCCACAAAATTCGATGAAAGACTGTCATTTGAATCATGATTTTGACATCGAGAGTTGGGTGTTTCTTATAAAAAACAACTCCCATTTTGCCCCGTTCGAGTTCCTGCTCGATCAACCGAGGAATTCGATCGAGTGAGAAAGCTGGATGCCAATGATAGCCGACGGCTTCTGGACATTTGACCATCTTAATACCTCGATTTTTTAGCCGGACTCCTAATTCTAGATCTTCCCAACCATAAAGATCGAAACCTAAATCGAACAAGCCAACTTCCATTAACCAATGTCTGGCGATCGCCACATTAGTAGTTGCAAAATAAGCGTTAGAAAAGTCAATAATCTTGTATTGTTCACTAGTCGGATCTTCAAAATTTGCCGTATTGATCACCGCACCATAGGTGAAAACGCGATCGTCGCCTAATGCCTGTGTCTCCCGAATTAAGGCATCAGCATGACATTGGAGAAATGTGGGTGTGACAACAATATCACTATCGATGAAAATAATTGTATCGCCCTGTGCCCGTTCAACCCCTAAATTTCTAGCGGCGGACGCACCTTGATGCGCTTGTTCATAGATTTTGACATGGGGCAATTCGGCAGTACTATTTTTTAACCACTCGATCGTTCCATCAGTTGAACCATCATCCACCACAATCGTCTCATAACCAGTCACAATTTGAGCGTCAAGGGTTTGAATTTCCAATGCTCTGAGACATTTCTGGAGAATGGGAAGTCGGTTATAAGTCGGGATGACGATACTAAAAAACACTGATTGTTGCCCTCAATGATCGAGATTGCTAGAGCGGATAGATGATGCACGCGCAACTATCCTATCACTAGTTTAAGACTCGATTCCCATTTCTGGGAGAGTTTTCGCAAGTCCCAACTTACCAACGCTCTTTCTTTCTGCTATGATAATCGCTTGGGAAATGCGGGCTGCCGCGAAGGGATGCATCAAAGCTTATGGTACACATCAAACAGGTAGAACTGTCCCACTTCAAATCCTTTGGTGGTACTACCAAAGTTCCGATTTTGCCTGGATTTACCGTGGTATCGGGGCCGAATGGTTCTGGTAAATCGAATATTCTCGACGCGCTGTTATTTTGCCTCGGATTGGCTAGTTCTAAGGGGATGCGCGCGGAACGATTGCCAGATTTGGTCAATCACGATCGATCGACTAAAGGCGTGTCTGAGGCGATTGTGACGGTGACTTTCGATCTGGGTACAGAGGAAGATCCGCCAGCACCAGAGATTAAGGTTGTTAATATTAACAGTGGAAGTGAGCCAGCTACGCCGAAATTGGCGAATGATTGGGTGGTGACGCGGCGACTACGGGTGAATGCTCAAGGGGGCTATACATCCAGCTATTATGTCAATGGCGAGGCTTGCAACCTATCGGAACTTCACGAGCAGCTTAACGCCCTGCGGATCTATCCTGAAGGCTATAATGTGGTCTTGCAGGGGGATGTCACCAGCATTATCTCGATGAATAGTAAGGAGCGGCGGGAGATTATCGACGAACTCGCTGGGGTGGCGGCTTTCGATCGCAAGATCGATCGGGCGAAGGATACACTGGATGAGGTGAAGGAAAAGGTCGAGAAATGTCAAATTGTGGCGGCAGAATTGGTCGTGCAACGGGATAAGTTATCGCAGGATCGGATTAAAGCAGAAAAATATCAAAGATTGCGGACTGAGTTTCAGGAAAAGTCTGTTCAAGAGGTTGTCTTAAAATGGAAAAATCTGCAACAGAAACAGGAAAAGTTACAGCAGGAATTAGGACAAGGTCAAGTAGCTTTAGGTGGATTGGAACAACGAGTTACCGATTTGCAAGCGGAGATTAAAACTAATAGTGCCGAAGTCGAACGCCTGAATGCTTGTGTCCGCGCCTTGGGTGAAGAACGATTATTAGCGACTCAAGCGGAATTAGCTAAGCAACAAGCTGAACAGCGGCAACTCCAACAGCAGCAGCAAGAACTCACTAGCGATCGCGAAAATACTCAAACGGAGCGACAAAATGCGGCTAATCAATTAGCTAATTATGAACGAGAATATCAAGCTTTAACGAGCGAACAACAGCAACTAGAAACTACCCAATTAGCCAAGCTCACAATCGATCGCGATGAGGCTAAATATCAACTAGAATTAACTAAGGAAAAAGCCAGTTCGATCGCTTCAGCATCTACCGCTTGGGTGGAAGAACAAACCCAGGTTAGTCGCCAGATTGAAACCACTCTCCAAGCATTAAGCAAACAACGAACTGCTCAAGCTCAACTCACCGAACGTCGCAGTCAATTAGCTGAAAAGCTGATCGAACAAAATCAACAGTTAGCGACAATTACACCAGAATTAGAGACAAATCGAGGAAAAGTCGAACAGCTAGAAGCTAAACTTGCTCAAACCACAGGTGAATTAGCCATATTAGAACAGAAACTAACAGCCGTTCAAACTAATGTCGATACCCAACTAGATACCCAAAAACGCTTATTACAAGAACAGCGGGATAAACAGCGTCAACTCGATAAATTAGAAGCGCAGAATCACGCTCAACAGGAGGCTCAAGGGAGCTTCGCGACGAAAATTATTCAAGAAGCCAAACTCCCTGGCGTACATGGCTTAGTGGCTCAATTAGGTACCGTCGATCCAGCATATCAATTAGCTCTAGAAATTGCGGCAGGGGCAAGATTAGGTAACTTAGTCGTTGATGATGACGGTGTTGCGGCGCGAGCGATCGACATCCTCAAGCAAAAACGTGGTGGACGGGCAACATTTTTACCATTAAATAAGATTAATCCACCATCATTAAATGAGAATTCAGCACTGAGAGCAACTCAAGGTTTTATCGATTATGCCGTAAATTTAGTCGAATTCGATCGCGAGTATGCGAAGATTTTTAATTATGTATTTGGCGGTACGATTGTCTTTGATAAACTCGATCGAGCGCGAGGATTACTCGGTAGACATCGGATTGTTACCCTCGATGGCGAACTGCTCGAAGCCAGTGGCGCAATGACAGGGGGGAATATTTCCCAAAAATCGACCATCCACTTTGGTACCGCCGATGCGAGTGAATCCGGCGAAATCCGCACTCTCCACCAGCGACTCACCGAAATAGACCAAATTCTCAAAGTCAGCAGCGAAGTAGTCGATAAGAGTAATCTCGAACTGCGCCAACTCAGCACCGCCGTTGCCGACACCCGCCAAACCCAGCGGGAACTCAAACTCAATTTCGACCAAAATCAACGGGAAATCAGCCAATTAACCAACCAACAAACCCAATTACAAGCCCAGATTTTTAAAAACCAGCAAGATTTAGATCTAACCGTCACCAATTTAACCGCGCTAGAACAAGCCCTCCCCGCCCAGGAAGCCACCCTCGCCCACTACCATGAAGAACTCGCCGAATTAGAAAAATCCGGCGTACACAGCGATTGGCAAGCCATCCAGACCGAAATTAAAGCACAGGAACAGCAACTCAACCAACAGCAACAAGCATTAACCGCCGTTGAACATAAATTACAAGAAATCGATCGCCAACGGGGGATATTAACCGCGAAAATCACCGAAAATCAACGCCGCACCACCGAGTATCAACAACGACTTGAAACACTCGATCGCAAGTTAGTCGATATTAATACTAGACTAACAGCCGTGGGCGAATCGATCGCCACCACCAAAGCATCCCTAGTCATCCTCGAACAAGAACTCGGCACCGATAAACAACTCCGCGACAAAGCCGAAGCAGCACTGCGCCAACTCCATCTCAATCTCCAAGAACTACAGTGGGAGCAGCAAAAACTGACCGAACTCCAACAACAACGCCACACCGACATCGAAAACCTGATCGTTCAAATCGCCATCCAGCGCACCGAACTTCCCACCGAACTTCCCGAACTCCCCGCCGAATCCCAAACCGACGAATATCTTGCCTCCCTCCAATCCCAAATTCGCCTGCTCCAGAAACGGATGGAAGCAATGGAACCCGTCAATATGCTCGCCCTCGAAGCTTACGAAGAAACCAACAACCGTCTCCAAGAACTCAGCGACAAACTCGCCACCCTCGAAGCCGAAAGCACCGAACTCCTGCTGCGGATTGAAAACTTCACCACCCTGCGCTTCCAAGCCTTTAGCGAAGCCTTCGATGCCGTCAATGCCAACTTTCAAAACATCTTCGCCGAACTCTCCGACGGCGACGGCTTCCTCCAATTAGAAGATCCCCAAAACCCCTTTAGTGGCGGTTTAAATCTCGTCGCCCACCCCAAAGGTAAACCAGTACAAAGACTATCATCCATGTCTGGGGGTGAAAAATCCCTCACGGCTCTCAGCTTTATCTTCGCCCTCCAACGCTATCGCCCATCACCCTTCTACGCCTTCGATGAGGTGGATATGTTCCTCGATGGGGCGAATGTGGAACGCCTATCGAAGATGATTCGCAAGCAAGCCAATCAAGCGCAATTTTTGGTAGTGAGTCTGCGTCGCCCAATGATTGAAGCGGCCGATCGGACGATCGGTGTGACGCAAGCACGGGGAGCTTATACTCAGGTATTGGGCATTAATCTCAAAACTTCGGCGTAGGCATCTGCCCATCCTAAAATATGCTAAAAAATGTCAAGATTATTAGGAGCAGTGATGAAAAATTAATCGATGCAATTTTATCAAATTTATCAACTAAAAATCTTGATGACTTTGAGTTGGCATGGAAACCGCAACTACAAAATTCTATCGCAGAAGATCGAGTGTGGGATTGGGTGAAAAAAGAGCGCATCTATGTTGCTAGCCCCAATTACGCAAGTTACGCAGTCGAATGTGAAGGGATGACTCAAGGATTAATGCTTATCGATACTCGCTTTCATCGCTCTCAAATCGAATCTAGCCGACGACTGGTATATGTATCTTTCCTCGCCACAGCTCCCTGGAACCGATCCTTAATTCAAACACCACCTACCTATCGAGCGGTGGGAAGTGTTTTACTTCAATTTGCCAGAAAGCGTAGTTTTGAATTAGGATATGGAGGCTTGGTCGGTTTACACGCATTGAGTGAGTCTGTCAGTTTCTACGCCAAAATGGGTATGATTGGTGGAGAGCCAGATCCAGACCGAGATGGGCTACCCTATTTCGAGTGGTATCGTCGCGAGGAGTGAATCATGGACAACACAAAGATCGATCTTTCTACTGCGAATAACTGGAACAATAATCCGAATTGGGCAACAGACGAAGAGTGGGTAAGGGCTGCGGCTAATCTGGAAGCTGAGACAGAAGTAGACATTTTGATTGGTGCAGATTTAGGCAATAATTTAGATTTTTCAGATAAGATTATCCCCAATCAAATCGATGTCGATTCTCCAGAGGAGAGGCTATGCCAACGATTGACAGTGGTTATTCAAGAAGGTTTAAGAGATTTGTTATCTCAAGCGGAATTAACAACACTAGTGGCTGAAACTAACGCTTATATTAGAGAACGAGTCTATCATTTGAAGTCTGATCGTTCTAGAGTCTAATTTCATCTCTGAACGATCGGGGTGACACAAGCACGGGGAGCTTATACTCAGGTATTGGGTATCAATCTCAAAACTTCGGCTTAGAAGTAATTGCACCTCTATTCTTCTAACTTCCAGGATACAATTAGTGGACTACCAACTGCTCAAGATGGGTTCGATAGATGCAGATTTAATTATCTGCGATCAATGGCGAATATTAGCGGCACAATATCCAGGACAGATGAGTATAATTGTGACTACTAGTGTCAAGCATTTAGGCCGATTTGCTACCACCAGTAAATGGCAAGATATAAATCTATAATGTGATGCTTTCATTTAACATTCAATCGATCCTAACTATATGAAAGTTATTCTCAAACAATCTGGTCATGGATGGATAAATCTATGTATAGAATTTACTGACGTTTGCATCACGATCCATACATCGTCAAGCTTCAATCCTTATGAGCGGTTGTATATTTGGCTGGGAAAAATTCGTGATTCTCAATTACCAGAAAAAATGGTGATTGACGAAGAAGGTTATGGTGTTGAGTTGATTGCAGAAGAAGCAAAAAATGATGCTGTACTATTTCGTGTAGAGCCTTGGTTCCGTAAAGAAGGTTGGCGGGTGATACGTGCGACAGAAATAATCGATCGAAGAGAACTGATTAAAGTATTTCATGATGGTATTGTCGATTTTGTCAACAATGATTTTATTTCCTCTGACTGGTCTTGCCTTGATTCCCTGGGTTATCAAAACTGGGATTCATTACTCAATGATGGTGTCAAGCCTCAAAATTGGGATAAACGTTTATTAATAGCTGGATTTAAAATATTCAAAAATGAAACCAATACAGACATAAATGCGGGAGATAGACCTCAAGAAGATCCACTTACAGCCGAGCAAAAATCTATACTGACACTAAGAGGTATAATAGAGAGAATAGCTATAGCAAATAAGAACTATTCCCAAGAAATCAAAGATTTTACAAGTTTATATCAAAAGTTGCCTGAAGATATTGTATTGAATGAAGTCGATCAGCACTTGGCAAGTTACGAACAGAGAAAAATATGATTGAGGAGATCAAGCAGGCATCAGCACCTCCAAAACTTGCTCACAGCTACGGTTTTGGTCAAATAGACCTTGTACCAGATGCAACATTTGGAGGTAAGCTTCACGAGTCACACTATAAAGTTGCTGTCCTATCGTTTGCTGGCTGTGAGCAAACATAAATCGTTCAGATTTCTGACCGTGACAGGGCAAGG
>JBGSPI010000020.1:0-56994 GCA_041738715.1 Chamaesiphon sp.
ATTCTGTTTACCTTTTTTATGTCCATTCTTATGTATATGGGTTGATTTACATTCAGGACATTCCATCATTCTTCCTCCTCTATTCGCTGATGATTTCTACTATCGATCTCTTCTAATCATACCCCAATCCAGCAACGCCGAAAAATTATATCAAGCAGAACAAAAAGCCGCAAGAAGTATTTGAAACAAATAGGTAGATTCAGCGACACCGATTGTACACTAGATTTAGAGACAAAACATCACTCAGTTAGTTTAGGTAGGTACAGTTTTGGGACAACCGATTCGGATTGCCATCGTTGAGGATCACGAATTAACCCGCATTGGACTAGCGGCGGCTCTCCACCGCCGTGATGCGATTGAAGTAGTCGGCGATGCTGCCAATGGTTATCAGGGTTTGAATCTCTTAAAAACCACCAAACCGGATCTCGCGATCGTCGATATCGGGTTGCCCGATATCGATGGGATCGAAATGGTGCGTTTATTTCGAGAGGATCAAGGCGAGAACCCGATCCTAACCAAGATTTTAATGTTAACCATGCATCAGGATGAAGACTCTGTAATGGCTGCATTTGCCGCTGGAGCAGATGCTTACTGCATGAAAGATATTAATATGGACAAACTTGAAGAAGCCATTCGATCGACCTATGCCGGCAATCCCTGGATCGATCCGCCGATCGCCAGAATCGTCTTACAGCAACTCCGCAAAAACAGTCCCACAACGGTAGATGGACACAACACTATCGAAATCAAGGGATTAGAGGGTGAGTACGCCGAGATTGTTGAGAGTGCAAGCTTAACCGATCGGGAAATCGAGATTTTACGATTGATCGTGCGTGGCTGTAGCAATGCTGAGATCGCTATGCAGTTATTTGTCACCGTCGGAACGATTAAAACCCACGTTCGACATGTTTTAAATAAACTCTGTGTGGACGATCGTACCCATGCCGCAGTTTTGGCTTTACGGGGTGGCTTAATCGAATAAATATGCTCCAATTGTCCATGCCAATCTGCCAAAAGAGAGCGATCGAACAATTGCAAATTCATCTCTTTTGGTAGACGAATCTAGTTCCTAAGTCGCGTAAAGTAAGGGCATCGATCCGACTGAAGACTAGCAAAGGGGCAGGTTTATATGCAACACACAAAAAATTTCATATTTTTATCGCTAATTTTAGTTGGTTTACTAGCTAAAGAAGCTCATGCCCAGGTTCAGCAAAATCGCTTGCGAAATACCCTAACAGGTTCGGATATCTGCTTGGATATTATCAGTGATGGTAAAAACAATCGACTAACGATGGCTAAATGCGGCAACCTACCAGGGCAACGATGGAGTATGACAGCTAATGAAAAAAATCCTCAAGTTTATCGGCTACAAACTCCATTAACTGGAATCGATCAATGTCTCACTTTGATTAATGATGGTAAAACTAATCAAGTAGTAATGGCGAAATGTAACAATCTCCCTGAACAATTTTGGAGCGTTATACCTAGCGAGACGACACCTGGTTATTCGGGCTATTATTTGTTAAAGAGTCAGGTTCCAGGTACAAATAATTGTTTGAATATTATTAATGACGGTAAAAATAATCAACTGACCATGGTTAACTGTAACAATGTGTCTGGACAAAGCTGGCGGATTACCAAAACGCCCTAATCTATCGGTATAACCCTCAATCGATCGGCGATGCGTTTAATAAACCCAGCCATCGGCACAGCGAGGAGTAGTCCCAGTAGTCCCCCTACCTGGGATCCTGTCAGCACAGAGATAAAGACAACGGCTGGATTGAGTCCAGTCATCCCACTCATCAACCGAGGGGCAATTACATTATCAATCACCTGACCGACAACGATCGCGACCAGCAACACTTTTAGACCCAACCAAATGTTTTGGAGAGCCAACAGGGAGCTAATCACAATCACCGTCAGGGTACCACCAAAGGGAATCAGACTGGCAAATCCGATCGTCAACCCAAATAGCAACCCAAACGGAATCTGAAGTAGTAGAAAAACAGTCATCAGTGAAACGCCTTGGATGGTAGAGACGATCGCTTGACCGGCAAAATAACTCTGAAAACTTTGTTTGAGTGAATCTTGAATTCGATCGTTCCAGGGTGCCGGGAGCCAACTCCATAATCCGTTCCACAACGATTCGCCACTAAACACTAATAAGATGGTGAGAACTAGAATTAAGAGCAAATTTAAGGCACTATTAATCGTGTCCAACGCCAAAAAGATCACTTTGCGTGATGCTAGTTGTAGAGTTTGAGTAACTCGATCGGTTAATCCGGTGGTGAAAGTAGTCAGGTCGATGGGAATATTTTGGAAAATCGGCAGTGTACTGAGGTTGGCAACCTGTGTCTGTGCTGCGGTCAGCCAAGCTGGTAGACGGGTGACAAATTCCTCTAATTGTCGAAACACGAGTGGCAATAGTCCAAACCCGATTGCAGCCACTAAGAGAATTGCAATGACCAGCACCAAGCCAATTGCGAGCACTCTTGGCAGTCCGCGTCGTTCTAGAAAAACAATCGGATAATCTAGTAAAAATGCTACTAGACAAGCTGAAATAACGATGCTAGAAATCGGTTGCAAGGAATGATAAAGGAGCAAAATTAGCCACCCGTTCAGAAAAATTAACGGGAACGTTAAGCTAAGTTTGAGCCATTGGGGGAGTTTTTGGTAGGAAAGCATGGTTTGATATTAAGCGATCGTCAGTCGATCTGCCACAAACTAACAGCGAACCGCTTACAGAAGAAACAAAACCAATTAAACTAGGGTCAAGGGACTTTGCGCCTGACCTCAAAGATCGTATTCATCATTCCACCTCACGGGGAATTTGCTTGGAGATTTTTTTATGAACGTTCTGCTGATCTATCCCCGCTTCCCCAAAAGCTTTTGGTCATTTGAGAAGACAATCGAACTACTCGATCGCAAAGCCATGTTACCACCGCTGGGATTGGTCACAGTAGCGGCGATTTTACCCCAAGAGTGGAACTATAAACTCGTCGATATCAATGTTCGCGAAATTACTGAAGCCGAATGGGATTGGGCAGAAATGGTCGTTTGCTCGGCAATGATCGTTCAAAAGGAAGATTTACTGGCCAAAATTACCGAGGCCAAACTGCGCGGCAAGAAAGTCGCCGTAGGTGGCCCTTATCCGACAGCTTTACCGCAGGAAGTTGCTGCGGCTGATTATTTGATTTTAGATGAAGGGGAATTGACCATCCCGATGTTTGTCGAAGCAGTCCAACAGGGGCAGCCTTCCGGAACCTTCCGCGCGCCGAATGGGGAACGTCCCGATGTGACGATTACGCCAGTACCTCGGTTCGACTTGCTCCAATTTGATGCCTATGCAGAAATGTCCGTGCAATTTTCGCGCGGTTGTCCATTCCAATGTGAATTCTGTGACATTATTGTCCTCTATGGGCGGAAACCACGGACTAAAGCACCAGAACAACTGCTCAAGGAACTGGATTATCTCTACGAATTAGGCTGGCGGCGGAGTATTTTTATGGTCGATGATAACTTCATCGGCAATAAACGTAATGTGAAACTCTTCCTCCAAGCATTATTGCCGTGGATGGTCGAGCATAAATATCCCTTCTCCTTTGCCACAGAAGCCTCTGTCGATTTGGCGAACGACCAAGAGCTAATGGATATGATGGTCAAATGTAACTTTGGTGCCGTCTTTCTAGGGATTGAAACCCCAGACGAAGAAAGCCTCGCTCTCACTCAAAAACACCAAAATACCCGTAGCTCCCTCAGCGAAGCTGTCAATCGGATTGCTAAATCTGGTATCCGGGTGATGGCTGGATTTATCATCGGTTTTGACGGCGAGAAAAAAGGTGCAGGACAAAGAATTGTTAAATTTGTCGAACAAACGGACATTCCTACTGCCTTATTTAGTATGCTTCAAGCCTTGCCAGATACGGCTCTCTGGCATCGGTTAGAAAAAGAAGGTCGTCTCAGGGGGAAATCGGCTAACATCAACCAGACCACGTTGATGAATTACGTCCCGACTCGTCCCCTAGAAGAAATCGCCTATGAGTATATGGATGCCTTTGATGAATTATACGAACCATCCAAATTTCTCGATCGAGCTTACCGTCATTTCCTTACTCTCGGTCAAGCTACCTATCCCGATAAAGGTAAAGGACGCAAAAAAGAACTAAATTGGGTCGTCATCCGCGCTTTCCTGACTATTTGTTGGCGACAAGGAATGTTACGTTCGACCCGTTGGCAGTTCTGGCGCAATCTCTGGAGTATGCTCCAGGTCAATCCAGGCGGGGTGAGTAGTTATTTGGCTGTCTGTGCCCAAATCGAACATTTCCTGGAGTATAGAGGCATTGTCCGTCAGGAGATTGAAACTCAAGTAGCTGAGTTTCTAGAGGGCGAAGCTAAGTTGAAAGCAGCCGCGCATGAGCAGGTGGACGTACTAGCGGAAACTGCTAGTTACTAATTGTTAGTGGAGGTAGAGAGTAGGACAGCAACGTCGCTACTTTTCTACTCCCCTCCGGTGGCACAGCAACTCTAAGCTAGATCGAATAGTAAAACCTCTCCATTACTCTGGCTAGACAGTTCTAATAAATTATCCCCAGCATAAGCGATCGCATCGCCCGCAGTCAGCACGAGATTGTTAATCGAGATTTCCCCTTGGGCAACATGAAGCCACACAGATCGATCGGGTTTCACCTGATAGGATATCCGATCTGTGTTGCCGATTAGCCCCGCATACAGGTTTAAATCCTGATGGACGGTTACAGCACCATCACGTCCGTCTCTTGAGGATACCAATCGTAATTGCCCTTGTCTTTCCGCAGCGGGAAAGGCTGTTTGTTCGTAACTAGGTGTCAAATTCAGCGTGTCGGGGAGAATCCAAATCTGCAATAAATGTACGGGTTCGCTGCTAGAGTGGTTGAACTCACTGTGCATAATCCCCGTTCCCGCAGTCATCCGCTGAACTTCGCCGGGATAAATCACTGCGCCTGTACCTAAACTATCTTTGTGTTCTAGGGCACCAGAAAGGATATAAGTGATGATTTCCATATCCCGATGTCCATGAGTGGCAAAGCCACCAGAGGGACTGATAACATCATCATTGATCACTCTCAAGCTCCGAAACCCCATGTGTGCTGGGTCCTGATAACTCCCGAAGGAAAAGGTATGATAACTGTTCAACCAATCGATTTGAACATGACCGCGATCTTCAGCCTTGCGGACGATCGGCATGGTAATTTGATTCATTAGATACAGGAGTTACGCAGTTGAGGCTGAAATGCTGATTGAGTGTGGAAAGTATGTTTTCCTATCCACTCATGATGTGCAAGGTGTGTCTTGCTATCCATCTTACTTCTATTATAAATAAGATTTCCCAAGTTCGTAACTCCTGAGATACTCCGGTTTGGTCGAAAGGTCGATCTAGTTGTTTAGATTTGACTCGATCTGGATCAATCAATGATTAAACCTTTAGTCGCTAGCCATGCTCGATTAAAGATTTTTGATTGATATCTTGCCCCACCATCACATAGTACCGTCACGATCGTGTGTCCAGGTCCCATCTGTTGAGCTAATCTGACTGCGGCGGCGACATTAATCCCCACAGAACCACCCATAAAAAGACCATCTTGGCGGAGAAGTTGGTAAATTACTTCAATACACTCTTGGTCGTGAATTTGAATCGCATCATCGATGGGTACCCCTGCCAAATTACCTGTCACCCGACTGTTGCCAATCCCTTCAGTGATCGAACTACCTTCGAGGTGAATTTCCCCAGTTTTCACATAACTATATAACCCACTACCCATCGGGTCGGCTAGGACGGTTTTAATTGCCAGATTCTGCTCTTTGAGGAATAAAGATACCCCTGCAAACGTACCACCAGTGCCGGTAGAGGCTACCCAACCATCAATTTTGCCATCTGTCTGTGCCCAAATTTCTGGAGCAGTAGTTTCATAGTGCGCCAGCCGATTTGCCAGATTCTCAAACTGATTTGCCCAGACCGCATTCTCCATCTCGGCAGCGATTCGACCTGACAATTTGACATAGTTATTTGGATCTTTATAGGGCACAGCCGGTACTGTCCGCACCTCTGCGCCAAGAGTGCGTAATGCTTCGATCTTCTCTGCTGATTGAGTTTCGGGAATAATAATCAGGCATTTATACCCCTTGGCGTTGCAAATATGCGCCAACCCAATCCCTGTGTTTCCCGCCGTCCCTTCAACCACAGTTCCCCCTGGTTTCAGGGTACCTTTGCGCTCGGCATCTTCAATCAAGTACAACGCTGCGCGGTCTTTAACCGACCCGCCTGGATTGAGAAATTCGGCTTTACCCAAAATTTCACACCCAGTTGCATCGCTAAAACTATTGAGCCGAATTAACGGTGTATTGCCGATTGCTTCGATGAAGCCGCGTTTGATATCCATTAGAAATTAGGGATTATGAATACGAGATGAACTATCTAAGACTGAGGATCTTTAAATTTCTGCTATCCTTGGAGTTCTTAAAATGCCGCACATTATAGTCATTATATCGATCGATGACTCCAATGACGATCGCGCGGCAATGGACAATTATAGTTGAAAGTCAGCATGAAAGCCATCTTCAATTAGAGTAGAAATTTTGTTTGGCAACATTTCAGGAAAGTCAATCCACCTATCTGTAGATATTAGTACGAACACGCAAGACGCAATCACAAACACAGGGCGACAACCGTAAAAACACAGATTAAAGTTCAAATTAAATCTTGAAGTTTTCGGAATTAACCACAATTATTTGTAGTCTTCAGTGTAGATAAACAATTAAACAAATCACTGCTCACTTACTCACAAAAACATTACGATCATGAACTTCAAATCTTTACTCGTCGTTGGTTTAGGTATCGCTACTCTCGGTTTATCTCTGCCTGCTCATGCTGATACGGCGACATCAGTTGGTGTTAATCAAGAAGCAATCGTCACTGGGAATGGTAACGTCACCGGTCAAAGCGATCGCACTACAGTTCGCAATCGGGAAACTGGCCCTCGTCGGGGTAGCAGCACTGGTACTGTCGTCACCAAAAATCAAACTGCTGATGTCGCTGGCGATGGCAACATCACTGCTCAAGATAGCCAAACTGATATCCGCAACGAGCGTAATAACAACCGTCCCCGTCGCTACCGCTACTAATTGATGACTAGAGGGTGGTCTAACACTCCACCGATTACCCTCACCCTAATTTAACTCAATATTTAACTCAATTCGCTTAACTACTCACCGGAAATTTACTGTCATGAACTTCAAATCTTTACTCGTTGTTGGTTTAGGTATCGCTACTCTCGGTTTGTCTCTGCCTGCTCATGCTGATACGGCGACATCAGTTGGTGTTAATCAAGAAGCAATTGTCACTGGGAATGGTAACGTCACCGGTCAAAGTGATCGCACTACAGTTCGCAATCGGGAAACTGGCCCTCGTCGGGGCAGCAGCACCGGTACTGTCGTCACCAAAAATCAAACTGCTGATGTCGCTGGCGATGGCAACATCACTGCTCAAGATAGCCAAACTGATATCCGTAACGAGCGCAATAACAACCGTCCCCGTCGCTACCGCTATTAATTTTGACTGAGGGCTAATTTACTACTTTTACTACTTTTACTACTTTTACTACTTTGCATAATTTGTGGATAGGGAATAGGAAACTGTTCCCTATTTTTCATTTAGTATGATTAGAGACTTGCTCACCCCTAACCCCTCAAACCTCATGACGATCAGAATTGGTAACGGTTACGATATCCATCGGCTAGTACCCGATCGCCCATTAATTTTGGGGGGTGTTAAGATCGAACACGAACTGGGTTTATTGGGACATAGTGACGCAGATGTGCTGACCCATGCGATTATGGATGCCATGTTGGGGGCAGTGAGTTTAGGAGATATTGGTCTTTATTTTCCCCCCACCGATCCGAAATGGGCAGGTGCAGATAGTATTGAATTATTAAAACAAGTAGCTAAATTGATTGGCGATCGCGGCTGGCAAATTGGTAATCTCGATACAGTCATCGTTGCCGAACGTCCCAAACTCAAACCACATATTCAGGCTATGCGCGATAGGCTCGCCCAAGCCCTGAATTTAGCACCCGACCAAATTGGTGTCAAAGCCACTACCAATGAAAAATTAGACGCTATCGGACGTGAAGAAGGCATCTGTGCATACGCAGTCGTCCTATTAATTAAACAATAGTCCGTTTTCTTGTTTGTTTCTCTGCGCTGTTCGCGCTCTTTGCGGTGAATCTCTTATGTTTAAATCTATGTGGCAACGCTGGTCGATATTATTAGTGATCATCGCGATCGCCATTAGTAGTTGTCGGCAAATTACTAGTTCTTCATCCGCACAAACTAACAATCAATTAGTCTCAGCAATTCTCAGCGATCCGAAAACATTTAATGAAGCACTCAGTAACGAATCTCCCAATATTTTTGGGTTTGTCGGTACAGGGTTAATTACGGAAAATGGCAAAGGTGAGATCGAACCCGCACTAGCTGAATCATGGCAAATAGCTCCAGATAGTAAAACTATTATATTTACACTCAAACAAAATCTCAAATGGTCTGACGGATCGCCATTAACGATCGATGATGTACTGTTTACTTTTAATGAAGTTTACCTCAATCCAGACATCCCCACAGATACCAGAGACATTCTCAAGATTGGTAAAAATCGCCAACTGCCCACTGTCAAAAAGATTGATGCCGATCGAGTCGAGTTTACCACCCCAGAACCATTCGCTCCTTTTCTGCGAACATTAGGTATTAGTATTCTCCCTGCACACAAATTGCGCGCAAGTGTCCAGCAAAAAGATGATAAAGGCAAACCAAAATTCTTGAGTACTTGGGGCATTAATACCAATCCAAAGGATTTAGTTTCTAATGGAATGTTCGTGCTGGATACCTATACACCGGGCGAAAGACTAGTTTTTAAAAAAAATCCTTACTATTGGCGCAAAGATCGCCAAGGTGAACAACAACCCTACATCGAAAAATATATCTGGCAAATTGTCGAATCTACAGATACAGCCCTAGTCCAATTTCGATCGGGTGGTTTGGATTCCTATAGTGTTTCGCCTGATTTTTTCTCACTATTGAAGAAAGAAGAACAAAAGGGTGGATACAAAATCTATAATGGCGGTCCCGCCACAGGCACAACCTTCATGTCCTTCAATCTCAACCAAGGCGAGCGAGATGGCAAACCATTAGTCGATCCGATCAAATCACGCTGGTTTAATAACGTTAAATTTCGGCAAGCTATTGCTTATGGTATCAACCGCCAACGGATGATTAATAACATCTATCGGGGTTTAGGCGCACCTCAAGATTCGCCGATTTCAGTGCCCAGCCCCTATTATTTTTCTCGCACACAGGGATTGCCAGTATATGACTACAACCCTAAAAAATCTAAAGAGTTATTCATCGCCGCTGGATTCAAATATAATGGAGAGAATAAACTGATCGATGAAAGTGGTAATCCAGTTAGATTTACTCTCCTCACAAATTCTGGTAATAAAATCCGTGAAGCTTTGGGTACCCAAATCAAACAGGATCTAGCATCGATTGGGATTGAAGTTAATTTTACGCCGATCGCGTTTAGTCTGCTGATTGACAAAATTGATAGTTCACTAGATTGGGATAGTTTATTAATCGGCTTTACAGGTGGCATCGAACCTAACGACGGGGCCAATTTTTGGTCGGTTGATGGAGCGTCTCACATGTTCAATCTCCAACCCCCCAAAGGCAATCTCCAAATTACCAATCGTCAAGTCGCCGACTGGGAGAAAAAGATTGACGCGCTCTATATTCAAGCAGCCCAGGAGTTGGATGAGTCGAAACGCCGTTCGCTGTATATCGAGACCCAAAAAATTACCCAAGAGAACCTACCCTGTATCTATTTAGTCAATCCTCTATCTCTCTCAGCCGTAAAAAATCGCGTTAAAGGAATTGACTATTCCCCGATCAGTGGCGCATTTTGGAATCTCTATGAGTTGAGCATCAGTACTGATTGAGTTGGGGGTTGGGACTTGGAGCGGGCGAATGGTATGGTCATTCTCCTATCGATAAAAGTTCACTGAAAAATTATTCAGTTATCTCAAGATCGGCTATGATGTGAGCTTATATTCCGATTAACCATTTTATTAATCTTTTTTTGATATATGAAATCAGTTACTAGTGATGGAAGGTCAGATACCAATCGAATTCTAATCGTTGATGATTCACCTGAGATTTTATCGATTACCGAGGCGATTCTCGTTGCGGCCGGATATGATGTAATTGCTTATACAAATGGATTAATTGCCCTCCAGATTATGGAGTTGATGCCACCAGAATTGATTATTCTCGATATTACCATGCCGCAGATCGATGGCTATGAGATGACCAGACGGATCAGAAGCAATTCAGTCTGGGATAGTGTGCCAATTTTACTATTTACTGCACTCGATCGATCTCAAGCTGTCCTCGGTCTCGAATGTGGGGCTAATGATATTCTCGGTAAACCTGTATCGATCGATGAGTTATTAGCTAAGGTGAGTTTATTACTCCACTCTAGACATCGTCAACAACTCCGCGCGAGTTAAAAAGGGAATTAATAATTGAGAATTGAGAATTGAGAATTCCCAGTCCCCCCGTCCCCCAGTCCCCCAGGCCCCTCGTCCCCCAGTCCCCTCATCCCCCCGTTCCATCAATCAATAAATCGACAATTCTGGTTAATGGCTGTTTGGAGTAGCTGCTCATAGGCACTAGGATCGACTGTGTATGCGCCGAAACGTTCTAAATGTGGATTGAGCATTTGAGCATCAAACAGGCTGAAGTTGCGCTGACGAAGATGTTGAACGAGCATCACCATGGCTACCTTCGAGCCATCAGGAATCCGAAAGAACATTGATTCGCCGATGAATGCACCACCAATGCTAATTCCTAATACCCCACCAGCTAATTGGTTGCCTTGCCAAGTCTCAAAACTGTATGCCACCCCTGTCTGGTACAATTCCCAGTAGATCTCCCGGAGTTCGCTAGAAATCCAAGTTGTTGCTCGATCGGCACAACCTTCGACAACAGCCAAAAAATCCCCATTAATCTTGACTGTAAACCGTTCTTGGTTAATAATTCGACGGAGTGATTTGGGATAACGAAACCGATCGTCTAAAGGAATGAGGGCGTGTTCTCGACTAGAATACCATTGTAGACCCTCATCTTCCTCCGCCATCAAAAAATTGCCGAGCGAATAGCCAGCAACGATCGCTTGCAAATTGTACTTAGTCATAGTATCGATCGAAATTAGTTATACTAGCGGCGGTGGTACTCAGTTCAAATCGTGGCAAAAAAGCAAAAGTTTCCTTATTTATTAGGTTCAAAATGGACTGCAACTCAAAAGATGTGGGGCTGGCGACACTTTCAAGCAGTCAACCGCAAGCATGATGGTAAATGGGTATTTGCTGAAATGGTATCATCTTGCGATCCCACTATCCGATTTTGGATCAATGCTCAATCGCTTAAAGATCGTACCCAATGGCAACCAGGTTGGCAATCACTTGCCGAAATGTCCGCAGATAGTGAAGATGAATCTCTTCTAATCGAGTGTTGACCGATTTCACCACCGTTAGACTATTAGTATAAGTTCCGAACACCTAGTCCCCCAGTCCCCCAGTCTCCCAGTCCCCCTGTCCCCCTTTCCCTAATGTTCCGTCTCGCCAGTCAAATCGAAGCCATTCTATACCTCAAAGGACAACCTCTCGATTTAGCGACTATTGCTGAATGTGCGGGGTGCGATCGAGAAGCTGCGGAAACTGCCATTATGGAGTTGATGGATGACTATGCGCACCGAGACAGTGCCCTCGAAGTAGTCGAAACCCCAACTGGTTATACCCTCCAGCTACGCGGCTCATTTCAACCTCTGATTGACAAAATAGTTCCCGCCGAAATTGGTACAGGTGCATTGCGAACGTTAGCCGCGATCGCGATCAAGGGTTCTATTTCCCAAAGCGAACTGGTAGAATTAAGGGGAAGTGGAGCTTATCAACACGTTCAAGAACTAGTCGAAATTGGCTTTATTCGCAAACGTCGTCAAGCTGGCAGTCGATCTTCACTACTCCAGGTAACTGATAAGTTTCACCGTACCTACGAACTCAATGATTTACCCCTAGTCGCTCACTCGGCACCACAACCGCCCCAACTCCAACAAGAACTGCATCTAGCAGATGTGGAAAGTGGCGAAGCCAGAACAGCAGGAGCGGATTTCCCCACCGAGCCAACCGAATCAACCCAAAATTAGCAATCTTGCTCTAATTCAAGTCTTCTCCCCCGACTATTCGGTATTTACTATTTACTATTCCCAGCTACTGAGTGAGGATAACCGTTCCCTGGGCATAATAACAGGAACTGGACACATCCCACCACCGATGGCACTATGTTATGCTAGATAAACAATGTGAATCGTAATATCATATCGCTTCGATCGGCTACGTTAATCAATAACAACTTCGATCCATCAAAGTTATAATGGCATTCAATCCTGATTTTCTGGAACACAAACAAGAAGATGCCCAAGTAAACCAATTACTTAAGTATCTTCAACATCAATCCCCAGAAGTCTTAGCTCAAATTGCTAAGGCAACTACTCCCCAGGTTAAAGATATTATCACCCACAACATTCAAGGTTTGTTGGGCATGTTACCGAGCGAAGGATTTAGCGTTCAGGTGACAACCGATCGAGACAATCTGGCTAATTTACTCGGCTCGGCAATGATGACTGGCTACTTCCTCCGCCAAATGGAACAGCGGATGGAGCTAGAGCAAATGCTCACTGGCTCTAGTTCGATTGAGAGTGAGCGTGAGTAATGATGCTCGACTCACATCCGCTCTAGCGATCCAATATCTTGTTGGGACTGATCCAAGAAACTCGGTCTTTGCCAATTGGGATTGACCCCCATTTTGCGGTCAACCACCCGCCGCAAAAGTGAGCATAATTGCCACGGATAAAGCTAAACCTGGGCAGAGTAGTAGTACGAGAGTAAGTAAATCTTGACTATTCATGATCGTGGGTGGTGGGGTTGACAGTCTCTTTCAATCAAATAGATAGCTAGACGCTATTCTATTGTTCATATTAATTGCAATTTTTGCTTTCGTCGCCAAAGTATATGATTTCTTAATCAAATGGCGATCGATGGCGGAAATTCGGATCTAATTTAAAATCACTCTTCAATTTGGATATATTGAGGATCGGGAATAAAAACTCACATGGGATACGGTGATTTCAACCAAAATAATAGTGCCCAGAACAAAGGTTTACTCGCAGCCGGTTGGCGACCCCTCAATCGCGATTTGGATCTAGGTTTTTTAGTCAATATAGTTTTTAACGATACTTGGAATCTGGCGCGGCGGAGTGCTGATTTTTTTAGCGATGTTGCTGATGCCGTCAGTCGCAAACAGTACTCCTGGTGGGCAAACATCTTAAACGTTTTTTCCGATAGCGTTCAATACGAATTTAACGAACTCTGGAACTATATTACCCCAGATCCAGCATCACCCGATCGCCGTCACAAAGACGTAATTGTGATGCAAACTCCGATCATTCAATTAGTCAGTCGCGATAGCATTCCGATCGAATATGTCTTAAATCGGCTCGAAGAGATTACTGTTAAAAATATTCTCGAACTTTTGGGTAAGCCAGATCTAATTACCCAATACTATTGGGAACGGTATTTTTACTATCCCCCCGAGCGATTTACTAGTTGGGAACGGCTGGAAGTCTTGGGCTATGTTTCTGCCTACTGGCAAAAACATGATATCTGGGTACAAATTGAGACTTTTGAAAAAGGTAAACGTCAATATACCCTCAGTGCCCCTGATTTGGCACCCTGGATTAATAAGGCTACCTATGACGTAGCTGTCATTCTAAGCGGCTATAAAAGCCGCGTAGGTAAAATCAATAGCGACTACCCAATTCGGTCGTTTCCTGTCGATATTCAGAGCTTTAGCGATCGCGTTCAACAGATGATTCTAGAGCAAAACCAAGTTGCTGTGCTAGTCAATGGTGCACCTGGAACTGGCAAGACAGTTTGGACGCAAGCGATTGCCAAAGAAGTCCTCATGCCCTTGGGTTATGTGATTTTTATCCTCGATCATGATGCGGTCGAAAATTTTGTGCCGCCGAGTTATTTAGAGCGGATTTGCTTGATTATTAATGAAGCGGACAACCTCGCTAAAAATCGTGCCCTCGAATCCGCCCAAGAAAATAGCAAAACCGAACATATTTTGGGCCTACTCGATGGAACACTCTATCAGAGTGTAATCGATGAATCCGGTATTCATCTGCGCCAAAAACTAGTCGTATTAATGACCTGTAATACCACCGAACGCATGGACCCTGCGCTATTACGCAAAGGACGGATCGACTTTACCTATGAGTTTATCCATAAATTTGTTTAATTTTATTTGGGTAGAGTTTTTGGATATCATCTACATGTAGAATAATAACGTCAGTTACTAGTTAAATCGAGAATTTGTTGACAGGAATAACACTTGTTTCCCTCTGTGCTCGAATAATAGTAGCTAGCAGCTTGTGTGAGATATTACGGCTAATGAGAGGAAATACCCTGAAATAGTCAGTTTCATCAACTCAATATTCACTGATATATCAGGATCGTAAATGCGGCAGTATTCTGTACTCACAATTCTTGCTTATCTCATCGGTCCGACATTGATTATTGTTAGTCACTTTGGATCTTTACTCCTGCTAACTACAGGACTATCTTGGGGTGCCGCAGCCTGGATCGGATTTTTATATCTAATCCGCATGTTGGGCACGACAGGCATCTACCATCGACTACTGACCCATAAAAGCTACCAAGCTCCCCCGATAGTTCTGTGGCTGGGTAGTATTGTCGCAGCATCTGCGGGACAAATGGGGCCGAGTTGGTGGAAAGCCCATCATCTCACTCACCATCAACAGGCAGATCTCGATCTCGATCCTCATTCCCCGGTTGCGCCAGTGGGTGGATTGAGCGGGTTTTATTGTGCACAAGGGGGTTGGTTACTGTCTAGAAACTTCTTTCCAGCTAAACTGCCAATCGATGTCGAGCGCGATCGTGTGTTGCAAGTGATCGATAGGTTACACTTTATCCCCGTTGTTGCACTAGGGGCAATTTCCTATTTTATTGGCGGCGTTGAATATCTTGGCGCATTTTTTCTCAGTACCACCCTGCTATTTCACGGCGTGCAGACGGTTAACTCGCTCTCCCATCTCATTGGTGAACAGCCATTTGGCACAGATGATTTCAGTCGCAATAATTGGTTTGTCGCCCTAATTACGCTGGGAGAAGGCTGGCATAATCTCCATCACGCTTTTCCCTCTTCAAGTCGGCATGGCATTACTATCCAAGATGGAAAGGTGCGGTATCTGCCCGATCCGACATTTAGTTTTATTAAAATGCTGGAATCTCTGAAGTTAGCAGTAAAAATCAGAGTTCCAACTGAACGCGATTTATTGGCGCGGGCAAAAAATCGTCGGCTCCCCAACCCAAAGTTACCACATGTAGTAAAAACATAGCTTAGGTATTAAAACTTTACCAAGAGTAGTATAAATCTGCTTTATACTAGATCTTAACGTGAGTTGAAGTTAACGTATCACCGTCGTTCAAATACCGCTAAAGAGTCGTTTCTCGAAGTTTGTGCCCAGGGGAGGGTGTACTCACAATAGATCGTGAGTAACACCACCCCGCAGCCACTAGGTGAATGCAATGCATACGCCACGAATTAAGTAGATATCTATCACTATTTATGATCTGAGCAAAATTCTCAGTGGAGAGAAAGCCAAATGACTTCTATAAACGAATGGTCAAATGTCCCCGTCATGGGCGACATGTCTCTCAAAAGTCCCATTGCATATAAGGCTACTCGACTTGTGGCTAGTGTTTTTAATGTCAAGCAAATGGCACTAGCAGAAGCTTATATTAATGGGTTAGAAATACCGGATGCGGTTTTTCGATCGATCTTTCATCTATCGATGCCGATTTTATTTAAACATGCACCAGGACTAGTTGCGCCCTACGAATGGGTACTACAAGAATCCAGCCGTCTTGCTGAATCTTCGCGCGAACTGATCAAGATTCAGTATGATTTACCCCAAGCGATGCTCAATCAAATGTTGGGCGATTGGCCAATTATCTATCCCAAATATAGTATGGGGTTGTGGGAGCATGGAGCTACCGATCTGGAAACATCCCAGATGCACATGATTGACCAGGTAATCGAACGGTCAGGAATCATTGATGGCGACCATATTTTGGATTTTGGCTGTGGCTGGGGGTGTGTGCCGAATTATATTATGTCTAAATTTCCTAATGTCCGCTTTACTGGGCTGAATTTAAGTCATCAACAGTGCGAGTACATGCGGCACAAAATGCAAGATCCCCACAGCTATCTAAGTTCAGGTCGATTTACGCTGTGTGAGGGCGATCTCAATGATGTGCAATTTACCGAAAAGTTCGACAAAATCCTCTCGATCGGGGTATTTTGTCATGTGGGAAATCTAACTAATGCTTTTCAGAAATTAGCCTCCTTTCTCAAAGATGATGGCAAGGTTTTTATTCATATCATCACTGCTCGTCTACCGAATAATATGTCGTCTGGCTTTACACATAAGTACATTTTTCCCCACGGTCGCTATTGGAATTATGATGCAATTCCCAGTCATAACCGCGATCTAAAAACCGTCGATCGATGGTATATCAATGGTTTAAATTATCATCAAACAATGACACAATGGCTAGAGCGATTTGATGCGGCTCAAGCGAGTGTTCAAGATCTCGACTATGGGATGGATTATGCTAAATTTCGGCGGATTTGGCGGTTTTATTTACTGATGCTGGGTACAATTTTTGCAACTTGTGATGGTGAATACAATGGCAATGGTCAATATCTGATGACTCATGGGTGATGTTTTACTACTCAGTGAGATTGTGTTAGGATCGTATTTGTAAACAAATATTATGGGTATGAATTAAGCTAGGGATTGCATTTAAGCAGAATTTATAGATCTTCAATTGCGATCAAAGGATTGATCGATCCTAAGTTAAAGATATATTCTGCATTGCCCTAGCAGTCTATTATGTGGATTCAATACACTTTAGTTAGCTCGTTTTTATGGGCAATAGTTCATATTCTAGATGAGCATTGTGTAGATAAAATTTTTAGTAAGCCATGGCTGGGGGTTGTAACTAGTTCTGCCATCTCTACAGGTATATTCCTAATAGTTCCAATTGTAAATAAGACGATAGTTATTCCCGAATTAAATATTTTATTTATCTGCTTAATTACTGGTGCTATTATCCAACTTAGTCAGTTATTCTACTTTCGCGCCTTAGATTCTAGTGATTCTGGTACTGTCGCTGCTTATTGGAATCTTACGCCTATTTTCTTACCGGTAATTAGTTACTGGTTGTTCGGCTATTTAATCACAACTAATGGTTATATTGGCATTTTTCTGTTAGTAATTGCTTCGGTTGGACTATGCTCGATCGATCGGTTTACAAGTAGGTGGGATACGCTCTATTTAATGTCAATCGCCGCTGGGCTGCAAACGATTATAGTATTGCTTGAAAAGCATATTTTTGAGCAAACCGACTTTTTCGGAGCTTTTTTGACGATAAATGTCGGGATTATTGTCAGTGGATTAGCTAGCTTAGGATTAGGGAAAGTTAGATTAACATTAATCAAAGATTTGCCCAAAATTCAAAAAGCTTTGCCTATATTTATCCTGATTGAGTTGTTCAACTTGGCTGCTCTCTACACTGGACAAATAGCTGTCAAGTTAGGCGATCCAGTTCTAGTTTCGGCAATTCAAGCTTCGACTCCAGCATTTGCTTTTGGTATATCTTTACTAATGGTTATATTGCAACGACAACTCGATCTTGAAACCAGCCGAAAGTTACCGGTTAAATGGGGATTTGTTGGCTTGATGATCGCCGGAGTATGGTTGATCGGGATGACAGGTTAAAGTTGGATTTACTTGGCATCTGCATGTTAATCGATCGCGTGTCGGAGACTCCGACAAAATTCATCGATCGATTCTAGTCCCTCTGCGGGGCTGCCTGCTGCTAACCGCTTAACCATGGCACTGCCCACAATTACCCCATCTGCACCCCATGCTTGCACCTGTTTAGCATGTTCTGGAGCAGCAATCCCAAAGCCGATGGCAATTGGTTTATCGGTGATGGTACGGAGATTGGCAAGGATATCTCCCACTCGACTTTCTAAACCCGATCGCACCCCAGTTACACCTGTCACACTGACGAGATAGATAAAGCCTTGAGACTTTGCGGCGATCGCGATAATCCGCTCCTGAGAGCTAGTTGGCGCAACCAGGAGAATGACTTCGATCCCGATCTCCGCTGCCGGGATTAGCAATTCTTCGGCTTCTTCCAAGGGCAGATCTGGAACCACTAAACCTTTCACCCCAGCAGCCGCTATTTGGCTCAGGAAGGGACGAATTCCTTTGTTGAGGATCGGATTGTAGTAGGTGAATAAAATAATCGGTGCTTTGATCTGCGGACTGACATCCGCCACCATCTGAATAACATCATCTAATTTGACTCCTTGAGCCAACGCCCGTGTTGCGGCGGCTTGGATTACGGGGCCATCAGCTAAGGGATCTGAGTAAGGTACGCCTAATTCAATCAGATCTGCACCAGCCCCATCCAGGGTTTTGAGTGCTGCGGCGGTAGTTGCTAAGTCAGGATCGCCAGCGGTGAGGAAGGGGATCAGGGCGCACTTGTGGCGATCTCGTAAGGACTGAAAACAACTAGAGACGGAAAGCATAGGAGTTGGGACTGGGGGACGGGGGACTATTTTTGGTTGAGTTGACTTTGCTGCTTTTCTTGCTCGATTTCAGCTTGCAGTTTGGCTAATTGTTCTGGGGTGAGTTCGTCGAGGCGTTTTTGTAAGACAGCTTCTTCGTAGTCTTTTAGCTGCTGCGTATAAGTCATGTTCTTGGTCGCAACCCGAAAAACATAGCTAAATAACCACGCGAAGATGATGCCAACTAGCAGTAGTTGACTCCAAATTCCCGCATCGATACTATCAAATCCGGCTGACTTCAACCCTAGATATCCAGCACCACCGATCGCAAAGACGAGGATGCCGATGACAAATACATCAATTCTCCGCATGAGTCAATTCTAAGCCTCGATTTCGCGGCGTTTGGGCCGAAAGTTGAGGAATGGTGCGAGCAAGATCATCCCAGGGAAAAAGAAAAATACTAGGAAATACATCAAGAGACGCTCGATCGAACTAGCTACATACCATCGCTGTTTGAGGTACAAATACAGTGCCCCTGGCAATACCAAGAGGTAAGCTCCACTCAATATCAAATATAGTAGCGCGACGATCATAGGTTAAATAATTTGTCTACTCGGTCTGAATCTATTCTATCAGGTTCAGCGGTCTAGGCTGTAAAAAAATCTGTCGATCGCAGGCAATTAGCGATTAATGTGATCTGGGCATTGTCTACTCGTAACTAGTCTCCAATCCGGCAAATAATTGATTAATTTGAGTAGTAAGTTCACCTGTTAGGTATGTTTGAGACTGGAGTTGAATTTGACCGATCGACCGATCAATCGATTCATTGACGACATCTAATAGTCGATCACAGGAAATAGCATACTTCAATTGACTGGGTTTCTCTCCGTCACCACTGCGATTGAAAATACCTGTAGGGCGGACACAGACTTCGCTGTAAATCAGTTCTTGTTTGGGATTAAACCGCACTCCACCACTGACAAAATAAAATCGATCGAGTGTTTTTAAATCTAGCCTACCAGTTTGAATAAAACTATTGACATATTCAGTACTAATAATTCTTCTGGCTTTGGCAATTGGTTGGAGTTTCGTAGCCAAGGTTTGTTGTAATTCTCGCACCTGGCGATCGACAATTTTGACAGTTGCTCGTTGTTTGGCGGCTAATTGTTCCTTGATTTCCGTTTCGATATGATTTAGGGCTGATTCCATAAATGCTTCAGCATCTTTTTGGAAGTCAAATTCTAAAATTCCCGTTGAACTAAACTCTAATTTTGATTTAAACCAATGTACTGGATGACGTGGAGGAAAACCCCGTTCGTCTTCCATATGTTCAATATGGGAGGTCATTACTCGTTGTAAAAATGGCATTCTATCTTGCTCTTCAACGAGCAAGAATCGCCGAAAAGATTTATTCAGTCGATCTTGAATTTCGCCGACATCTACATTGAGTTCTACCGTTAAATAAGCTTGTAAGCTATCGATAGTAGCGAGACTCTCTCGGCGGGTGGTCTCAAGATCGACATCGACTAGATCTAGCTGTGATTGCTGACTGATATCTATGATTTTACTACTATCCATTCGATCGCCTCTTGACCTCTAAAATCTAGATATTACTCAAACTTAATGCAATTCAATCTGTGCTGATTCGGTCTGACTGCTTTATTTTAGCTCACTCGATCCCCCAAGTTGACAAATAATCGCTGGACTAAATCTAAATTTTTGTTACCAGGTGAGACTTCCACGCCGCTAGAAAGATCGATACCATCTGGTTGAAGTTGACTTAATGCCGTCGAGATATTTTCAGGCGTTAACCCCCCAGCTAATAGCCACGGAATCGATGGTTGGAAAGCGACTAGCTGCTCCCAATCCAACGTTTGCCCTGTACCGCCCAAGGCATTTGGATGATAAGCATCCAGGAGCAACCCATCGACGACTGGACTATAAGTTTGAATCAATGCTAAATCGCCGCTATTTCTAATTCGCCCCGCTTTGATAATTTCAGTATGGGGTAAGGCTTGGCGCAACTCCTGACAGAAGGCTACTGACTCACTCCCGTGGAGTTGAACTGTATCTAAATTCGCCAGTGTCACTACTTGCACTACAGTTGCCACCGAGAAATCTGCGAATACACCGACGGTATTGACCACTCCAGCTAATTCTGCAACGATCGATTGTAACTGGATTAGCTTCAGATGACGGGGGGATGAAGGGACACAAATAAAGCCGAGATCTGTTGCTCCCAGCCTAGCGATCTCAACACCTTGTTCGGTAGTGGTAATGCCACAAATTTTAATACGCATTAGTTTTGTCTAAGTGTCAAGAAATGTATCAAATTTCAACAATATTTGTTAAATCTTAGAGCAGATTGTCGCTTTAGGGTACCTGCTGACTAATAATTATTGCTGGATCAGTGCTTAAAATGGGAGTTTAAAATCTTTTGTTGCACAATGTAATCATCGCGGCTATTCCGCACACGGAACCTTGGAATTTCAGTACCGCATTGGTGATGATTTTCTGCAATTTGCTTGCCGTAGTAATTGGTCGGTTTGCGATCGCCAATCCCGGTGTTGGTGCTAGTTTACCCGTCGGTAAACCCGATCTATTTCGGAATTTTAACCTACCGGAATTGCTGGCAACTTTTAGTTTTGGGCATATTTTAGGGGTAGGTTTGGTTCTGGGTTTAACTAATGCAGGGGTGATTTAATCTCGATCGGTAATTTTGGTAGGTTTGGTTGGCAAGTTTCTGCGAAACCAACCAGATCGGAATCATCCACAACAGTTATTCACTCTTCACTGTTTTATAGTGTGGGTAAGATCGAACAATTTCGATCACTCAAACTTATCATCTAATTCAGATATAATACTTCAGACTGTTTTCACATCCCTATTAATTTATTAGGAGTTAATCGTGTTTCATTCTACATTCTTGCTGGCTACTTCTGTCCAACTAAGCCAAGCATGGTCGCCAACTATTGCGATCGTCATGGTTGTAGCAAATGTCCTAGGTCTAGCTGCGGCCTCCACTTCTAAGGTCAAAGCTGGCCCTGCTCTGCCCGTAGGTCTGACAATCGGTCAAGCGATCGGTGGAACTTGTTTTGGTCACATTCTGGGTGCAGGCGCAATCTTGGGCTTAACTAGTGTGGGTGTAATCTAATTGCCAAACTACTGGGTGGGGTGGCAATTTGCCACCAAATCCAGGTTGTTGGTTAGAGCGGTTGACATTTACCCGCTCGAATTAAACCCACCCGTTTAGCAACGGCTTCGGATCGATCGGCAAATGGCCCCCACTGCTCGATAATTTCTAATTCTGATGAGTCTAGTTCCGCTTGGCTGACAATTTGACAGGTGCGATCGGTGATTTTAATGATGTACCACATATTTACTTAAGCTAAAGTTGAGTCAGAGTAGTTATTATCAACCAATACCTATGCAAGTCAAAGACCTCACAACTGATGAACTCAAAACCCTGATTCGAGAAACTGTTGTCGAAGCACTAGGGGATCTCCTTCCCGATCCAGATGAAGGTTTAACCGTTAAGGAGGAATTCAAACAAGAGCTTCTAGAAATTCAGAACCGCAGAAAATCGGGAACTCTCGGTATTCCAGCGGAAGAGGCAATGAAAAGACTCGGATTAGATGTCTGATGAGTTATTCGATCGAGTATGAACCAGAAGCTATTGCCGATCTGCACAAGCTAACCCAAACTGTCCGCGAACGAGTTGTTAAAAAGATTAATTGGTTGGCTGATAATTTTGACCAAATTAATCCACAATCTTTAACAGCAGATTTGGCAGGCTTGTTCAAGTTGAGAGTTGGAGATTATCGGGTGATCTATGAATTCAACCGCGAAGAAGAAATAATTTTCATTGATCGAGTTAGACATCGGCGAGAGGTTTACAACTAACTTCAAAATTTGGAACTTGAACTTTGCCGATCAGTTGTTGATTGAGCCAGGATGTATTGTGCGATCGAGATTTGAGATTGTCGATGGAGACTAGCCAGGGTTCTTGAGTGTCGAACAGAATCGATTGAGTTGGTGGGGATTGGTGGAGGATTTGGGCGGGTTTGAGACTGAGTGCTTGCCAAAGCTCGATCGGGCTTAGTTGTCCAGATATGACTAGATGCTGCCAGAGTAGGGGTAAGGCTAATTCTAACCCGATCGCGCCGGGGGGAGCTTCCCCAAAGGCGACGGTTTTTTCTTCGTAGGTGTAGGGGCGATGATCGACGGCGATCGCATCTAAGACACCTGTTTTAATCCCCTCAATTAGGGCTATTTGGTCGTCTGGGTTACCTAAAGGGGGATCGAGTTTAAAATTGGGGTTATAGGTATCTAAGTCGCTGGTATTGGCGATGAGGTGCAACCAGGTGGTACTGGCGGTAATCGGCACACCGCGTTGTTTGGCGGCGGCGATCGTTTCTACGCCGCGTCGAGTGGAAATCCGCATCAGATGGACGGGTGTACCAACATCAGCGATAATTTCGATGAGAGCAGAGAGGGCAGCGGTTTCGCTGCTGACGGGATCTGTGGGTAAGCCAAATCTGAGGGCGGATACGCCAGATCTGGCGATACCATTACCTCGCAAGTCCCGATCGCAGGCGTAAAGGGCAATTGGTCGATCGAAGGGTTTGAGGTATTCGAGCAGGCGGTAAACTAGGGCTGGATGGGAAATCGCCCGACCATCTGCCCAGCCGATGATGGCGGTGGTGGCGAGTTCGGCTAATTCTGTCATCGCTTTGCCTTCCACGTGGGTGGTTAAGGCTCCCCAATAGCCGAGGTGGGGACAGTGGGGAATTTGCGCGGCGATTTGCTGATACTCTCGATCGAGGGCGATGGTGCTAGTAGCTCGATCGATGGCGGGGAGGGTGTCGGGTAAGATATTGACACTGACAAATCCACCAGCTTGGGCAGCAGTGAGGAGGGAGATTAGGCTCTCTCGTTCTTCGTGTCCGGGTGTGCCACTATGACTGTATAAGTCTACTAGCCCAGGGGCGAAAATTAGGTGTTGTCCCTGGCTCATTTGTATGTCGCTGGGGAGTTGAGTGGTGGACGTGATTTCCTGAATTTCTCCGTTAATTACTAAGATATCGGCGATTCGATCGGTTCGATCGATCGGATCTAATATTCTTACCTGTTGAAATAATTGATTCATATCACCTCACACCAAAACTCCGAATTTGCCACGGTTTAACCGACTGTATATCTAACGCTTGGCGATCTGGTGCATCAAACAAATTCACCACTCGATCGATCTGTAAGTCTAACTCACCCGCTAACTCTAATTGTCCCTCAACTCCATGACATTCATAACACCGCAGTACCCACGGTTGGGCGGGATGTGCGGCAGGTTTGAATGCCATGAAAATCAGGTTTTCGGCTGATACATTCAGGAGGCTGGCGACAGGGGGTAAGTTTTCATCTACATTCGCTGCTGAGTCGTTCGCGCCCAGTTGGAATACTTGCAGGGGTGAATTCAACTCATACCCTTTTCTCACCGTCTGTGCGTCCTGCCAGGTACCTGTGTGGGGATAGATGGCATAGGTAAACTCATGATAGCCGCGATCGGCGATCGGATCGGGCCATTTGGCACTGCGGAGGAGGGTTAATCTCAGATAGTCAGTCCCGGCATCATAGCCATATTTACTATCATTCAATAGGCTGACTCCATAGCTGGCAGAATTATCCGTTAAGTCGATCCATTTGTGGGTGGGGAGTTCCCATTTTGCTTTCTCAGCGGGTGTTGTGGGTGTGGTGGTGCGATTTATTGCGCCACAAGCAATTTCGGCGGTGGAGGTGGCGGCGGTGAGATTGAGGGGGAAGTTAGCTTTAACTAAAATATGTTCGGCTTGCCAATCGACGCTGGTTTTAATGCGGAGGATCGGGGAGTGTGCTTCTAAAATATAATCTTGGCTGAATTCGCATCCGGCTAATTCCCGCACTACGCGCAACCGTTGGCGAATGGCACCTCGATCGATCCACTCGATTGATTTTAGCTGGCTCGGTGGTAATTGATGTTCGGCATATTGAGGATCGATATTCCACGCATCCCAGTATTGGTTACTATCTGTGAATGCTTGAAGTTGATTTCCCCTAGAGTCAGCTAATACTTCCCGCTGGTTGATTTCATCCCAGATCCTGGCAATATCTCCCGTTGCGGCATCAATTTCGACGCTCAGATACTGGTTTTTAAAAATAAAATCGCTAGGATCTAGTGTTTCCGTGGAGTTGGGAGTTGGGAGTTGGGGAGTTGGGGAGAGCCAGAATAGGCGATAACCGACACTCGGTAAATCGGCGGCGAGAAATAATAACTGTTCGGTGGATGATTGACTAGGGAGTAATTTACCATCTGCATCATAGACTTGCCACGACGACGGATTGTCATCGGGTTCGGTTAAAGCAATATTTGGTTGAGTTTTAGTCCGCGTCGGCGGACTTTGCATTATTAGCGGCGACTTAAGTCGCTGACTAACCGAACTGCATTGCAATGGATGGGGGGTAGATAGACTAACTACTTCTGTTCGGCTCCAATTGAGCGCATTAAAAATCAGCAGGGGGATTGCATCGGGAGTTGGTGGGGTGGGGAGTGAAATTTGAGCCACGATTTGACTGAGTGCATCGCTAATTATTTGGGTGGCGATCCGTTCGACATGTTCCCACCCTTCATTTGCCGTCACATAGACAGGCTCGATCGAGGTGCCGGGGATGATATCGTGAAATTGATTAAATAGTGTCTGTTTCCAGGCTGTCTCTAATTGCAACCAAAGATCTTCAGAATAAGTTTGCTGCATGACAATACAGGCTAACGACGACCAGAGTTCGGCTTGATATAATAAATCCTCACACTGACGATTCGATCGCTTTTGATCGGCATGGGTGGTAAAACAGCCGCGATGAAATTCTAGATATAGTTCATCTCTCCAAACTGGGAGCGATTGACAATCCGATCGACTAGCCAATTTATCCAGATATTTAACCGCCGTCGTAAATTCCAGATCGGGGAATACGTCCGACTTTGACCATCGATCGGCTAATGCCAACATATCACGAGTCGGCCCGCCCCCATGATCGCCCACGCCGAATAACCACAACGATTCAGCTATTCCCGTCTGGGTTTGCCAGCCGCAGGCATAATCGATCATTTTCAGCGGATCTATGCCCTCCCCGATTGCTGACGACATCAAACTTAGTACCCGACTACCATCGGGAGCCTCCCACCAGAATAACTGATGGGGAAATTTGGTGGTATCATTCCACTGGAATTTCTGGGTGACAAAATAGTCAATTCCCCCTTGTAATAATAACTGGGGCAATTGCCAGCAAAAGCCAAAGGTATCCGGTAGCCAAGCAACTCTAGTTAATTCGCCAAATCTCGACTGATTGTATTGTTGTCCATAGATAATCTGTCTGGCGATCGATTCTCCTGAAATTAAGTTCAGATCCGGCTCGATCCACATCCCGCCAACTACTTCCCATTTACCCGCCTGAATCTGTTGACGGATGCGATCGAATAAATCCGGTTTATTAATTTCGATCCACTCATACAACGCTGGAGTAGAATGACAGAAGGTAAGCTGGGGAAATAGTGCTTGTAAATTGAGTGCCGATCGAAATGTCCGCTCGGCGACTGTCCAAGTTTCGGCTACCTCCCATAACCATGCCATATCTAAATGTGCATGACCGAGGAGGGAGATAGAGGGTATGGTGTCAGGTGTCGGGCTTTGTAGGGACGGGTTTATCCGATCCACTGGAATAGTACTGGGGATTGAGTTGAAAACCCGTCCGTCAGGGGTGTGGCGATCGAGAATAGATTTAATCTGTTGTTTAATATCCAATAAATGCAGAAGAAACTGATGGCTATCCTGTTGGACTAGATCGTAATCGATGCGATCGATCGTACTTTTGACCTCCGCCAATCGCGTCGGCTGAAAACAGGCAACCTGCTTCACCATCACCGCCAACTCATCCGCCAACCATCCCGGCTCTGGATTTGTCAGCTCTGGGGACTCATAAAGGAGCCGAGAACGCATCAAAGCACCGCGATCGTGTCCGGGACTAACCAAGCGCAACTTCACCTCTACGGTCATTCCTGGTACCGCAGCGGGAGTTAATAAAATCCGCGCACTATGGTCGAATAAATCGCCCTCCTGTACCAACTCACCATCGACAAATACCTGCGCCACCTCCGCCCACCAAGTCAACGCCAGCCGACAGGCGCAACCAGTCACCGGATAACCTTCTAACTGAGCCGGAATCACCAATTTTTGGACTAGCAAAACCTCTTTGCACCCAGCATCCCACGCCAAATGACCCTTCTGATTGAGATTCACTCGATCGGTATCAATCCACCAATCAGCTAAAATATCAATCTGACTCAACTGGCGTAATCGATCGATCTTGGTCAATAGAGAAGATACAAAAGTTTGCTCACAACTATCCATAATGTCGCTAGAATTCTAAGTATTTAAGGCAAGTCGCCAGTGTGGGAAAAGGGGTTAGGGGCAAGGGGAAAGGGGAAAGGAATTGATAGTTCCTCTTCTACCCATCCACCCATCTCCCACACTTCGGCTCATTTGGCTCATTTCGGCTTCGCTCAATGCAAGCCGCTCAGTGCAAGTCTCTCATTAAGTGAATCGATCAAACACAAGTCTGATATATGTCTGACATCTACCAAAGTCGAGTCTTCACCTTTATCGGCAATCGCACCAATCAGTTGAAAAACACTTGTGCGAAAGGTTTGCGGCATCTCAAGGTAGTCGTAGTTTGGAGCACTCAAATTTTACTCTATCCGCTCCAACTATTAGCGCAGACAAAAATCTTTCAACCCCAAATTTCCACCCCGCCACCAGCCCCCACACTCCCTCAACCAGTTCCCGATATTAACATCGAACAGGCACTAGATTTAGTTGAAGTTGCTGGATATCCGATCCAAATCGCCCAGTCTGCGACATTAGTAGCCGATGACTGGTCGTATATTGACGATAATTTGTGGAATACATCATTAGGCAATCCGACGATCGCTAGTCGGGATATTACCTATAGTCCGCGCAGATCTGAGCAAATCACTCCACCCAAACCAATTATCCACGGACTTAGTTCATTATTGAGCGATCGACAGTTAGTTTTAGTTACCACAAAAAATGAACTCCTGAATATCCTAACTATCGCCCAACAACAAGAAATTCGGCGGCGGATTGGGCGCGATTTAGCAACCACATGGGAGCAGTGGCATACTGATCAATTTAGCGATCGTGATTCGACAACAGCAATCTCTCATCATCCCCAATTATTACTAACAGATCGATCCATTGCAGATCGACCGAAAATTGAGATCCCACACCAAGATTCGACATTAGTAACTTTATTCGATCGACTACGCAATTGGTTTCAAACTTCGATTGGCAACTCCCCGCAGCCAGAGGTTAATTCATCACTGGCATCCAACTCCCAACCGCAATTATCCCCATCAGCATTTCTCTTCACCCCTCAACCACCTCAAATCGATCGATATCTAAATCTTCCCCAATTACCACCAATTGTTGAAGACAACCTACCGATAAAAGCAGAGCCTATCGCTAAATTGACTATTGTAAATATTGCGAATAAGTTGTCGCCAAACTGGCTGAAACAATGGTGGGAATACTATCGAGAATATATCTATATTCCCTCAACAGATCTGGCAATTGTCCATCAACCAGAAGAATTTAAATTAATCCCCATCGAGCCACCACTCCAACAACCTCAAACTGGAGAACTGAGTCAACTCAAATCACATCAAAGTCATCAGTTTAATATATCCGAAATCAAATCTCCAAAAACCAGTCAGCACTCGCCACAACTATCAGCAGCTACAACCAGTAAAATCACCACAAAATTTACTACCGAGCTTGAATATCACCAAGACTGGATCGAAACCGAAGCCGAGATGATCGGTTATAGTCAATCCTTAATAGTTAAATTGTTAGCATGGCTCGATCGATTGGTATTCTGGATCGAAAACTGGGTGATTAATATCTTCGGTCGGATCTTCAATCGCTCAACTTAGATTACAAAACTTTACAGAAATTGCTGAGTTTATTAAGAATAATCGCCAATCATGTTGATTAATTGCTAAAACTCATCTAGCCGATCGATTAGCCTCGATCGAGTGATAAGCTGCTGAACAATAATTTAAAAGATCACATTATTTCCAGCAGTTGTCGCTAAAAAAAATGTACAGAAATAAATCAAATCACTCCTTATTAGATGTAGCCATGCCTGCGGCAATTGGTGCTGGAGTCGTCACTTCATTTGCCATCGCCCAAGGACAACACCCCGCAATTGCCATCTCGATTACGATTGTTGCCACAATATTTGCAGTAGTTTGTTATAAATTCGATCTCGTTTAAGTAGACTGGCGATCGACAATCACGGCAATCCCTCTAAATAATAATTCCAGATCGACTATGATTGGATCTGAGAATTGATCGGATAAACTTGACCTTAGATAACTGCCGATTATTTCCCCGTCACCACCAGTACAAATTATTTGACTCTGCGGAAATAGCCCCAGCCAATCTCGAATAAAATCCCGAATTCCGCTACTAATTGTATGTAGGATTCCACTAGAAATCGCCTCACTAGTATTATTACTCCAACGTGGTGGTAGTTCTAACGGCAACTCAATTTCTGGTAATGCAGATGTACCTGTAAATAACGATCGAAATTGCAATCTCAATCCCGGCAGAATTGCCCCACCAAAAAGACTGTGATGCTCATCGATCCCAGTAATTGTTAGGGCTGTTCCCCCGTCAATTACTAAGACTGGATAACCATACTTTTCGCCGGCACCGAGGATCGCTAATGCACGATCTATCCCCAATGTGGGATAGAGGTTGTGTAACGGAATATCTGCTAAAGTAATTTGTTCAACTTGCGCTATTTGTTGCCAAATTACTGTTTGACTGGGGACAACAGAAGCTAGATAAATTGGAATTTGATTGATCTCTATTTGTCGATCGATAATTAGTTGCTGCAATTGCGGTGGTAATAACTCTAAAAAGATCCGATTTGCTGAACTCGCCAAAGTTGACCGTGATACAATATCAAAATAAGCACTATCCCAACTAGACTGAAGTTGAGTATTTAAAAACCAAGCCCAGTGATAACGAGAGTTACCGATCGCTAGGGCAATCCAAATTTTTTCGCTCACTCCATTGTCCTAGCTATATCTATCCATCGACCATCACTAGCATGGAGTTAATAACTGTCAACTGTCAACCGATCTAATATGCTTCCTCAACACCGCTGGCAAATCGCACCGAGCAACCAAGCCCAAGCTCAGAGTCTCGCAGCGGGGATTACTCTGACACCTGGCGAGCCAACATCACCCTTACTCACCCAGGTATTAATCAATCGAGGAATTGAGACAGTAGCGCAAGCGGAGTTATTTATTCATCCAGAGACGGCGGAATTACCCTCGCCACTGACAGAGTTTCCTGACTTAGAGCTTAGTTTAGATCTATTGGTAGCAGCGATCGAGAGTAAATCCAAGATTGCTATTTGCGGTGATTATGATGCCGATGGTATGACGAGTACCGCATTATTATTACGCGCCTTATCCGCCTTGGGTGCGGATATAGATTATGCAATTCCCAGTCGGATGTCTGATGGTTATGGCATCAATCGCCGCATTGTCGAGGAATTTCATGCTGAGGGCGTGAAGCTAATTATCACGGTGGATAATGGTATTTCGGCAGTGGCTGCGATCGCTAGAGCAGTAGAATTAGGCTTACAGGTGATTATTACCGATCACCATGACTTACCCCAAGAATTGCCCCCAGCCCAGGCAATTTTAAATCCCAAGCTAATTGCCCAATCTTCAATTTATCGGGGGATTGCTGGCGTTGGAGTGGCTTATCTGTTAGCTTTAGCACTAGCGGAGCGACTAAATCAGCCTTCATTAAGTGATGAATTATTAGAATTATTTACCCTGGGGACAATCGCCGATCTAGCACCATTAACTGGCATTAACCGTCGATTAGTCAAGCAAGGTTTACAATTATTACCCAATTCCCAAGTAACGGGAATTCAAGCCTTAATTGAAATGTCTGGTACCAAGGGATCTGATCATGCACTTAAACCAGAAGATATTGGCTTTAGATTAGGACCAAGAATTAATGCGATCGGGAGAATTGATGACCCGCAGATTATCATCGATCTACTCACCACTCCAGATATGGGCGTAGCCTTAGCAAGAGCAATTCAATGCGAACAGGTAAATAAACAACGGCAAGATCTGTGTGCCAAAATCGAGCAAGAAGCGATCGATTTAATCAAGGCTGGTAACTATCATATCAAAGATGATCGCGTCTTAGTTATCGTTCAGCCAGGTTGGCATCATGGTGTAATTGGCATTGTTGCTTCGCGGTTAGTCGAACGCTATGGAGTACCAGTATTTATCGGTACAAATGAAGATGAACATCACATTCGCGGTTCGGCACGGAGTATTCCCGAATTTGATGTGTTCCATGCCCTCGAATATTGTCACGATCTCTTAGGGAAATATGGCGGACATCGAGCAGCAGGAGGCTTTTCCATGCCCACCGAGAATCTCGAAAAGTTTCACCGGAGATTGAGTGAATTTGCCCACAAATGCCTAGAAATCGAACATCTTAAACATTTAATTAAAATTGATGCTGAAGCAGATTTAGCGGCAATTAACCTGTCACTGTACGAACAAATTGATGCAATTCATCCGTGTGGTATTGAAAATCCTGACCCCGTTTTTTGGACGGCAAATGTTCGAGTTATCGAACAGAAAATTGTTGGCAAAGGGCACATCAAACTTACCGTCAATACCCCAGAGTTTCTCACAGGAATTAAAGCGATCGCTTGGAGATTTGGAGATTATTTTCCATTACCACAATATTTAGATATTGCTTATAAATTAAAGGAAAATAATTGGCGAGATGCAAAAAATATCGAGCTAGAGGTAATTAGCGTTAGATTACCAACGGGAGATAAAAATTATCCGTTTAATTATGGTGATCGAGATTATATCTGTAGCGTATCACCCGATCAATCTCAATTGAAAATTTCTAATTCTCAAGGTCAAACTTTATTAGTAAATAAAGGCCAAAAGCTAGCTGAATTAATTACTACTCAACCAGTTAAATCGGTAGATATTACCCAACCCTACTATTTTCAGTTGGTCAAAACTGCTATGGAAACATTAAATATTAGATAGCAATGCTAATTGATTCGTAAAAAATCTAGAAGTAACAATAGTGCTGATTGTAGTGATTTACTGGGCAGTACCCACGAACCAAACATAGGCTGAGCAATAACTTAAGATACTGACTAAGTAATTGAGGATTACCAAATTCTACTCATACTCAACACAAAACCTGGCATCACCTCATTACAATCGATTTCTGTGGGAGCTTCCAATATCTCTGGTTCTTGTCCTGGTCGATAAATTTCCACCTGCTGATTTTTCGGATTGATGAGTAAACCTAGCCTTACTCCCAGCCGTTGATACTCTCTCATCTTTTCCTGCAACGGCTTCAAGTTATCCGTAGCCGAGCGCAACTCAATGACAAAGTCGGGCACCACCGGAATAAACCCGACAATATTCACACCATCCAAACGAGATTTCTCAATCCAAGAAACATCCGGTGCAGGTTTTCCACCGCCGAGTGCAGTAAAGTCATAACCACCTGAAGAGTCAAATGCTTCACCCAGATTAGTCTGTCGGTTCCAAATCCCAACTTCAATAGCCAAATCTAGATTCCTTTTACTACTTTCGCCATCTACTGGAGCCATCACAATCAATTCTCGATTCGGGGTCAATTCAAGGCGTAAGTCGGGATTAGCGATACAGAGCGAATCGAACTGTTCTGGAGTTACAGTCAAAGTTGTATGACTGACATCGAGTAGCAATGGCTGAATATTAATCGCTGGTGAAGTAGCAATTGTCATAAAACCTCCAAACGGTTGCGGGGTTATTTACTTTATTCTACTCATTTACTATGTTATTCATTAGCAAATGAGTAAATTCAGCACATCTGAAGCAGTTTTATTCCCCAGTTACTGATAATCCCTCGACCCAAATGCGCGGACATATCCCACCATTCGTTAATTCTTCTGTTGGTTCGATATGGACGATCGAGTTTAATAGTTCGCGAAAATCACCCGCAACTGTTGCAGACTCGATACTGGTTTTTACACCCTTATTTACCACCCAACCATCAAAAGGTAGTGAGAATGAACCCTGCAATGATTGTACCCCAGCGTGAAGAGCCTGTAAATCATCGATGAGGATGACATTCTCCGCAGTATCGAGATTATATTTCTCATCTGCTTGTTCGCCACCAGATACATGATAAAAATGTGGGGAAACAGTAATTTTCGATCCCATATTTGCATGGCCTGTGGGTTGAGCATTCATCCGTTTAGCAGTGCCAGCACTATGAATAAAGGAAGCTAAAATACCTTTATCAATTAGATTTACTCTTCGCGTAGGGGTACCTTCCCCGTCGAAGGTTTCTAAGCCGATATTACTTGGATGAAGTGCATCATCAGCGATCGATAATAGGGGTGAAGCAATCTGGTTGCCTAGTGATTCGGGTGTAGATAAACTCTGATTGTCGAGGATACTTTGAGCATTAAATAGATTAGAAAATGCTCCCAGAAGACTCAAAAAAGCTTCGGGGGAGAAAACGATCGTATATTTACCAGAAGGTACCTTCTGATAGTTAAGATGGCTGATAGTTTTCTCGGCTGCTTCATTAATACACTTTTGGATGTTTAATTTGTCGAAACTGTGGCTGAGTTCAAAGGCTCCCGCACTGCGTGGTTTTTTACCTTCCTGTTCGGTTTTGGTGTAAAGGTAGAGCGATGTATAAGCCCGCGCTTCACTGCGGACAGCCCCCGCACTATTGAGATAAAATTGTTCTACCGATCGCTGTGATAAGCCATTATAGGGGACACTTTCGATCGCTTCATGGGCAGCTAATAATTTTTGCTCTGCATTAATTAGACTCTCAATTAATTGGGGAACTGTGGCTGCTTCAGCCAATTCTAGCTCGATTTCGGCGATCGGTGCTGTCGCTTCTGGACTAAAATCTGGGGCGTGTTCTTTAATGCCAAAGAAACTGGCTTCGTAGGCAGTTTTGAGCGCGAGTTCTAATCCATTCTCATCGACATCGGTGGTACTAGTAATGCCGACGGTATGCTCGTTATTCCAGACGCGCACGGTAATCCCTGAACGGTTAGAAGCTTTGACTTGTTTGGGTTCACCTTTGTCCACTTGAACGCTGGTTTCATCGACGGTGGAGCCAGATAAATCGAATTTGGAAATGCCTAATTTAGTGGCGATTTGATGAGCGGAAGTTGAGACTTGTTGAATGTTGAGAGACATAGATTAATTAGCTAAAATTTTTAAAAAGTTGGATACGCTGTAGGGGGCGGGTTTGTAAAATTACCTAAATCGAAGCAATCAAATCCAATTAAAACCCGCCCTCTTCACTGGGAATAAACGATCGCAAACCTGAAGAGAATACATGCAGAATTAATATCGATTGTCAGTTAAATTGTGGGTGATGGCGGGTTCGTTCTAACATTATTGGTAATAGCGAAAATTTCTAGCATAAACCCGCCCCTACAGATCCTAACGTCCGCCAACAGTGATTGAATCGACCTTAATATGTGGTTGTCCGACGGTGACATAAATACTGCCACTTACCGAACCACAAAACCCAGCAGCTAAGCCTAAATCTTCCGAACACATGGAAATTTTATTCATGATTTCTTTGGCTTCACCGATCAAGGTTGCGCCTTTGAGTGGCTTGGTAATTTTGCCATTTTCAATTAGATAGGCTTCATCCACTGAGAAATTAAATTGCCCAGTCGCACCGACACTACCGCCACCCATTTTCTTACAATAAATCCCCTTATCGATCGAGTTAAATAACTCCTCTAATTTATAGTCCCCAGGGGCAATATAAGTATTCCGCATCCGACTAGCCGCTGCATAAGCATAACTGCTCCGTCGCCCGCTGCCCGTGCGCGGATGTCCGGTGCGGATCGATCCGGCGCGATCGGCGATAAAATTCTTGAGGATACCGTTTTCGATCAGTAAAGTGCGTTGGGCGGGCATTCCTTCATCATCCATATCAATGGTGCCAAAGGCATTACCCGATAAACCTTCATCCCAAGCTGTCAGGCTTTCATGGGCGATTTTTTCGCCCTTCATATCGACGAATGGAGTCGTATTCCGCTCGATTTGGGTAGTTTCGAGTAAGTGTCCACAAGCTTCGTGGAAAATCACCCCACCAAACTGACTCGCCATAATAATCGGATAGGTTCCCGATTCCACGTAGTCAGCGTAGAGCATTTTCCCGGCTGATTCCGACACATCTTCTGCGGTGCGCGTGTAGTCCCAGGTTTTTAAAAATTCTGGATTACTGGTATCACCCACCCGTTGACCGATCGACGAACGATTGTCCCCATCAGCGCATAATAGGTTATACCCTACCGACTGGGTAAGCCGAATATCGCGGGCAAAAGTACCATCACTAGCGGCAACCAAAACTTCTTGCCAATCCCGAAAATAAACAGCCCGCCGAGATTTAATATGGGTAGCTGTCTGTTGCAGTTTGCCATTGGCGGCTAGTAGCACTTCGCCCATCTCGCGCATCGAGCTACAATTTCCCAGCCAGCTATCTTTCCCCTTTTTCGTCGCATAATCCCGCAAAAGTTCCAGGTTAATTTCCGGTACATAGGAATTGGGTGCGGGTAGGTGTAAGCCCATAATCCCCAACGCCTTCTCTAATGCAGATCTCAGCCCCAGGAAGGAGAGGTCGTTCGTACTGACATAACAATCTGCCTTCCCCTTAAATACCCGCACTCCTGCGCCCGTAGACAGCCGAGGCGAGATACTGGTAATCTGGTCATCTTCTGCCAAACAGCTAATATAATTCGATCGCTCTAAGAAGAACTCAACAAAATCCGCCCCGGCGGCTCTACCCAACCCCAACAGTGTCGAGAGTGGAGCTTCCCAGGTTTCATCAAACCGATGAATAGTCGAGGTATAGGTGAGGTTGGGCAGTTGTCTGGAGCGTAGAAATGTCTTGGGATCGATCGAAAGAGTCATGAATGCTTCTCCTGGGATGCTTTACCTATTGTAACAAACAGGGATGGGGGATGGGGGACGGGGGGACGGCTTGCATTGAGCGAAGCCGAAATGAGTCGAAGTGGGGGACTGTCCACTGTTCACTTTCAACTTTCAACTTTCAACTTTCAACTCTCAACTCTCAACTGTTCCCTTTCCCCTACTTCACTGCCAACTGTTAACATAGAGAGCAGTGGCTAAACTTAAGATCGTATTGCGAATAGTAATCTAGCTTGATGTTTGATTACTCGCGATCGACTGACTATTTAGCAACGATTTGTCCTTAATCTGATTTGAGATGATGGCAGCCGCAGTAGTTATTCAAAATCTGTGCAAGAGCTATGGTACCGTCCCAGCGGTTAAAGACGTATCTTTTCATGTCAATCCTGGTGAAATCTTTGGGCTACTAGGGCCAAATGGTGCGGGTAAAACTACCACCATTCGGTGCTTATGTACCCTGGCAAAGCCAGGTACTGGCAAAATTGAAATCGGCGGAGTTTCCGTCTTGGAACAGCCGCGTGAAGCCAGGAAACGCTTAGGTTACGTCGCCCAAGAAGTTGCCCTCGACAAAATCTTGACAGGGCGAGAATTGCTCGAACTGCAAGCCGCACTTTATCATATTCCCAAGGTTGAAGCTAGACAACGGATTGAGGTGTTACTAGAGGTATTAGATTTACACAGCTATGCTGACAAAAAGACAGGCACCTATTCAGGTGGCTTAAAGCGGCGGTTAGATCTGGCGGCGGGTTTATTACACCAGCCAGAAGTACTGGTGTTGGATGAACCAACTGTGGGCTTAGACATCGAGAGTCGAGTAGTTGTTTGGGATTTCTTGCGTCAACTACGGGCGAGTGGAACTACAATATTAATTACTAGTCATTATCTCGAAGAAGTTGACGCGCTTGCCGATCGAGTGGGGATTATCGATGGTGGACTAGTGATTGCTGAAGGTACACCATCTGAATTAAAAAATCGCTTAGGTGGCGATCGAATTACGCTCCGTATTCGCGAGTTTACACCACGATCGGAAGCCGAAAAAGCTCAACATTTGTTAAGTGAATTACCATTCGTCAAGGAAATAAGCGTCAATGCAGATCGGGGTAACTCGATCAACTTGGTAGTCGCCACTGACAGCGATGCGTTGATGTCCATCCAAAAGTGTTTACAGAGTGCCGAACTGCCGATTTTCGGTATTTCCCAGTCACGTCCGAGTCTGGATGATGTCTATCTAGCTGCCACCGGCAAAAATCTGCTCGATGCGGAACTCGCGGCTGCTAGTAGTCGCGATCTCAAGGCGGAGAAAAAACAAAGTATGCGATAGGAACAGGATTTAGTGCATGGACGTTTTCGTCACAAATTAGGTATAGTGCTGATTGTCGCCTCCTGCATCATGTGGGCGGCGGTGTTCCTAGTCCCCATCGTACCTTGGTCTGGTACGTCATCCCTCACAACAGTAATCGCCCAGAAAGCAATTTTGACGACTGGTTTGATTGTAACTAGCGAAGTCATCTTCTGGTTGGGCATACTGCTATCAGGTCGAGAATTTGCCCGTCGGTACTTGCAAAAGTTAAACCCCTATTATTGGTGGCAAAAATTCACTAAAAGATAAAATATTAAACTAAAACTCTACCATTTATGAGCAGCACTATTAACACCTCTAAACTAATTAATTGGCGATCGAATGAAGTCAATCCATCTCGTCAACCACTCCAATCTAATTTTGCTGATTTTATTCAAGAAACTCTTGCCCTGACCAAGCGGTTATTTATTCAACTCCAACGCCGTCCGTCTACTCTAGTTGCGGGCATCGTTCAACCATTGATGTGGTTGATCCTATTTGGTGCGTTATTTCAAAATGCGCCCGCTGGAATGATTGGCAATGGCTTGAACTACGGTCAATTTTTGGGTGCGGGGATAATCGTATTTACTGCCTTTGCTGGTGCTTTAAATGCGGGTTTACCGGTGATGTTCGACCGCGAGTTTGGCTTTCTCAATCGTCTCCTCGTTGCACCATTGGCATCTAGATATTCGATTGTTGCAGCTTCAGCAATTTATATTGTTGCCCTCAGTCTAATCCAGACAGCCGCAATTATCAGCGTGAGTGCCCTGATGGGTGCTGGTTTACCTAGCCTCGCTGGATTGGGCGTGATTGCCCTGATCATCCTCCTGTTAGTGCTGGGAGTGACGGCGATGAGTTTGGGGTTCACTTTTGCCTTACCAGGGCATATCGAATTGATTGCCGTTATTTTTGTAATCAATCTGCCGCTCCTGTTTGCGAGTACCGCTTTAGCTCCCCTAGCATTTATGCCCAACTGGTTGCAAATTGTGGCCTGTCTCAATCCATTAACTTACGCGATCGAGCCGATTCGTTATCTATATACTCATACTCAGTGGGATCTGACCAATACCGTCTTACAAGCACCTTGGGGGGCTATTTCCTTTAGCACCGCGCTACTGATTTTAGTCGGTTTTACTGCTTTGAGCCTGACAGCAATTCAACCCCTGTTAAAACGCCGTTTAGCCTAATTACAGGAACTATTTAGCGGGTGAAATCATCATTACTTTTAGCCTATTCACAACTAATTTGGGATTGGCGTAAAATTAAAGACCATCCATTCCTCTTCGACACTAAATAATAATTATTATGAAAACATCTTCAATTTTGACGTTTAGCAGTCTGGTTTTGGGTTTTAGTCTTAGCCTTATTCCTGGCTCCGTTTCGGCTCAGTCTACTGGTTTTGGGAATAGCGGGGACAATCGCGATCCCTTTAACCGAGCTTCGACTGGGGATACTGCTGGGTTGATGCAGTTAATCAATCAAGCTCAATTGGGTTCGTTGCGGAATAATCCTGAGTATGTCAAAGAGCAACAAGAGCAGATCAATTCAGCAACTGAAGATTTTCGCGCTCGTCAACTGCAAGTACTCCGCCAACAAGCGAAACAAAAGTCTCAGTCTACAACTGCTAAGTAGGGAATAGTGAATGGGGAATAGGGAATAGGGAATACCCTTTCCCCTTTTTCCTAATCAACGTTTGGTAATCAAAATACTGTAAGTAAAACCACTAGCGATCGCCAGGAGAATTAAGATTAATAAAATTCCTCCCGGCACAAAAGTCACAACTTGAAAACCGCGTAATAAATACACCAAAATGCTCAAGCCTAGAGTAATGCTAAAAATATAGGCAAACTTCTGAGTTAAAGGCATATAATAACGATCGCGTTGTAAATTTGAGTTGTCAGTTTAATGAGTCTCGATCGTCTCAATCTCACATCTTTCCAATCGCTCAGACGAATTGTGCTGAGCATTTTGACATTTTTCGTGCTTGTCAAGTTGGTTTTGGCACTAGTTGCCACGATCGATCGACCGCAAATCCAAGGTAAGTTCGAATTATATCAAACAAATCTGGTCTTGTCTGCTGCTGAGTGGAAACCGACGACTGACTTGCAGGGATTGGAAGCCTTACAAACATCCCTAGTGGGCAAAGATTTTCTCAAATCCGCAACCGAACAGTACCAAAAGGCGCGCACAACTGATGTCCAAGCGATCGCCAAACTGAATCTCACTCTAGCAGATTTGCCGGCGACAGATCCAGCTACTCAAGCCCAAACTGCTCTGATTAACAAAACAATCGCGGCGGCACAAACAGAAATCGACAAAATCGATCTGCGGATTGGGATTCTCCAAGCAGCCCAGAAACAACCGGAAACAGCACTGAAAACATGGCAGAAAATTGTTACTGATTCACCAATATCGACATCTAAAAATACAGCAGCATTGCCGATCGATATTTGGCAAAAATCAGCAAAAATCACTCCTCAAACTGCACCCCAAATCGTCACTCAAATTAACTCAAACTTTGATGGTTGGTTTCGCGATCGAGTCCTCGAACAATTATATACAGATTTGGGTGACACAGCCGCACTAACTCAACTCGATCGCACAGAACAAGCCAAGTCAGAAAATGCCCTGATCAAACTAGGAATCATCTTTACCTCCCGGATCTTATTCGGCTTTGGTGGTGTTGTCCTGATCGTATATTTTATCGTCAGACTAATTATTCGACTCACTCAAAAGCAACCCACCGAATCTGTCTCCGATATCCTGCTTGTTGGCATCGACAAACCCTGGAATTCCCCGTGGGATTGGGAAATTGTCTGGCAAGTATTCATGATTGGTTTCTTCTTTGTTGGTCAATTTTTACTCCCACTCATATTTGGTCAATTTGTCAACCCCAACCAATTAACTACCCAATCTCAATCGATTTATGTATTTGCCAGCTATGCAATCATGGCGATTTTAGGCATCGGTGTCTTATATCTATCGATTAAATCTTACTTCCCACTGCCACCAGATTGGTTTAAATTTAACTGGAAATCAAACTGGATTCTGTGGGGAGTTGGGGGCTATTTAGTCGCCACCCCAGTGGTAATTTTAGTATCACTATTAAATGAGCAAATCTGGCAAGGGCAAGGCGGTAGTAACCCAATTTTGCAGATCGTTCTTGAAGGGAAAAATCCGATCGCACTCTTGATGTTTTTCCTGACAGCAGCGGTAGCGGCTCCGTTATTTGAAGAATTCCTATTTCGGGGATTTCTCCTGCCTTCCTTGACTCGCTACCTGCCTGTGTGGGGATCGATCGGGATTAGTGCATTAATCTTTGGAGTTGCCCATCTGAGTTTCTCAGAAATTTTGCCATTAACTACCCTAGGGATTATTCTCGGTGTTGTCTACACCCGCACGCGCAATTTACTTGCGCCGATGTTATTGCATAGTCTGTGGAATAGCACTACGTTGGTTAGTCTATATATTCTAGGAAGTGGGAGTTAAAGACAGTAATCCTGCTTGTTGAAAAGATCGTCGATCGAATAAAGCTTGGGTACTATCTAGAAATATCCCACAGGTCGATCAGATCTATTTTAGATCGAACAGTCGATCGCTCAACAGCAAGGAATTGGACAATGCGAATTCTCAAGCCAAATGCAGCACGTGAACTGGAGTTACAATTAGTTCAAGAAACATCACAACAATTAACTTTTCAGCGCGGAATCCAATCGCAGTCCGAAGTCATCAAGCTGGCATGGTATGGTTGGGTGCGGTGGCTAATTCTCCTATCTATATTTGATACTGGGATATTTTTCGCGGTGTGGAAAAGTGGATTATTCAATCATATTCAATCTTATCTGAATCGAATCGATGGGATAATGGTGATTTGGACAATCGGTATTGTTGGTATGCCGATCGCCTTAATCATCTACAATTTATTGAAATCTCAGTTTGTAATTTGGACATTCGATCGACTCGATCGAGTAGTGCAAAAAGTTGGGACGAATTTATTTGGACAGCAGCGAATCGTCAAATATCCATTTGCTGAAATCGATCGGGTCGAAGTTGTTCAAGATGAAGATTCAGACAATCATTATCGCAAATGTTGCGAACTTTATATTTCACTTAAATCCGGCAAGCAAATTACCCTGTCCCAAAGTTGTTATACACTCGATCGCCGATTACAAGCGATTGCCCTTCAGCAGCATCGAGAAATAGCCGAAAAAATGCGAAATTTTCTGGGACATATTACCAGAGAAAAAGACAAAGCTGAAGGAGTTTATATCCCAACAATCCAGGAAATTGAACGCGACAAGGCTGCTGATTGGGATACATTAAAAAGTGCATTTGGTTTAATATTTAGCTCAAAAGAACAACGTCAAACTCAAATCCATGATATTCGCTCGAAAATCGCGACAGATCGAGAAAATCCACACCTATGGGAAAAATTAAGTTTATATTTAGCAACTAGCCAAGAACATCACTTTGAAAGTATCCAAGCCTTACGCCAAGCCGAAAAGCTCTATCGCGATCGAGGTGATGAAACTAAGGCTAATGAATTAGCCAAAAAACTCACTGAATTTAAAGGTAAAATTTAAATTTGCTGTCCTTAAAGATGAAATTTTGTACACAGACAGTTTCAACCATCAGCCCCAATCATGACTAAATCGATTATGGTTGTGGGTACCACATCCCACGCAGGTAAATCCTTAATCACTGCGGCTATTTGTCGGCTGTTGGTGCGACAAGGCTGGAAAGTTACACCTTTTAAGGGGCAGAATATGGCTCTGAATGCCTATATTACCGCCGATGGCAAGGAAATGGGTCACGCTCAGGCGGTACAGGCTTGGGCGGCGAAAATTGAGCCAAGGGTGGAGATGAATCCGATCTTGCTCAAACCCCAGGGAGATATGACTTCTCAGGTGATTTTAATGGGTGCAGCCGTCGGGCGAGTTCAGGCGGCGGACTATTATCGAGATTATTTCGATCGCGGTTGGGCGGCGATTACTGATTGTTTAGATCGGTTAGCTGTAGAGTTTGATTATATTGTCTGTGAAGGGGCAGGAAGTCCCGCCGAAATCAATCTCAAACATCGCGATTTAACGAATATGCGAGTAGCGAGTTATTTACAGGCAAATACTGTCTTAGTGGCAGATATCGATCGCGGTGGTGTGTTTGCCCATATTGTTGGGACATTAGAGTTATTAGAACCACCAGAACGCGCTCTAATTAAAGGGTTTGTTATTAATAAATTTCGCGGACAGCGATCGCTGTTGGAGTCAGGAATTACTTGGCTAGAGGAACGAACTGGCATTCCCGTAATTGGGGTGATTCCGATGTTAAACCAGATATTTCCATCTGAAGATTCCTTAGATTTACTAGAACGTCGATCACGCAAACCTAATGCAGATTTAACGATCGGTGTAATTAGATTTCCGCGTATTGCTAATTTTACCGACTTCGATCCCCTCGATGCTGAACCAACTGTCAATCTTAAATATATTACTCAGCCCGACGAACTTAGTAGTTGTGATGCAATAATTTTACCAGGCTCAAAAACAACCATCGCCGATCTAAATTGGCTCCAGCAATCAGGCATCTCGATCGCTAATTATCATGCCAATGGTGGTATCGTTATGAGTATCTGCGGTGGTTTCCAAATGTTAGGTAAAACCATCACAGATCCGACAGGTATCGAAGGTATCGCTGGCACCTATCCCGCTCTAAATCTTTTCCCCTTAGAAACAACTATTACCGAAACCAAAATTACCCAACAGCGCACCACTACCAGCAAATATCCCCACCCAGACATCCCCATGGCTGGATATGAAATCCATCAAGGCACGACCCAATGGCACCGAAATTCCTCGATTATCGCCGAGTATGAAGCATTATTCATCGATGAAACCCTCGGCATTGTCGATCGAGAACTTACTCTCTTTGGCACATATTTACACGGCATTTTTGATAATGGTAAATGGCGTAGAAACTGGCTCAACCAGATCCGTTCCCGCCGCCATTTATCTCCCCTGACTACTGAGATAGCAGATTATGCCAGTCAACGAGAAGAGATTTTTGACAAATTGGCAGATTCGATCTCTGAGTATCTAGATCTACTGCCATTAATGAGCAATCATTAAGAGATTGTGACTATGGGTTGTAGAGCGATCGATGATAGTTTAGTCGATAGAAATAAAATTGTAAATATGAACTTAAATTTATCGATCGGTGTCCTATGCTTATCTATAGCATCTTCACCTATTCTGGCCGTCGAGCCAACTCTATTTCAAGTTATCAATACCACTGCTGAAGATACTGCCAAGCCCAAATTGAGTCTGGTCAAAAACCGAGTCGATCTGATTCGGTTGAGCGGTCAAGAGGTTAAATTAGTGGGGTATTATGTTTCACAGTCTTGGAAACCTGGGATCAACGCAAATACAGTTGAGTTCAAGGGAGAATATACTGTGTCCCAAATTGTGCTGGAGGATGGTACCTTAGTTAGTATTTTTCCACCCGGACAAAAACAATCATTGAGATCTTCAGATGAAGTGAACAAACATCTAGGAAGAATCGTCGAAGCGATCGGAATAATTGAATTCAAAGAAACATCTAGCAACAATCCTAGATCTATGTCATTTATCAATCTCAAAACAATAAAAACGATTCAATAAAAAGAATAATTGGTGAATTTTAAAACTTATGCGGTTAACTTCATTAGATGTATTTCGTGGGCTGACGATCGCGATAATGATCTTAGTCAATACAATCCCTGGTGACACAACCTATCGATGGTTGGTACATCCAGATTGGCATGGCTGGAATTTAGCAGATTTGGTTTTTCCGGCATTCCTGTTTATTATGGGTGTAGCGATGGCTTTTTCTCTCTCTAAATATACAAGCCAAACTACATCAATTTCTCAAGATATTTACTGGCAAATTTTGCGACGTAGTTTGATTTTATTTGGATTAGGTCTAGTTTTAAATGGACTATTGTGGAATTATAACCTAACCGATCCAAAATTTTTCAATCTTGAAAATTTGCGAATTATGGGAGTATTGCAGCGAATTGGAATCGCTTTTTTCCTAGCTTCGATCGCCGTGTTAAATCTGTCAAATCGAGGTATTTGGATTTTAGCGGGAGAGATTTTAGTTGGTTATTGGTTAATTCTAGCTTTAAATCCAGCCCCTGATAATGCCGACGGAGTATTTAGCCAATTAGGTAATTTTGGTTCTTATCTAGATCGATCGATTATTCCGAAAGGTCATTTACATGGAAGTTTTAAACAAATGGGCGATCCAGAAGGACTATTTAGCACTCTACCGGCAATGGTGAACGTGTTATTTGGCTATTTAACCGGAACTTGGCTGAAAAAACAACCAGAAAAATCTCGTACTAGCATTAACCTCCTGCTATTTGGGCTATCGGCTTTGATCATCGGCTTAATTTGGAACGGCTGGTTTCCAATTAATAAAAAAATATGGACTAGTTCATTTGTTGTTTTAACTACTGGGTGGAGTTTAATTTTATTTGCTGGCTGTTATGAATTAGTAGATGTCCGCAAATACCGTAAATTGTTTAAACCATTTGAATCGATCGGTTTAAATCCAATTGCAATTTTCTTTAGTTCGATCGTTTTACTCAAAGTATTTATTATTAATAAGTTTGCCGCCGGATTAGTACCACAGCTATTTGGTTGGGCTGGCACCAATAATAGTGGACTCCTCGCCGCGATCGCTACTGGGTTATTTTGGATGGTGATAGCGTATCTCATGTATCGTCAAAAATGGTTTATCAAAGTTTAGGTTCAAATTTTTAGCGATGCCAAGAACAGAACAGCCAGCCAATAATCATACCCAATCCCCCAAACCGGACAGCTTGCCAAAATGGTTCCCAGAGATTCAAAAGTTTAGATTCCAAAATTAGATCTAACTCCTCTAATCGCGATCGAATTTGCTGAAGCTCGCGCTTAACCTCTGGATGATTGCCACTTTTTAACTTCAATTCATTGCGCTGACGGTGTAAAACAACTTGTTCTCGTTCCGCCAACTGAATATCCAGATGACGGTGCTTGAGAGCGGCGAGTTCGCGTTCTAGTTCAGCGATTTCGCGATCGAATTCAGTCGTGTCATTGACAGGAATCGTATTCTGGGTCATGGTCGGCGATACAATTTCAATAGCATTGTTCTTAATATGCCTAAATTCAGGTCATAACTCCCATGTCTCCCAGTACCCAAACCACCATCGACAGTCTCAGTACCCTAGAACTAGCTCAGGCTCTCGCTGAACGCCTCCGCATCGACGAACGTGATTGGCATCGACTCAAAGCCAATCGTCCCGCTCGCGCCAAAGAACAAGCCGCCACAGCACTGGTATTTCTGCTCACAGATCAGCCGAATGAAGCTTTATCCAGACTGACACAAGCCGCTGGTTGGTTGGATAAATCCGTCTCAGCACCACCATGTCCAAGCCATGGAAAGTAGCTACGGCGGGGTGTGCAATTAAAAACATCCACTTCACGAAGCATCCCAAATCACTCAGCCCCCAACAAACTAACCAACAAAGCCTTCTGAGCGTGCAACCGATTCTCCGCTTGATCCCAGACCCGCGATCGAGTACCTTCAAGGACATCCTCAGTGATTTCTTCCCCTCGATGGGCGGGGAGACAATGTAAAACAATCGAATTAGGATCTGTCAGTCTTAATAATTCTTGATTGACTTGATAGGGTTGAAACACCGGCATCCGGTCATTTGCCTCGGATTCTTGTCCCATACTCGCCCAGACATCGGTGTAAACTACATGCGCTTGGCTGACAGCTTCCTGGGGTGACTGAGTGACCAAAACTTGCGTTCCCCGAATTGAGGCGATCGATTTTGCTCGATCGACAATTTGCGGATCTGGCGTAAAATTAGCTGGAGCGGCGATCGCTACATCCATGCCAACAATCGCACAACCGAGCATCAGTGAGTGCGCCATATTATTCCCATCCCCACAGTAAGCCAGTTTCAACCCCGCCAACTGACCAAAACACTCCTGAATTGTCTGTAAATCTGCCAATACCTGACAAGGGTGTTCTAAATCTGTCAGGGCATTAATAATCGGCATCTGTGCATACCCCGCAAATGTTTCGACATCGATGTGGGCGAAGGTGCGAATTGCTAACACATCTAAATACCGATCTAAGACCCTAGCGGTGTCTGCTAACGGCTCCCCACGACCAATTTGCATCGAACCCGTACTCAGGTCGATTACTTGCCCACCTAGCTGGCTCATCGCCGCAAAAAAGCTCACCCGCGTTCGGGTCGAAGATTTATAAAATAGTAAGCCTAAACTTTTTCGACAAGTTGGCTTAATCTTTCCTTGCTTGAGGTCGGCAGCGAGTTGCAAGAGTGTTAGTGTCTCCTCAGCACTCAGATCGGTCATGCTTAGTAAATCTCGCCCTTTTAAGCCACTCATCTCGATCGATCCTCAAACAGTTAAATATGATTAATCAAACTTGGGAAGGGTTAATCTTAGCATAAGATTTGGCTGAAGGTAGTCGATTCGCCGAAGATCTAATGAAAATGTTGCAAGTTATCTGTGAATGTTAACTGGAACAAGGAGCAACCCCCACAATTGAACTGTTCGATCGGTACTTCTTGCAACTCATCTACTAATTTAATAGATCGAATAATCTTTAGACCCAGTTATTTGTGCCCATCGACTAGACAACAATCGTGCATAGTCTGGTGGAAATAGACCATAAGAGCCGATTGAATATCCATCATTTACTTCAATTAGTAAAGTTTCACCCCTATCTGTAACACCAAAATCCGCAGCATATCCAGATGGAGCAGAATGATAAGAAGCGATCGCTTTTTCGATGATTTGAGGATCGAAATGTAACCGCCAATCACCATAATATGATTTCACGCCAAGAATTTCGCCATAACGGACAAAACATCGCCATTCTGCTAAAAAATTCACTGGTTCCGAACACCAAATTTCGGTATCTTCAAACTCATCCCCGCAACTAATCAAGTCTTTAGTACTGTTAACTAGTCGTCCTTTAAATTTTTTGGTTAAAGTTGCTGGTTTGATAAAAATATTCCATTCTTCTGGATGTTTGGCGATATAATTCACCTGCGATCGCCAAATTTTTCTTCCCAGAAAACTGCTCAACTCATCGGGATAATTAATCTCTGCTGGCGATGATATTCCCAATTGAAATAAAGCTGCATTGACATCTTCAATAAATCCGACAACGACATCTTCTGGTGTTAAATCCAGCAAACTAGAATTGTCTATCCGACTGAATGGAACGATCTCCCAGCCCATTTTCCGAAATCCGTCATAAGCAACGGCAAAATTAACGCTGGCAAATTCGCCATCTTTATTTTGGACAATATAGACTTTCATAGTTAAAGGATCTTTGCAACTACCTGATGACTAATTTCTAAAACAGCCTGTCTTGCCCAGATATCGGCTGCCAAAATATCATCCAAACTAGGAGTCAGGGTAAAATCGACCCGATGCTTGTCGCAGACTTGCTCGATCGTTTTGGGAATATCGAGGAAGGAGATTTTTTCAGCTAAAAATAGAGCTACTGCTTGCTCATTGGCGGCATTGAGTACCGCTGGCATCGAACCACCCATTCTTCCGGCGGTGTAGGCTAACTGCATACAGGGATATTTGTGATGATCTGGTTCGCGGAAGGTTAAATCGCCAGCTTTGACGAGATCGAACTTTTCCCATTCAGTGTAAATTCGTTCGGGCCAGGAGAGGGCATATAGTAGGGGTAGGCGCATATCTGGCCAACCTAACTGTGCTAGAACTGAGGTATCCTGAACTTCGATCAGCGAGTGGATGATACTCTGAGGATGAATGACGATCTCGATCCGATCGTAGTCTAGCCCAAATAAATAATGTGCCTCAATCACCTCTAAACCCTTATTCATCAGGGTGGCAGAGTCAATGGTGATTTTTTGTCCCATTGTCCAATTGGGGTGCTTGAGTGCGTCAGCAACCTTGACTGAGGCTAATTTCTCGATCGGCAGATCGCGGAAAGCCCCGCCGGAAGCTGTCAGGATAATTCGACGCAAGCCACCAGCTGGAACGCCTTGCAAACATTGAAAAATCGCCGAGTGTTCCGAGTCCGCCGGGAGTAATTTAACACCATATTTTTCGACCAGCGGTAAGACTACCGGACCACCAGCAATCAGTGTTTCTTTATTAGCCAGCGCGATATCTTTACCCGCTTCAATTGCCGCAATTGTCGGCAATAATCCCGCACAACCAACGATCCCCGTGACGACACTTTCGGCATCTCCATAAGCGGCTACCTCAATTGTCCCTTGCGATCCAGCCACGACAATCGGTTGATAATCTAAGTTGGCTAAAGCCGATTTCAACTCAGGTAACTTAGCTTCATTCCCGATGGCGACGATTTCGGGGCGAAACTGGCGGACTTGTTGCGCCAACATCTCTACATTATTTCCCGCCGCTAGTCCGACGATCCGAAATTTATCGGGGTGGTGTTCGACAATATCTAGGGTTTGAGTGCCGATCGAGCCAGTAGAGCCAAGTAAAGTAATTGCTTTCACAATATATTTTAAAATATCTAAATATCTATCCAATATACGGCGATCGGGGGACGGGGGACACTAGCACCCTGATAGATCTCTACAACACAACAGCTATTTATTTTTTAAAAACTATGTCGATCTCCTCCACTGAGATGCCGACCCTCGCACCTGGAATCTTGCGCCGCGTCCATCACATTGCCCTCAATGTTGCAGACATCCGAGCTTCTCGACATTTTTACGGTCGAGTTTTGGGACTGCATGAACTAGTCGGCGCAGAAATACCTACTACTTTGATCGAGTTAGTTCAGCAGGGGCGAGTGGCAACTTTTCGGACCCCTGATGGTACCATCCTCGACCTCTTTGCGGAACCAGATTTATCCCCACCATCGATCGATCCAACTCACCAATTTACCCGTGCCAATCATCTCGCCTTTGATATCGCACCCGATCTATTCGATCTGGCTGTCACAGTTCTGCACGCTAATGGGGTCAAAATTGACGGAGAGCCAGTCACCCGACCAACAGGTAGAGGAATCTACTGTTACGATCCTGATGGCTTTATCATCGAAATTCGCTGCGATCCAGCGCATAAATAGGTGTTAACTCAGGATAGGGGTACTAGCCTGAGTCGATCGCCGGACTACGAACAGTTAGTCCGAATTTTTGAACGCACTACACGTCCGTTGATAGTTTGACTAGATTGGCTCACCGAACTACCTGAACCTGGACGGCAATTTACGGAATGATGTTGTTCGTGAATCCCATTACCAAAGGTGCGAACCGTTGAAGTTCGATTACTGGATCGATAGTATGGATCGATGTTTGATTGACGGATGATCGTCGATTGACGCACAACAGATGGTGAATAGATCACCCGTCCACGTCGCCAGATCGGTCGGCGATTCCAGCCACGAGTCCGGCGACTGAGGAGAAGTCGATCTTCTGGTGATTCTGCTGTATTGAGATTAATATTAGGCGTTTGCAGGCTCACCCCACCATTACTATTAGTTTGAATCCGAATATTACCAACGGAGAGATTAGTGCTGTCACCAATTTCATTGGCATCTACGAAAGTGGGTGATAGCAGCAGAGTTGCCATCACCAATAAGCCAAATTGAGGTTTGAACATGGGAATTACCTCACGGGGAAGGAGTAGGAATGCAGTTGACGATCGAGAAGCAAGGAATCGGGGGTTGTCCACTGAGGACTTAACTGGTGGATCTTGAATTAGTAGCGATACCGACGACGGTGCTGACGGTTATCGACGCGGGTGTCGCTAGATTGGTTAACGGTGTTGTGATCACCTTGGACATCAGCGACTTGACGAGTGCGGATGGATGTACCACTGTTGTTGCTGACATTGCGACCACTATCGACTACAACACTATTACTGCGCTGGTTGACTGAGTTGTTACTGCCGGTGACGATCGCTGTTTGGACTGTTTCATTGCTGACAGCTTGATCGGCGTGAGCCGGAAGTGATAATCCAATAGTAGCAAAACCGAGGATAATGCCGATCAGATGTGAGGACTTCATGTTTTTTCTCCTTGAGTAGCCACCGAATGTTGCCCTCGGTTGAGCTAGTAGTTGTGATTAAAATCTATCGATATTGATAGCTACAGATGCGGGGTGGACGATTTCGGAAAACTCCGAATAAATTTTCAGCAGAGTTCGCCTCATCGGTCTAAAAATTTACTATGTGGCTTGCTGTGCCGCAAATTCATGTTAACTTAGCAGAATAAGTATCTACTCTTATTCCCTAGACGATTGATTATGCTTGGTAATTTTCAACGAAGTGAGTTGCGGATTGAAGTTCCAGCTACGGCGAATAAGATCCGCGATCGATTATTATCACCGGCGGCACTGACAAAGTGGCTCTTTCCCCAACAGATGAGTTTTCCAACTCCAGATCTATTGACTGTAGGTACTAAGTTTCAGGCGAATTTTGGCCCGATCGTCCTAGAACATCAAGTCGATCGAGTTGGTGCCCAATGTCTCCGACTCTTGCTCAGTCATTCGATCGATGGCTATCATGAATGGTGTTGGGGTGAAGGCTGGGTCCAATCTCGATTAGAAGGAATTTCTCTATTACCACTCAATCTCCATCAGACCACAGTATTATTGCGGCTGCAAGCAGCACTTAAATCAATTGATAATTGATAATTAAATACCGGAAATCTAACAGTGGACATTTTAAATTTATCTGTCCACTATCCTGTATTAACTGATGCGCTTGAGGGCGATCGGAATTAATTTTTTACCAACGGGTAAGGGTACATTGAGAATCAAATTATCTCGATCTACACATTTATACGGTACAGGAACTTGGGGCGAATTGCGATCGCCAAAGACCGTAAATAACCGATCGCCATTTAACTCCATACCTTGTCCTAAATTGAGTTTACTGCTGAGACGGCGGTAATTTTGAGAATTAAATGTCAGACTCCGATCGGAGTTTGCCTCAAATCTTGCCGTTGCTCTACCGCCTAAAATAAATTCTAAGTTGTCAACTTTAGCTCCTGTCTCTTTTGAATTTAGGGTGTACTTTTGCTCTAAGTCGAAAGCTTCAAATAACGATCGACCATCTTCAGTAATTGTGACTTTGGCGTATCCAACCATCCGTGGATTAGCAATTTGCGCCTGGGAAAAGTTTTGGATCAAGGGCAGCCAATAGGCACTCAAATCACTGATTTGCCAAGTTCCGGCATAGCAGTAAGTCTTTGCGGCAGGAGCCGCTGCCACTACTGAAGCAGGTTTCACATCGACTGCTGGTGGTTTTACCGCAATCGGCGGTGGCGCGCTTTTTAGATCAGGTACTGATACTTTTTTAATTGTTGGTGGTGGGGAGATTTGAACCGCTGGGATCTGTTCAATTGTCGGTGGAGGTGGAATTACCGCTGTCTTTTCAATTGGTGGGGGTGGGGGTGGAATCTCAATTGGAGAAGATGTTGATGCTACTAATTTAGTCTCGACAGAAGGGTTCGGCGATAAAGGCTTACGAACTCGGATGCCCCGATTGGGTTTCCCCGTCATCATAAATTCATACTTTTGACCATCTTGGGGATTGTTGGTGGACAAACATAGCTGAGAACCTGTGCCAGTAACCGGAAAATCAAACCCTGAGTCGGCAGCCCCATCGCTCTGACTGGAAGATTTATTGTGAGTAGTGTTATGAAAGAATTGCAATGCTTTGGTTTTGTCGTAGACAGCAAACTTGAGAATGCCCATGCCACTGGTTTTTGCCTTGACAGTAACACGTGTGTTTGGCTTGACGGCTAATTGATAACAGACTTCACCCTGGGGATTTGCTGATGTGGGTGTTAATGTTCCTGTGTATCGATCGTCTAGGGTAATTAGAGCAATTTGATTTGATGCCGCTGCACCGATCGCACCCACTGCCAATGGACTAACGATTGCCAGCAGCGGTAAAATCCGCAAAATTGATAACTGATTCATATAGTAAATTGACATCCCATCGTTCGGTTGCGATCGCCATCCATTCTGATTTGGGCGTGATGATGGAGGCAGGCAGACTATCCGATCGGTTGTTATGAGTTGATGTGTCACTATATACTGCTGGGGCAATCTGTCATCCGGATAGTTTAGGGGATAAATTATGAGAGTTGCCGTACTAGGATTAGATGTCGGTAGTAAGCGAATTGGGGTAGCCGGATGCGATGGGTTGGGATTGATGGCGACGGGGATTACCACGATTTGGCGGAGTTCATTCGCCGAAGATATCGCCCAATTAACTCAGATTATTGAAGAGCGAGGGGTCGAAATTCTCGTGATTGGTTTGCCCTATACGATGGATGGCAATTTAGGTTCTCAAGCTAAACAAGTCCAGAAATTTGCGCGTAGGGTGGCAGCCGCGATCGAATTACCGATCGAATATGTCGATGAACGCTTGACTTCCTATGCCGCTGAACAAATGATGATCGCCGCGAAGATCTCTGTATCACAGAATAAAGCGACAATCGATCGGATTGCGGCTGCGGTGATTTTACAGCAATGGTTGGACGATCGCCGCCACCATCAATCTATCCCTAAATAAGCCTCAATTACCCGCCGATCGTTTTGGACTGTATTTGGCGTACCATCGACGAGATTTGTCCCTTCAGCTAATACCCAGACTCGATCGCATAATGTCATAATCACATCCATATTATGCTCGATAATCAAGAAAGTAGTTCCCTCTTTGCGCCAATTCAGAATATGTCCACAAATATCCTCAATCAATCGCGGATTTACCCCTGCCGCAGGTTCATCTAATAAGATTAATTGAGGATCTGCCATTAATGCCCGCCCTATTTCTAGCAGTTTCCGCTGTCCACCTGACAATCCGCCGGCATAATCATTAGCTTTGGTAATTAATCCAACTGAATCGAGCATCGACATCGCTTTGTCTTTTAATTCTCGCTGCTGAATTTGTGTTTGCTGTGGCTGTGTCCACACTTGCCAAAATTTCTCGCCTGTTTGATCCTTCGCACCCAATAACATATTTTCTAATACTGACATTCTCGATAGAGCTTTAGCTACCTGAAAAGTCCGGATCATACCCAATTTAGCAATTTGATGTGGTTGGAGATGATCGATCTTTTGACCATTTAATTCAATTCGACCAGAATCTGCCCGAATAAAATTAGATAGTAAATTAAAAAATGTTGTTTTTCCGGCTCCATTGGGACCGATCAAACCTGTAATACTTCCTGCGGCTACTTCAATTCCTGCTTGCTGAACCGCTTTAATACCACCAAAAGTTTTAGATAATCCTTGGGCTGAAAGCAGTGGTTGTGTGGACATGGGGACATAATTGCTGTTAGACATAGATATTGAAGATCAAGTATTTATGGTTTAGATTATCTGCCTAATGTTAATTCTTCTTTTTTGCCTAAAATACCTTGAGGTCGCAGCACCATTAAAAGCATCAAAATTAATCCAATAATCATAATCCGAAATGCTCCTTGCTGAGTATCATCTAAATGAATAGCCCGAAATATTGCTTTGAATAAATCAGTTCGAGTCAGTTCATAATAGCCCCAAAAAATAATTGCTCCAATAATTGTTCCTAGATTATTTCCCGAACCACCAAGCATCACGATAATCCAAGCATTAAAGGTGATCAATGGTTCAAAATTATCAGGAAAAACACTAAATTGCCACGCATAAAATGCCCCAGCAACTCCGGCGATTGCCCCACCAAGCATAAAAGCTTGCAATTTATACCAAAATACATTTTTCCCCAAAGCTTTCGGGACTTCCTCATCTTCTCTAATTGCTTTTAACACCCGTCCCCAAGGAGAATCAATCAATCGATTCAAGCCGATATATACGACTGTAAGAACTGTTAAAGTTAGAACCATTAAGCCCGCCCGAGCATCATAATTATCCAGAGATAGGGCACCACAAATATAAACAATTAACACAAACATACCAGCGATCGCACCACCTGCCAGTCGGGATATTTCCCCGCGCATCCACAACCATAATCGCCATAACGCCAATCCACAAATTACTGTTAACCAACCAATTAAGAACAATCTCACGGGATAGGTTGGTTGAAAATCAAACGGCACGGGATAACCCTGTACGCCAAAGGTGCCTTTCGTCAACCAAGCCTCATTCTTGGCGGCTAACCGAACTAATTCGGACACACCAATAGTGACAATTCCCAGATAATCTTCGCGCAGTCGCAGGGTGGAAATACCGATCATTAGCCCTAATAGTGCCGCTAAACCACTGCCGATTAATACCGCAATGGGGATGGGAATCCCCCGCATTGAAAGTAACACGGTACTATAAGCCCCGATCGCCATAAATGCTACATGTCCAAAATTAATCAGTCCGGTGACACCCCACTGGAGATTTAAGCCCAAGCTAAAGAGTGCATATGTAGCAGCAGAAATCGTTAAGAAGACAAAATAGATGACCATCAGGCAGAATTGAGGAAGATAGATCGGGAGTTAATAGTTTTAAGAATACTATATTAATTACAGCACCAAAATTTAAATATGTTAGCCAAAAGAATATTACCTTGCCTCGATGTCAAAGCTGGACGAGTAGTCAAAGGGATCAACTTCGTCGAACTGCGGGATGCTGGAGATCCAGTGGAATTAGCCCAAATTTACAATGATGCTGGAGCCGATGAGCTAGTTTTTCTCGATATTACCGCCAGTCATGAAGATCGCGATACGATTATCGATGTTGTCTACCGCACCGCCGAGCAGGTATTTATTCCCCTCACTGTTGGCGGCGGCATTCAATCCTTAGAGAATATTAAAAATTTGTTACGCGCAGGGGCTGATAAAATCAGTCTAAATTCGGCTGCTGTCAGCAACCCCGATCTGATCGATCGAGCTAGTGATCGGTTTGGCAACCAGTGTATCGTTGTCGCGATCGATGCTAAACGCCGCAATGACCCCAGTAATCCTGGTTGGGATGTCTATGTCAAGGGTGGACGGGAAAATACGGGTCTAGATGCCTTGTGCTGGGCGCAGGAAGTGACCAAACGCGGTGCCGGAGAATTATTGGTCACTAGTATGGATGCCGACGGTACCAAAGCTGGCTACGATCTCGATCTGACTAGATCGATTGCCACTTCTGTCCAAATACCAGTAATTGCTTCCGGTGGTGCTGGGAACTGCGAACACATTTATCAAGCAGTCAGTGAAGGACAGGCTGAGGCTGCCCTGCTAGCTTCTTTGTTGCACTATGGAGAACTAACTGTGACGGAGATTAAGGATTATCTTCACCAAAGACATGTACCTGTGCGTATTTAATACTCATCCCGTAGCTACCTGGGCAACTTCTTGGCAGATGCTGCTGTGAGAGAATTTAACTGGATTTTTTTAATTTTGCTGAGACTCGCTTGCTGCCGGAGTTTTGGTCTGAATCTTAAATTGATCCGGTCGAAATTTGACTTTCGATTGGTTTGCAATTATCTTAATATACCGTAACATAAATAAAGGTATTATATAAACTTTTATAAAAATGTTAGTTGGGTTTCTCATCTTTGATGTAGCGTTGGTTGCTTGGTCATTGTATCTAATGCAAGCAGCAGTCGATCGTCAAGAATTCTCGCTGATGTTAGCGGGAGTCTTGGTTGCCATGTCTGCCGCTGCCATGATCGTGGTGTACTCATTGATTAATGGTTATGTTTGCTTCCTCGATACTCTGTCGATCGGCAGTCCTTAAGATCTAAAGTTAGAGATATTGACAAGTGAGGACTCAATCTAGTAGATTGGGTGAAGTTAAGGGGTTATAGCTCAGTTGGTAGAGCACTACAATGGCATTGTAGGGGTCAGGAGTTCGAGCCTCCTTAGCTCCATTGGTTGGAAAAGGGTTGCTGGTAAGGCTTTTAGGAAACAAATCATGTCCTAACAGCCGCGTTTTTGTGTCTATCCACAGTAAATAGTGTGCTGTTTTGGCTGGTTTGGATGGTTTATAGACCCCCCAACTAGACCCCCCAGCAAATGAGTACTAAAGTTTGGACTGACAAGAAAGGTACCGCCCTTAGATTGCGGTGGAATTTTGACGGGAAGCGATACCAGCTATCGCTAGGAGTAAAGGATGATAACGCTGGTCATGCTTACGCTCAGATTATCGCAGGGAAAATTAAGCGAGATATTGAATGTGAGAATTTCGATAAGACGCTCGATCGGTACCAAAATACCCAGAAGCGGCGACCCAAGAATAAAATTACCAGGTACGCCAGAATAACCGCTGTCGAACTATTTGAGCAGTACATAGTCCATTACCAGGACGAGAAAAATCTATCTCATGGTTCATTGTTGCGGTTACGGGCGATCGCATCCAAATTAAGCCAGTTTCTAACCGATAAACCAGCAGATAAGGTGACGGACTCGATCGCGCGAGATGTAGTAGCGCGGTGGTCTGAATCAGCTTCAATGCCGATTGTCAAAGCGTATCTATATTACTTAAAAGGTTGCTGGGATTGGGCTGAGGGTAAGTATAGTGCTACGCACTAACGTTAGGACAAGCTGCAAAAGCAGCATCAACACAATCATGAAAGTTGTCAAACTCATCCCAACGTTGTCTCATCCAATTTTTAAGTACAAACCACCAATTTTCAATCGGATTAAAATCAGGAGAGTAAGGTGGCAGATACAACAGATCGCATCCGA
>JBGSPI010000037.1:0-6411 GCA_041738715.1 Chamaesiphon sp.
TAATTCTGTTTACCTTTTTTATGTCCATTCTTATGTATATGGGTTGATTTACATTCAGGACATTCCATCATTCTTCCTCCTCTATTCGCTGATGATTTCTACTATCGATCTCTTCTAATCATACCCCAATCCAGCAACGCCTAATTTATATTTAACTATCCCCTAGCCCTACCCCCATGAACAGCAATCAGGCTCAAACTCAATTTGAAGAAGGACAAACCCCGACGACGATCCTAGCTTCTCCAATGACACGAATCCGCAACTTTGTTCGTACCAATTTGGTGGGGACAATCACTGTGACAATCGCGGGTAGTTTGCTGCTGACTGGTGGATCGACCTGGAATATGTGGACTATCTATCAAGGCTTTCAATCTACCGTTACCAAACAGGTCAATCTCCAAAAAAATAGTGGTTTGAGTCTCTATATTGGGGAAATTGTTTCCGGTTCCGTCAGACAAAGTGCAGCCACGGGCGATCCGAAGTGGGAAAAACGCTATCAGGATAACGTAGTCGAGTTGGATCGGATCATTAAACAAGTCTTAGCCGATGTGCCTCCAGAGATCAGGGCAGAAGCGAGTAAAACAGATGAAGTCAATCTCAAGTTGGTGGCAATTGAAACCGAAGTTTTTAAGTTAGTCCGGCAGGGCAAAAAAGAAGAAGGATTAAAATTGTTGCAAGGAGAGGAATACTCCAATCTAGACAAGATTTATTATGCTGGGACGACTAAGGTTTTAGATCGAATTGATCGATCGATTAAACAGCAGTTAGAAGATTATCAGCAACAATTGCTGATCTCAATTTCGATCGCCGCTGGCACTTTACCCATCTTGCTGATTAGTTGGACGCTGGTCTTATCTGCCGTTCGTGACTATATTCGCGATCGCCAAGCTGCTGCTGCATCCCTAGTTTCCTCCCAACAGGATCTGCTCCAACTCAATCAACAGTTAGCCGAAGAAGTGGAAATTCGATCGCAACAAGAGCAGCAAATCCGGGCAGAAAGTGAATTACTTCAAGCAGATATCGGACATCTTTTAGATATTGTTTGCTCACTCGAAGAGGGCGATTTGACTGTCCTAGCCCAAGTGAATGAACGTGCAACTGGACTAGTTTCGGATACTCTCAACCGCCTGATCGAGTCTTTGAATCGGATTATCTCCGCCGTGGTAGATACTACTCATACCGTCGCCGATGATGCCAGTCAATTGGAACTAATGGCACTGGAAACTACCCAACAGGCACAGTCTCAAACTACGGAAGTCCAAGCAGTACAATCACTGATGGATCGGGTGAATGCACTGGTTGCTGAATCGATCGAATATGGTGTGGCGACTGAAGCCGCAGTGCATGAGGCAATATCCGCAGTCGGCGAAGGTCGGCAAGCGATCGAAGATACCATTGATGGGATGGATACGCTCCGAGCAGGTACCGAGCAGATTGTCAAACGGACAGAGTTACTGACTGAATTTGTAGACTTAGCGGCTCAATTCTCCAAGGATCAAAAGCGGGTAGCCTCCCTCACTCGTGTTTTGGCTCTCAATGCCTCAACCCTGTCCTCTCGTGCGGTGAAAGAACAAAATCCCGATCAGTTTGCCAGCCTTGCCAAAGAGTTTGAAACAATCGCCCGTCAAGTCAACGATCTGGCGACTGATACCAACCACAGTCTCATCTCCCTCCAACAACGCACCGATCGCATCCAAACTGTAACTTCGGGATTGAGTCAGGATATCGCTGATATCGATCGATTAGTCCAAAGATTTACCCAAGAAATCGGTAAATCCGGTCGAGCCTTTAACAATGTTCAAACCACGATCGCCCAAACATCAGAATTTGACCGCAAAGTCGGCGATTCTCATCAAAATATCATGACAGCAATTCGGGAGACTTTGAGTGCGATCGAGTCGATCTCAACAGTTGCTCAAGTCACCGAAGCTAAAGCTACCCTCACTCGCGAACAAGTTCAGTCAATGGGCGATCTCTCCCGCAGACTCCTGCAAATGGTGGAATTTTTCAAGTTAAATCAGCCTGACTCTACATCACAAGTTAGCTCGATTTTCCTACCGAGTAGCCCAGATCCTCATCACTCAGATAATCGTCAATTGGTTAGGGGTTAGGGAATAGTTGAAAGTTGAAAGTTGAAAGTTGAAAGTTGAAAGTTGACAGTCCCCAAGTCCCCCCGTCCCCTCGTCCTCTACCCCTAGTCCCATGCCCCAGTACTCATCAGACATCGATGCCGCAGAAGCAGAGTTGCAGCAAGAGTTGCGCGAAATGTTTACTGTCGATACGCAGCAGCATCTAGAAACTTATTTCACCCTGATCGAGCAATTGACTGCTCAGTCTTGGGCTGCGGATATCCAACATCTCTATCGAGCGATCCATACGATCAAAGGTGGGGCTGTGACTGTATCCGCCGATGGGATGTTACATGCAGCGATCGGCTTAGAAGATCTCCTTTCCGATCTCCGCTATTTAGAACAATCACCACCTTTAGCAGATCGTCAATTAATCGAAATCCTCCGAGAAGCCGGAGAACTCTTAAGTAGTAGTATTGAGATTATGGAAACGGGCGAATTGGCGATCGCCCAGGTTCAGCCAACTGTCCAAAGACTGGCACAAATGCGTGCGCTGGTTAAACAACTCTATCTCCCCGACTGGAACGAACTTAAACAGGTACATCAAGAGTTTGCCGAACAGGGTTTTGATTTAGTCACATTAGAGCTAGAAATGGCTCTAGCAAAAATGCCCGATCGGGGTATAGTCCCAGCCAGTATCATAGGTACAGCACAAGCCACGATCGCCCAACTAACTCAAATTGGTCGCGATCTCGAATTAGCTCCAGGCTGGAGTCACTTAATTCAGTGCTGTGAGCAACTAATCAATCAGCCGAATAGTCTAGTATGGCGGCAAGTTTGGCCCCAATACTTTCAGGTTTTAAAAACTTGTGTCAAAGATAGTGGGGAAATTAGCAACACCGAGATCGATAGATTGGAGACACTCACAGCTACAGCAATTACTAGCGATGCAGAAGTTTCAGTTGCCCCAATTCCAGCAGATATTGAATCTAATGGTCATCTGCCAGACTTATTAGATGATTTCTTTGGCAATGAGGCTGAAGATCCGATCGGTGAATCCACTTTCGATGAAGCTGAAAACACATTTATATCTGTGGCGATTAAATCTGATATCGAACAGAATGGAACGACTCCACTATCACTAGAGTTGAGTAACGATCTAAGTAGTAGCTTAGATGATTTATTTGATCGTGAAAATGTAGAATTTGTCAGTGAGTTTGTCCAAATAGATCAGCCTGTAATCTCAACATCTAACGGATCTGAAGGTGGATCGACTACCGAATCGATCGAGGATATTGGTGATGTTCTAGATAATTTCTTCTTAGAAGGCGATGAACAATCGAGCCTAATTGCCGATAATTCGGCAAAATCAGACTCATTAGTCGATGCCGGCATCGCCGAAATACCTGATGAATCGATCGAAGAAATTAGCGATGTTCTAGATAATTTCTTCTTAGAAGGCGATGAGGAATCAAGCTTAATTGCCGATAATTCGGCAAAATTAGACTCATTAGCCGATGCCAGCATCACCGAAATACCTGCTGAATCGATCGAAGAAATTAGCGATGTTCTAGATAATTTCTTCTTTGATGAAGATGATGATGGGGAAGAATCAAGCCTAATTGCTGACAATTCGGTCAAAATAAACTTATTAGCTGATACCAGCATAGCTGAAACAACCGCTGAATCGATCGAGGATATTAGCAATGTTCTCGATAATTTCTTTTTTGATGAAGATGAAGATGATCAACCAGCGAGCTTCATTAAAAACAGTCCAACTGAATTGAATTCATTAGTTGATATTGCGGTCACTGAAACCTCAATCGGCTATGATGAGCCACAATTAGATCCATTAGCTGCCATTAATCGAGAAACAAATCCACTCACAGACTTTTCACTTGGCTTAGATGAATCGATCGAGCTATCCGAATTAGAAGAATCTGAGTTAATTGCCTTAATTGAAAGTGGATTTACGAAGTCAGAGGAAGCCCAGCCTTTACAAAGCTGGGTCTCTCTGACCGATCAAATTGACACAGAATCGATCTCTTCGCCACTAATACCCGCGATCGATCCAACACAAACTCCCCAGATCCCCACTACCGAACGTCCAGTTGAAACCAGCAAACGGGGAGTACAGATCCCAGTACCATTAGAACGACTGGATAAGTCTGCCCAACAGGTGGTTGATACACTTTTGACAGCCCGTGCGGTGATGAATATCTCGACCCAACTCCAATCCCAACTAAACCAATTAACCAACCTTACTCAAGAAAGTTCTCAATTTGTTGCCAAGCTCCGTCAACTCCAAGACGACTATGCGCTACTGCGGAATCTCAGCGATGAACAAGATTCTAGTAATAACGTCACCCTCGAACGCTATCGCCAGGGTTATACCACGATCAATCGTTTATTAGAAAACATCCTCCGCATGTCCGAATTAGGACAAGAAATCGAGACCGCCACTTATCAAAGTGCAACTCGGTTAGATGCACTCGATCGCAGTATTATCCGTCTGAAAGATGGAATCGAAACCAGTCGCCTAGTTCCATTTCGGAATATGACTCTCCGAGCTAGAGCTATTTTGCGCGATCTGACTAACCGTTATGGCAAACCAGTCGAATTAATTGTCGAGAATGAGCAAATCGAACTCGATGCGGGTATCGTCCAACAACTCGAACCAGCCTTACTCCATCTGTTGCGAAATGCCTACGACCACGGTTTGGAGTCGATGGAGCAGCGACTCGCCTCTAATAAACTAGCTCAAGGGATGATTCATCTCTCGCTCAATCGACGGGGAAATCTCTATCGGTTAATAGTTGAAGATGATGGCGGTGGCATCGATGCCGAGCGCATTCACCAAATCGCCAAATCAAAAGGCTTCAAGTACCAACGGACTGGTACTAATGCCGAACTCTTAGCCGTTCTTTGTCAACCTGGATTTAGCTCTAGCAGTAGCGTCAGCGAAGTCTCCGGGCGAGGTGTGGGGATGGATGTCGTGACAGCCCAGATTGCCAGTCTTGGGGGGACACTCAGCCTGGAAACTCTCCTCGGATATGGGACTAAGTTTACGATCGAAATCCCCGCACCCCAACTATTGGTTCCCTGTGTTTTATTGCAAGTTGGCGATCGCACTGTCGCACTACCAACTGATGAAATCCTGGAAACTGCGCTAATGAGTTCGATGACAACTGAGGCTCTCGATGAAGAAGCTGGCTTATGTTCTTGGCGGTTAACTACCAGTCGGGGACAAGTACTTGGTTTCGATCTTGCCAACTATTGGCAATCTGCCCAGCGTTCGCTCCCAGATACGGCGATTTGTATTCGGACTCGTCAAGCAGATGGTACTACGGAAATTTGGTCGATTGCCGATGACTTACTAGGTCAATCTGAACTCTTAATTAATCCTTTACCCAGTCCCCTCATTGCTCCGGTTGGACTACTCGGTGTCAGTCTTCAACCAGATGGTCGGTTGATTTCGATCCTCGATCCGATCGCTTTAACCTCCAAGATTGCCACTGCGCCTGTTGATTCAACTAATTATAGTTTAAGTACATTAGCGATCGAGCAATCTAAACCATCTGCACCCACAATTCTGATTGTCGATGATGCGGCTCTGATGCGCCGACGGTTTGAAGCTAGTCTGAATACCCACGGATTTATCACCCACACCTGCAACGATGGCGTTGAAGCCCTCAGTTGGCTCCAATCTAACCTTACCCCAGATCTGATGATTACCGACGTGGAAATGCCTAATATGGACGGCTTCACACTAATCGATCGCTGTCGTCAAGCCAAGCTCGATCTCCCAATCCTCGTCGTTTCATCCCGCTTATCCGAAGAATGGGGCAAGGAAGCACGCAGACTAGGCGCAAATGACTATCTCAACAAGGGCTTCTCCACTGCTGAGTTACTTCAAAAAGTCGATCGGCTTTTGGGTGTAGAAGTTAGGGGTTAGGGAACAGTTGACAGTTGAAAGTTGAAAGTTGACAGTTGACAGTTGACAGTTGACAGTTGAAAGTTGACAGTTGACAGTTGAAAGTTGACAGTTGAAAGTTGACAGTTGAAAGTTGACAGTTGAAAGTTGACAGTTGACAGTTGACAGTTGACAGTTGACAGTTGACAGTTGACAGTTGAAAGTTGACAGTTGACAGTTGACAGTGAACAGTCCGCTCGTCCCCTACCCCCTCGCGCCCATTTCGAGCATTAGACCTCTTGCATGAATCAAGAGGAAGAAGCAAGTTCAAAATTGAGAATAGCGGAAATGAGGTTAAATCTTAGACTGAAACGTTTACGTCGATTGCGATAGCGTTCAGCCAAAATCCGAAATATTTTAAGTTTGCGG
>JBGSPI010000040.1:0-31908 GCA_041738715.1 Chamaesiphon sp.
TAACCGCAAACTTAAAATATTTCGGATTTTGGCTGAACGCTATCGCAATCGACGTAAACGTTTCAGTCTAAGATTTAACCTTATTTCCGCTATTCTCAATTTTGAACTTGCTTCTTCCTCTTGATTCATGCAAGAGGTCTATTGCCTTTGGTTTGAGCGTCTTAACGATGGCTTATGCAATCGGTCATATCTCTGGTTGTCATCTCAATCCGGCTGTATCCTTTGGTCTATGGGCTGGTAAAAGATTTCCATCCTCAGAATTACTACCATACATTCTCGCTCAAGTGGGTGGCGCGATCGCTAGCGCACTGTTTATCTACTTGGTAGCAACAGGCAAAGATGGCTATGCACTGACAGGAACTGGTCCACTAGCGACAAATGGGTTTGGTGCGCACTCTCCCCAAGGCTATAGTTTATTCGTCTGTGCCATCACTGAATTTGTGATGACCTTCATGTTCTTGATTGTAATCTTGGGCGCAACCGATCGCCGGGCACCCCAAGGATTTGCCCCGATTGCCATTGGTTTGATGTTGACGCTGATTCACCTGATTACTATTCCAATCACCAATACATCCGTAAATCCAGCCCGGAGTACTGGTCCAGCCCTAATTGTCGGGCTATTTGGCAAGATCGAGCTATTCGGGCAATTGTGGCTATTCTGGGTAGCACCGATTTTAGGGGCGATCGCGGCTGGCTTCTTTTATCACAGCATTCTTGAGTCATCAGACGATCGAGTTGAAACCACCAGTAGAGAACTGAGTGGGAATCTCTAGCAACAAGGGTAAAAGGTAAAAGTTAAAGGGGTTAGAGATTTCTCTAACCCCTTTACCCTAACGCCTAAACCGCCTTAATCTCTTCCATGGCAATATCCTGTATTGTTCCAGCGAAGTCATTTTCGGGGGTTAGGAACAACATACAGTGACATTCTTTGCGCTCGCGCATGGGGACGCAGGGACAATTCCAGAAAGCAGCTTTTACTTCGGCTTCTTTATCCTCGTAGTGGCGACATGGACATAGGGGTGAACCCAGTTCTTCTTTATTTTTAGCTAGTCCCTTGATGACTACAGCGGTAACGGAGAGATCGACGCAGAAATAAGTATTAGTATTTTTGGCGTAGGTTTCCGAAAAATTCTTCATTGCTTCCAGTGTTTTATCACTGGGTTCCGTTACGGCTGACTGAGTTGCTGCTGGGTTCATAACCATCAAGTATATGGGTGAGTGATTGATTGCTTGTTCTAGCATTTTACCCAAAAACTTGTCATCTGGCGATTGTGGCAATTTTCAGTTCACAGCGATGAGCGAGAAAGATTTCTGGTGATCGTCGATCTAAACACTAGTTGGGAGATTTGATCGTGATGGCTCGGCAAATATTTAGAATTAAATTATAATTGCCTGCAAATGCTTTTGTCCTTATATTGGAGCGTCACAATTAAAATGTAAACTGGTGATTATCTCTGATCTGAAAGTATCGATCGATTGTACCAAAGTTATAATGTCAACATTACATTCTATTTTACCACGATCGAGGATTATTATATGCAACTCATCGTTCAATTAGATGCTGAGTCGGCTCGTCAACTAGAACTGATTCAAGAATATACAAATCAAAACCATAATAACGTCATTCAGCAGGCTCTTAGTCTTTACTATCAACAAATTCAGCCCCATTATCGAGTTCGATTAGCAGCAAGCATTCAACATCAGTTAGTTAGTAATCAAAGTGGATAGATGAGAGGAAATAGGGTATGGGTATCGGTAAGTTCTTATACCCTTTAGTCAATTTTCCACTCTCGATCGAACTGACAAATTAAATTATTTATTATTTTTTGGAAAGTTAACTAGCCTTCTCGGTATAGTATTAACTGAATATATAGCAAATTATCGATCGAGCCAATGAATTCACCTGAATTGTCTATCTATTTAGATGTAGCAACAGAAGCAGCATTGGCAGCAGGTAAAGTCTTACAAGCTTGCTGGGGTAAATTAGAATCGATTAAAGAGAAAGGTCGTCCGGGTGATTTGGTGACGGAAGCAGACAAGTTGGCAGAGTCAGCGATTTTAGAGGTGTTGCGACGACACTTTCCCGAACACTCGATCCTCGCTGAAGAATCAGGTCAATTTGGCAATCTGGATGCTAAGTATTTGTGGGCGATCGATCCATTAGATGGGACGACAAATTATGCTCACCAGTACCCATTTTCCGCCGCTTCGATCGGCTTATTGATTAACGGTGTACCTGCTGTCGGCGCGATTTTCGACCCTTTCCATCAGGAGTTGTTTCGAGGTGCGATGGGGATTGGGGCAACTTGTAACGATCGACCGATTCATGTCTCCAATACTGCTAAATTAGCCCAGAGCTTACTCGTGACAGGTTTTGCATACGACAGGCGGGAAACCCCAGATAATAACTATCAGGAATTTTGCTATCTTACCCATATTACCCAAGGTGTTCGGCGCGCAGGTGCAGCTTCAGTAGATCTCGCCTACGTCGCCTGTGGTCGGCTGGATGGCTATTGGGAGCGCGGACTCTCTCCTTGGGATTTGGCGGCTGGCGTGGCGATTGTCGAAGCGGCTGGGGGCAAAGTTACGGCTTATGACCAAAGTGATTTTGACATTCGATCGGGTCGGATTCTAGCAACTAATGGACAAATTCACGCCGAACTTAGTCAGGAACTGCTAAACGTAGCCAGAATTGAGCCTTGGAGTTGGTTAGGTCATCGGGAATAGCTATCGGCGATTGTGCTTTTTCGGCAGAGAGTAAGGAAGAATGGACAGACTCATTCAAACTAAAAGCATTTGATTCTGTGTAATCAAGTTTAGAGACGTGGGAGAATATCAGCTAATTAATATCCGAGAGGAAATGAAGATGAATGAAAGTAACCCATCCACTCAGGGCAAATGTCCAGTGATGCACGGCGGTGCAACGGAGGTCAATATGTCGAACATGGAGTGGTGGCCCAAGGCACTGAATCTCGACATTCTCCATCAACACGATCGCAAGACCAATCCGATGGGCGCGGACTTCAACTATCGGGAAGAAGTCAAAAAACTTGATGTGACTGCACTCAAGCAAGACTTGCACGCACTGATGACGGACAGCCAGGACTGGTGGCCAGCAGACTGGGGGCACTACGGTGGTCTGATGATCCGCATGTCTTGGCACGCGGCGGGTACCTATCGGATCGCCGATGGTCGCGGTGGTGCTGCCACTGGCAACCAACGCTTTGCACCGATCAACTCCTGGCCGGACAACGTGAACCTCGACAAAGCGCGCCGTCTACTCTGGCCAATCAAGAAGAAATACGGTAATAAGCTCAGTTGGGCGGATTTGATTGCCTACGCTGGTACTATCGCCTATGAATCCATGGGACTGAAAACCTTCGGCTTTGCCTTTGGCCGTGAGGATATCTGGCATCCCGAAAAGGATATCTACTGGGGTTCCGAGAAGGAGTGGCTTGCCCCCAGCGACAACCCAGACAGCCGTTATTCCGGTGAGCGGGATCTGGAAAACCCTTTGGCTGCCGTAATGATGGGCCTGATCTATGTCAACCCGGAAGGCGTAGACGGGAATCCCGACCCCCTGCGAACTGCCAAGGATGTGCGGGAAACCTTTGCCCGGATGGCGATGAATGACGAGGAAACCGTCGCCCTCACCGCTGGTGGTCACACAGTGGGTAAATGCCACGGCAACGGCAGTGTCGATTTACTCGGACCAGAACCAGAAGCTGCCGAGATCGAAGATCAGGGTCTGGGATGGAATAACAAGACCCAGCGCGGCATTGGTCGCAACACCATGTCTAGTGGCATTGAAGGGGCGTGGACGACCCATCCGACCCAGTGGGACAATGGCTATTTCCATCTACTTCTTAACCATGATTGGGAACTCAAGAAGAGTCCAGCCGGTGCATGGCAATGGGAACCCATCAATATCAAGGAAGAAGATAAACCGGTTGATGTCGAAGACCCCACGATCCGCCTCAACCCGATCATGACCGATGCCGATATGGCAATGAAAATGGACCCTGAATATCGGCAGATTGCCGAACGGTTCTACCAAAACCCTGAATACTTCTCTGAAGTCTTTGCGCGGGCTTGGTTTAAGCTGACACACCGAGACATGGGGCCAAAGGCTCGCTACATCGGGCCTGATGTGCCCCAGGAAGATCTGATTTGGCAAGATCCAGTTCCAGCAGGGAACGCGAACTACGATCTTCCCGCCGTGAAGGCTAAAATCGCCGCGAGTGGTCTGAGTATCGGCGAAATGGTCGCCACAGCCTGGGACAGTGCCAGAACCTTTCGAGGTTCCGATCTGCGGGGCGGTGCGAACGGGGCACGCATCCGTCTAGCCCCGCAAAAAGATTGGGCAGGTAATGAACCTGCGCGTCTAACGAAGGTGTTGGCAGCCCTCGAAGCGATCGCGGCTGAGAGTGGTGCCAGTGTTGCAGATGTGATTGTATTAGCCGGAAACGTCGGGATTGAGCAGGCGGCTAAGGCTGCTGGCTTTGACATTACCCTTCCTTTCTCCCCTGGTCGTGGGGATGCAACAGACGAGATGACCGATGCTGATTCCTTCGCTGTCCTCGAACCTATCCATGACGGCTATCGTAACTGGCTCAAGCAGGACTATGCTGTTAGTGCGGAAGAATTGATGCTCGATCGCACCCAACTGATGGGGCTAACCGCCCACGAAATGACGGTGCTAGTTGGCGGTATGCGCGTGTTAGGCACCAACTACGGTGGGACTAAGCACGGTGTGCTGACCGAACGCGAAGGCACCCTGACGAACGACTTCTTCGTGAACCTGACGGATATGAATTATACATGGAGACCAGCAGGTAATAATCTGTATGAGATCCGCGATCGCCACACCAGACAGGTGAAGTGGACAGCAACACGAGTCGATCTCGTCTTCGGCTCCAATTCGATCCTTCGTGCCTATGCCGAAGTCTATGCACAGGATGACAATCAGGGTAAGTTTGTCCAGGACTTCGTAGCCGCATGGACAAAGGTGATGAATGCCGGTTTCGACCAAATCTAATTTTCGGTAAATTTCCCCACGTCGCGACCATCTCAAGCGAAGTGGGCACCCGAAAGGATACTTTGCGCGGTTTTAATCTGCGCAAAGTATCGCCACTCAAGCCAAATTTCCGTGAAAATCAGCACGAACTTTATTCGTCAGACAACGAGAAACCTGCGTCACAATTTGTTTCAGTACCTTATCCCCAGTTCCTTGGATCACTTTTTTCGGTAACTTGTAGATAAACTTGGGAAACTGGATGTAAACACTCAAATCTAGATCCCACTCCACTCTAGTGCCCAAAGTTGCCCCATCGATAGTTTCTACCAAACACATCTGGGCATTAAAACTGACCGCATAACCGGGCGGTGTATAGTTGGGAATTTCAATAGTTTGAATTCGATATACCCCACGATCCTGGGGTAATAACTCCAAACCAATCTTTGGTTCGACCGTATAACCAAAAGAACCAAACTTCCCAATGGTGAGCGCATAGCCATTTGGCCCGATTGCTTCTACCTGCATGGGATGGGCGCAACGAGTAAACCAACCTTGATGAGCATCCAAATATCTACCCACAGTACGGACATCAGCCCCCATCACCATCGCATCTGTAAAGTGATGGTTAAAACAGAATGGTTGGAGCAGACTTGGGTCTGGCGAAACCAAATTTTGTTGTTCTAAGTCAGGATTCATCAAGACAGAATTGATTTCTATGCTGTTTGTCTCTAGTGTTGGTGTGGGCATCCCGTTTCGATCCTGTTACTGATTTAACTATGTGGTTGAGAGACAACTCACCTTGGCAAGATATGGCTTTCTTTGGCTACGTGAGTGCTGATGACGCTGTGCTGCACCATCATCTCTATTTACAGTGTCTAGATAGTGAAAACCGGAAATTTTTAGTGTCTCAGATGAGGAGTGCAGTTGATGTCGATTAGTTTCATGGTAATTGACTGATTCTCGGCTTAACATGAATGTTAAGCGGCTTAAACTTAACATTTATTGTAACGAAAACTTAATGAAAGCATTTGTAGCAGGCGCGACAGGCGAAACAGGACGGCGGATCGTCCAGGAATTGGTTCAACGCCAGATTCCAGTCCGTGTATTAGTGAGAAATATCACTACCGCACGAGCCATTTTACCTCCAGGGGTGGAACTAATTGAGGGCGATGTCCTCAACCTGGACAGTATCACTACGGCAATGGGCGACAGTACCGTCGTGCTGTGCGCTACAGGAGCAAAGCCCAGCCTCGATCCCACTGGTCCATACCAGGTAGATTATGTCGGCACCAAAAACTTGGTAGATGCTGCCAAAGCTAAAAACATCGAGCAGTTTGTGTTTGTCTCATCTCTATGTGTATCGCGATTTTTCCATCCGCTCAATCTCTTTTGGTTAATTTTGTGGTGGAAACAACAAGCCGAACAGTATTTAAAAACCAGCGGACTGAATTATACGATCGTGCGTCCCGGTGGACTGAAAAATGAAGATAATCCTAACCCAGTGGTAATGTCAACAGCAGATACTCTCTTTGAAGGCAGTATACCTCGTCAAAAGGTAGCTCAGGTGTGCGTCGAGTCACTTACCCATCCCCAATCCCGCAATAAAATTCTCGAAATCATCAGCGAACCAACCGCACCGACTAAAAGTTGGGAAGATCTATTTGCTAGTGTGTAGTTAAATAGAGGGTGGTTCGGGCTGGCATTTTCTATTTAGTGGTGCCTAGTCCTTAATTCCTACACCCTAATCCCTACTCCCTATCCCCTAAATGGATAAACGTTCTAAAATAATTGCGGCAACGATCGGTCTAATCGTGTTGGTATCAATCGGATTACTATTACGGCACCCCCGTCGTATAGCCATAAATCCGGTCTTTAGGACAGCTAAAACCCCACCATTGGTGATGGAGGGTGGAGATCCCTATATTCGGGCGTTGATGCGGATGATTTCGGCGAGTGAATCAAATGATCGCCGTCCTTATTCCATCCTATATGGAGGGAGTCATGTAGACGATCTGACTCGTCATCCTGAAAAGTGTATTCGGATTGTCAATGGGCCGAATATGAATAATTGTTCCACTGCTGCGGGACGGTATCAGATGATTAATACTACTTGGGCAGCTATGGCGCGAAAATATCATCCTAATCCCGATGGTTTTCTGTGGTGGGGGACTGGTTATAGTTTTGAGCCAGAGTACCAAGACAGGGTTGTTCACGCTTGGTTGAGTGATGAAAAATTTTGGGGGATGAATATTCCGCAGTTATTGAAAGATGGCGAATTGGATCGGGTGCGAAGGCGGCTATCGAGTACTTGGACGAGTTTGGGCTATGGGATCGAAAATAATACCATGACCCCAGAATTACCCAGAATTTATCAGCGGTTGATTCGAGAAGAGTTAAGCCAAAAAAGTTAGATATTTCTGAATAAATTATGTCCGCGATCGTGACTTACAGTCCAGCTTATACCCTCGTGCCGACTTATGAATGTTTCAATCGCTGTAGTTATTGCAACTTTCGGGTAGATCCAGGTCAAGATAACTGGTTGACACTCGATCGAGCTACGGAGATTCTAACCAATCTTCAAGGGCAAGATATCTGGGAGATCTTAATTTTAAGTGGTGAAGTTCATCCCCAATCTTCTCGCCGCCAAGCTTGGCTAGATCGCATTTACGATCTTGGTAAATTAGCTCTAGATCTGGGCTTTTTCCCCCATACTAATGCGGGACCATTAAGTTTCGGTGAAATGCAGCGATTAGCACAAGTAAATGTCTCGATGGGGTTAATGTTGGAGTCGTTAGATCCAGCTTTACTCACAGAAGTTCATCGCCAAGCACCGAGTAAACTGCCCTCAATTAGACTCGAACAACTCAACTGGGCAGGTGAGTTACAAATCCCCTTTACAACTGGTTTACTATTAGGTATTGGTGAAGCAGAAAGGGATTGGGAAATTAGTTTACAGGCAATTACCGATCTTCATCTTCGCTGGGGACATATTCAGGAAGTAATTCTGCAACCATATAGTCCAGGTAGTCAGGAAACTTTAGCCGCGCCAGGATTTAAGATCGATCGATTGCCGACAGTAATTAAATTAGCCAAACAGATCTTGCCTGCCGATATTACGATTCAAATCCCACCAAATTTAATCCCTAATGCTGAATTATTATTAGCCTGTTTAAGTGCTGGAGCGAGAGATTTAGGGGGAATAGTCCCGGAGGATGAGGTAAATCCTGACTATCATCATCTCCAGTTGTCGGAATTGAACGGGTTATTGGCTAATGCTGGTTGGCAATTGCAGCCCAGATTACCAGTTTATCCACAGTATGAAAGTTATTTAAGCGATCGACTGAATGGTTGAGAGATAATTAACAACGATGGATCTATGCTTAATTAAGCAGGACGAACTACACTAACTAATTTCCCTTTCAAGATTCCTTCGATCGCAATTGCTCGATCTATTCGATTTGCTAATGCTTCTGAGTTACGATCTTCAGTACATACAATGATCCCAGTATGGTCTGAATTTAATTTGTGTAAATGTTTAAAGTCGCGGCGATTTTGGGTTAAAACAACTCGTTGATTGAGAATCGCAAATTCTAAAACCTCTGGATCTGGTAATCCAGCGTTTGCTGATTCTTGAACAGTCAAAACATCATGACCGAGATCTCGAAGTAGCTTGACTACGGGGAGCGGAAATTGTTCATCTGCATACAGTGATGCCATTCTCGCTCAATCCTCTTCTTGCTCTTTCAACGCAGTTTCAATTTCATCAGGATAAGCATCCGCATAAGCCCATATGTTCACTAAATCCGCAGCAGTTAGCTGTGGATAATTATCTAATAGTTCCGCATCATTAGCTCCCTGACGACGGAGACTGACAAACAACCATACGGGAAGGCGCGTATTGGCAACAACTGCGTCACCGCCCATGACATTAAATGTTTTGGTAATTCCCCGCGAACCACTGCTAAGATTGCCGATTAATAACTGAATAGCTTCAGCTTTTTCTGCGGGATTTAGGGCAATCAGTTCCCGTTTTAAATCGCTAGGAGACATATTATTTTCTTGTACTTTAATACTTATATTATAATCACTAGTTACTCGGCTCTGATTCAATATTGGCAAAATTAAACAATGGCTGGAAGATCCTACATCAACAGAGAACGTTTGCACTGAAAGGATAGTTAAGATATCTGCCACTGCATAACAGCACTGTTGGAAGAATTAGATCCTGATGATAAAACTAGCCCGTCGATGAAAATCGGCTTCTGTTCCACAATGAGTTAATGCCCAATAACTCATCTCACCCTGAAGAGATTTAATCACAGCCGTTACTGAAACTTCGAGATCCACTGCTTCCAAAATCATTTTAGTTAAATCTAATTCTAAACATAATGAAAAAGAATTTGGTTGCTGTTTGATTGTAAATGGTAGTGAGGTAAAAGCTAATTCATTCCGCAAACCTTGACGATAATCATCGAGGTGAAAAATATTCCAATCGCCAGATGGCGAAAGATTAAATTCCCAATAATTTCGATCGCCAGGAATACCAAGAAAGAACTCGAAACAAGTGGCTTCCCAAAGATGGGATGTGCGGGTAGGAAATTCTGCTGGAGCGGGAATTTCTACCTGAGTCAGATCACCGCTTAGTTGGTATTCGATCGCCAGTAATCCATCGTGTCGATCGATTTTACCGGAAATCTCGATCGCTAGTAATCGATCGTCTGTTGAGAATGGATAAAGTTGGAAATTAGTCATCCGCGCAACTCCTGAATAATCCCTCGAATGGCTGTTTCTTGAGCTTCGATACTTTCAGTCAGCTTAAATTGTACTAGGGCGCGATCGAGGTTATGGGTGGGATATTTGACCTTAAAATAAACATTACCCGCTAAATGGTCGGTAAAAAATCGTAAGCCCAATTCAAAGGCAATCAACCGAATCCCATCGAACAGATAGTGATAATCCTGCTCCGTCAGAAAGCCCCTCGCTTGGGATAAATAGCCCGCTAAGATGGCTTGACACATCTGGACATCAAAATACACCTGCTCCCAGTCTTTCGTCTCTTCACCGAGGGGATTACAGCCCGATCGCAAACAGTCGCCAATATCGTAGTGTACCAGCCCCGGCTTAACTGTATCGAGATCGATAATGCCGATCGCTTGTTGGCTGGTGGTACAAATCATCACGTTATTCACCTTGGGATCGCCGTGAATCGGTCTTAAAGGTAGTTTGCCATCATCTTTAGCATTTTCCAGAACTTGTGACCATTCCTGCCGCTCCTGAACGAACTTGAGACAATAATCTACTTGTGGATCGATTGTCCCACTATATGCCGCTAATACCTGATGATATCGATCGAGGTATTGGGGCGTAATATGAAAGCCAACTAGGGTATCTGCTAATTGAGTCGGATCGAGATCGCTAATTAGGGCGTGAAATCTGCCCAGAGCATAGCCCACTTCCCGCCCATGTTCGATATTCTGAATAATATCGATCGATTCTGAGCCATCGATAAAGCTAATTGCCCGCCAATAAGTATCATCTGGTTCTACCCAATGATCTTGAGCATCTGAAGTCAACAGTACACGTGGTACAGCCCATCGCCGTTCGGGATTTAACCCTTCACTGGCTAATTTATCACAGACGTGTTCGGTGAATGTCCGCATATTCTGCATCACCAGTGCAGGTTGGCAAAAAACTTTGGTATTAATTCTTTGCAGCACAAAACAAGGATCTTGCCCATCTGCCACTGTCACCAGGAAAGTATCATTGATATTTCCACTGCCAAAGGCTCGAACATCTGTTACCTTGCCTGGATTGGCAAATTGTTGGGCGATTGTCACTAAATTATGAGACATCTAAATCACTCACTGAAATTAATAATAATATCGATTAGAATAGGTGGTAGTTGAACTGTTCCTAAAGATAGGTAAATTAAGATCTATGGTCGTTACAACTAAACTGATGAGTATTGAGGAATACCTCGATTATGATGATGGCACGGACGCTCTCTGTGAACTTGTTAATGGAGAACTAATTCCCATGCCCCCAGAAAGCCACAGAAATCAGCAAGTTTCTATTTCTCTAATAGCTTACTTTCTAAAGTTGGGCATATCACCAAAATTGTTGAGAAACCAAATTGCGATCGCGGTAACTGGCGGCAGAGCAACTGCACGCATCCCAGATCTGACGGTTCTTTCGGAAAGTTTAGAACTAGAATTAAGCGAAACTAACCGCTCGGCAATTCTGCCAGATATGCCACCACCTACTTTAGTTGTGGAAGTAGTCAGTCCCAAGCAAGAACAACGAGATTATCGCTATAAAAGATCGGAATACGCCGCCAGACAGATTCCTGAATACTGGATTGTCGATCCAATTTTGAATAAAGTAACAGTCTTAGAACTAGTTGAAGGATGGTACGAAGAACAAGTCTATACAGATGAACAAATTATCGTGTCACCTCAATTTAGTCAAGTTAATTTAACCGCGAAACAAGTTTTGACTGGATTTTAAAAACTCCTATCACCTAATTTGATGGTTTATTTTCGAGTGATTCAACTAGAGATTTTTCCTCAAGGGCGAGGGAGTTATGCTCATTGACTAGTTGATTGTAGAGATCGGTTTGTTGTCGGAGATTGGCCACTATTTGATTGTAATTGCGGACTCGATCGTTAAAACTAGCTACTCGACCAGTATGATCTTCTTGGGGATTCATCGCGATCGAACGTTGGAGATCGACACGTTCTGTTTCAACACCCGCAGCTTCTCGATCTACTTGTTGAGCTAATTGTTCCATGGTCAATTTTCGATCGGCTAATTGTTGTTTGAGCGTTTGAGCGCGTTCCCGCAGTGCGGTGAATACACCTTCATACCGTTCAGACAAAGCGACAATCTTCAATCGATCGGTAAAATATTTCTGATAGTGTGCTTCTAATTCAGGACTGAGATTGCGGACTTCTGTACCCAAAATCGAGTGCAGTTCGTTATTAACTGAACTTGGATCTTGCGATCGATAGGTCTCAATGATATTCTTAATGCGCGGATTTCTGAGTTGGGCTAATGTCCCTTGCAACTTTTGGTTGAGTTGATTTTGCTCGACAATTGACATCCGTTGATAGGCAACATGGAGCATCTCATGTGCCGCCGTTACCTCCATGACACCTTCTAGCCGGGGATCGGGGATAGCTTGGAGAAAAATCCCCTTACCCACCACATAACAACCCAAAATCACTGTATGTTCGGAACTTTTACAGAAATTTAGGGCTGATTTGCGCGTTTCGATTTGGGGTTGATTGACATAGAATAACCGCCGAGCGGTTTCTGTCATCGTTGTTGTCGCTGCGAGTCTGGCAATTTGTGGGGGTGGTTGATAGTGCAGGAGCTTGCTCCAATCTTGGAACTCTTGCGTATACCTGATGCCCAAGACAATGACAACAGCGATGATAAAACTACCAAGATGTCGCTTTAGCCACTTCATAATGTTTGCAGTGATTTAGCCAGACGGACACTACTAAGTTATTCGATCGTGGCAATAATAATTGTGATATTGTCACTCCCCCCATGTTGTTTGGCGGCATCGACTAAAGCTTGTCCAGCAAGTTCACCTGTTTCTGCCTGGAGATGAATCGCAATTTCATCATGGGGAACTTCTTCGGTTAAACCGTCACTACACAGGAGAATCCGATCTCCCGGTTGAATATCCTGCGTCTGGATATTAATTTGGCGCAAATCACGCCGACCGAGACAATGGGATAGTACATGCCGGAGGGGATGAACTTTAGCTTCATCAGCACTCAGTTGGCCCAACTTCATGGCTCTAGCGACCCAAGTATCATCTTCAGTAATCCGATCTAATTTACCCTCTCTGAGGCGATAGAGACGGGAATCACCGACGTGAGCAGACCACACAGCATCCTCACGGAAGGCGACTGCGACGACAGTTGTACCCATATCGGAACGTTGAGAATTTTTTTCCTGATCGGCAACAATTGCGTCATTCGCCGCAATGAAAGATTGTGCCAGTAAGTTTTTGCTATCGGGTTCGGTCTCCCACTGCTGGTTGAGATAGGCTTGAATTACTTCGATGGCAATCCGACTAGCTTCCTCGCCCCCTGCATGACCCCCCATCCCATCTGCGACAATAAAAAATCGTCCTTCAGGATCGATATGGTATGCATCCTGGTTGGCACTCCGTACCATACCTTTATCAGAAAGACCTGTGAACAGAGATTTCATAAATCTAACGCCTGTGCCGATTAACAACCGATAACTTTACAATTGACAGATAGTTCAATATTTTACTGCGTGCCATTCTCACATCATACCCAAATTGGGAGTGGTAAATCTTGTCTACGATAATCGATCTTGACGATCCAATTTTCGCATCTGTCGAAACCAAATGATTAATGTGATTAGAGCGACAGTCCCGACTACGCCAGCCGCGATCGCATATTGACTGACAAATAGGATCGTAGCAGACAATGTGAAAGTAGCAACGAGGATCGCGTAATTAGTGTTCTGCTGCATAGCACCCAGTCGGCGTAGGTAGCGATCGGTTTCACTAGATCGGACGCGCACGCGGAGATCTCCCCGTTCTAATTTGTCGATCGTGTCTTCAATCCGGCGGGGTAAACCGAGTGCGGAAGTACCCACCTGAGCGGCTTGTCTCCCAATTTCGGCGAGGAAGGTATTGGTGTCGGGTGAACCGTTGCTATTAGTATTCATAATTTGGAATGCAAAGGGCTGTGCTGCCTCCATAAAGTTAAAATCGGGGTCTAATCCTTTGCCGACTCCTTCGATGGTAGAAAAGGCCCGCATGACAAAAGTAAACGTGGCAGGGAACCGGAAAGGTTGACCGTAGGCAATATCGTACAGATCGTCAGTAATCTGAGCGATCGACTGAGCTTCAAAGGGTTGGTCGAGGAAGTTATCTAAGAGATACTGGATCGATCGGCGGATTGGATCTGTATCGGCGTTAGCAGAAATTGCTCCTAAATCGACTAAACCACGCACCACCCGATCGGCATTTTTGCTCGCGACAGCCAGAAGGGTATCCATCAATTTCTCTTTGGTACCAGGGGCAATTCTGCCCATCATCCCAAAATCGTAGAAAATTAAGGCTCCAGTCTGAGGATCGATCGCGACATTGCCGGGATGAGGATCGGCATGAAAAAAGCCATCGGTGAGTAACTGCTGGAGGTAGGCAGTGGCACTCTGACGGGCAATCTTTTGTCTGTTGAGTCCAGCGGCTTCTAATCCTTCATAATGGCTGATCTTAATTCCTGGTAGGTACTCTAAAGTGAGGGTACGGGTCGAAGAATACCGCCAGTAAACGCGGGGGACTTTCACCCAATCTTGCGATCGAAAGTTGCGTCGGAAGGTATCAGCATTTTGGCCTTCGCCGATATAGTCTGTTTCTTCCCAGAGAATCCGACAGCACTCATCATAGATGCCCAGCCAATCCCGTCCACCCTGCCCCCATTTGGGATGGTTCTGGAAGTATTTGGCAATTCCGCGCAGGATTTCTAGATCGATCGTAAATAATTTTTTTAAGCCGGGACGTTGGACTTTGACAACGACTTGTTCTCCAGTATGCAGCTTTGCCAGGTGAACTTGACCCAAACTCGCTGCGGCTAATGGAATTGGCTCAAAGCTGGCAAATAGTTCGGGAATGGTTTTCCCAAAATCCCGCTCGATGATTGCGGCGACTTGAGTATAACTAAAGGCGGGGACTCGATCCTGCAATTTGGAGAGTTCTTCGACATATTCCGCCGGAAATAAGTCGGCGCGGGTGGAGAATAACTGTCCCAACTTAATAAAAGTCGGTCCTAATTCCAAAAACGTATCCCGCATCCAAATTGCTTGTTTCCGTTGTCTGGCAGACCGTTTTGCCTCAGTGTAGCCACCAATATAGCTCCACTTTTTGCCGTCGATCCAGGAACCATTCAAGAATGTAAGAAAAAATGCCCAAATATCGATCGTTCGCCGCCGCTTGGAGTAATTGTTCCGATTCCAGCGATAGGTGCGGTTGTTGCCACTAGGCTGAGGCTCGATCTCAATTGGAGATGTGGCAACTACAGCCGACTCTGGCTCACTAGTTGCAGGTGGTAAAGACAATCGATCGGAAATGGCAGCCACGTGAAATTATGATTGGGGGATCGGGGACGGGGGACGGGGGGACTGGGAGACTGGGGGATTGGGGGACTGGGGGATTGGGGGACTGGGGGACTGTTTGCACTGTTGGCGTAGCCTCGCCTCTGGCGATACGAAGTCGTTGGCGCAGCCTCTCCGACAGGAGAAGTGGGGGACTGCGAGACTGGGGGACTGTCCACTGTTCACTGTCAACTGTCAACTTTCAACTTTCAACTTTCAACTGTTCCCTTTCCCATTCTCCATTCACTCTCCACTGCGGTATCGTTGAATTTCGGCTCTGAGTCTAGCAATCTCGGCTCTGAGTTCATCGATAGTTTCTTGTAAATCCACAGGATTTCCATCAAGATCGACTGAATTAGTGTTCCCCCCAGCATTGCTAGTTTCACGGGCGGCTCGTTCGATTACTTCTTGGGTAAACTGGCGGAGTTTTTCGCCTTGTTCGGCATTTACTTTGCCTAACTCGCTCAGAGTGTAGGTGACAGTCTCGCTCAACTTGTCATTAAGGGATTGAGCCAGCGCACGACCGACAAAAAAGCTATTGAGTACAGGGTTCGTCATAGATGGTCACGATTTAATTGTGCTTCTGTAAAGAATTATAACGCGCTGACTCGATTCGGTGGGAAGGTCGATCGCCGAATTGTAGCCTACTTAAACCCGTATCTTTGACTGTGGGTCTTTACTCCATAATTATCTGCCGACCTGCACTTTTACCTTTTCATATTTATTTAATTAATGAATAATTATTGAAATTTTATGATACTATTTGCAAACAACAGTTGCATTTATTTTGTAGCAATCAAACAAGATTAAATGTATTAATTGCAACTCCCTCGATGTTGTCAATACTGAAGATTACGAATCAGCATTAAATATCTTACTTGAGGTGAATAATTTAAGATGAGTCTGCCTAATAGAAACTCCAACTTAGCAATTGTTGTCACAGTTGCGATCTCGACGATGTTGATCTCGGCAGTAGCTCAAGCCGATCCAAATCCTTATCTTCAAGGTAATCGAGGCATTGAGTCTAATCAAGAGTCTGGCACGCTAGATCGCCAGATCGCCCAAAAAAAGCCAAAAATTAAAGTTATTAATAAAAAGAAAATTTTGAGTCCTGGAGCAGGTATTCAAACAGGTAAAGATGCTTTTGTTAAAGAAGGTGGCCCGATTTTTGTCAAAGATGGTGGTAAGCTACCTGGTATTGAGAAAATCAGAACTTTGCCTGGAGCAGGTGCTCAAACAGGTAAAGATGCTTTTGTCAAAGAAGGTGGACCGATTTTTGTCAAAGATGGTGGTAAACTACCTGGTGTTGAGAAAATCAGAACTTTGCCTGGAGCAGGTGTTCAGACTGGTAAAGATGCTTTTGTCAAAGAAAGTGGACCGATTTTTGTCAAAGATGGTGGTAAACTTCCAGGCATTGAGAGAATTCAAAATAATGGAATCAAATCTACTCCCAAATCTATTCCTTCTGCGGTAGATATTGAGAAGAAACTGAAATCGACAGAGCAATAGGTGATATAAATCGATCGAATATTGACCTTTCCGAACAACTCGAACGCCAGAGTGATTAGGAAAGGTTAATAATTTATTTGCAGATGTATGAGGTGAATATGGACTATCAACCCGTTCAGTTTGTGATTAAGACCTCAAAGCAATGTAATTTGCGTTGTCAATATTGTTATGAATTTAGCGAACTTCACAAAACTGATGTGATGAGCATGACTCAAATTGAGTCATTGTATCGCAATATTGCCAGTTACTATCAAACGCTTCAAATTCCTGTAGCAATTCACTTTATTTGGCATGGAGGGGAACCTTTATTGCTATCACCGCGATTTTATTGGGAAGCCTTAGACTTACAGTCAAAAGTTTTCACGGGAGATCAATTTAGAGTTACTAATGGTGTTCAAACTAATCTGACAGTTTTAGATGATGAACGCTTAATTTTACTAGCCGAAGGATTCGATCGAGTTGGGGTATCTGTGGATATCTTTGGCGATTTACGTGTGTATGAAAATGGTCGAGATTCCCAAGCTCGTGTCTTAGCAAATATAGATCGGTTGCGAGATGCAGATATCGCTTTTGGTTGTATCACTGTTTTAAACCAGAAGAATATCGACAATATCACCCAAATTTATCAATTCTATCGAGAATTAGGCATAGCAGCCCGATTACTGCCGCTCCATCAAACTAGTAATCAAGGCCAAAATGACGGCATTGAGATCGATCCTCACAGTGTTCTAAAGGCATTTCAGACCATCTTCGATCTGTGGTTAGAAGATGAAGAATTCGTCTGGATTACCCCAGTGACGGAGATGATTAGAGAAGTGCTAAACTTTTACGATCCTCATATGGATTGTAATTTTTATGATAAACGTGAATGGGAATTAATTAATTTAGTCAATATTACTGGCGATTTATATGGCTATGCCGATGCCTATCAGATCGAGCGCAGTTATGGTAATTTGTTCGACACTTCTCTAGGCGAATTGTATGCTAGTTCTCAGCATCAACAGTCAATTTTAGCAGCAGAACAAAGACTAGAACAAACCTGCATCAATTGTAAATTCTTTGGTGCTTGCAGTGGATATCCGATCGCCGAAGATGGTTATGAGTACCATGAATTAGATCCAGATGGATCGATTCGCTGTATCGTACACAAAGGAATGCTCCAATATATCGAATATCGACTGATCGAAGAGGGAATCCTCGAACGAGGGGCTGTGAACTTAGATCGATTGCAAAACTTTCAGATCGATCGGGAGATTTTGCATGTCTAGTATCGTTCCAACTCCCATTCGATTAAAATCGGGATTAAAAATCTATTTTGGTGATGCACCAGCGACAACAGATCGAGTGAGTTTGAGTGGTGGCACGATCGAACTCGATCCTGATATTTATCCTCAATATTCTCATCCGGCTTTTATCCCCAAATTACCCTGGCGACAGCCGAGCAAGATCGAATTGGATCGACTAATAGATCGATCTCCATCTAGCGAACGGAGTGAAACAATCGCGATCGTCAAATTTCCAGAATCGGTGATTTCTGGTATCAGGAATCTAATTGCTTGGGGAGAAAAAGAATTTGGGGAGTCAGTTGAATCTGACCAAATAATTAGTCATCCTGATTACTATGGCGCACGGGAACAGATCGAACGATATATCCGCGAACAATATGCGATCGATCCCGATCTCGATTGTCGGGGATTGATTCGCGCTAATATTGATTTGCCGACCACCACAATGAATGGAGTAGAATTTTTACCCGCCAAACCCTTTGCTGGACTACATTTAGATAGTTGGGATTATCTTCCCTTTCGTCGCCGTCATCTTGCTAGAAATCGAGTTTGTATTAATTTAGGTCGAGAAGCTCGTTATTTTTTGGCGATCGATCTAACCCTCAAACAGATCTTTGAAAGCCTTGAACTAATCGATCCCGATGATATCTATCAAGACTATCGTGGCGTGCGACTATCACTCAAATTTATGCGAAAATTCCCCGATTATCCAGTTGTTAAATCAGCGATTTATCCTGGAGAAGCCTATATCGCCCCCACCGAAAACTTTATTCATGATGCTACTAGCATCGGGAAAATTTACCCCGATTGGAGTATGACATTTTTAGGTCATTTCAAGATCCAGCACTTGTAATTTAATAGTTTCTGTTGATCGAGTTAAGACAAGAGGAGGACAGGAGAACAGCGAATTCCCTAAAGCCTAAAGCCTAAAGCCTAAAGCCTAAAGCCCAACGCCCAACTCCTTAAAATACACCCGATCACATCGAGGAGTTTCTACACCTGTTGCTGGTTGATAATCACTTTTCTCATATAGTTGCACTGCTGCTTGGAGCACACTAGCCGTTTCGATCCAGATCTCGCGGTACCCAGTTGTGGCAATTACCCGCTCCAATTCCCCTAATAAATAGCGTCCTAAGCCTTGTCCTCTGGCGACTGGTGATAGGTACATTTTGCGAATTTCGACTGCCCGCTTGCCTCGAACGCTGGGATAATAGGCACTCGTCCCCACTATTTGCCCTCGATCTTCTACCACCCAAAATTCACCCCCCCGATCGAGATAATATGTCTCTACTTCCAGTACATCTCGATCGGCTCCATCTGGTTCCCAAGCTAATCGATACTCCGCTAAAATACTACTGATTAATATCGCCGTTCCTGTTCTATCTTCAGGTTGCCACTCTCGGATGAGATAATTTCGGTACTGTTTGCGCATGTTGCGACTGTCAATCAGATAAGTTCGGTAGTATTTCCGTATGCTGGGTTAGAGGCTAGAGCAGGTCAGTGATTTCCGACTCCCTACTCTCTCAATACACCTGCGGCACAAAAAATTGCTCGTTGAGCGGGGGACGGACGTAATCATGGGGGGCGGTCTTCCGTGGCGGTAATTCTAGTGGGTCTGGTGTCATGTCCACATAGGGAATCTTGCTGAGAACATGACTGATGCAATTAAGCCGCGCCCGCTTTTTGTCATCAGCTTCGACTGTAAACCAGGGAGCTTCGGGAATATTGGTATGGGCGAACATTTTATCTTTCGCTTGGGAGTATTCTACCCAGCGATCCCGTGATTCCAGATCCATCGGGCTGAGTTTCCACCGCCGCGCTGGATCAGTTGTCCGCGATTGAAAGCGTCGTTCTTGCTCATCGTCACTGACGGAAAACCAGTATTTCAGCACAATAATGCCAGATCTCACCAACATTCGCTCAAACTCTGGACAGGTTTGCATGAATTCTTGATATTGGGCATCGGTACAAAAACCCATCACATGCTCGACTCCGGCGCGGTTGTACCAACTGCGATCGAAACAGACGATTTCACCCCCAGCGGGTAAATGGGGAACATAGCGTTGGAAATACCATTCAGTCTTCTCGCGATCGCTGGGTGTACCCAAGGCAACAACTCTACAACCACGTGGATTTAATGGCTCAGTAATCCGTTTAATCGTACCCCCCTTACCCGCAGCATCCCTTCCTTCAAACAAAATGACGATGCGAGTATTAGTATGTTTAACCCAATACTGCATTTTCACCAGTTCCACTTGGAGATGACCAAGTTTGTCTTCATACTCCTTATTTGATAGTTTGGAACTCCCTTCTGATTCGGAGACGTGATGGAACATCGATTTTCCAATCTTTTGCTGTTTGGCTTTCTGATATTTTTTGAACTTTTTCTTGTCTTTCTTCGGCAGATCTATTGCACCAAAGCTATTCTGCTCAATTGTGGCAATTGAATCATTTTTATGTTTAGCTTTTTTACCCATTTTCAGTCCTTTAAGTAATATTTATTAATCAGAATAATTACTTGATCACAGCTTAATTTTAGTCGGCTCGATCGTTTTGGCAATTTTATCGAAATTCTGTTTACGTTGTTTTTGGGAAAACACATTTATCTGATAAACAATTGCATTGTTCACATCTAAAGCCGTCATCCAACCGCTTTTGCGATGATAAGCACCAGTTTCAATATCGATCCAACCTGGTCCTTGGGCAATTTCACCTGGACGAATGCCGGGTAGGGTAAAGGTAATCGTATGCCCAGTAATGATTGTCTTTTGAGGAAAATAGGCAAACTGACTACTAAAGAATTTTTCCCTAATCCAACAGAACTGATCGTTATTTTGTTTTTCTAGTGATTGAAACGGATCGACCCCAGCATGGACTAAAAATATATCACCTAAATCTAGATAGGATGGTAAACTAGCGAACCAATCAATATCATCTTGGGGAATTCCTGGATCGCCATAACTGGCGAGGGTACTGTCACCGCCAGATGGCAACCAGTGGCGCAAAGCCATTTCATCGAGATCGCCATCATTAAATGATTGCAATAACATGACTTCATGGTTGCCCATTAGACAAGGATAGCCACGCTCCCGAATAAACCTGACTACTTGAGCACTTTTTGGCCCTCGATCGATCACATCACCTAGAAAGTACACTCGATCTTCAGGAGTGAGATGCAAAAACTCAATTAGTTGGCATAAACCATCATAATGACCATGTACGTCACCAATGACAATCTGACGGGGTTCGGTATTCTTTTGAAATAAATTAAACATAGATCGGTAGTTGCTTGATGATGACCATCGATGCGAGACTGAAGATCGATCGAGTGATACAAGTTTTGTCCATACTCCAGATCGAGCAATATTGTAGAGAGACTATGTACTTATTATTGCTTAATTCCTCGATTAAATAGTTGACTCTATCTTTTTGATAGAATGACCATTCTCGACTGTTAATAAAGCTTGTCGATCATCATTGAGATCCAGTTCCTTGCACGATTGAAATTTTTTTATGAATGCTATTGCTTTGCCCACCATCAACATTCTGTGCCAAGCCACCCAAACCGCCTGGATTGAGCAAGCCTTAGAGAATATGGATGTAATTCTCTTAGATCATTCCCACTGTGAGCGTAAAGCTACCGGAACTGCCATAAATTTAATGTTTCGCTACCCATCCTATAGTAAATTAGTACGCCAACTAACCGCGATCGCCAGTGAGGAGTTAGAACATTTCGAGCAAGTTAACCAAATTCTCGAAACTCGCGGTATTCCCCTCGCGCCCCTGAATGCGCCACCCTATGCAAAGGGATTGATGAGTCAAATCCGCACTCAAGAGCCACATCGATTGCTTGATTCACTCCTAGTTAGTGGTTTAATCGAAGCCCGCTCCCACGAGCGACTGGGCTTACTTGGTACTCATCTTGAGGATCCTAAATTAGCCGCATTTTATCGGAGTCTGATGGCATCGGAAGCACGTCACTTTGGCATCTATTGGCTCCTCGCAGATACTTATTTCGATCGAGATTTAGTCCAGAGCCGTTTGGCCGAATTAGCGATTGTCGAGAGCGATTTACTCTCGACACTTTATCCCGAACCGAGGATTCATAGTTAGGTTAGTGACTAATAATCACTATCGGCAACACAAATCCCTTTGCATTTAATCCCGTTAGTTGCTGTCCGCTGACAATGAGTACAGATCACCTTTCCTGGCTCTGTGGTTGGGGGGAATTGCGCTGGCGGCGCATCGATTCGATCCTGTTCGGGTTGAGATTTTGCTGTCATTTACTTTTTTTCCCAAATTTACGCTGTAAATCTGCTAGTGTAGCTGGCTGACTCGATGTGGAAGTCGGTTGAGTCGGCGATTTTGACTGGGGCTTAACTGCAACTGGCTGAGGTTTATTTGTCCGTATTGCCGGTTTCTGCTCTATTCGTCCATCGCCAGAACTGACAGAGCCGCCAATTTTCATGCTTAGACTCACCCGCTTCAACTGGGCATTAACCTCTAGCACCCGCACCTTAACTACTTGACCGACTTTGACAACTTGATTGGGGTCGCTGACAAAGGTATCGGACAATTGAGAAATATGCACCAATCCATCCTGATGCACCCCAATATCTACAAAGGCACCAAAGTTAGCTACATTGGTCACTGTGCCCTCTAATTCCATCCCGATAGCTAAATCTTTGATTTCTTGGATTCCTGCCTTAAAGGTGGCATATTTGAACTCAGCACGAGGGTCGCGTCCAGGTTTTTCCAGTTCGCTAATGATATCTCGGAGAGTTGGTTCGCCAATTGTATCGGTAATATATTGCTTGAGATCCGTCTGTTTAAGTTCTAGGGCAAGTTTTGTGGGTTCGGAGAGGGGAATGTTGACGTTTTTGGCGATCGCCGCCAGAATTGGATAACTTTCGGGGTGAACAGCAGTATTATCAAGGGGGTTTTCACCATCTCGAATGCGGAGGAACCCGGCTGCTTGCTCAAAAGCTTTGGGGCCAAGTTTAGCTACCTTGAGCAGTTGTTTGCGGTTTTTAAAAGCTCCGTTCTCATTCCGATAGGCGATAATATTGTTGGCAACTGCGGGGGTTAATCCAGATACAAATGTGAGTAGTTCTTTCGAGGCAGTGTTGAGATCGACACCTACATAGTTAACACAACTTTCGACAGTATCATCAAGTTTTTTTCTGAGCAGTTTTTGATCGACATCATGCTGATATTGACCAACGCCGATCGATTTAGGATCGATTTTCACCAACTCAGCCAGGGGATCTTGTAAGCGGCGACCGATACTAATTGCCCCGCGAACGGTAATATCGAGATCGGGAAATTCGGAGATTGCTACGTCACTAGCTGAATAAATCGATGCGCCTGATTCATTCACCATTACTTTAATTGGTTTTGACTCGATATCTGCCAAAGTTTCGATGATGAATTGGTCTGTTTCTCGTCCGGCAGTACCATTACCGATCGCGATTAATTGGATCTGGTATTTTTTAATTAACTGTTTAACTGTATTGGCTGCTTGCTGACGTTGACTGGCTGATTGATGGGGAAAGATCGCTTCATAAGCCAAGAATTTACCTGTTTCAGATAATACGGCAACCTTACACCCAGTCCGAAAACCAGGATCGATCGCGAGTGTCGGTTTCATGCCCGCTGGCGCAGATAATAATAACTCACGCAAATTGATTTCAAAGTTAGAAATCGAACCAATATCTGCTTGTAATTTAGCTTCAGCACGTACCTCATTGATCAGGGATGTCTTCATCAATCGATTAAAAGCATCCTTGAGCATATTTTGATAAAATTGCCGAATTTCAGGTGTCCTAGTCTTAATCTCTTGACTAGCCAAGTAGTCACAGATATCATCTTCATTAAAAGCTAATTCTAAGTTAAGAACTTTCTCAGATTCGCCTCGGAACAGAGCTAGAAGATTGTGTGGCGCAACTTTCTTAACTGGGATCGAATACTTCCGATACATCTCATATTTAGTCGAACCTTCTTCCACATCATCTTTAATGCTGGAAATAAACTGTCCTTCTGTTTGGATGTATTCTCGCACATAAGCACGTAGATTAGCTTTTTCAGCAATTGATTCTGCTAAAATATCAGAAGCTCCAGATAATGCTTCGGCCACTGTTTTCACGCCTAATTCTTCATTAATATATTTAGCTGCAACTAATTCTAATTCGACAGGTTGTGAAGTAGGATGATCGATCGATTCTCTGTCAGAGACGTTCCACGAACGAATCAATTCAGCCAGTGGATCTAATCCCTTTTCTCTAGCAATAGTCGCTCTGGTTCTTCGCTTGGGTTTGTAAGGTAGATAGAGATCTTCTAATTCGGTTTTGAGTAAGCAATTTTCAATCTTGGCTTTTAATTCTCGAGTCAATTTGTCTTGAGACTCGATCGAACTAATAATTGTCTCCTTTCGCGCTGTCAACTCTGTCAAATAAGTAAATCTTTCTGCCAATTCGCGCAACACAATCTCATTCATCTCATCCGTGCGCTCTTTTCGATACCGTGCGATAAACGGAATAGTTGCTCCCTCAGCAAATAGATCTAAGACATTTTGGACAATGCTAGGATTCAAATCCAATTCACTAGCAATTTGAGCGCGGATATCTAACATATGACAACAATCAACAAGATGCCAATTCAGCATAACACAAACAACCTCTGTGCGCCTCTGCGCCTTCTTTGTGTTTCTTGCGTTTAGAGAAATTCAGATTGCAATTAATAGCATCACTAGATCTTTTTTAACACAAAATTTGCAGAGAAAGCGCAAAGTTCGCAAAGAGATTAAACTGCTTTATTTAAGATTTTGGCAACTACAGTCATGGTTTGTTCATAAAGTAAATCGCGTCCCCAGCGTTGAAGATACTCAGCGAGTAAATCCTCAGCATTGCGTTCGGCGAGAGAATTTACTTCCTCAACCCGTGCAGCTTGAGTACCACCGCGCATTTCCATCTTCATACACCCAGCCACTTCCGAACACAGAACTGTATTACAGTTAGCTTGGGGATTGGTAGAAGTCAGCCGGACTCCCATAATATCGCCAGGAATCTCACCCACGTCAGCGACTGGCATTCCGGCCAATTCGGTATGGATTTTCCGGCCATCAGGGGCGACAAAATCAACTTCCCGTAGATCGTAATCTCCGCCTATATGAGTATAGCTGACAGGTTCCCATTGCAGACGACTGGCGAACCAACTGAGGAACATCAAGGCTTGGGCGGGATTACCTAGCTCATAATTAATATCCACTCGATCGATTTCGCTGATATCTTTGCGACGAGCGGGGGGATCGAAAGCTTCTGCGGTTAGTTCTTGCCAACCAGCAATCCGTCGCCAGTTCAGATCGATCACTGGAATGTCTTGGGCGAGAATAGTCGTTAATTGCAATAATTCCACTTCGATCGTGGTAAAGTCTGCTGAATCAAAGATGGCAGAATGAACTTGATGAGCTAGCTTTTGAAATAAAGGATTAGTGGGTGCGGGGGTATCTTTCCACCAGAGGAATCGAGGTAAGTCAGAAACCGATAAATTAGCGATGCTCTCGCCATTGCGCTCTAGGGCATCTGGTGTGGCCCGCAAGGTAATGTATTCACTACACACTAAACTGTGCAGATGTTGCTTTTTCATCGGGCAATATACTGACACCTGCGCTGCGACATCATTACTTTCACCGGCAACTGGGCACAGTGTAATAATGCGACGCGGATTAGTATTGGCGATCGCATCTGTGACTACATAGCCCCGATTATTAACATCTTTTTCGACTTCCAGGGCTTTGCTGTCGTGAGTGGCGACGAGCCGATCGTGATAAGCTGATTGGATCTTACTCATCGTCTCGCGATCGAGTTTACCAGTTACAGGCAGTTGATAGGCTGCTTGGGCTTTTTTAATCGCTTTAACTTGGGCTGGGCCAAAGATGCCATCAATTGGTCCTTTATAAAAGCCCAATACAGACAACATGTGTTGAGTGGGTTCTGGCTCATACACAATAAAGGTAAAGGTACTAGCTTGAGTTGCAACGATCGCATCTTGTGATTGATTATCTGGTTGATAGTCTTGCCAGATCTGACTTAATTCATTTTCGATCTCCGTCACCGACACGTCTTTCGGCGCACGTAGGGAGACAACAGGTGCTGATTTAGTACTCATGGGTAGGTAAGAGTTGGGAGTTGAGAGTTAGGAGTTGGCACTTCTGCGTTGGCGATAGCCTGCCGTAGGTACAGACAGCGGCTACTTGTGGTGAGCGAAGTCGAACTGGGGATTTAGGAGTTAGGATAGGGGATCTACTGGGATAATTCTGTTTGCTGAACTAACAATTTAGAAATTGTCGTCAATCCACATTCGATACTCCCTAAAGCCTAGAGTCTAACCCCTAAGCCTTAGAATCTGTGCCATCTTCTGCCATCATCATTAATTAAATCTTCCGCAGCTAGCGGACCCCAAGTACCAGCTTCATACAAGGGAATCGAACTAGGCTCCGTATCGGCTTCCCAGGCAGACAATGCTGGGGTGACAATTCGCCATGCTTCCTCGACTTCATCCGATCGCGTAAATAGGGTTTGATCGCCTAACATACAATCAATTAATAATCGATCGTAGGCATCAGAGGACTTAACGCCAAAGGCAGATTGGTAATTAAAATCCATATCTACCGTGCGGGTGCGTAAATCGGCTCCAGGCATTTTGGCTTCAAATTGGAGGGAGATGCCTTCATTGGGATAAATCTGCATCGTCAAGACGTTCGGATTAGCTTGACGGGAAGCGGATTGGAAAATCAACCAGGGGACTTCTTTAAATTGCACGGCAATTTCCGACACTTTCTTGGGTAAGCGTTTACCCGTCCGCAGGTAGAAGGGAACGCCTTTCCACCGCCAGTTGTCAACCATAAATTTCATGGCAACAAAACTATTAGTCACAGAGCCAGGGGCAACTCCAGGTTCGTCACGATAGCCGGGGATCTGATTTCCCTTCATCCAGCCTGCTTGATATTGTCCCCGAATTGCCGATCGATTGAGATCGTGGAGATCTGCTAATCTCGTGGCTTCGAGTACTTTGACTTTTTCTGTCCGAATTGAGTCAGCATCGAGGGAATTAGGTGGTTCCATCGCGGTGAGACAAAAAACCTGCATCAGATGATTTTGGATCATATCCCGCAATGCTCCGGCGGATTCATAATAACCCGCCCGATCTTCGACACCGACGGTTTCAGCGACGGTAATTTGGACATGATCGACGTAATTACGATTCCAGAGGGGTTCAAAGATCGCATTGGCAAAACGCAACACCAGCAGGTTTTGGACGGTTTCCTTGCCCAGATAGTGGTCGATCCGGTAGATTTGGTGTTCTTCACAATACTTGCGAACAACTCGATTTAGGACTCGCGCAGAAGCCAGATCTCGACCGAAGGGTTTCTCGATGACTAGGCGATGTTTTTGGGCATCACTGAGCATTCCCGCAGTCCCTAACTGTTTGATGGCTTCGGGGAAGAAGTTGGGGGAGACGGAGAGATAAAAGACGCGATTGCCCATAGTCCGGCGTTCGCTATCGAGTTCGCCGAGGAAAGCCTTGAGTTTTTGGTAGCTTTCGGGTTTGTCGATGTCGCCGGAGCAATAATATAGTCCTTTGGCAAATTCTTCCCAGACGGCTTCGTCTTGAATCCCATTGCCGAATTCGATAATTCCGGCTCTGGAGTGTTCGCGGAAGTATTCATGACTCCACTCGCGACGGGCTACACCAACGATGGTAAGTTCGGGGGGAAGTCGGCGATCGAGTCGCATTTGGTACAATGCGGGGATCAGTTTTCGATGGGTGAGGTCGCCGGATGCACCGAAAATGGTCAGGATTTGGGGTTCGGGAACGCGCTCTTGGCGGAGTCCTTGGCGGAAGGGGTTTTCGAGTAAATCGATCATGGGGACTGGGGACGAGGGGACTGGGGGACGGGGGGACGGGGGGACGGGGGGACGAGGGGACTGGGGGACTGTCAACTTTCAACTTTCAACTTTCAACTTTCAACTTTCCCCTAGACTGGCATTAAGGCTTTAACCTTACCGTCGAGGGAGTTCATGAGGGAATCGAAGGGTTTGACGAATTTGTCGATGCCGTCGATGAGGAGTTCGTCCATGACTGCGTTGAGATCGATGTTGATGTCGGGATCTTTGAGGCTGGCGATGAGGCGGTAGGCTTCGTCTACTCCGGCTTCAATCCGGCTGGCGGGATCGCAATGATCGGCGCAGGCTTCGATCGTGTTGGGTGGTAAGGTGTTGACGGTATCGTTGCCGACTAGTCCATCGACGTACATGACATCACTATAGCTGGGATCTTTGGTCCCGGTGCTTGCCCAGAGTAGGCGTTGGACTCGTGCGCCTTGGTTTGCTAGTTGTTGCCAGCGATCGCTAGCTATAATCTTTTTATATTCTTGATAGGCGATTTTAGCATTAGCGATCGCAATTTTGCCTTTGATGGCGGCGATTTTTTCGGCTTTGGTGGGTTCTGTGAGGTTTTTGATGAGGCTATCTAGTTTCGCATCGATGTTGGTGTCGATTCGGCTGAGGAAGAAGCTAGCAACAGATGAGATCTTACTGATATCTTCTCCTTTGGCGGCGCGAGTTTCTAAGCCGCGAATATATGCCCAGGCGGTAGCGACGTAACTTTCGACGGAGAAGAGCAAGGTGACGTTGATGCTAATCCCTTCACTAATCATCTGTTCGACGGCAGGCAAGCCTTCGGGTGTGCCAGGGATTTTGATCATGACATTGGGGCGATCTATTGCCGCATAGTAGCGACAGGCTTCGGTGATGGTGCTGGCGGTGTCTGTGGCAATTGTCGGCGGTACTTCGATACTGACATAACCGTCGATGCCATTGGTTTGTTCGTAGACAGGGAGCAAGACATCACAAGCATGACGAATATCGGTGAAAATTAATGATTCGTAAATATCATTGAGGGATTTACCTGCTTTAATGCCTGCAACGATTTCGGTGTCGTAAATCGCATTACCGACGATCGCTTTTTCAAAAATTGCCGGATTGGAAGTGATCCCCAATACGCCGCGAGTCTGAATTAGTTCGGCAAGTTCGCCAGACGTGAGGATATCTCGGCTCAAGTTATCCATCCAGATACTTTGACCGTATTCTTGTTCGATCGTCAACAAGGGGTTTTTAACCGTTGATGCCATAATTTTATTTACTCCGATAAATAACCGACGTGTGACTTGTTTTTCAAGGTGGAAATGTAGCGAATAAACCTCCTTTCTCAACGAATATCACTCCTCCATGAACATCTCGATCGACCTCTGCTTACTGCTTGAGCGACTCATCCCGGCGTGAGACAAGAGCGGAACCTGTTGCTGTATTGATTAAACATCGCAACTCACACCTGAAATTCGCTTGATCGCAACTCCCGATTAGCTATCTTTGCTCTCAGCATTCTAGCCAATTAAGTTTTCAACTGCCGTAGCAAATCTATCCATCAGCACTGACAAAAGATTCAACTAAAGTGACATCCTCCTTGCTCCCAATAATTAATGGGGTTCGAGCGTGGATTCGGTCGGGGATGACATCCAAAATGTCTTGGGTGCCCGTACTTGCTCGACCTCCAGCCTGTTCGATCAGAAATGCTAGAGGTGCTGATTCGTAGAGCAACCGCAGCTTCCCGGCTGGCTGCTTGGTGGTACCAGGATAGAGAAAGACTCCACCTTGATAGAGAATGCGATGCATATCGCCAACTAACGCGCCAGCATAACGTGCGCTATAACCCGGTTGAGCGTGAACATATTTGATATAGTTGCGGTAGCCAGCCGACCACTGCCAGAAGTTACCCTCATTCACACTATAAACCGATCCCCGATCGGGGATGCGAATATGTTCGTCGGCGAGGATAAATTCACCCAAACTAGGATCGAGAGTAAAGGAGTGAACTCCCCTACCGATCGAGTAAACTAGCATGGTGCTAGCCCCATAGAGAATGTACCCAGCGGCAATTTGCTTGTGTCCATTCTGAAGTAAATCTTGACCTGTTGCGTCAATGTCTTCACCTTCTTGTTGACGAATGGCAAAAATCGATCCCACACTCAGATTTACATCGATATTCGACGAACCATCGATCGGATCGTAAACTAGGCTATACCTGCCGATCGGACAATTTTCGGGGATATAATAAGGTTTTTCCATCTCCTCGGAAGCCAGCCGACAAACTAAGCCACTTTGCTTGAAGACGGCGATAAACACATCATTGGCATAGATATCCATCTTCTTGACGGATTCGCCTTGAACATTGACATCGCCCGTAAATCCCAGTACTCCTGCCATTAAACCCGCCTGACTCAACCGTCTGGCGATAAGTTTACCCGCAAGGGCAATCCGATTCATAATCGCACTCAAATCTTGAGCATCAGGGCCGAAACTCTGAAGTTGTTCGAGCACATGACGAGAGAGCGTTGTACAGTCTCGATCTAATGTGGGTCTAGTACTATTTGGCGTGAGGTTCATAATCCAATTGCCCCTCTAGATCTATCTGCCTCCCTATCTTAGGCGGCAATGATTGGGGATCGGTGAAACTTTACACTTACTCAATAAATTAAAGTTCTGTAAAGATATTTATCAAGATATAGTTAGGCACTTGACATGCGAACATCAGTAATTCCATCAAAGTTCTGGTTGCGGTGGCTACTTGCAGTCACCCTCGGTGTGATAATCTTTGGTCTCTTCCTAGTTCTCGCACCGAGTCTCACACGTCAAATTTTTTCGTTGCTCGTCTACGGAGATACCGAGCGCATCACCACATTCGGAGTCGATGCAGTTGCCTACATCTCTCTTGTGCACGCAGTTCTCGGTAGCGTCATGTTTGGCTGGGGTATCGCATTGCTGTTTATAGTTCGTGGTCTCTTTGCCCGTGGTGCCATAGAGGGTTGGCAAATCGTTGCTGTTTCTGTCGCTGCATGGTTCGTCCCAGACACCGCATTTTCTCTGTGGTCTGGCTTCTGGCAGAACGCATTGCTAAATGCCACGTTCATCATTCTTTTTGCCGTGCCACTCGCAGCCACATATCGTATTTTTCATGAAAGGCGGGCCTAACCCGTTGCTCAACATTGATCCCTTCGATCACTGGACGCGGTGGGATAAAAACGCTTAGTGCCTGTTAACCCTGCGTTAGCCTCTTAAGTCAATGGTGAGGATTGCTTTAGCAGGTGATTGGTGCGTGTTTATGTATTCGTATTGCTACTATACCAGCGTGAAGCAAGATCGCAGAGGTCATAAAGCGGCTTAGATAGCTCTTTACCGCGTTCAGTCAATTCGTAAGAAACTTGAGGTGGAATTGTGGGTTCATAGCTACGATAAACGATTCCAATTTCTTCTAGCATTCGTAATCGCTGTGTCAGGACTTTAGGTGAGATGCTATCAACCTTGCGTCTTAACTCACCAAAGCGCATAGTTCCCTGAGTATCCAAAATCCATAATATATACATTGTCCACTGCCCTGAAATTTGATTAAGCAGTTTTTCAAGGGGAGCACATTCCGATTCTGCCATAGATGTTAGTAGTTTCTTATCGGTTATATAGTTACTAAACGGTAACTACTTTACTTTAGTAACTAATGAGTTTAATGTCTACATAGATTTCTAAGAAATTCATCGGCAGGACTAAATATGAGAGGTCAATATTGGTATATTGCTTTACTAATAGGGCTAATGTGCCTAATTCGGTCTAGCCTAAGTGCTGTGGGATATGCTGATCCGCCGTGGTTAATGGAACAACTTAGCATCCCAATTAGTTCAAATATCCAAATGCCTTACATCATTAGACCTCTTGCATGAATCAAGAGGAAGAAGCAAGTTCAAAATTGAGAATAGCGGAAATGAGGTTAAATCTTAGACTGAAACGTTTACGTCGATTGCGATAGCGTTCAGCCAAAATCCGAAATATTTTAAGTTTGCGG
>JBGSPI010000102.1:0-7055 GCA_041738715.1 Chamaesiphon sp.
GCTTCTTCTGGGCTGATTAATTGAATTCGCTCTTTTTCGCTCAAGGTTTGAACCTGTCTTTTCTCCAGTTTTCCTTACACTACTTGCTCTTGACCCATCTTGCTCCAATCTTCCACTTTTTTTAAGCCTGAGTAGTTACAATTGAGCGATCGACAGGCAACTTTAAAGAAGACAATTAAGGATGCGGAAGTGTTGCTCGATCGATCGGTGTATGACAAGTATCCGATGCTGACAGTGGATGAGATTAAGGTGTTGGTGGTGGATGATAAATGGTTGGCGCGAATTGGCGCGGCGGTGGCGGGTGAAGTTGATAGGGTGAGTCAGGGGTTGACGCAGCGGGTGAAGGTGTTGGCGGAGCGGTATGAGGTGCCGTTGCCGGAGTTGGCGAGTCGGGTAGCGGAGCTAGAAGCGCGGGTGGCGGGACATCTGGCGAAGATGGGATTTTAGCTAGCGGCGGAGATCTACCCACCCCGCCGCTTCGCGTCACCCCTCCGGGGAGGGGATTTTTCCTCTAGATCGAAGGTCGTGAGAAACGAGTTAAAGTAGAACCAGCAGCGCAATCCATTGAGGTAATCGTCTATGCCAAGCAGCTTAAACATCACCCTACCCGAAGTTCAAACCCTCGCGATGCAGTTACCAGCAGACGAACGTTGGGCATTGCTCAAGACGCTAATTGAATCCTTGCAGCCCGAAACTTCAGCACCGCGATTTACTGAATCCACATTGACTTCAAACGATCGTAGTTTGCTCGTTCAGATGGCTCAAGATCCCGAAATTCAAACAGAATTAGCCGCGATCGATCGTGAATTTGCAGTCACTCGAATGGATGGACTAACTATTTCATGAATATTCAGCGTGGACAGATTTACTTTGTCGATCTTAACCCAGTCAAAGGGCGAGAACAGTCAGGTAAAAGACCTGTCCTAATCCTATCGATCGATGATATTAATACTTTGCCATTGGTGGTTACGGTAATCGTTGGTAGCAAGGGTGAAAATATCCGCCAGAACTATCCTACTAATGTGCGAGTTATGCCAGAAGAAAGTGGATTGCCTTTAGAAACGGTATTTCTTTGTTTTCAGATTAGATCTCTAGATTCCAATCGATTTCCCACAGAACCCGTTGGAAAATTATCGGCAGACAAAATGCAAGAAATTGAAACTGCCGTTAGATATTGTTTGGGATTGTGATGATTTTCTAAAAGTTGAAAGCGTGTATTTAAAGGATCTGTACGGGCGGGTTTATGGTATAAATTTTGATCGAACAAATCGATACTAAACAAACCCACCCAACCCCACCAGAGGATAATCGATCAGGCATAAAACAGGGTGAAAATAAATGAATCAGGATCGCAGATCGACAATTACTAACTCTCAACTAAAGGAGGGATATAAACAAACAGAGGTTGGAATAATTCCAGAAGATTGGACACTTATAGATATGTCAAATTTATGCCTTCTTAAAAGAGGTTTTGATATTACAGAAGCAACCAGAACTAGAGGTGACATTCCAGTTTATTCATCTTCAGGTATTGCATATTTTCATAATAAAGCTCTTGTCTCACCGCCTGGAGTGGTCACAGGAAGAAAAGGAATTTTAGGAAAAGTGTTTTTTATTAAAGAACCTTTTTGGCCACATGATACAACGCTATGGGTAAAAGATTTTAGAGGAAATTATCCTGCTTACGTTGCGATTGCTCTGAAAAACTTTCATTTGGAGCGATTGGACGCAGCAACTTCGGTTCCAACTTTGAATCGAAATAATTTAGCTGGTTATTTAATTCCACATCCACCAATAGCCGAACAAGAAGCGATCGCAAGTACCCTTAGCGATATTGATGCGCTGATCGAATCACTCGATCGACTCCTCACAAAAAAACGCCAAATCAAACAAGGCGCAATGCAGGAGTTACTTCGATCGAAAGATGGATGGGTAGAGAAAAAACTGGGTAAGACGGCTACTCTAAAAGCTAGAATTGGTTGGCAAGGCTTAACAACTTCTGAATATCTTGACTTAGGCGACTTCCATCTAGTAACTGGAACAGAATTTAAGAATGGATTTATCGATTGGGATAATTGTCATTTTGTCGAAGAATCTAGGTATAAGCAAGACAAAAACATTCAATTGAAGATAGATGATATTCTTGTAACGAAAGATGGAACTATTGGTAAGGTTGCGATTATAAATTATCTGAAAAATCCAGCTACACTAAATAGTGGCGTATTTGTAATCAGATCTATAGATAATGCTTTTCATTCAAGGTTTTTCTACTATTTGTTGTGTTCTGATATCTTTAATGAATTTTTAAGCCAGCTAAGTGCAGGATCGACTATCAACCACTTGTATCGGAAGGATTTTATTAATTTCACCTATCAAGTACCTAAAACATTAGAAGAACAAATTGAGATTGCTAATATTCTTTCAGATATGGATGCAGAGATCGAGTCGATCTCTGCAAAACTAACAAAAACCCGCCAACTCAAACAGGGCATGATGCACGAATTACTAACTGGTAGAATTAGATTGGTCAGTAACTCCTAACTTTCAACTTTCAACTTTCAACTTTCAACTAAATTCTGATGCACGAATTACTAACTGGTAGAATTAGATTAGTCGAAAGTTAAAAATATGCTATTCTAGATAAACATGTCTTTTTAGTTGTGTTTGCCTGCCCTGATGCCCATTCCACCCTTCAATGAACTTGGTTATCTACCACCAGGGACTTATGAAATTTCTTGGATAGAACTCATGGAACGCTTCGCAATCAATCGCCAGAGACAGAGATTAGCAACAGGTTTAGCAGCAGCCCTTCGCAAATTAGCCGTTGCAGGTTGTCGCAGAGTCATTATTGGCGGTAGCTTTGTGACTAGCAAAGAAAATCCAAATGACTTTGATGGCTGGTACGAAAGCTTCGGACTCGATCTCAATGTTCTGGATGAGCTGTTCCTGGAAAAATTTACATCTCAAATGGAAGTATTTGGCGGAACACTATTTGGATATCCCAGTTATGAAGGCTTCTTTAAAACAGACCGAGAAGGCCGACCCAAAGGAGTAATTGCCATAGATCCCAAAGAAATGATTACCAAACCAGGAGAATAGCTATGATTCAGAACGAACGTCAGTACAGAATCACTCAAACCAAATTGAGAGAATTCAAACAAGAATTAGCCAACATCAACCCCCAAGATCCAGCAATTCATCCCCGTCAAATTATTGGCTGGACAAATAGCCTGAACTTCACCATCGACAAACTCAAGCAAGAAATAGCCGAATATGAACAGCTCAAAAGCGGTGACATCCTAACTTTCTCGCTAAATTCGCTCAGTGACTTGCCAACGACCCTAATTAAAGCTCGGATCGCTGCTGGCATGACGCAAAAAGAATTAGCCGAAATAATTGGCGTTCAAGAACAACAAATTCAAAGATATGAAGCCAATCACTATAGTTCGGCTAGTTTCGATCGATTACAGGAAATAGCCACCGCCTTGAACGTTGAGATCGTTCAAGCAGTAATGGAGCGTCGCACTGATGCGGAAACCCCGCGAACTCGCCCATCGGTTGGATTTATGAAAGAAAGTGGTGAAATCTTGGGTGATTTAGTTGCACCCATTGAGCAACCGTGGGAAGTACTGCAATAATATTGAGTTAAACCCCGATCGAATTAGCAGTATGAGCGATATCGGACAAACCGAAAGAGCCACCCAGAACCGCGTTATTACCCTCTTCCGCGACGAACTCGGCTATAAGTATCTCGGTAACTGGCAAGATCGATCGAATAATAGCAACATCGAACCAAAATTACTCACCGACTACCTCACCCGCAGCGGCTACACTTCCGCCCAAATTACCCAAGCCCTCTACAAACTCCGCACCGAAGCCGATAACCCCAATCGCAAACTTTACGACAATAATCAAGCCGTTTATAGCCTCCTCCGTTATGGGGTGCAAGTCAAAACCAGCGTCAGCGAACCAACCGTAACCGTACAGATTATCGACTGGCAAAATCCCGCAGCCAATCACTTTGCGATCGCTGAAGAAGTCACCATTCAAGGCAACCGTGAAAAACGTCCCGATCTTATTCTCTACATTAATGGGATCGCGATCGGTGTATTAGAACTCAAAAATAGTCGCGTCTCGATCGGGGATGGGATTCGGCAAAGTATCACCAACCAACAACCCGAATTTATCGGAGCTTTTTTTAGTACGATTCAACTCGTCTTCGCGGGCAATGATTCCGAAGGATTGAGCTATGGATCGATCGGTACTCCCGAAAAATATTTCCTCAAATGGAAGGAAGACGAGCAAGATAATAGTAGATACAAACTCGATAAATATCTGCTCAAACTTGGCGATAAATATCGAATTATCGATCTAATTTATAACTTCATCCTCTTCGATGGCGGCATCAAAAAACTCCCCCGCGTCCATCAATATTTCGGCATCAAAGCCGCTCAGTCATATATCCAACGTCGCGAAGGGGGGATTATTTGGCATACTCAGGGCAGCGGTAAAAGTATCACGATGGTACTGCTAGCAAAATGGATACTCGAACACAATCCTAACTCCAGAATAGTTATTGTCACTGACAGAGATGAACTCGACAAACAAATCGCGGGTGTCTTCACCGCCGCTGGTGAAACTATCCATCGGTGTAACGGGGGCAGAGATTTGATGACGCAATTGGGGCAAGCGAAACCCCGATTGCTCTGCTCTCTCGTGCATAAATTTGGCAGACGCGATGTGCAAGATTTCGATAAGTTCATCGCCGATCTCGCCAACCAACCCAGCCCGACTGTTGGTGAAATCTTCATATTTGTCGATGAATGTCACCGCACCCAAAGCGGTAAATTGCACCGCACGATGAAGGCATTAATGCCAAGTTCTGTGTTTATTGGCTTCACAGGTACGCCATTACTCAAACAAGATAAAGCCACCAGTTTAGAAACATTTGGAGCATATATTCATACCTACAAATTCAGCGAAGCTGTCATCGATGAAGTGGTATTAGATCTAGTCTATGAAGCGCGAGATATCGACCAAAAACTCGGCTCCCAAGCGCGTGTCGATGCCTGGTTTGATGCCAAGACTAGCGGGTTAAATGATTGGCAAAAAGCCGCCCTCCGAGAACAATGGGGCACGATGCAAAAAGTATTGAGTTCTCGATCGAGGATGGAGCGAGTCGTCAGCGATATTATCTTCGATTTTAGTGTCAAACCGCGTCTGAATGACGATCGAGGCAATGCCATCCTCGTCGCCGCTAGTATTTACGAAGCCTGTAAATATTACGAAGCCTTCCAAAAAACCACCTTCAAAGGCAAATGTGCCGTCATCACATCATATAATCCCCAATCCCAAAATATCACCACCGAAGACACTGGCGCGAATACCGAAACCGACAAGCAATTTATCTACAATCTCTACACCGAATTGCTCAAAGATGTCACACCTCGCCCCAAGATGACGAAAACCGAAACCTACGAGGAGCAAGTCAAAGAACTTTTTAAAAACCAACCCGCGAATATGAAGCTGCTGATTGTCGTGGACAAGCTATTGACTGGCTTCGATGCGCCCAGTTGTACCTATCTCTACATCGACAAAAAGATGCAGGATCACGGGCTATTTCAAGCCATTTGCCGTGTCAATCGCCTCGATGGTGAAGATAAAAATTTCGGTTACATCGTTGATTATAAAGACTTATTCAAGAAAGTCGAAAATGCGATCGCCGTTTACACCGCCGAACTCGATCATAGTGACGGTGAAAATTCTCAAATCCTGCTCCAAGATCGCCTCACCAAAGGGCGAGAAAAATTGGATCGTGCCCTAGAATCGATCGATCTCCTCTGCGAACCCGTACAGCCGCCGAGAGGCGAATTAGAGTACATTCATTACTTCTGCGGCAATACCGAAATCCCTGATGATTTAGCCGCCACCGCACCCCAGCGCGTCACCCTCTACAAATCCGTCGCCGCCTTAGTTCGTGCCTATGCCAATATCGCCGACGAACTCGAAGCCGCAGGCTACAGCACCGCCGAAATCTATCGAATAAAATATCAACTCGATCGATATCTAAAAATCCGTGAAGTCATCCGTCAAGCTAGCGGCGAATCGATCGATCTCAAAGCCTATGAAGCCGATATGCGGCACCTAATCGATACCTATATCGAAGCCAGCGAACCGCGCAAAATCTCCCCATTCGATAATATCCCCCTGTTAGAATTGCTCGGTAAAATCGGCATCGATAAAGCGATCGATACCTTACCAGAAGGGATTAAAAAGAACCAAGAAGCTGTCGCCGAAACAATCGAAAATAACGTCCGCAGTAAAATAGTTAAAACCAGTCTCAGCGATCCTGCTTATTATGAAAAAATGTCAGCCTTATTAGATGAAATTATCACCGCCCGGAAAGAAAAAGCGATCGACTATGAAGAATATCTCCAAAAAGTTGCCGCGCTAGCCAAACAAGTCACAGCCGGAAAATACGCAGATACACCTGCCCAACTCAATACTCCAGGTAAACTCGCACTGTACAATAACTTGCGAGGTAAATCCGCTGCTGCCCAAGTAGGTATTGCCGCTGAAGCAATAAATCCATATATTACCGATGTTGGCATCTTAGAACTCGCGATCGAGATCGATACTAGGATTAAAAATGTTCGATCGGATGATTGGCGTGGAAATAACAGCAAAGAACGACAAATAAAAGCCGCACTTTACGAGATACTAAAAGAACTCGATGAAGTCGAACGAATCTTCCTAATCATTCAACAACAACCTGAATATTAGTAGCAAGTAAAGAAGTAGTAGCAAGTAAAGAAGTAGGGTGGGCACTGCCCACCACACACATAATCGGTAATTCTAGTCAAACATAACTGATAATAATATTCAAATACTAGAAACACGATAAATCTAAATGGTGGGCAGTGCCCACCCTACTGGCGTGACCGGACTAAAACTGTGGGTAAAAATTGTAGAATATATCTATGAGTAACCCAAATTTAAAATATCGAATAAAACTAAGCGAAGAGCAACGCCAAGAACTGTTAGAAATCAGTAAA
>JBGSPI010000110.1:0-5651 GCA_041738715.1 Chamaesiphon sp.
GCTTCTTCCGGGCTGATTAATTGAATTCGCTCTTTTTCGCTCAAGGTTTGAACCTGTCTTTTCTCCAGTTTTCCTTACACTACTTGCTCTTGACCCATCTTGCTCCAATCTTCCACTTTTTTTAAGCCTGAGTAGTTACCATTGCATATCTACCAATTAGTGAAATCGCTGGTGTACGAAATACTGTCATTACCATTGCCCACGCAATGATCATCCCTGGTAAAATCCAACTAATTGCCTTAAATACATCCCAAAATACAACAATGGTCGGAATTAAAACCGAAATTACTGAAGTTAGTATTACTCCCAGGGAAACTAATCCAAATTTTGTCGCGATCCAGCGATAAGCTCGATCGGATAATGTCCCAAATAATGGTTCTAAAATTATTGCAATTATATTTTCGAGGATAATGATTGAAATGGCCAAACCAGCCGGAAACCCGGCACTAATTAGTAGCTTGGGCAAATAAATATTGTAAATTAGCCATGTGAGTGAAATTGCCCCTTGTAAAGCCGACAAACCAATAATTTTGTACCAACTATTACTCAGCATATTTTAGTAAGTATTTACTTTTATAATATATTAAGATCTATCGATCCAAAAATTATGCGATCGAATCTATATAATTTATGAATGTGAAAATCTACCGATCTCTAGGTAAACTAACTAGCTGGTGGCGATGGGGTAAATGGGTAACACTTGTTTATCTATCTATATGTTTATCATTATATCTATGTCAAGAACGACTGATATTCAAACCCCAAGCGACAATTAAAACAACGCCAACCGATCGCAATCTAGTTCATCAGGATGTCTGGATTCCGATCGATCAAAAAAGTAGTGCAGATAAATTATTTGGCTGGTGGATACCCGCCCGGGGCAAAAAGATTGGCACAATTCTCTACTTACATGGTTATAGTGAGAATATCGGTAAGAATCTCGATCCAGCCGACCGCTTAAGTCAGTTAGGCTTCGATCTCCTCCTGATAGATTATCGGGGATATGGCAAAAGTATAGGAGAGTTCCCCTTTGAGAGACAACTTTATGCGGATGCTCAGGTGGCTTGGGATTATCTCGTCAAGACTCGTAAGATCGATCCCCGAAATATCATTATCTATGGTCATTCAATGGGGGGTGCAATTGCGATCGATCTTGCCACCCGTCAGCCTCAAGCTAGCAGTTTAATCGTCCAAAGTAGTTTTACTTCTATGTCGGCAATGACAGATCGTTATTGGTGGTTAAAGCTCTTACCAATCAAATTATTATTAACCCAAGAATTTGATTCTCTCACCAAAGTTCGATCTCTCAAGTTACCAGTTCTTTATATTCATGGTACCGCCGATCGATTTGTCCCAGCAGAGATGAGTCGTGCGCTCTATCAAGCTACCTTTTCCACCAACAAGCAATTGGTGCTAGTTGCCAATGCTCAGCATGAAAATAGTAGTCCAGAATTTACTACTCTCGAACATTTAGAAATGATTACTCAGTTTGTCAAGCAATCAGTTGGCATCATTAAACAACAATGATTTGAAAATCTCGATCGTTAATTGACCACTGATGGGAATACTCATAAGTAAAGGTAGTTTAGTCTGACAGATAAGTACTACGCAGAGTTTCAATATCAGGGGCAAATTACATGCAAAACTTTTCGCAAACACTCTCTCAGTGGGAATACCTGTGGCGCAGACAAAATGTGATTTATTGGGCATTTGGCTGGGCAGCATTAGCCTTAATCACTTATCTCTTTTTCGGTGGACCACCACAAGCGGTAGATCGACCAATGTGGTATCGATTTTTCACGGTTTACATTCTCCAAAATGTCGCACATCTTGTTGCCGGATTACTCTGTATTCGGAATGGATTAAGCCGGAGGATGCCCAGTGGTAGTCAGGTTTGGTTGTTGATGGGTGTCGCCTTGATTTCTTATCTAGTGGGAAATATCTTCTTCGCGACATGGGAATTAGTCTGGAATCTCAATCCACTCGGCTCCCTCGGCGATCCGTTTTTCTGTATGTTTTATATTTGTCTGTGCTTGGCAATGGTGATGGCAATTACCACTAAGCGGGTTCAGTTGAAAATATATCAGTGGCTGATTGTTGTCGGGATTTCTGTTTATGCAGCGACGATCTTGATGTGGATTCTCAAACCACCTACGGTCAGCCTAGCATCGACAGTATCAGAGACATCCGCTACCACCCAAATTCAAACTGTGGACAGCAGTGCTAATTCAACACTATCTGTACCTACTACTGCACCGAAGTTACCTGAAGTTGAACCAGAACAACCGACAAATGCGCCCGGTTGGGTATTGTTTTTTGATGGGATCTTCAAACCCTATGGTCAAATATTAAATGTCTTTTATGTATGGTCTGATGTTGTCTTATTTGCCTTGGCAGCAGTGATGATTTTAGCTTTTTGGGGTGGACGACTCAGTAATGCTTGGCAAGTCACTGCGCAAGCGATTATTTGCTTCTATATTGCAGACATGTGGTTAGCATACGCGGGCAATCAGATTCCAGATTACCAAAGTGGGTTTATGGTAGAAGTCTTCTGGACGTTGGGATCGATTCAATTTGCTGTGGCTGCGGGAATCGAGTTCGAGCACATGTTGGCGCGAAAAAAGGCTGTTGAATAATCGATCGTTGACTATTATTTAACAATGTAGATCGAGTTCGACTCAAAATAAAAGTTTATCGATGTATTCGATCGAATTAAAGTCTCCACCGATGACAACTGCTCCAGCATATTCGGGGGAGACTTTTAGTTTTGCAATCTGCCACCGCTGCGGTGTTGACGATGAGATGATTTGTGCTGGTGTGCGGGGATCGATCGAAACTTCAATTTGATTTAGTGGGATAGTTAACCCAGTGCCACAGGCTTTGAGATAAGCTTCTTTCTGAGTCCAGGCATGGAAAAAAGCTGTAAGTTGCTCGGAGCAGTGTAGGCGATGAAAGTGCTGGCGTTCGGTTGCAGAGAAAAAGCGATCGACTAATTCCGCTGCATTGATTGGATGGATATGCTCAAGATCGATCCCCACTGGATGTTTGGCACTAATGGCATATACGGCTCGATCGTGGGAATGGGATAAATTAAATTGGATAGGATTGCCCTCGATCTCCGGTTTACCCTGTTGACCATAACTCAAGCTAATTCGTTCTGGGTTAAGATCCAGGTATTGACTCAGAATCCGGCGTAAACAGCCCCGTGCAACCCTCCAGCGATCGCCATGAGTCGGATTGATGAATCTAGCGGCGCGGTAGACTTCCTGCTCGGTTAAGCATTGACTCAACTCCTCAATGCGATCGCTCGTTTGGTCGAGAGCGATCTCCCACACATGAATGTCGCGATTTAATAGCATCAGATTGTCAAGCTTGGAGCGATAAAGGACAGAGAATAGTAGATAATAACCTAAGCAGCAAACCGCTCCTCCCCCGTCAAGACAGGCGGACTTTGCAGTTTTATAGTAACTAGTAACTTGCGCTAGTAGCTACAATCAGGGCAAAATAGATTTCCCCAGGTCACTTCAGGGTGAAATCGAATTCCAATAATTATCGTCGAACTAGATTTAGTCAAAAGTATATGCGAACCCATTATTGCGGTACCATCCGCGCCGAACAAATTGGCGAAACTATTACCCTCTGCGGATGGATAGATCGTCGCCGCGATCTTGGGGGGGTGATTTTTCTCCATTTACGCGATCGAACTGGCTCCGTCCAAATCGTCAGCGATCCAGTCCGCACGCCTGATTCCTATCATCTCGCCGAAACCCTGCGGAGCGAGTATGTTGTCAAAATTACTGGACGAGTCTATCAACGTCCCGATGAATCTTTTAATCCGCGCATTCCTACGGGCGAAATTGAGGTCTATGCCGAACAAATTGAGGTCTTAAACCGCGTTCACAAACAATTACCATTTCAGGTATCTCAAACCGAAGATGAGTCGGTTAGAGAGGATTTACGCCTCAAGTATCGCTATCTCGATTTGCGCCGAGAACGGATGAGTAGCAATCTTCAACTACGCCATCAGGTAATTAAAACCATTCGCCGCTTTTTAGAGGATCGACATGATTTTATCGAGGTTGAGACACCGATGCTGACTCGCTCGACACCAGAGGGTGCGAGAGATTTTGTGCTGCCCAGTCGGGTAAATTTAGGTGAGTGGTTCGCGCTACCACAGTCACCGCAGTTATTTAAGCAAATATTGATGGTATCGGGAGTCGATCGCTATTATCAAGTGGCAAGATGTTTTCGTGATGAGGATTTACGTGCCGATAGACAGCCGGAATTTACTCAGTTAGACATGGAAATGAGTTTCATGTCTCAGGAGGAGATTATTACTCTGAATGAGGAATTAGTTTGGCAAATCTTTAAGGAAATTAAGGGGGTAGAATTACCGCGTCCGTTCCCCCGATTGACTTATGCGGAAGCAATGGATAGTTACGGTTGTGATAAACCAGATACCCGCTTCGATCTGAAATTAGTCAATGTTTCTGAGGTATTTAAACACTCCCAATTTAAGGTATTTTCTGGTTCGATCGCTAGCGGTGGGATCGTGAAAGTCCTGCCAATTCCTGGGGGAAATCAAACTATCTCGAACGTGCGGATTAAACCAGGCGGTAATTTATTTAAAGAAGCTACCGAAGCAGGCGCAAAGGGATTAGCTTATATCCGTGTTCTCCCAGGTAATGACTTAGAGACGATTGGCGCAATCAAAGATTCCCTCTCTGAAGCTAGTAAACAACAGTTATTAACCCTGACAGGTGCCCAACCTGGCGACTTATTACTATTTGGTGCGGGGGATGCGGCAATGGTCAATAAAACCCTCGACAGATTGCGTCTAGTTATCGGTCGAGAACTGGGGTTGATTGATGATCATCAAGTCAACTTGTTATGGGTGACAGACTTCCCGATGTTCGAGTGGAACGCGGATGAGAAAAGACTCGAAGCACTTCATCATCCTTTTACCGCACCCCATCCCGACGACATTGACGATCTGCCAACTGCCCGCGCTCAAGCCTACGATATTATTTTCAATGGTACTGAAATCGGTGGTGGTAGCGTGCGAATTTATCAACGAGAAATTCAAGAGCAAGTGTTTAAGGCGATCGGTTTATCAGATGCAGAAGCAAATGATAAATTTGGCTTTTTACTCGAAGCTTTTGAGTATGGGACACCCCCACACGGAGGAATTGCTTACGGACTCGATCGATTAGTGATGTTGTTAGCTGGGGAAGATTCGATCCGCGATGTCATGGCTTTTCCGAAGACGCAACAAGCACGATGTTTACTGACTAATGCACCTGCTAGCATAGATACCAAACAACTCAAGGAATTAGAGGTGATTTCTACTTATAAACATAAATCCGATGCTTAATAGCTGTTGTTAAAATCATCGATCGAGCCGTTATAGATCGATGATTTTAACAAAAAAATGGTAGCCGAAATTAATTTCGGCTACCATTTTAATTAAGTCATTGTAATTGAGTTGCCTAATTTAAACTTGATTCCCAAATCTGACGGGGCGACAGGTAGCCTAAAAACCAAACAGGGAGATGATTCTAGGCAAGTTGCCTAAAAAAAGATAGGGTAAGAAAGCTTCTTACCCAAAAACAATAAAATGTTACCAGAATTGTATCATGCCCATTTGTCAG
>JBGSPI010000111.1:0-12709 GCA_041738715.1 Chamaesiphon sp.
GTAGAAGTGTAAACCGATGGCGTTGGATGAAGGAACAACTGCACCGGAGATGATGTTGTTACCGAACATTAAGGAACCAGCTACTGGCTCACGGATGCCATCGATATCTACAGGTGGTGCGGCGATGAAGGCGATGATGAAGCAGATAGTTGCGGAAAGTAGTGTAGGAACCATCAGTACACCGAACCAACCCACATAAATGCGGTTTTCGGTGGATGTGACCCAGCTACAGAATCGATCCCAGATATTCGCTTCCTGGGTGCGTTGTAAGGTTGTTGTCATTGTTTTATGATTGCTGGTGTTCTGTGGAGAACGGGATGTTGGATGAATATGTCCTTAAGTTAACTTGATTGTTAACCTTTGTAAAGACTTTTTCATCTTTGATTTCTGATACCTCTCATCAGTTTTGCTTATATTTATGCTAAAGCTCCCTGCTGGTAGGCATTTTAACCTTCTAGCTTTAGTGAATTAGTCGGATTGATTTTGCCGCTGGTTGGTGGTGATTGAGTACCTGCTTGGAGACTGTAACTAAACGCCAGTAATTTCAACCATATCCGTGGAGATTTCGGTTCTAGCCAGCTTTGAATCTCTTCTGCGAATGATGGTACCCAACGACTGAAAAGGAAATTGACGATTGCATTGAAGCTAAATACCAAATAGCTGCCCAACCACCGAAATAGATCCTTCGCTCCGGCAATCTGCCAAATCCACCACAGTAACGCGGGGTTTTGTCGAGCGGCTTTGAGTGCAAGTCGATTAAAGGTAATCCAATTAGTCCGATCTTTGATAAATGTATCAGCAACTTCTGGTGGTTCGTTTGCTAGCAAACCGAAAAAAGTATTGAGAGTAGAATTAATCCGTGCTGGCGGCAATTGCATCCCCGTAGGCACCATCATTCCTTTAGAGAACAGCCACGTCACAGCTACATTACTTTGGTAGGCGCGAATTTGGTTGAGTGCGTCGGGATCTAACAAGTCATGTTTGAGCGCAGTATCGAGGAGATGAGTAAGACGTGGGAGATTGCGGACTAGTGAACCAAAACCGGTGAAAATGAGTGGAGATTGGAGCGAGGCAGCATCACCGATCGCAATCAACCTGTCGAATGCTACCACTCGATCGCTACTAGTCACCGTAAACTGACCGGGGATGTACCCAAATGTTGGTTTTCGCCACACCAGTTTATCCATGTCACAACGGCGGTATTCTGGCAAAATTGTGAAGAAATCCTCATACATCTCCAGTAAGGAGCCTGGATTCTCTGGATTCACCTGATGATAATGAAACAAATAAACGGTCATCTCTGCGCCCGCACCGGGGAATAACTCCCAAATGAGTTGTCTACCGCGTGAGATATCCCCATGACTAAATAAAACATCCCCATAGTTCGCATCCCACACTTCCGGCTCAAATCCACTGGCGATCGCGGCTCCCACTGTTGGGCACACACTGTCAAAGGCATGAACCCCATTCAATTGCCATGCAATTGGGGAAGCCGTCCCCATCGCATCGACTAATAATCTGCCTGCAACGATTTTCCTCTCCCCAGTCGGTAAATGTTGGCAGGTAATAACGGTCTCCCTTGCTGATATATCGGCGCGAATAAATTCAGTCTCATCCCAAATTTCGCCCCCCGCTTCACGCAATTTATCGCCACAGACGCGCAACAATGCCTCCGCATCCAAGCAAATATTCAACACCTTGGGTGTCGATAACACCCCCGCCTGACAATTGGGCGGATTATAAGCGTCAAAAAACTTACTAAATCCATCCACATATTCTCGCGCAATAACTGATTCAAATTCAGCCGGAGTGAATAAATCTAAATCAATCAATCTTTGAAATTCATCACGAGAAATATTCCATTCTCGATTCATCCGACCAAAGGGTAAACGTTCGATCAGCAATACCCGATAACCTAATCTTGCCATTACCGCTGCATGAATCACTCCCAATGCACCACCAATATAAATTAAGTCATATTTTGGCTGCGAAGCTTGTGTACTGGACAAATCGGGGTGATTTATCCGAAACAGTACTTGCTGTGGTTTCTGGGGATTTTTAACCCCTTCCCGCCAACGTTTTTCCCACCAGTATACCCGACGGAGATCTGCATCCCCATTAGGCATTTTTTGAAAATATTTAACTGTGCTGGGATAATATGCGACAAGAGCATCAAAAATCGACTGGTTACTAAGATCTATTTCTGGCAGTACTGGATGAGTCGGCGGAAATTTCTGCCGAATTTGAGCAGTTAATTTATTAATAATTTCACTTTCACCAGGAATAGCTCGTTCCGACCAGCGAAATACTTTGAGATATGTAGTCCGTTGCAGTGACCAAACAAAAATTGATAATTCTGGAATAATAGTTGTCGATCCTGTAGCAATTCTAGGGAATTGTAATCTCAACCCCTCAGGGGTGATTCTGGATCTACCTATGGTTGGTTGCCATTGTGTTTGTAGCCATGTGCGCACCTGATCGGTCTCAGGGGTAGGTATTTCGATGTATAAAAGTTCTTCCATAGGAAACTGATGAGGAATAATCTAAAAAAAACTCTTGACAGGAATGAGTCCTATGCTACGATTGCCTATGCCGAATTTATGATAACCCCTTCAAGAAAGTTTACAACTTAATCCATGAACTATACGATTCCAGCAACTCATCAGGAGATGGTTGCCCTCAGAAACTTTTATCCTAATGAAGAATTAGTAGCTGCCGCAATTGCAGGCCTAATTCAAATTTCTCGTTCTGAGGGCAAATCCCTCGATGATTTGGTCGCAGAGCTACTGATTGATGACTCTTTGCTCGATAAGCATCAACGTTTATGGCTGAGTCAAATTGTCTCCCAAGCTTGGCAGCAATTCTAGTTTAGAGAGTAAGTAGGCTGTAGGGATTAGAAACACGTTCGATAGTATTTTTGGCAGCAGCACAAGCTTTGCCGGAGTAAAGTATAGTGATCGATTTTCGATTAAAATTCAGTCTCCTTACCCCTAATCCCTAAATTAAGGCATCCACTCTATGCCAAAGCCAATCCGACTGTCATAGTTTTCTCTCGCATTTTGCTGTTGGATATCGGTAGATAACCGGAGATTATGTGTGAGCGCATAGCCAACGGAAATTGTTGTCAAACCTGTCTCGTCACTACCACCTAAGCCAACCCAACTTTGACTCAGAGATAAATCACCACCACCACCACGGGAGGGAACCAGCATTAGTTTCACGCCAAGATTTAGTCCATCACGCCGGTATTTATCAGTTGCGAGATGGCGAAATCCGACTAATGGGGTGATATTTACATAATTACCTAATGGGAAAAGATAATATTGCACATCTGCACCATAGGCATTCCGGTTCCCGTTAGATGCGGAGTGGTAATTTGCACTCGCCGAGAGTCCGCTCCGTCCAATGAACACATCCTCAATCGCGAGATGAAATCCACCTGATTGTCCGTCAGAGGGATATTGGGAGTAGCCAACTTTTACCCGCGTCCGAAAACTGGGATCGGCTTTAATGTCACCCATCACATCAGGGATCTCTTTCAGCCATTTTTGGAGGACGGGACTACCATTAATAATTTCAGGGCTGAGATCGATTGAATTATTACTCGTTGGTGATGACTGAGCTTCTGGTGAGGCAGAGTTTTGGACAATCCGATGGGACTGCGCGGTACTTGGTAAACTTTGACCCCAACAACTCAGACAGATGATGCCTACCCCAACTAATTTGTGGTACAAACCTCCAAGGCTAAAACTATGATGAAGATTGCGGTTTAGCAAGTTACTTAGCGGCGATCGCCTTACGGCGTGCTGATGCGATCAAATTTGTGATGCACCCATTTTAGCACTGAGGCAAGAATTTCCGCTCTAGCTTTCTCCGTCAGATGGAAACGTTTCACCGATTGGATCTTCTTCATTTACAGGTAAATTGCCGTCAACTGAAAACTCCATTGGGCTTGGTTGTTGAAGATGCTGACGATGGAAAAAGCGATCGCAGCCAGCATAGATTTTTCCTTGCGCCTGATAGCAGTAAGCAGCAATGATAAACCACGCGCCAAACCAGGATTTTGACTCAAAGCCATAGTTATCGAGATTGCAGAGCAAATTTTGACCGATCTCACCCCACCCTGGAGTACCACAAACACCTAAATTTTGGGTAAAAATCCTCACGACCCCGAAAGAGACCACCAGTGTTAAGGTAGCGTAAAGCCCTGCTCTCAATCCTTCAGTTTTGGGATACCATGATTGTCCCTCGCCTTTCCACGCAAACCAGCCCCAATGGAATAAAAAGGCAAAAAATAAACTCGGCAACAACAAATTAAAGCCCATCAATAAAACACTTGTTAGATATTGATGTTCTTCCATCATTAAGTTGACTGAGAAATTCCAACTACCGCCAAGAAAATTACCGACGGGTAAACCGAATGGAAATAAGATCAGTGTTTGGATCCAGGCGCGACGATGGGGTAAAAAAGCTGCCCAGTTAAATCTGCGGTACCGATTGATTACAAAACTGCCTAAATTTTGCTCTGCCATAACTACTGTATCCTCGATCGGCTCCAGATATTTACCATTCATCCTTATAGTTCCCCAATTAGTTAGACAGTTATATATATCATCGACTAATCAGATCTAAATAGTGTACTGTTAACTATTATTTAAGATTCCTCGATCGAACTGGTTCTACGCTGTGAATTAATAAAAGTAATAAATAAATTATTAAGTTATGTACTTGTACTTAATCCGTCATGGTATTGCTGTCAACCAAGATACAATCGCTCCAGATCTTCGGACTAGCGATCGATTAAGACCCCTTACTAAGATCGGACGAAAAAAGACCCAACAAGTTGCCAAAAATCTACAAAAATCTGGGTTAGAGTTTGATGCGATCCTCTCCAGTCCACTTGTCCGCGCCCAGCAAACAGCGGAAATCCTGATCGCGCAAAACCTCTGTCCAAGACTCGAATTATGTGATGATTTAGCACCGTCGGGAGATCTAGATTCTTGGTTGAGTTGGTGGCAAGAAAGATCCAATCATCAGCAGATAACTAAACTAGCATTAGTTGGACATGAGCCTAATTTGAGTGAGTGGGCTGAATTGTTAATTTTTGGTAACATCCAGCACCGACTAATTTTCAAGAAAGGAGGTGTGATCGGTCTAAAGTTTTCTGACTATACAATTGGAATTGGTATTGCTCAACTTTATTGTCTAATTCCACCTAAGTACCTAGCATAATTTACTCGATTTAAGATGGATAGGATGAAGCTATGGGTAGTTAACTTTCCCTTTTTCCTCCTCCCTTCTACAACTGTCCAATCATCTTATGTGTTTGGGGAATCACCCGAATATAGGGTAAATACTCTTTCATTAGGGCTTGCCAAGCGAGTACCTGGGCTGGTGATGGTGCAGTTAAATTAGGATTTGTATGTGGTTGAGGCAATGCCGTCATTGGTTGAAGAAAGACAATGATTCGATCGTCAATATCTGCGATCAATTGAGCCGCGTGGCGAAGTTCAAGGGGATCTGTAGTTTGACTAACAATCGTTTTCACAAATACATCTACCCTCGCATCTCGAGACAACCGCAAAAATTCTTGATGTTGTACCCAATGGTTTTCTCCACTCACACTGGGTAACTTAATATCCATCCCGACTAGATCTAGATACGGTAAAATCTGGCTTAATTGGTGCGGGCGATGTCCACCTGTTTCGAGATAGATTGGTAGTTGGGTTAATTCTTTGACTTGGGGCAAAAATTGGGCAAGAAATGGTGCGTGTAATAATGGTTCGCCACCAGTAATACTGATACTATCGTGGAGATAGGGCTGATGTTGTTGCGCGACCCAGGCAAGCAACTGAGAAGACTCGATCGGGTTCAAATGGGTTTGAAAGTCCCTTTGTCCGGGAGTTTGTTCGATTTCACAAGTTGGTTGTTTTTGCCAAGTATGTTGACTGTCACAGTAGTGACAACGCAAATCACACCCACCAAAGCGGATAAAAATCTGTCTGGTACCAACATTGATCCCCTCACCTTGAATCGCTGAAAAGATTTCAATTAAGTTAGCAGTGAGTTGAGACATAACAGACTAGAGATTTTTAACAGCTAGATTTGATTATTACATAGGCTTTAGACGTTGAGGTTGAGTGAATAGTGAAGAGTTGAAGATCGCTAATTAAGCAATCGTAAATTATGCAATACTTGCTTCTAGTGCAGCCACATCAGGAATTAACAAAATATCATGGTTCCGCGCGATTAAACCACCCGCCTCCATTTTTGTGAGTACCCGCGTCACAGTTTCCCGTGCTAAACCACTCATACTGCTGAGTTCGCGGTGTGGTAAGTTGGGAATCTCAACTCCTTTTTCGGAATTTTTACCCTGTCCCTCGACCAGAAATAAGAGTGTGTCCGCAACGCGCGAAGCACTATTAGATTCGCGTAATCGTAAGCGGCGATTCACTTGACGTAATCGTCTTGCCATCAATTGAGCTAATCGCATTCCCGCCAGAGGTTCGGTAGACAGTAGCCGAACAAAATCCTCTGCGGGAATATTGGCAATGGTGACTGGTGTTAAGCTTAATACATCTGTGGAACGTGGTGCTTGTTCGAGTGCTGCCATCTCACCGACAATTTCACCTCTACCAACGATATTCAACGTAATTTCGCGACCATCCGCATTATATGTGCGGATTTTCAGCCAACCACTCAATACAAAGTAAACTGATCCGCCCCAATCATTTTCAAGCAAAATCATTTGATTAGCTGGGTGCTTGCGGATCGCCGCATTAGCGATGACTGGACTGATTGCAGCTTCGGGCAATCCAGTGAGAAAGGGTATTGAAGTAATCGTATCCTGAACTGAAGGATTAAGTACTTGAACGTTACTATGTCTATCTTCCATGCTATCAGTCTCAATACTCTGAGGGTGAATAATTTAGTAATTACGTCTAAATTTAGGTGCGATTGCTCTGGGCTGCACCTGAGCGGCTATTGCCAATGGATCGATGTTGTCGCTAAACTCGCTTATGAGGATTAATCAAGTCATGACGATCCACGATAGTTTGCCCTGAGCGAATCGAGATCGCACTTGGCAACTTTACTTTTGGTGCATGATGGCTCTTATAGTATGCCCATAAATCACCCTTTTCCCATCACCTACGACCATGAATCTGCCAAACTGGATCACACTTTCGCGACTACTCGGTCTACCAGTCGTAGTTTATTGCCTCTACGATAGCAGTTTGACTGTTCGTTGGATCGGCGTGGGGATATTTGTCGTTGCGGCTTTGACTGATTGGCTCGATGGCTATCTCGCACGGAAGTTAAACCAAGTCACCGATTTAGGTAAGTTTCTCGATCCGTTGGTGGATAAGTTACTAATTTTGATTCCGCTGCTAATCCTAATCGATCTTCATCTCGTTCCGGCGGTGGGTGTATGTCTGATTTTAACCAGAGAATTGACGATCGCGGGTTGGCGAGTCGGTCAAACTCAGATTACTGGAGCCAATATCTGGGGTAAACTCAAAACCGTCAGTCAAATTCTGGCGATCGCTATGATTATCGCACCACTAACGATCCCCAATTGGCATTTATATGGTTTGGTTGTCTTTTGGGTATCTGTTCTGCTGACGCTAATTTCTGGACTGATTTATCTGATTCCTGCCGATAAGACAGTTGACAGTGAATAGTGAATAGTTACCCAATCACCCATCTGAAGAGTAACTAGTAAATTACGTTAGTATATTTATTCGGGTAGTTTGTACTGGGATACAATCTTCTTGGCAAATTCTGGAACGTGTTGTTCTAGTTTCTGGGGATAATTGCGTTTGGTAAATAGGTAATTGCGCGTAAAATGAGAATCGATCGAGAATCTGGCATATTCCAATCCCTTTGGACCGATTTTATCGATGACTACGCCCATGATTTTGGCGACCCACATAGGTAAAGTTACGGCTTTATCGTAGGCGGGAATGCTCTGTTGGACGGCTTGTTGACGATTGCCTTTAGACATCACTGCTTGAGTTTCGATCGCATCATTGACTAAATCTAACATCTCTTGACCGCGATCGTTTCTGACCACAATCCATTGCCAGCCAAATGGTGCCCCCATATAACCAACTACTAGATCTGCCAAGGAATTGACATAATCAAAACAACTCAAACAGGATGGAGCAAAGACATCCTTTAATTCCTTCGTATTTAACCCAAAAAACGGCACCAATTCGATCGAACCATCTTGATGTTTGAAGTGAACATTAAAGTCCTGCATAAACTCATAATAAACTACCGTCTCAGGCGATCGACTGGTAGTTTCTAAAAACTCCTGCAATCCTGCGCGGGTGACATTATCAGTACAGGGAGTACCCAATACATACAGTCTTTCTAAGCCTAACTCCCGTTCGACAGCCCGCAATGCCTGAATTTGGCAACCCACGCCAATTACTAACAGCTTCTTCAAACCCGATTCAGCAATCTGTTCTAAGATCGATAGATTCGGCGAGAGCGTCGGTTTATTGACCCTAGCTGCCAGAATTTCGGCTCTGGAACGAGCGATAATCGGCAGCGGTTGAAACCGATCCTCCGGCGTGTTTTGGACGCAGACAACGCCTTCTACCAGCCCCTGTTCCAACATTTCGATCGCGATTGTACTGACAATTCCTGTCCACTGGGCACCAGGAATCGGTTCGATTTTTCGCGCCGCGATCATCTGCTGATGTACGCCAAAGTATAAATCGTCTTCTTTCTCCAAATCCCGACTGCGCCCGTGAGCTTGAGTTTCTAGCGCGGGAATCTGCTGATTGAGGAAAGCACAAGCTTCTTTGACATAGTGGATATAATAGGTATCGCACAACCCGCATTCACTACATAGTTCTTTGGCTGGGCGTTTACTGTTGGGGTTTAGAGCTTTGGCTTTTTGATGTTTAGGCGCAGCAGTCATGATGGACACTCGATTATCTCGCTATTTTATTCTACTAGACACCATCCCTAATCGAGATCTGACATTGCCGCGATCGCGTTAATAATTGCGACATTCGCGGTGGGAAATTCGTATAGATTTAACTCACCAACTTCCACCCACCGGATTTCATCAGATTCGATCGTTTGGGGAGTGCCACTGATATGCTGACAATTATGGACAATCAGCGTAAGATGAAACATGGAGTAAGTATGCTCGATCGAGATTAAATGTTCGCCTACAGCTATTTCGATCTCCAGTTCTTCCCGAATCTCCCGCTGGATACAATCACCCACGGTTTCCCCCGCTTCAATTTTCCCGCCAGGAAACTCCCACAATCCACCCATTGCGCCACCAGCTTTCCGTTTATCAATCAAAATTTGTCCAGATTGATTCCAGATCACGGCTACACCAATTTGTTTGTGCGGTAGAGTTGAGACCAAAATTGTTTGCTGATAGAGAATAATAATATTTTAAGGATAGCTTAGATTTTGCGATCTAGAGTTTCTCGAAAAACCTACGCACTAGAGATTTAAAGACTGTTCACGCATAATAGAATCGGAACCATTTGACCAACTCAGATTCCGCGATTACTCCCGCTACCAATTTTTGGATTATTTCATCAACCCATAAAAAAGCCCGCCGGAGCGGACTAAAGTAGTTATGATGCGAGGTACTCACCGATATTAGCTTTACGTTTGCGGAGCTTAGCGATGGCTTCGCGCTCGATTTGCCGGACGCGCTCGCGGCTGATGTTGAGCAAGTCACCAATTTTTGCCAAGGTTAGGGGTTGAGTATCTTTCAAGCCAAACCGCAAAGTGAGTACTTGCTGCTGTTGCGGAGTCAGTTCCGCCATCATCCGCTCTAAATCTAATTGGAGCGATGAGTTAATCACGTACTCTTCTGGTGATATGCCTGGGTCTTCCAGCAAATCGCCTAACTCGGTATCTTGATTGTCTCCCACCCGTAAATCCAGAGATAGAGGTTGACGGGCGCGTTCTAGATACTCGCGAACTTGTTTGGGTGTTAGTTCCAATTCTGCGGCTAACTCATTAATCGTTGCTGCTCGTCCATGTTTTTGAGCGAGAGCGCGTTGGGCTTTTTTGATTTTGTTCAGTTTTTCGGTGATGTGGATGGGCAACCGAATTGCACGAGCTTTTTCGGCAATGGCACGAGTGATTGCTTGACGAATCCACCAATAGGCATAGGTAGAAAAACGATAGCCCTTGCTGGGATCGAATTTTTCGACACCGCGCTGCATTCCAATCGTCCCTTCTTGAATTAGATCTAAAAGGTCAATATTGCGCTTGATATATTTTTTGGCAACAGAGACAACTAAGCGAAGATTGGCTTCTACCATTCGCCGTTTAGCATTTTCACCCGCAGCGATAATTTTCTGGAGTTGGAGCGGATCGACATCATTTGCAGCAGTAGCCCATTCAGCTAGACTCGGCTCTCGTCCAAGTTCTTCTGCGAGAGTATTTTTGACCGCTGACAGGGCAACCAACTGCTGTACCTGCTTACCATACAAGATTTCCTGTTCATGGGTGAGCAGGGGCACGCGCCCAATTTCACGGAGGTAGGTACGGACAGTATCGGTTGATGCTTGAGCAGTTTTCATGACTCTGGCTAAAATGTAGGGGGAATTTAGATGCAAAATCTTGAGTGCAGAGATCGATTCCATACGAATAGTTGACAGTAAATTACCGAGCTATGTTTCGTCAGGTCGAACTTACTACACTTAGTTCTCAAGTTCTGTGTACTTCTGTTCCAATAATTTTAACATTTCTATACATTTACTGACTATTTTTTTTAATCATCAGCCAATTAGCTGAGGGCAAGGGTTTTGACTCGACCGCGATCGCGATGGGTCGGTATTTACACCCACATATATCCGAATAACCGTCTAGTTTGAGATCGTGATACTCACAATAATAGTTAAGATCTGTTTAGAAAAATGCAGTTCATATCACAGTCAAACAGGATAAACTCTAATATGCAGACATTTTGGCTGATTCGCCATGCCGAGCGGTTAGACTTTGTTCAGCCAGAATGGTTTGAAACTGCGACCTATCCTTACGATCCGCCACTTTCATCGGTTGGATTAAACTCAGCCATTAAACTAGCTCATCAGTTGGGGCAATTGCCAATTCAAAGGATTTTTACATCTCCCTTTCTGCGGACGATCCAAACAGCCGACCCTCTAGCCAGAAGGCTCAAAATCCCAATCCAGATGGAATGGGGTTTATGTGAGTGGCTCTGCCAAGACTGGACTCCTGCATTACCGGATGTAACGCCGATCGAGGACTTAATGAAAGACTTTCCGGCGATCGATTGCACTTATCAATCTCTAGTTACACCCTGCTACCCTGAAACTCATGAGGAACTAGATGCACGTATAAAAATAATAGCACGCAAATTAATACAAAACAACTCGGAAAATATTTTAGTGATCGCCCACAAAGGTTCAGTGCTAGGTATTACTGCTGAATTAACTGGGGATAGCTACTGGCGTACGTACGATCTAGCTTGTGGCGGAATAATTAAATTAGTGCAGATCGATCGTGACTGGCAATCAACCAACCCAATTCCTAACGAGGATTTGTCGAATTATTAAACCTCCTGCGAAAGTAGGCGAGAGTTGTAAAACAGATAAAAATTCAAGTAATCGAAAGTGAGCTATAAACAATAAGAAATCTAGAGTACAGAAAGTGTGTTTTAAATGTTTGACAGCTTACAGAAATAGAAGAAAGAGGTTTGGATTAAGGTTAAATTTAATTGCAGGAATTTATAATTATGAGCTTCGTTTATCCTTAGAACAGGTGATTTCATGATACTTTCGCAGGAGGTCTATTGAAGTCGAAGATTTGGGGTTTCCAGAGAGAATGAGAGTTTGAGTCACTTCTAACTTCACACTCTTAGCCCTACCGGAAAGTAGAGGCTGTCCCCTGTCAAGATATAGCTGCCAGAAGGACGAAGTCCCCCTATGCGCCTTCGTAGCAAACAATCCTCCCCATATCTGGAAATTGTATTGGAAATCACATTTATTTTGGAGCAAATCATTTATGTTTGACCCATTCAGAATTGGTGCATAATCTAGGTTCATCTATCTAGTTCATTTGTAAGCAATAATTCGTTGTTTTGATATGACCAATTGTAGTCTTTAATATTGTTTTTTTGAGAAATCAGGAACTGTTCAGATATAGCGTAAAATCACCAGATAGCCTACCCAGCACATTATCTATTCAATTTGTTAGATAAAATATTCTCAATTTGAGCTAGCAAGCCAATCAATGAGAATATAATATCGACTTGACAATGAGAGAGCATTTGTTGAAGCTGTCCGTTGAGTTTTGACTGAGAATTAAAAAAAATCTAATTCTATATGGTTGCAAAAGTTCAACTTTTTGGTTTGCAGGAAAAATAAATGCAAGGAATTAACTTTAACTTTCGGCTAATTCATAGTTTTTCAGTTCTAATCTACTTTAGTTTTTTAGCATTTGCGACCAACGTTAATGCACAGGTAAAGACATCAAATGACTCATCTTCTTCTGAGGCATCACTAATCACTCGATCGACTACTGAAGTTGTTAATCCAAGCTCCGATCTCAACTTACCTGGTAACTACTCAGGCTTAAAAAAAGTGGAAGATTGGAGCAAGATGGGTCAAGAGCAAGTAGTGTAAGGAAAACTGGAGAAAAGACAGGTTCAAACCTTGAGCGAAAAAGAGCGAATTCAATTAATCAGCCCGGAAGAAGC
>JBGSPI010000112.1:0-1779 GCA_041738715.1 Chamaesiphon sp.
GCTTCTTCCGGGCTGATTAATTGAATTCGCTCTTTTTCGCTCAAGGTTTGAACCTGTCTTTTCTCCAGTTTTCCTTACACTACTTGCTCTTGACCCATCTTGCTCCAATCTTCCACTTTTTTTAAGCCTGAGTAGTTACCAAGCTGGGTAGCCCCAATACCAATTTAATTCTGGCATATTTAAGGGAGATTTTTCGTGATTGAAGTTCATTCCATATACACCTGCGATGAATGTAAGTGGAATAAAAATAGCTGAGACAACGGTGAGCAATTTCATCACCTCATTCATTTTATTACTTACTACTGATAGATAAACTTCCATCAATCCAGTCGCCAACTCTCGATAAGTTTCAACCATATCCATTACTTGCACGGTATGATCGTAGCAGTCACGCAAATAGACCTGAACTTCATTACTAATTAAATCGCTACCATCGCGAATTAACGAATTGATTGCATCTCGTTGCGGCCAAATTGCTCGTCTAACTGTTAGTAACTCGCGACGAATATTATGAATCTTAGTAAGTGTAGATTGTCGAGGATTGATCATTACCTCATTTTCTAATTCCTCAATTAATTCACCATAGTATTCTAAAATAGGGAAAAATCCATCAACGATCGCATCAAGCAAGCAATATGCTAAATAGTCAGCACTCTGCTTGCGAATAATTCCTCTATCAATTTCAATTCGCTCTCGTACACCATCAAAACAGTCCTCTTCAGGTTCTTCCTGCACTGTGAGCAAGTAATTCTTACCTAAGACTAAACTTACTTGCTCTTTACTAAATCCAGATCGATCTTCATTTAAGACCAGCATCACAGCAATAATTAATAACTGATCCTGATAATGCTCTATTTTGGGACGTTGTGGTACATTCACAATATCTTCCACCAAGAGTGGATGAAGCTTAAATACTGGACTTAGGGCATCCCAAGTGACCTGATTGCCCAAACCTAAAACATCGACCCACGAAACAGTATCTGTTTTTAAATACTTGCTAATTACCGTCGGATCTGTAATTGGGATTCGAGTCGATCGATATTGATCGTAATCAATCAATACTAAATCTGCTGGCAGCGCATCTTCTCTAACATACAATTGTCCTGGTGTAGTGCCAGGACGGTCGTAAAAATAACCTAATTTAGATTTCGATGGTGGACGATATGTGGTCGGAAAAGAATTGGAATTTGGCATAGTTAGCAAAGATTTAATCTGGGAATACCCTTCTAGAATATAGGCATATTAGCAACTCAGACTTAATTACTTATTACTGATTCTGTGACAACCTCCGCCACCCGTACCAATGCCTTCATCTATCAACCCCCATCAACTGCTTATAACGCGCAACATATCCTAATCAAACCAAACCTCGGTTATCCCGTTGCCCCACCCGTCACAGTTAGCATGGGCGTATTAACAAAAGTATTACAAGCACTCCGTCAAACTAGCCCCAATGCCCTCATTTCCATCATTGAAGGAGTATGTTCTCCTGTCAGTCTTCACGACATTGCCAGCAAAAGTGGTCTGTATACTCTATTAGACGATCGAATGGAGCTTTTAGATGCGGACACCCTACCACTGATTGAATATCCCAACCTATCCCCCGATCCAGTGCGATTTCAGACCATGTGGGCGCCTGCTGTCGGGGCGACAAGCCGCCTATAAAGCTGATAGAATAAGCCTCATAGCTCTCAAGCCTTGTTGATAATTAGGTAGTTTGTGTGGGGATAAAGACATTAATTCAACAACAACCTGCCAATTACTAGACATTGAATCGAC
>JBGSPI010000001.1:0-4962 GCA_041738715.1 Chamaesiphon sp.
ACTCAACGCCAAGTTATGATACAAAAATTGATTCATCGTTGGCGTAGCCTACCGGAGGTAATCGCCTGAAACGGACTACTTTCGTGAACTTTCAGCCACTTTATGATTCATAAGTTGGCCATTTTATGGGTAAAGTGACAAGTACCGCTGCGACCAGGTACTCGATCGCCACGAATTTTCATTTATACTTAAAGCGAAACTATTAATCAATTTATGGGTGGCGATCTCTTAATCGTCACTCTATTTATTTTACCAGAGAACAAACTAAAGACCTGTATTTTTAGGCTTAAATATATTAGGAGTTGAGAGGTTTACTCGAACTCAAAGTAATGTAACTTCATGTTCGTATTCTAGTCGGATTCAATTCATCTTATTCGCTAAAAATCTCACCAGCAGCAGCTAGATTTTAAGCTGATAGATTTTAACGCGATCGATCTTACTCCCGTTATCCACTTATTAGTGAGTAGCGATTACCTCTCGGCGCGGCTACGCCAACGTGCTAGCTTCGCCTGATGAGAGTGAAGTTTATCACAAAAAAATGTCCGCTATCAACGAAATTCTCTTACCAGTATTGCTATTTGCCATCTACTTTTTCATCGCAATTCAATTTTTGCCACAACCTGCAACTGTTAAACAGCCAGCAAATCCTGTCATGGCGATTCTCTTTCAGAGAGGCTACGCCAACGAGACTGAAGCACCTGCAACCACTCTAGAAGAAGCTGTCAATTGCAGTCAATTATCTATAGCGATTCTCCAGAAGAGAGACTCCGCCAAGGTAAATTCAGATGCTGTGATTAGTCGCGATTGGCTAGAAACTCAATCTTTAGCCAACCTTAAAGCAATTGCTGCTGAACTCTGCATTACTCCTATTGGTGACAAGCGATCGAAACTTACTTGGATTAATGCGATCGTGACAACCACTCCTGAAAATACTGTACTAGCAGTTAATCTTTGCTACGCCTAATAACAGTGAAGTTTCAGAGTTAAACCTGTGTCTAAATTAATCATGTTTGCAATTTTTGAGCAATTAAAAAAGTGTGATGAGCTTAGAGATTGTCTCGAAGATGTTGACTCTCAACAAGACCCAGACTTGTGCGAACAACATGGGCTAATCCTAGAATTTTTAGATATTGAGACTAAGCATCTTAATGTTTTCAGACTAGCCGTCAACTCACTCTAATTTATTTTTGCTTCGCTTTGTAAAAGTGAAATCAATCTTTATTAATTTAAAGGTTGGTTTTGCTGCGCTTTGTATTCACGAAAATTATTCACCTATCTCAGGAAAATCATCATGTTTGTTACTTTATCTGGTTACACTGGTCGCGCTACTTCTACTGCTGATGTTCCTCGTAAAGATGGTACTGGTTACTTTCAAATCGCTGACACAGCCTTAGCTATCAAAGTTACCGACGATGCCACTGATTGGTATCAATTGAAATTTGTCGGTGATGCACTAGTTAAAGCGGCTAATTTCCTCACCAAAGGCTGTCTCATCTCTGTTACGGGCGATCTGACATTCGAGTCTTGGAATAACGAAGATGGCGAACTCTGCGCTAAACCTGTCGTTACTATTTCTGAAATTCAATTACCTTCTAAGCCTAAAGTTGGCTAATTTTAACTGCTTGCTTCGCCTCGTATCAGCGAAATTAATCTCTACTAGTTTAGAGATTAATTTCGCTGCGCTTTGTAATATTGAAAATCATTCACCCTACTAGGAAAACTTCCATGCGTACTTTCACTGCTAACATTTTTATTCTCTCTGCTCAAATCGGCGATACAACCATTACTGGTACTGCCATTGATGGTGATATTAAAGTCAACTTTGCAGTCGCTGTTACTGATGTCAACCAACGCTTATTTGCACCAGAATCTAACTTGGTTGTAGCTGGTAAATTCCGCTTAGGTAAAGAGCTTGCCACCATTGGCGTATGGATTTCTAAGATTATTGCTGTTGTGTCTATTCCAGCACCCGTACCTGCGGAAGTTGAAGCAGTTGTACTCGAACCAGTCGAAGCAACAATCGTTGATGATAGTGAATTTATCGCTGTAGAACTTGAGACTGTAACTGAAGTTGTTGAAGCTATTGTCCCGCTTACACCTGCTCAAAAACGTGCCGCTACTATGGCTGCTAATAAAGCTAAAGCCACTTCTGAGACTGCACTCGTCTCATGCTAAATCGCTATTGCTTGCTAATTAGTAGCAAGCAATTTATCTGTGTGCTTCGCTTCGTAACGATGGAGGTTAGTAGTAATTTCTTTGCTGCTAACTCTCGCTATTTTTGCCAATAAAAAAGGTCGGTTAACGACTAAAACTATGATTAATGAAACTCTATGTTAGCGCAACAACCTTCGACAGTTCAAGGTTTCACCTTCACAGAATTACTTCCAGGCTTAGTTATTTGTGAAGCTCCAGCAGACGATCCTCATGATTGGGGTAATACTCATGCAGATGAACCCGCATTTCTGGTGTATTTGGGCTACAACATACCCCAGGAAAGAGAAGAGTGGATTGCTCGATTACGCTTAACTTGGGGCATCTGTGGTGAGATTGTTTACCGTCCGAGCCAACGTGTTTCAGGTTACTGGCATGAGATTAAGATTCGGGGAATGCAGCGTTACTCAGATCCTGCTGTCTTCGATCTCGACTATTTGAGTGAGTCAATGAGTTATGGGTTGGACTTTCTCGTTCACATGCAACAGCACGAACTAGAAGCCATTGCCTATGAGGATATGATGACATCAAGACTGTTAACTTCGAGATAAAATATAGATAGCCACCTAGCGTCAACTAGCTGGCTATCTTCCAAAGCAAAATAATTTATTCACCTACCATTATGTCAGAAGAACGTTTCGATCGTCTTGAAGGTCAGCTTACTCAAATTATTCAAGCTGTTGGCACCATACAGCAAAACATGGGTGCCATGAATCAAAACATCGACGCGCTGAGGGAAGATGTAATTTCCCTCCGTCATCGGATCGACAGTGTTGAAGGTAGCCAGCAGATTATTATCCGCGAAGGCTTTCAATCTCTAATGTCGTATAACGATGACCTCAACTATGAGTTATCCGACACTGCACGACAAACTCGGTTGTTGAAAAGACGAGTTATTCGTTTGGAGCGCAAGGATAAAGAAGATTAAATATCTTCCGCATCCTATTTCGATCGATCTCGCACCAATTCCGATTGGTGCTTTTTTATTGAGGGATAAGGCACCAGATTTCTAGTACTGCACTGTTCTCGAAGCTTGCTCAAACCCTACCGCTTCGCTTAGTAAAAGTGAGGAGTAGCCATCACCGTAATCGCGATTGGCTTCAACTAAGCGCATCAGTCTCAACAACTGGTGTTTTTTTATGCCTTCATCCACCTCATCCTAAGAAATTCATGACCATTACTACAAGTCGATATCTTACCGACGCATTGCCAGCCACCGATTTCTCCTATCCTTACGCCCAAGCGTTGCGCGGCGAGAATCCCGCCCAATGCGGTTATTTTGTGCCACTGAGTCAAGCGGAGAAAGCTGGCTGGAAGAACCTCGAAGGTACCGAAATGACTGAGTACGCCTACAACAGTGGGCAAACTGAGGTGGGGGTCTTGCTCCAGCAGCCTCGGATGATCCTTACCCCCATCTGTCAATTGGGGGCATTCGATCGCCAAGCCAGTCAAACTGAGGAAACTCTAGTCGTACTGGGCGAATGGGATCGTGCCAAGCACAGTAACGATCCTAACGCTGGTAACTTCCAAATCTTCTTGGTAATGTTTATGGACGCTAACAAGCAGCCACTGCACGATATTCCACTCCGACTGTTCGCCAAGGGATCTCACCAAGCGACTTTATCGATCGAGTGGCAGAAGTTTTGTACCTCCGTGGCTCGTTGTCAGGCTGAAGCAAACAAGACTTTATTCCGCCCTAAAAATGAAGTTTTCAATGCCTTGTGCATCTTTCAGCCAATTATCATTCGCAAGTCTGTCGGCGATAAAGTCAAATCTCCTGCCTGTTACATTGATGGCTATGTCCATCCAACTGTCCTGAATTGGCAGGATTTCTTTATGGGTACTGACGAACGGCTTGCCGATGCCATTATCGATATCCTCAACCCTCGATCGCGCTCATTGCTCTCACCACCTACGGCTGGGACGATTATGCTGGCACCTGCTCCAGAGCTTGTCGCACCAGCCGCAGTAACAGGTGCTGCTATTCCTTCAGTAGAGGATAACAGCAATGCGATCGATGTAGCTTCATCCCCCGTCACTGAAGAATCAGCACCCGCACCAACTATTCCGACTACTCCGGTTGCGACTAAAGCTAAACCAGCACCCGAACCGGAATATATCGATCCGCCTGAGTTTGAGGAGGATGAAGTTGAAGAGGATAAAATCCCCTTTTAACTAATGCGCCAACCAATCGTTCTTGCCGACTATAAGGATGCTTTAACACCTTACCGCTGCTACCGAGAACGTTACTACTGTCCTGTTTGCAACGGGCACAATCTTACCTTCTCCCCCGCAGGTGCTTGGATGTGTTGGAACGAGCCTACCAGAGAACATCGGGTTGAGATTATGGCTCGACTGGTACCAGACTTTAAACAGTTCGCCAGCAGAGTTAAGCCAGAATCTTACCCTGTCATCATCCCCCGCATTCATCCCGCTCAACTCCACTTTCCCTTGATGAAAGATGACAAGTTGGCTGAAATAGTCGGGGGGCGGACAGTTTACTGGTATTCCGACAAGCAAAGGGTGGTTCGGATCGATTATCGCACGGACAAAGTAATTTTTCCTCAATCATTTAACGGTAAGGAGTGGCTCGACGGTGCTGGCTCAAATCAGCACTGGTTGTTTAAAGAATGAGAAAGTCTAAGCATGGCACAGTCAAGAGTTCAGTCATAGAGATGGGGCGATGATAGTAACCGATAGCCATCGCTGGAGTTTGATTTTTGCCAAGACCCCAGTGCGACCGAACCCAGT
>JBGSPI010000002.1:0-59260 GCA_041738715.1 Chamaesiphon sp.
ACTGGGTTCGGTCGCACTGGGGTCTTGGCAAAAATCAAACTCCAGCGATGGCTATCGGTTACTATCATCGCCCCATCTCTATGACTGAACTCTTGACTGTGCCATGCTTAGACTTTCTCATTCTTTAAACAACCAGTGCTCATTACTAGAAATCAAACAAAGCGGCTTTCCGATGCAGAATGTTTCCGTTGTCGGACGGAATGCCGACACAGAAGATCGAGTTGCTGGCGTAGAAGTACACAAAAGTATCGATAATAAAGCTGATGAAGGCGCGGTGGCTGGTGCGGTAACAGGTGGTACGCTGGGTGGTCTGACAGGTTTATTAGTCGGCTTAGGGACTTTAGCCATCCCTGGTGTAGGACCTATAATGTTGGCAGGTGCAGCGGCTACAACTCTAGCTACAACTCTAGCTGGAACGGCGATTGGTGCGGGTGGAGCTAGTTTATTGGGCGCGCTGATTGGATTAGGCATTCCCGATAACGATGCTCAAGTCTATAGCGATTTACTCGAACAGGGCTATTATCTCGTTGTCATCGATGGTACCAAAGATCAAGTTCGGAATGCGGGCGAGATTCTGACTCACAAAGGTATTCGCCAGTTGCAAGTATATGACGCTACCAACAAAGTAGCCGCCAAACATACTGATAATTTGCTGTAGGAGATTAGATTACTTTAGTGTTAATCTATCCCCGACCATGAAGTCGGGGATCTATCTTTCTTTAGGTTAGCGACAATCTGCAAACATGGCACTCGAAACAGTGGGCGATGGCGCAGGTTCGGTAACTGGTAGTAGCGGTGGTTCGGGAATTGGTGATGGATATATTTCTGGGGGTGGCGATGGTGCTGGTTCGGGAGTTGATGGTTCGGGAGTTGATGGTTCAGGCTTTGGGCTTGGTGATGGGTAAATTTCAAAATGTGACATAGGTCTTAGTAATGATCTGATGTTGTGCAAATCGTATTTATAATTACTATTTTAATCCCTACTAATTGGTAATTAGTCATCCAAAAGGTAGATAAAATGTTTGAAAGATGAAATAGATTGCAGATACACTAGATCCCCGAATTTGAAGAAGTTGGGGATCTTTTAATTGGGATAGACCGATTTTAAAGAGTGAATCCAAAAATATACCTTTAGACAGAAGTTATTTTCCGTTCAGTTTGCCATGCTAGAAATAGTTTCAAATTAAGATAAAAATGCTTACATATTTAGATTTTATCCAAAGTTCGAGCGGTCAATCATTACAGATAGCTCAGTTTAACTCTGAGTTAGGCGGAGCTATTGTGGAAAATTTTTCCAGCCCTCAATTTTTGGTAGCATTGCTGTCAGGTTTATTGATGGCGATCGCGTTTCAATTGTTATTAACAAACCTATCGGTTGCCCTAATTGCTTCTCCAGGTGCTGTGCCAGATTCTGATGGTGACTCTGATGGTTTGATGGAGACAGTGCGGGGAATCGAAACCAAAATTGGGATCGGCGCACTAGTAACGATGACGATTTCTTTAGCTGCTGCTTGCTTTTTGGCAGTAAAACTCAGCCTGACAACTAGTGTACTTGCTGGTGCGATCGTTGGTGTGACGATTTGGTCTGCTTATTTTTCACTCGTGGTATTACTTGGTGCGAATGCAGTTGGTTCTCTGATCGGTTCGATTGTGAGTACTGCTAGTTCTGGTCTTCAGGGGATGATCGGCACTGCCACGACGGCGTTAGGTGCAAATGCTGCTAAAAATCAGGTGGTATCGACAGCCGAAGAAATTACGGCTGCTGTCCGTCGCGAACTAACTTCTGGGTTGGACGCTGGTAGCATTCAAAAAACGCTGCAAAGTTCTTTGAGTAATTTACAGTTACCCAATGTGGATGTTGATAAAATCGGCTCTCAGTTTGAAAAACTACTGAAAGAGTCGGATCTCAAAGATATTGCTAATAGCGATTTACTCGGTAATATCAACCGTCAAAGTTTCGTTGACTTAGTTAGCAGTCGGACAGATTTTTCCAAAAAAGATATCAATCAAATCGCTGATAAGCTAGAAACTACTTGGAAACAATTAGTGGGCAAAGAAGGCGATCAAAAAGATGTGCCCAGTCAGCTTCGAGAGCTACTCAAATCGGCGACACCAGAAGACCTAAACTCAGATGAATTGGCTGGCAAAGTTCAGCAATTAATTAAAGGGGTGGATCTCAAAGATGGTAATGGTGGTAGTTTTACTAGTCAGGCTCTCCAGTTTGGCTTGAGCGCGCTCTTGAGTAAAGTGGTGCAAAATACCAACCTTTCCGATTTAGATGTCGAGAAGGTTTCTGGTCAAATTAACAAGCTTAAAGCTTCTGTGTTGGGTGGTGCAGAGCGTCCCGAAGCACAAGAATCTGACACCAAAACTAAACCCTTTAGTGTGATTCGAGCAGATCTAGAAAACTACTTGTTGTTTTCACCTGCTTGGGAATTGAATCAAACAGCGGTGAAAAAAGAGTTTAAAGATGTTGTCTACGATCCACAAGCAGATCCGACAACCATTCGCCAAGAATTAGAACATCTCGATCGCAATTACTTTGTCGAAACTCTATCCCTGCGCGACGATCTTCAGCCAGGAAGTATCGAGAATCTATCCAACTATCTGGAAGAAGTGCGATCAGAAGTAGTCAATTCTACTCAAACGGCTGAATCTGAATCAGTCAAAGATCAGATCCTCAAAGCACCTGGCGAAGTAACCGAGCAAGCTAAGGCGCAGTACGAAAAAACGACCACCGCATTAGCTGAATACCTGCGTCAGACTAACCTTGAAGAACTCGATCCTGAAGGGATTAAAAAAGATCTCCAAACCTTGTTAGATGATCCGAAAGCAGGTGCTGATGCACTGCGTGAAAGATTATCACAAGTTGATCGAGACACACTGGTTAAACTACTTACTCAACAGGGAAATCTCACTGAAGAACAGGTAAATGCAACAGTCGATCGAGTTCAGTCTGCCATTACTTTGATCGTCAAAGCACCCCGTCGTCTGGCTAATCGCGCCCAAAAACAAGCGGTAGACTTTGAAGCCAGCCTGGAAAACTATCTGCGAAATACCCAGAAAGAAGAGCTTAATCCTGACGGGATCAAACGTGACCTCCAACTGCTCTTAAAACACCCTACAGCGGGGTTTGATAGCTTAGGTGACAGGTTTAGTCATTTCGATCGATCGACCTTTGTAGCCTTATTATCCCAACGTGAGGATCTGTCTGAAGAGGAAGCAAACCGGATTGCCGACCAGGTGGAATCGACTTACAAATCACTCACCGAGCAGATTCAAAAAGTCCGCCAAACCTTCCAATCAGCGATCGATAGTATCTTCGGTAAAGTCCGCGACTATCTCAATTCTCTAGAACGTCCTGAACTCAACTATGAAGGCATTCAAGCCGACTTTAGCAAGATCTTTGACGATCCTCAAGCTGGATTTGAAGCACTAGGAGAGCGGCTGGGACATTTCGACAAAGAAACTCTGGTAGCTGTGTTGAGTTCGCGGGAGGATATTTCTGAGGCAGATGCCAACCGGATTATCGCCAAAATCGAGGACACTCGCAATACGGTGATCGAGCGGGGACAGCGGATTCAGCAAGAAGTCCAAAAACGATTTAAAGCAGTCAAACAACAAGCCCAACAACAAGCGATCGAAGCTCAGAAAATGGCTGCAAGTGCCGCTTGGTGGCTGTTTGGTACGGCGTTAACATCATTGGTTGCTTCAGCAATTGCCGGGATGGTGGCGATTAATGGGTTAGGTGTTCTTTGATTTAATTATTGAATTCTCATCCCTAAATGTGTAGGGATGGGTGCTTCGTTGACAAATACCCGCAACTAAAGTGCTAGCTAACGTAATTAAGTCCACTTAAGTAGACTTTTGCCTGGTAGCCCGCGATTTATCTGCGGGGCGGTTGATGACTACAGTCCATTTCCTGCTATATCTACTTGTTTTTCCTCACAACATGATCACCGTTCACCACCTCAATAACTCCCGTTCTCAGCGCATCCTCTGGCTCCTAGAAGAACTCGGACTCGAATACGATATCAAATACTATCAGCGCGACCCAGAAACCATGCTGGCTCCGGCATCTCTGCGTCAAGTGCATCCCCTCGGTAAATCGCCAGTGATTACCGACGACACGCTCACATTAGCTGAATCTGGTGCGATTATTGAATATTTAGTCGAGCGGTATGGAGAAGGGAGATTTGCGCCCTCAATCGATGTACCAGAGCGATTGCGATATCGATATTGGTTGCATTATGCCGAGGGTTCCTTGATGCCACCGCTATTAATTAAGTTAGTTTTCGACCAGATGCAAGAGAAATCGCCGTTTTTGTTACGTCCGATCGTTCGAGCAATTTCACAACCAGTCAAAAGCTCTTTTATCCAACCTCAAATTACGACACATTTGGACTATTTAGAAGCGGAACTCGAACATTATCCTTGGTTCGCTGGTAATGAATTTACCGCCGCTGATATCCAAATGAGCTTTCCCTTAGAAGCTGCGGCGGAGCGGGCTGGTTTAGATGATAGCCGTCCGAGATTGGTGGAGTGGCTCGATCGCATTCATGCCCGTCCAGCCTATCAAGATGCCGTCAAACGTGGCGCAGAGATTGAATCGGGACAGTAATCGAAGTTAGTATCGAACGCGGTTGAATCTACTGAGAAATCTCAGACTTTGACTGAGGCTCGATCAAAGATCAAGGCTAACAGTTTGCCCCAGATCCAGATCCTAAACACCAGTAAGTAGGTGATTGAATCCAAGCTTGAATTAATTAATAATTATTAATTATTAAGGTCAGAATTAATAAGCCATGACCTTTATTAAGTTGAGATTGCTAATGTAGATTAATTTACCCTCAATCATTTGTTGGCGCAGCCGCTCGGAACGAGAATCATATGGAAACTAACCCCCAGCCTAAACCACCTTACCAAGAAACCAATCAGGACACCCCTGAAATTGGTGGCGGAACGCACATCATTGAATACTGGGCAAAACAAACACTCTCACCTCAAGGCGCAAAGCTGTGGAAAACACTACTCCATAAAAGTGCTTGTCTATCTTGCTCTTGGGGAACGGGGGGACAAAAAGGCGGATTCACTAATGAAACAGGTGAAAAGCTCCAACGCTGCATGAAAAGTGTAGAGGCGATTTCTGCCGAAATTCAGCCAGGAGTGCCGACACATTTTTTCGATACAAATCCGATTGCGAGACTGCAACAATTGTCATCCTTGGAGGCTGACAAGTTAGGTAGATTGAGTTTTCCAGTAATTTTGCGGGCGGGTAGCTCTCATTACGAGCGGATTGCTTGGGATGAGATTTATGAAATCGCTACTACTGCATTCCAGCAAGATCCAGAGCGAGTTGCCTCCTATAGTTCTGGGCGTGGCTCTAATGAAGCCGCGTTTTTGCTGCAACTAATGATGCGGACGCTCGGTTCTAATCATCTCGCAGATTGCTCGGATTTGTGCCATGCACCCTCGACGGTAGCTCTGAATGAGATGTTCGGAACTAATACCTCGATCGTCAGTCTGGAGAGCTTGAAAGAGGCTGACTGTGTAGTATTAGCGGGATCGAATTCTCCTTCCAATCATCCGCGCTTGATGAATGAGTTGATTAAGACCCGCGATAAGGGTGGCAAAGTCATCGTCATCAATCCCGTGATGGAAATTGGGTTAGTTAAATTCGGCTCCCCCGCATTTCCAGTCAAATCGCTAGTTCCTGGCTCGGATATTGCCTCACTCTATCTGCAACCGATTCCAGGTAGCGATGTCGCCTTATTCGTCGGGATTCAAAAAGCATTAATGGGGCAGGGCAGGATCGATCGAGACTTCCTTCAAGCGCATACGCACGGCTGGGAATCAGTTCTAGAGCAAGCACATACGACTGACTGGGAAACCATTATTACTACTTGCGGAGTCTCTCGTGCCGAGATCGAAACCGCTGCCACCATTATCGGCACTTCCAAAAGAGTCGTATTCGGCTGGGCAATGGGAATTACCCAACAGACTAACGGCGTAGATAACGTCTACAGTATCGCCAACACCGCCCTAGTCAGCGGCAATGCTGGCAAAATGGGAACCGGAGTGATGCCCGTCCGGGGACATTCCAACGTCCAGGGCTTTGGTTCGATGGGTGTGACGGTCAAGCTCAAAGCCGAGATTAAACAAGCCTTAGAACGGCTATTAGGGCGACCTCTGGCACTCCCCCAGGGCTATCACACCCGCGATCTGATCGCAGCAGCGGAGGCAGGGAAGGTAGATAGTCTGCTCTGTGTCGGTGGCAATATCTATGGGGCTAACCCTGACTCAGCCCAGGCAAAACGCGCTTTGGGTAACATCAACACGATCATTTACCTAGCCACAAAACCGAATATCGGACACTTTCATGGACTAGCAAAAACTAACACAATTATTATTCCCGTGTTGAATCGGTTCGAGCATCCATATCAAACTACGACGGAATCGGGCAATAATTTTGTGCGACTCAATGATGCAGGGGAAACCCATTTAAAGGATGCCGATCTAGTTGGCGAAGTCGAGTTTATTACTAAGCTGGCAGATAATTTACTAGGGGAAACTCCAATTCAATGGCGTAAATTGCAAGATCCTTATTATGTCCGACAACTAATCGCCACAACTATTCCAGGTTATGAGAAGATCGCTACTATTGATCAGACAAAGGAAGAATTTACTATTTCGGGGCGGATTGTAACTGAACCCCACTTCAAAACGCCGTCAGGTAAAGCGAAAATGTTTGCCACACCTTTACCAAATCTCACTTTACCAGAAGCTGAAGAGTTTGGGATCGATCGATCGGTTAAGAGTCTAGTCCTCGCCCTCATGACCGGACGTAGCTATTCTCAACACAATACCGTCGTCTATAAAATTGGCGATCATTATCGTGGAATGCCTCATCGCAATTGTATTTTAATCAACCGGATTGATGCTGAAAAAATTGGTTTATCTGCACACGATCTGGTGACGGTACAAGGAGATGCAGGTAAACTAGAAAACGTCGAAACAATCTATGGTGCTGTACGGGAAGGGGCGGCGTTAATGTTCTATCCAGAAGTGAATGTTATTTTTAAGGCAAGAATTGAACCGCGATCTGGTACGCCTGCTTATAAGCGCGTACCTGTGGTGATTTATCGATAAAGGAGGATAATCTAGATCGTAACTTGACGATCTAAATTATCTCACTTTTAAAGGTTTAATCTTATAACATCACTAACATCTATCTCTTAAGTAGGTACAAGTAAAAAGCTGTAACTACCGTAACTAAGGGTTGATTACACCTGTAAACAGACCGAGCAAAAATAAAGATAGGGGAAGTAATACTAAAATACCATTAATAGTTGTACCTACAGAGGGGGTGATATTTGGAGGCGTTAGTTCGGAGACTTGGGGATTAGTTTTCATAATCTCGATCGTGTTGAGTAAGTTTTGCTTCTCCATCTTCGATTAATAACCTGGAATTTACATCAGTCGATCGAGAGATTATCAATCTCAAGTAGTCTATCAAAATGAATATTTAATTGACAGTGTAGCTGATGCAGTCGATCGCCTACTCATAACATTAACCAGCAACTAAAAATAATCATCTAAAACTATCCAAAAATACAGAAATTTTCTCGATCGAGACTACTTTAAATATCTACCTTTTGATAGAAGTTAGGTTTTTCAAAGTATGCGACGCTGTGGATAATACAAAATAAGCCGATCAACGAAGATGGAAAATTTATATAATGGTGCCAAGGAGTCACCAAATCTCTCAGCCAAGCAGCTACCAAGCTCAGTGATGCTTGAGGCTAAATTCACTCTGAATGAATTGAAATATCGGATAGAATCAAACCAGCCAAATTTAACGATCATTGATATTCGCGCTCCCAAAACCTTCAATCGGGAACATATCAAAGGAGCAATTTCGGTGTCGATCGATCGCCTGGAAGATCTTGCAAAATCGGCTCTAACGCATTATCGGGACATTTATATTTACGGTGAATCTGATCAGCAATCTCTACATGCGGCACAAATTTTACTAAGTAATGGCTTCATGAATGTAGCTCAAATTATTGGTGGTCTAACAACTTGGCGCGAAATTGGTGGAGCTACTGAAGGGATCGAAATTTAGATCGCCAATTGGAAGTACAAACGGTAGATTCAAAGATACCTCTTCTGGTAGAAGACTTCGCCATTCTGGGATTAGATAATTAGGTTCAAATAGTTCGATCGCAGTTACCAACAGCAGCTAAATTAGGAGTTTCGTCATGCGAATTGCCCAGATTGCCCCTTTATGGGAGCGCGTTCCCCCACCAGCATACGGCGGGATTGAATTAATTGTCGGTTTATTAACTGATGAGCTAGTCAGACGCGGACATGACGTAACTCTATTTGCTTCTGGTGATTCGATTACCCTCGCAAAATTAGCATCAGTTCACCCCCAAGCCCTGCGCCTAGATTCGAGCATCAAAGAGTATGGGATTTATGAAATGCTCCAGTTGGCGCAAGTTTACGAACGCGCTGGAGAATTCGATCTGATTCACTCTCATATGGGTTGTGCGGCTCTCCCCTATACCAAACTAACGAAAACACCGACAGTACACACCCTGCACGGTATTTTTACACCTGATAATCAAAAGATGTTTAGCCATGCCAAAGCTCAACCCTATGTGAGCATCTCGGAAGCACAAAGAGAAGCCGAACTGGGCTTAAACTGTGTGGCGACGGTTTATAACAGCATTGATGTCGATAGTCATAAATTTTTCCCTACCCCCGATGCGCCTGCCTATCTGGCTTTTTTAGGGCGAATGTCACCAGAAAAAGGTCCCCATCATGCGATCGAAATTGCCAAGGCGACAGGTATTCCGCTGAAAATGGCTGGTAAAGTCGATCCGGTGGATATGGAGTTTTTTGATCGAGAAATTAAACCCCAGATCGATGGTGAATTCATTCAATTTCTCGGTGAAGCCGACCATGATATGAAGAATAACCTGATGGGACGGGCGATCGCCACTTTATTCCCGATTACTTGGAGAGAGCCGTTTGGGCTAGTCATAATCGAATCGATGGCTGCGGGTACGCCCGTAATTGCGATGGGTTTAGGCGCGGTGCCAGAAATAGTTGCCCACGGGCATAGCGGTTTTATTTGCCATACCGTCGCCGAATGTATCGCCGCCGTTAGCCAAATTCCATCGATCTCCCGCTGGGCTTGTCGCGAGTATGTCGAAAGTCACTTCGGGGTAGATAGCATGACGAATGGCTATGAAGCTGTGTATCGACAAGTGATGGCGGAGAAATTCGCCCTTAACGGACATTTCCAGATGGCTAAAGCGGCTTAGGGGAGGGGAAAGGGGAAAGGGGAAAGAGAACTTATCCGCCCACACTCAACACCAGACACCTTAACACCATCGAGGAACCTAACGAACGCGCAATTATCAATTATCAATTATCAATTAATATGCAAACCCATCCTCACCCCTTCCCCACTTCACGAGTCAAGATTCCGCGCCGCCAAGCAATTGCATTAATTTCCGAACATGGCGACCCGGCGGCACAAATTGGTAAAGATGCCGCTGGCGGGCAAAATGTCTACGTCAGACAGATCGGTGAAGCCCTCGCCAAGCTCGGTTGGCAAGTGGATATGTTCACCCGGAAGAGCAATCTCGATGATGCCACAATCGTCGAGCATACACCCCATTGTCGGACAATTCGGCTCGTAGCAGGACCAGAAAAATACATTCCTCGCGATCGATTATTTGAATATATGCCTGCATTCGTTGCGGCATTTCAGAACTTCCAGCAACAAGAGGGGTTAAATTATCCACTCGCCCATACCAACTACTGGATGTCCGGCTGGGTGGGGTTAGAACTGAAAAAACACCAAAATCTTCAATTACTCCATACATACCACTCCCTTGGGGCGATTAAGTACCGCACAGTCGATTATATTCCGCCGATCGCCCAAACCAGATTAGCTGTAGAACGGCAAATCCTCGAACAATCCCATTGCATCGTCGCCACCAGTCCCCAGGAAATGGCTGACTTACGGCAGCTAGTTTCTCAACGGGGCAGAATTGAAATTATTCCTTGCGGTACGGATATTGATAACTTCCAGCCGATTTCCAGAGCCGAAGCGAGACAACAATTGGGACTAGATCCGCAGGCGAAAATAGTCCTATATGTCGGTCGTTTCGACCCGCGCAAAGGGATCGAAACCCTCGTTCGTGCTTATGCTCAATTAGTCGAGCGATCTGCTGATGCCCAGAATCTGCGTCTGTTAATCGTCGGTGGTAGCGATCCGCAAGAGGATGATGGAGCCGAACGCCAACGGATTGAAGGAATAGTTGATAGTTTAGGGTTGGGAGCCTCGATGCTTCACGGGAAAGGCTCCGCCATCGAATTTGTCGGCATGGTGGGGCACGATCGATTGCCCTTATACTATACAGCAGCAGATGTCTGCGTGATTCCCAGTCATTACGAACCTTTTGGTTTAGTCGCGATCGAAGCCATGGCTTGTGGTACTCCTGTCGTTGCCTCTGCTGTTGGTGGGTTGAAATTTACCGTCGTTCCCGAAGAAACGGGGCTACTCGTCCCCGCCAAAGATGAAACTGCGTTTGCCCAAGCAATTGAGCGGATTCTGACCGACGATCTCTGGACGCAGCAGGTGCGAAAACAAGCAGTGATAAGAGTACAGGATAACTTTAGTTGGACGGGAGTAGCGGTACAATTAAGCAATCTCTATCGTCGTCTGCTAGCTCAATCGCTCGTTCAACCAACAATGCTGAGAACGGCACTAGCCCCGACCAGCTTACGACCCGAGATTGCCAGAGTATCCTGACTCAACTATTATGGAAGGTTTTACCAGTTCGATCATGTCCGATTTATTCATTCCCCATGGACATTGTTACCTCTGGAAAACTGAGTTAGTAGGGTTACACCTGATCTCAGACCTAACGATCTCGATTGCCTATTTTTCGATTCCGTTGACTCTGTTTTATTTCGTTGATAAACGGGAGGATCTACCGTTTAACTGGATTTTTTCGCTGTTTGGGGCATTTATTATCCTGTGTGGAGCTACACATCTGTTGGAGACCTGGACGCTGTGGCATCCAGTTTACTGGCTCTCCGGCACAGTCAAAGCCATAACTGCGGTAGTTTCGGCTTATACTGCCATGGTGTTAGTGAAGTTGATTCCCCAGGCGTTGACGCTGCCGAGTCCAGCCCAGCTAACCACTGCCAATCAAGCACTGCAACAGCAAATTCGCGATCGCGAGTTGGCGGAAGCCCAAATCCAACAACTTAATGAGGAACTGGAAGCACGGGTGGAAAGGCGGACTCAAGAGCTAGAAGCATCGATGCTGGAAGTAAAAAATAGTGAAGAACTCTTTCGTCACACGTTCGAGCATACACCGCTGGGGTTTGCTCATGTCGCCCTGGACGGATCTTTGTTACGGGTAAATCGAAAATTCTGTGAAATTGTCGGTTATACCAACGCAGAACTATTAACAAGTACTTTTCAATCAATTACCGAACCCGCAGATCTGGCGGCAGATATCGCTTTATTAACACAATTAATCAATGGTGAAATTGATGAATATACTCTGGAAAAACGCTATATTCACAAACAAGGACATCATGTGTGGGTGAATCTGACTGTTGCCCTAATGACATCGATTGCTCCTGCTGAACAGATGGGTAAACCTCAATATTTACTCGCTGCGATCAAAGATATTACCGATCGCAAGCGATTAGAAATTCTTAGTCAAACTCAAACCCTAGATCTCCAACGACTGAACAATTCACTAATGTTGGCGCAACAACAGTTGCAGGAACGAAATCAGGAACTTGATCGATTTGTATCGATCGCCGCTCACGATCTCAAATCTCCCTTGCGGGCGATCTCCAATTTATCAGAGTGGATCGAAGAAGATCTCCTCGAACAAATTCCCGGCGAAAATCAACAACTCAAATTATTGCGTCAACGAGTCAAACGCATGGATGCCTTGATTGATGGGCTGTTACGTTATTCCCGCGCAGGAAAAGAGGAATTAGAGTCTGAAACTGTTGATGTCAATCAAGTCTTAGCTGAGACGATCGATTCCCTATCACCACCAGCAAGTTTCAAGATTATCATTGGCAAATTAATGCCAACTTTGCAGACCAAAAGATTATTATTAACTCAGGTTTTTGCTAATTTACTTAGTAATGCGATTAAACACCATAACTCTACCAATGGTCGAATCGAAATTACTGGTGAGGATTTAGGCGATCGGCATTTATTCTCGATCGCTGATGATGGCCCAGGTATTCCTGACGGCGAAAGTCGCCACCGAGTTTTTGAGATTTTTCAAACCCTAAATCCCACAACAGATTCCACTGAAAATACCGGAATTGGTTTAGCCCTAGTCAAAAAGATCGTCGAAGGTGAAGGCGGTAAAATTTGGTTGGATGCTGAATATATTCAAGGGTGCCGATTTTGTTTCACCTGGCTCAAAACAACTATGCCAAGTTAGCATAGATATTGATGTTTGAACAACCTCGATTATTAACTTATTGGTCGCGAATGTCACTCTCCTATCGGGGGGCGGCGATCGTGACTATTCCCGCTCTTTGTTTATTAGCAACGATGGGAGCTTGGTTGTGGTCGCGGGTAGAGAGCAACACCATTAGAACAGAAATTGCCATTAGCCAGGAACGAATTACCAATACCAAAGAACTATTTTTCGTCATGCTCAGTGCGGATACTGGCGTGCGCGGATATCTAATTTCTGGCGATCCAGAATTTTTAGAACCAGATCGAATATCTCAGCAAAGTCTCGCAATTGCCCTCTCGAATCTACAGCGATCGATCGGGAATGATGCCGAAAAATTAGCTCAATTAAACTCAATTCGATCTCGAATTCAATCAATCCAAAAACTGATCAAAGAGTTACAAACAGTGGATTCAGTTTCCGGCAGATCGGCACTCCTCAAACAAGGTACGCGGGAAATGGATCTCCTGCACCAAGAAATTAATACCAGTCAAGCGATCGAACAAATCGCTCTCGATCGTCAACGTGAAGACCTCGACAATCTCCAATCATTGATTCACTCTCTCCAATTACTATTTACCTTTACGGGCATTATGTCCACTGTCGGCGGGATTTATCTATTTCAGTTATTGGAACGAGAATTGCGACAACGAGAAGCCCAACTTCAAAGCCGCGATAGTTTGATTGAGACCCTGACTACCGATATCATCGACGGGATTGTGATTTTAGATCGATCGGGTCAAATTGAAACCATCAATCCTGCTCTGATTGAGATGTTTGGTTACACCGCCACCGATTTATTAGAATGCCCTCTCATGCGGCTATTTGCCACTGTCACCACCCCCCAATCCCTACCGCAACTATTCACTTGGCTCCAACAACAGCCCAAACTGGAGCGAATTTGGCAGCTTACTGCCTACCGGAAAGACGGGAGCAGTTTCCCGATCGAACTTTCCCTCAGTGAAATTCAGCAAGAACATCGAACTATCGCAATTGTCAGGGACGTGTCCGAACAAACTAATTTGATGAAACAACTCCAAACTCATCTTAAAGCCGTCGAGAAACTTAACCTTGCCCTAATTGCTACTAACTTTACCCTCAATAGCCGCAATCAAGAACTAGCCGAATTTGCCTACGCGACCGCCCACGATCTCAAAACCCCGCTCAGGGGAATTTCCACTCTCGCCGAGTGGATTGAAGAAGAAGTTCAGCCCTACTCATCGGAACAACTCGATCTCAATATCCAACTCCTCCGCCAGCGTACCTATCGCCTTAACAACTTGATCGATGGACTGTGGGAATACTCCAATTTGGGCCAAACTCCTGTTACTCCAGAACCGATCAAACTTGCTACTTTTTTGGCAGAAATCAAAACCGATCTTGTTCTCCCACCCAACTTCCAAATCGAGATAAATCCTACCGATCTCCATCTGACTGCGTGCAGATCTCACTTGTGCAAAGTTATCGAAGAGTTGCTAGAAAATGCCCTCAAACACCACGATGCACTGGCAGTAAGTGAAGTCTCCCAGGACAAACATCGCGGTCGGATTGGGATGTGCGTCAATTTAGCTGGAGAACAGATCGAATTTGTGATTACTGATGATGGCCCTGGAATCGAGCCAGAACACCATCAGCGAGTGTTTCGACTATTTGAAACCCTCAAACCGCGTGATGTTCAAGAGAATACAGGGATCGGACTCGCGATCGCCAAGAAGCTCGTCGAGCGCGTCGGTGGTAAAATTTGGTTGGAAACTCCACCTTCCGGTAAAGGTTTAGCAGTCCATTTCACCTGGCCGCAATTCCCCCTAGCATAAACATTCCTTTTGATAGATGGACAATCGTGTCAAGGTCTTACAATAGGGGAATGCCGATCGATCAGCTAGAGGAGCATACTAGAGCTAACACAGATCGAGATCTAGTAAAGTAATTAGGCTTAAATGATGATAGCTACCCGATCTCCCGTGATGACCACCACTCAACAACTCAATATTCTCCTGGTCGAAGATGACGAAGTGGACGTGATGAACGTCCAACGCGCGCTGAAAAAAAACGATTCAGATTCTACTTTGTATCGAGCAGCTAATGGACTCGAAGCTCTAGCTATGCTCCGCACCAACAGCCACATCGCCACAGAAGATAACAGTAGGTTGTTGATTCTGCTCGACTTAAATATGCCCAAAATGGGTGGACTAGAATTCTTGAAGGAATTACGTGCAGATCCGGCTTTAAACAAATTACCTGTAGTAATTTTGACGACATCGATGCAAGATAACGATCTAGCAACTGCTTATCAATACAATGTTGCGGGCTATCTAATCAAACCCATTACCTTTAGTAGCTTTGTCGAAATGATTGATGTCCTCACCCGTTATTGGTCGATGTCTGAGATGCCATTACTAGTGTAGTGGATAGTGAATAAACCGACTCGTTCTGAACACTTCATCAAAACCTTGTTGACACCAAAAAGGTTCCCTGGTGGCGGTTAATGCCCTCTAGGAACCCTTCTGTGTCTAAATTATGGCCCAGTCGGGATGAGAGGATTTGAACCTCCGACCCCTGCTTCCCGAAAGCAGTGCGCTACCAAGCTGCGCTACATCCCGTTAATCATTACAACAGTTGTCAATTCTATCATTTATCGATACGATTTGCCAAGCCAAGATTTCTAGTAGTGGTGACTCAGATGCGGTGTCGAACTTTTGTCGAAATCGGCGTAACGGCAAAGTTCATTCGTGCTAGACTGCCAGGGGCGACGCGGATCGTGCGCGAAATGCTGTTTCGATCGCTGATCCTCTCATTAGCGGCAATCTGATAGCCAGGGATACTAGTAAGATCGAGAGCGGCACTCCGATAGCCAGGATCGACGCTGGGAATAGTAAATCTACCATATTCATCAGTGACCACACGTAAGCCATCATCAGTCAAGATAACCGCTTTGGCGATGCCTGGTTCGGCTGACTGTTTTTCGCCATCGCCATTTCGATCGACAAATACGCGCCCAATGATTGTCCCTTCACTACCCCAAACTCGAAACTGAGCAATGGCTACGGCTGGGATGGGTAAAGTCCCCAGCGCGATCGAAATTGCCAGTAATGATGGTTTCCACATATTAGTCACTGAGTCAATCACTCAATTATGATTTGGTGGATGCGATCGAGGAAATCAGAGATATCCTAATTCTAGCGTTATTGAACAATAACTATATATAGATTGCTAACCAACATCTTTCATTAGTTGACAATGATAGAGTTTATACTCGTAGCCATATACGCCTCGCGTGAACTTTTTATCCACATTACAAGTAGCTGGAAGACTGACAGGGGCATGAAAATTGACTAGCCACAGATCGATCGGATTGGGGATGCGATCGAGTGTCTGACGTAAAATGTCTGTGGAAGGACAGTCTTGATCGCAAAACTTTTGGCGTTGGTGTGCCAAGAGAAACTGAGTTTGGGCGGCTTGTTTGACTCGATCCGTGCGACGCATTTCCCAGGCTAATCCCATCATTTCACCCACTTGAACTAAGCTATTGTGAGTGGTGGCAATTAGCACGGGAATCGGTGCTGATGCCTGAATCATTGGGGCAATTTGTTCGGAACGATAGTATTTATGATAGCCGTAATTAGCTGAGACGATCGCGCTACTTACCAACCCCATCACCAAAACAATCCCCACGGCTTGTTTTCCTGATACCCATTTGGCGAGAGAAGGTGTGGTTTGCCAACAACGAGCCAAAGCTAAACCTATCAACATCATCACTCCAGGAAAATAGACGAAGTGATATCTTGCCCCACGGGTAATATCCATGCCTGTGAGCCAGGGTATAACTAAATATAATCCGATCGCACTAGCAGAGAACCCAGCGATCGCGATTGTGCCGATTTGTGTCTGCGGTTGCTGCCACTGAATTCCTAGCGAGCGTTTGAGCATTGGTACTACCCACACAAAGAAAATCAGCATCAAAATGCCTGATATAATGATGACTGGCAGGTTAATGTCAATCGACATCGAACCGAAATCGATCGGGGGTAGTTCTGTCACTTCTACCAGTAGCAGCGACAGCATCGGAATTAACACCCCAATCACTTGGAAGATCGGATTAAAGACTTCGATTAATTTATGCGGATCGTTTTTGATCCACTCGGTCATTGTACTGTCGTAGGAACGAGCCAGCAGCCAAAACCACAGAGCTACTCCAGCCGCCGTACCTAAGATCGCGACGTACAATCTTTGGATAATATTTTTAAAAACTTCTAAGTAGGTAAATGATGATTTGGCAGTGTTTTTGTGGTGACGAACTTGCCATAATCCAAATAAGCCCAATGCCAAGGCTTCTGCGGCTAAAGCAATACTAAAAAAGTAGTGTGTGGCAATGCCAAAATTATTGACAATTATCCACACAGCTATCAGTGCTAGGGGGAGTTTTTGTTGTCGAGCAAGGTGCTGACAGGCGATCGCTAGACAACTAATCGAAATTGTAATCCACAAGATTGCTAAACTATAATGGCGTGCTTCCTGAGAAATAAATACACCGTATGGTGATAGTGCTAACATCGCCGCAGTGAAATTAGCGATCAATTGAGACCGAAAGATAAAATAACTACCAATATAAACTACCGGAATTGTCAGTATGCCAAATAAGGCCGGTAAAGCACGCGCAGCCCAGAGATTAACATAACCCCCATCGGTGGGAAATAACTGCATCCACAGATGAGCTAAGGCAAAATAAGTCGGTGGGTGATGATCTTCGACAAATACTCGATCGACCACATCGCCAATTGTTACATTAGCCTGGGGTATCAGCGGCGCGAGCAGGTCTGAAAAACTAATTATTCGATCGAGGGCAACTGACTGAAAACTGTTGCCTAAACTCAATACCAGTGTCGCAAATTCATCCGTCCAAGGTGGTTTTCCATCCAAATTAGCCAGTCGGAAGCCAGCACCCAGGACAATCCATAGCAATAATAATAGCAACGGCTGTCTCGATTGCCAACCTTTGGCACTAGCTGAAAACATATAGTTAGAGGATAATTTATAAGCTTACTTAAGCTATTGTAGCTATTCTCAATTGATTTGTTCCAATCATTAAGATTGCAGATAAGCTAGATCGATGATTGAAGAGATGGCGATCTAATCAGCAGTTTAAATTATTTTTACTTCGGTGATAAATAGTCTGTGGGTAGTAACTATCTTACTTAAACTGTCGCAAATTAGTGGCGTGATTAAATCATTAATTGATTGTCGGATAGATCGGCAATACTGTTGGGAGTGAACATCTTGTCCTCAATTGCCGCTGCCCTGCGCCCTAACGCAGCAACTTGGGTTAGGATCGACCTGCGCCCAACTAACTACACCAACTCTTAACCCGTGAATACCTCTACTCCAGACTTTGCCAGTATTCTCACCCAAGCCGCTACATCCTCGGTCCGTCCAGATCCATCTGTGCTGGTGAGCGCGTTGCAGCAAGCAGAAACAGCCGCGAAAAGAGTAAAGCTCGTCATTCCCTTGGATAATTTGTTCGGTGAGTGGCGGTTATTTTTTTCAACTGGTACCAAAAAGTCCCACCGACGACGGGGAATTGTTTTGGGCAAAGGTTATTATCTACCTGAGTTCCTACCTGCATCGATCGCTTTTACACGCGACAGCAAATCAACATCGGCAACGACCTATACAGCCACTAATCAAGCTAAAATAGGTGGGTTACAACTAAAGTTTACTGGCCCGTTTCGCTATCCCGGCAAAAAAATCTAGTAGTCTTTGATTTCACTCAGATCCAAATTAGTTTATTTAGTCAGACACTTTATCAAGGCAAAATTCGCAGTGGCAAGCAGGGTTCCCCAGAATTTGCCGACATCCCGATCGCCAAATTACCATTTTTCTCTTTTTTCTGGGCAAGTGGAGATGCAATTGCGGCACGCGGTCGTGGTGGTGGTTTAGCTATGTGGATTCGAGCTAAATAATCAATGGTAAAATAATATTTCTTGGCCGATTTTCTCCCAATCCTAGAATACTATGCGCACGATCGATGAAATTAATGACAAAATCAATCAGAAGAAAGCCGTAGTTTGGACGATCGATGAGGTTAAAGCAAAAGTCGAAGAATTAGGGATTGAAAAAATTGCCAAGCAAGTAGATGTGATTACTACTGGCAGTTTCGAGCCAATGGAATCATCTGGGGCAATTCTAAATTTAGGTCATACCGACCCACCAATTAAAATTCGATCGTGTACTTTAGATGGCGTACCTGCTTACGCTGGATTTGGGGCAGTGGATCTTTATTTGGGGGCAACTCAATTAGTAGATTCGATCGGGGATATTGGCGATGGAGAAGATCGGAAAGAGCGGGGTGGAGCACACGTAATTGAAGATTTAATTGCCGGAAAAAGTGTCAAACTCCGAGCAATCGGTCAAAGCACAGATTGTTATCCTCGTGCCTCATTTGATACCACAATCACCCTAGATACAATCAATCAATTTTACCTCTACAATCCCCGTAATTTATATCAAAACTTTATCGTCGGCGTCAATGGTGGAGATCGGCAGTTGTACACCTATCTAGGACCTCTACAGCCCCGATTGGGAAATGCCGTCTACTCCAATGTCGGGGCAATTTCACCCCTATTAAACGACCCAGATTTAGAAGTAATTGGCATCGGTACGCGAATTTGGTTGGGTGGCGGCATTGGCTACGTCGCCTGGGAAGGTACCCAGCATTTTCCGCTCCAGAAACGACAGGAAAATCGCACCCCCATCGGTCCTGGGGCTACTCTAGCTCTGGTAGGGGATGCCAAGCAGATGAACCCAAAATGGGTGCGCGGCTGTTATTTCAAGAATTATGGTCCCTCCTTGATGTTGGGGGTAGGAGTGCCAATTCCCGTTTTAAATGCCGATATCGTGGCTCATTGTGCTGTCCAAGATCGAGACATCCTTGCGCCGATTGTCGATTTCTCGATTCCACGGCGGGTACGTCCAACCTTTGGCTTGGTCAGCTATGCCCAACTTAAGTCGGGGAAAATTAAAATTGAAGGCAAAACTGTGCGCGTGGCTCCTCTCGCCAGTATCTACCTATCTCGCCAAGTCGCGCTCGAATTAAAAGCGACGATCGATCGAAGTGAGTTTCTGTTGACTGAGCCTGTAGCGATGCTACCACGCGATCGGACATTTATTCCCCAAGATCGCCGTCAGATGCCCAGTTTGTTAGAAGATTAATCAAATTATCAACCAACTAATTTAAACTAAATTTTATGCCGATCGAGACTTGGTTTCCCCTGGCGATTTACTATGATGACTTGCCAGATGCACCAAAACATCAACAGAGTCTACTGGACGCAGTCCTCCAACTAGAACAAAATGGTGCTGAACGCCGTAACTACCCAGAAATGGCTTGGACAGGGGATCTTCATGGAGTCGAACGAATTCATCTCTGCCCCGATTTTAGCTGGATTGTCGGGCAGGTAGAACGGCATACATCGATTTATCTCCAGGAGCTAGGAGTAGATTTAAGTCAAGTCGATTTGTATATTCAGCGAGCTTGGCCGATTGTTTCCCGCACAGAGCAAGAAGTCGGTTCTCATTGCCACAATACAGCCCATGTGAGCGCAGTCTACTATATTAAAGTCCCTCCAGCAGATGTCTGCGATCCCGGTAGATTAATTTTCTTTAATGATGCGCGAGTGAATGAAGTTAGTCCTGGTTTGGGCAGCGAAAATACAGATATCGTCGCTGAAGATAACTACTTCAATCAGCTTCATACTGCCTACGAGCCAGTGGAGGGCAGACTATTACTCTTTCCCGCCAAGCAACGTCATGCAGTCACGATGAACGAGACAGAGGAACTACGAGTATCCCTCTCCTTTGATATTATCCTCACAGCAACTGACTCTGCCGCAGGTGCCTATGAGTTTCTCACCCCACCGCCGAGCCAATGGCAACGATTTAAGTTAATTAATAATTGATAATTAATAATTGTTAATTATTAATTATCACCGGAATCTAAAATTCTACTCATCAACCAATCATAATTTACAACTTTACCGATGGTTTTCACAACTGAAAAATCCAGCCAAACAGTTCAAAAGCCATATCCCAATTTCAAAATCATCGTCCTTGACGACGATTTCAACACATTTGAACACGTTCACACCTGCTTGATGACCTACATCCCTGGTATGACCGAAGACCGCGCCTGGGAACTCACCAACCAAGTCCACTTTGAAGGACGCGCGATCGTCTGGATTGGCCCTCAAGAACAAGCGGAACTCTACCACCAACAACTTCGCCGTGCCGGATTGACCATGGCACCCTTAGAACCAGCTTGAGTTAGGGAATAGGGAATAGATAGTTTGCTGTCCCCCAGTCTCCCCGTCCCCTGATACAATATACGAGTTGTATTCAAGAGCCAGACCAGTGATCGAACGCTATACTCTGCCCGAAATGGGTGAAATTTGGACAGATGCTTATAAATTTCAAACCTGGCTGCAAGTAGAAATCGCCGTCTGTGAAGCTCAAGCAGAACTAGGACATATCCCCCAGACAGCAGTAGATGAGATTAAAGCCAAAGCTAAATTTGATGTCGATCGCATCTTAGAAATCGAAGCTGAAGTCCGTCATGATGTGATTGCCTTTCTCACCAACGTCAATGAATACGTCGGCGCAGCCGGAAGATATATCCATTTAGGCATGACTAGCTCAGACGTGCTAGACACCGCCCTAGCACTCCAAATGGTTGCGAGTACCGATATTTTACTCACCCGCCTGGAAGATACTATTCAAGCGATTCGCTATCAAGCCCAAAAACACCGCAATACAGTCATGATCGGCCGTTCTCACGGGATTCACGCCGAACCGATTACCTTTGGCTTTAAATTAGCTGGCTGGCTAGCCGAAATGCTCCGCAATCGCGATCGATTGGTCACAGTTCGTCAAAATATCGCCGTCGGCAAGATTTCTGGTGCTGTTGGCACCTACGCCAATATCGAACCGCGCGCTGAAGCGATCGCCTGTCAGAAACTCGGACTCACCCCCGATACCGCTTCTACTCAAGTGATCTCCCGCGATATTCACGCCGAATTCGCCCAAGTTTTAGCCCTAATTGGTGCCTCGATCGAAAGATTTGCGGTCGAGATTCGTAATCTGCAAAAAACTGATGTCTTAGAAGTCGAAGAATTCTTCTCTAAAGGGCAGAAAGGATCCTCTGCAATGCCCCATAAACGCAACCCGATTCGATCGGAACGTTTGACTGGAATGGCCCGGATTCTGCGCGGTAATGCGATTGCCGCCCTCGAAAATGTCGCCCTGTGGCACGAACGGGATATCTCCCATAGCTCCGTGGAACGAGTGTGTCTGCCAGATTCCTGCATCCTCACCCACTTCATGTTGGTGGAAACTACCAACCTGATCAAAAATCTGCTAATTTACCCCGAAAACATGGCGCGGAATCTCAACTGCTATGGTGGAGTTGTCTTTAGCCAAGCTGTATTACTCGCCCTCGTCGGCAAAGGACTCAATCGCGAAGAAGCATACTCGATCGTCCAATCTAATGCAATGGCAGTCTGGAACACCACTGGTGGCGACTTCCGTAAATTAGTCACCAATGACCCCCGTGTGACGCAGCACCTCACTCCGGCAGAGATCGACCACTGTTTCGATCCCACACAGCATCTCAAGCACTTAGACGAGGTATATCAACGGTTGAGCATTTAGAATGGAATTAAATGGGCGAACGATCGTTCGTCCATGATTAATTTGAATGTGCCTTAAGCCAAGTTTGTAGCTCTTGTTTGAGTTGGGGTGACAATCCGTGGATCAGATCGCTCAACAGTTCCTTGGTATAATTTCTACCCAGATATTTGCCCGCCAGTCGTTGGATCTCTTGATGCAATACTAATAGTTGTCGTGGGGGCAGAACGTATGCGGCGATTGATTGGTCTAGCTGCATGGCAATAGCGATTGTTGCCAGCAGATCCTTGATTGATTTAATCGTTGGGATACTCGCTAATATTTCATTACCAAATGCTGCGGCTTGATTTGCACCTAATAACTCGCGCACTTCCGCCCATAAGCCATCGATGAACAACAGTTGAGCGCGGAAGACAGGCTCTAGTCGAAGATCGATCGATTCATTTGACCGAGATTGCTCGATCTTTTCGACCCACACCGAATACTGTCGCTCGTCTTTGACAATCAAACATACCTTTTTTTGCTCATCCAGATGTCGCCACAATCCTTGCGCTACATTTAATTGACTGTGAGCGAAAACCTGTACCAGCGTATACTGACGATCGAGATAGCTGAGGATGGGTAAATGCCGATTTGACTGGTTAGGATCGGCAATATTTTCAATTTTTACGCTCTGAATATTGACAATGAACATGTTAAGATTAGTTACAATCCAATAAATTAATATCCTAGAATCACTAATTTTATATTAGTAAGCACACTTAAAACCGCCAGATTCATAACTCACTTCAACCTTTCACGCCACTACTTGCTGCCGTAGGCACGATGTATCGCTGGACGAACATAAATAGGCATAAAACAGGTGCGATTGAAATTATTGAACCAGCCGCGATCGATCGCCAATTTAGGCCAAAGGCACCTTCTGCCAACTTAGCTACACCTAATGGCAGGGTGTAATATGCACTGTCTTGCAACACAATTAATGGCCAGAGAAAATCACTCCACGCTCCAATAAAGACAAAGATTGATAAAGTAACTAGTGCCGGACGAATTGCTGGTAACATCACACTCCACCAAATCCCAATTTCCCAGCAGCCATCCATCCGCGCAGCTTCTTCTAGTTCTTTGGGTACAGATTGAAATGCTTGCCGCAATAAAAATATCCCAAAGGCTGAAGCTAGATTGGGTAAAATTAGCCCTAAGTATGTATTAACTAATCCCAGTTGAACGGCGATGATATAGAGTGGGATCATGACGATCTGAAATGGAATCATAATCGTCGATACGACGATCGCAAAGATGATTTCTCTCCCTTTAAATTCTAATCTAGCTAAAGGGTAAGCCGCCAGAGCGCAGAAAATTAAATTGATAATTACACTCAAGATCGCTACCACAGTACTATTAAATAAATACTGCCCGAAATCATTACTTTGCCAAACGTTAATAATATGCTCGAAAGTTGGATGACTTGGGAATAATTGTGGGGGAGATTGAAAAATATTTTCATCTGCCGATTTAAGTGCTGTACTTAATAACCAGAGTAGCGGCAATAGCATTAAACTAGCGATCGCACTTAAACCACCATAGATTCCCACTAATTTCGCTGTGGGCGATTGCCAAAATGGAGGATGCGTCGCTAGGGGTCGGGCTGAGGGGATGTCTTGGCGCATGGGTTAACAAGGTTTTTGTCCAGATTTTGCAGATAGTTTTCCACCGATTTTATTTGTTAGGTGAATGATGCACTAACTTACCGCGCAATTGTTTGATTCGATCGCGTAATTGAGCGGCTTTTTCAAATTCTAACTCTTTCGCCGCAGTCTTCATTTCTGCTTCTAATTGGACGATCAGATCGGGAATTTGTTCGAGGGATAATTCATCGACATGTTCGATGACTGTTTCTAACTGTTGGGCATTGAGTCGCCGCGAGAGATCGAGGAATTGGAGAATCGAATTCCCTCCAGATTTAACGATCGATGTTGGCGTAATTTTATGCAATTTATTATGAGCAGTTTGAATTCCGCGACGGCGTTCGGTTTCATCGATCGCGGCAATCATACTATCGGTCATTTTATCTGCATAGAGGATCGCTTGTCCATTAATGTGACGGGCGGCTCTGCCAATTGTTTGAATTAACGATCGAGCCGAACGTAAGAAGCCTTCTTTATCGGCATCGAGAATTGCCACTAGAGATACTTCTGGTAAGTCCAAACCCTCCCGTAATAAGTTTACCCCAATTAAGACATCAAATTCACCATTTCTTAGAGCTTGAATAATTTCAATTCGTTCGATCGATTGAATTTCCGAGTGGAGATATTTGACCCGCACATTTCGTTCATGGAAATATTCAGTTAAATCCTCTGCCATCCGTTTAGTTAGGGTAGTAATTAGCACCCGTTCTTCACGTTGGACTCGATCGCGAATTTCGCCTAACAAATCATCTACTTGTCCATCCGTTGGTCGGACGAAGATTTCTGGATCGATTACCCCCGTCGGGCGGATTACTTGTTCGGCAATTTGACCTTCAGATACTTCTATTTCCCACTCACCAGGGGTCGCAGATACAAAAATACACTGATTCACATTCTCCCAAAATTCCTCAGCCTTTAAGGGGCGATTATCTGCGGCACTAGGCAATCGAAAACCATGATCGATCAGGACTTGTTTCCGCGACCTGTCGCCATTATACATTCCCCGAATTTGGGGAACTGTCACATGAGATTCATCAACAACTAATAACCAATCATCAGGGAAATAATCAATCAAACACTCTGGTGGATCGCCTGGATTTCGTCTGGCTAAATGGCGAGAATAGTTTTCGACCCCATTACAATAACCAACTTCTCGCAACATTTCCAAATCATAGCGCGTCCGTTGATCGATTCGTTGAGCTTCAATTAATTTACCATTTGTTTCTAATTCAACAATGCGCTGTTTTAACTCAAAGTCGATATCAGTACAAGCAGCCTCTAATGTATCTTCAGGCGTAACGAAATGTCGGGCTGGATAAATATTCAATCCGCCGACAGTATGTAAAATTTCACCAGTCACCGGATCGATAAACCGAATTGCTTCTATTTCATCACCGAAAAATTCGACGCGAACAATTCGATCTTCATAGGCAGGCCCAATCTCGACTACATCTCCTCTAACCCGAAAATTACCGCGCTTCAAATCGATATCATTCCGACTATATTGAACCGAAACTAATTGATGCAACATTTCTCGTTGGTCGATGCACATTCCCACCTTCAGGGGAATTGCTGCTTTCAGATATTCGGCAGGCGTACCCAATCCATAAATACAGCTAATTGATGCTACCACAATCACGTCACGACTTTCAAATAGCGATCGAGTCGCAGAATGCCGCAGCATATCGATTTCTTCATTAATTGCTGAAGTTTTTTCGATATAAGTATCACTAGTCGGAATATATGCTTCCGGCTGGTAATAGTCATAATAGGAAACAAAATACTCGACAGCATTATGCGGGAAAAATTGCCGGAGTTCGTTACAAAGTTGGGCAGCTAATGTTTTATTATGTGCTAAAACTAAAGTAGGTTTCTGATGCTGGGCAATCGTCGCCGCGATCGTAAAAGTTTTACCCGTACCAGTGGCTCCCAGGAGAGTTTGGAACCGCTGCTGAGATTGTAACCCACTCACGAGTTTTGAGATCGCCCCAGGTTGGTCGCCAGTTGGTTTAAATGGTGCGACTAGTTGAAAAGGATTATCCATGCGTCTTCTTACCACTACCTACACAGCACAAATTTCCAAACTGCCAGAAATTGGTCGTTATATTGTAGCGCAGTTTGACGAGGAAGGAGTAGTTGTGTACCAGCTTTATTGCTAATCAATTTCAATCTGAGATTGACTGTCAATTATCAATTAAGCTAGCGCATCGTCACAAATTCCTCAGCGGAACTAGGATGAATCCCCACGGTGGCATCGAAATCTGCTTTAGTTGCACCCATCTTCACTGCAATTGCCACACCTTGAATGATCTCTGCTGCATGATCTCCCACCATGTGGGCACCGACGACTTTATCTGTCGTGGTATCCACCACCAACTTCATCAAGGTCTTTTCCTGCTTGTTTGGTAGAGTATAGTACATCGGCCGGAAGCTGCTCTTGTAGATTTTAATGGCATCTCCGTGTATTTCTCGCGCCTCTTCTTCTGTCAAACCGACGGTTGCGGCTTCGGGAGTGGTGAAAATAGCGGTCGGGATGTCGGCATAACTCATCGTCCGAGGTTTATTACCAAACATCGTATCAGCAAAAGCGCGACCTTCACCGATCGCGACGGGCGTAAGTTGGATATTATCAGTACAGTCGCCTACTGCGTAAATATTTTCTACATTCGTCTGACTGTATTTATCGACTAAAATTGCCCCATGATGGGTTTTGACATCGACATTTTCTAAACCTAAATTATCTGTATTCGGTCTTCGACCTAATGCTGCTAAACTGACAGCATCAGCGAGAATTGTCGATTGGTTATCTTTGGTAATAACTGTTACGGAAACACCGGTATCGGTTTTTGCGATCAAAATTTCCTGACTATTCTTAATAATTTCAATCCCGTGATGTTCCATCCCGTCCTGAATTGCCGATCGCAAGTCATGATCGAAACCACGTAAAATTAGATCGGGTCGAATTATCTGAGTCACCTTCGTTCCCAACCCATTTAGAATACAGGCAAACTCACAACCGATATAACCAGCACCCAAAATCACCATGTGCTTGGGTTGTGTTTCTAAATTAAAAATATCATCTGAGACGATCGCATGTTCGATCCCTGGGATATCAGGGCGGACGGGCACACCACCCACGGCAATTAAAATCTTATCAGCCGTAACGACTCGATCTCCAACTTGGATTGTATGTTGGTCAATAAACTTACCATGTCCAGGTAAGACTTCTACTTTTGAGTTATCCAGCATCCGCTGATAAATCCCATTCAGGCGGATTACTTCATTATTCACCGCCGTAATCATTTTGTGCCAGTCTAGCTGACTCTGCACCCCACTCCAGCCATAACCCTCAGCATCAGTAAAAAGTTCGGGGAAGTGAGAAGCATAGACCATCAATTTTTTGGGAACACAGCCACGATTGACGCAAGTACCACCCAACCTATCGTATTCGGCAACACCCACCTTTGCACCATATTCGGCTGCCCGTCTTGCCGTGGCAATGCCACCGGAACCAGCACCAATCACAAATAGGTCAAAATCGTAGCTCATTTCTGTATTCCCCTTAATTCTCGCTCGGTTTTTGAGTGGGTAGTGAATAGTGGATGATTATTCACTATTCACTATCCACTAACTCACTACTTACTTCCTTTCAAATAAGCCAACATTGTATCAGCATCAGAAACTTCAAAGGGGTCGGTTGGGCAGTTATCGCTGTAACCAGGCTCGGCGAATAGTTTCTCGACATTACCATCATTGACTAGCATCGAATAACGCCAAGAACGTAGTCCAAACCCTAAGTTAGATTTATCAACTAGCATCCCCATTTTACGGGTAAATTCACCGTTGCCATCGGGCAGGAGCTTAACATTATTCGCACCGAGCTTGATTCCCCACTGATACATCACGAAAGCATCATTGACTGACATACAGTAAACTTCATCGATGCCTAGTGCTTTGAACTCATTATAGAGTTCTTCGTAGCGAGGTAGGTGGGTGGAAGAACAAGTGGGTGTAAAGGCACCAGGTAGCGAGAAGACAATTACCTTTTTACCAGCAAAAACATCTGTGGTAGTTACATCTTGCCATCTGAAGGGATTGTCGCCACCAATGGATTCATCACGGACGCGGGTTTTAAAGACAACATCGGGGACTTTGCTGATTACAGACATAATTTTCTCCTAGTATTTTTAGTTCTAACGCACCGCTAACACCGATCGATCTCGATCGCATTGATTAGCAAGTGACCAATAAGCTTACATATCTCAGAATAATTCTAATCTAGTAGTAAGTCAATAGTAATAAATACTCTTGATTAAGAATATTTAACACTAAGTTGGCATTCTCGGAATTTGGGCAATATAATTGTAGACCATAGTAAATCTATCGAACAGATTGCCATCTGCGATAGCCATCGCTAGCCAATAGTCCCGCGCAATGCTCCACCTATCTACAGAGGAAATCGTTCAAACCCTCAAAGCCAAAGGCTTACGGGTGACACCACAACGATTTGCCGTATATGCTAATTTACTCGCTCGTAACGATCATCCCACGGTCGAACAATTGTTGGTGGATTTAAATCAAGATTTTCCCGTCTCTTCCCAAGCCACCATTTATAGTTCGCTCCAAGCTCTCCGCACAGCAGGATTGATTCGAGAAGTTCTCCTGGAAGCTGGAGTATCGCGCTATGATGCCAACATCGAACCACACCATCATTTCCAGTGCGAACAGTGTGGCTCGATCGAAGATATCGGTTGGGAGGTGCTACCGATGGTAGACTTCGATCGATTGCGTCCTGGGCTACAAGCACATGCCTACGAAATCACCGTTAAGGGCTGTTGTGATGGTTGTCGCCAAGGGTAAACCTTTCCGGCGTTGCCTTTTAACCGTTATCACTAGCTAGATTCAGCGTTCTTAGCAAAGATAGTGGTAGCAACATCTCCAGGGGAAGATCTCAATCTCTCAAAACAAAAGTATACGAAATACCCTTTATTAACCCAGAGCCACTGATCCAAGCTATTTATCTAAATAACGAATATCAATCACAGTGCCGTTAAAATTGTAATTTAGCTGATCGATTTCGACCGAAGACCCAATCTTCATTTTGGTATTCCCTAGCACCAGTCCATCGGGAGTTTTTTGACCTTTACCAGTCACAGTCAAGATCATATCCATACTATAGGAATCTGGTCTAGGATCTTTTAAAGCCTTGACAGAACCATCTGGTTGTGGTACCGCAAGATTTCGCTCCAAGGGGCGAACGGATTTGATATCAACTTGTCCGGCGGGTTGATTCCGAATCACAAAACTCAGTTTACTCCCTGGTGCAAATTGAGTCAGCAGAGATTCAGGTTTAAACACATTTAAGCCGCGAACAATCACATCAGCCTCAACTGATTGGGGTTTATCCTGTCCGCGTAGTTGTCCCGAATTACCCGGCGAGAGAAAGATTCCAGCAACCACAAATAACATTACTAGGACAGCCCCAATGTCTAGGACGCTGAATTTACCGAATAATCTACCTTGCCGATCGAGAATAGCCATAGATAAAAATTTTACTGTGATTCACTAATTGGGCATTGATACTCTAGTCCATCGCTAGTATAGAACCCATTTGAGATCTTTTGGAAGATTCCGCACAGCCGACGCTACGCGAACACTCCACTGCACGTAAGTTTATTCGATAGGGTAGGAATAATGCTTGAGGCAAATTGCATCTGTAACTCTGTCTAGGAGCTTCTGTGGAGGATTTCGTCTAATATTACAATATATTAAAAAATTCAACAGATCCACCTTAAATGGGATGATAGGCAGAAACTTTCCGTCTAATAATAGTTAGCCTCCCTAAATTCCTGGCTACAAGTCGCTGTCGAAATCCAAAGCAGTAATTCTCTACCCATCGGCTGTCCATCAATCGATTGAAAGTCATCATGAAACTCGGCTACACGATCATCTATGTCCCAAGCGTGGTAGATTCACTCCGCTTCTTCAATCAAGCCTTTGGTCTGGAGCAGAGGTTTCTACATGAGTCAGGCGACTATGGCGAACTAAACACTGGAGAAACTACGCTTGCATTTGCTGCTCATGAGCTTGGAGAGATGAACTTTCCCGAAGGTCATATTCGAGCCAGTGAATCCAAGCAACCCTTGGGCGTGGAAATTGGACTTGTCACTTCTGACGTACATGCCGCACATAAAAGTGCACTTATGCATGGAGCTATTGAACTGTCAGCCCCAACTCAAAAACCGTGGGGTCAAATCGTCTCTTATTTGCGGACACCGGATGGAACGCTCGTTGAGCTATGCACTCCCGTATCTGCATAAAAGTGTGGCTTAACCTTCACTTAACTGTTGGTTGGGTTTTAGCTCACACATTCGCCCTCTTGGAACAATGATTGAGAATAGTTATGGGCTTTAGACGCATTCTTACAAACATCTGCTCCGATCAACTTACAGAAAGCCGAGATTTCTATGTGGCTTTGCTTGGCTTTGAGGTAAGTTATGACAGTGATTGGTATGTTCAACTTCGCAGTCCGTTTAATCAAGAACTAGAATTTGGTATTATTCTTCGCAGTCATAATCTGATTCCACTGGAGTATCAAACTGCTCCAGCAGGTATGTATGTAACGTTTGTGGTTCCCGCAGTTGATCTAGTCTACGAAAAAGCAGTAGCTATGGGGCTTCGCATCGTTCAAGAACCTAGAAACGAGTTTTATGGGCAGCGTCGATTCTTAACTGTCGATCCAAATGGTTGTTTGATAGATATTTGTTCACCATTTACTGAGACAGAGAAATAACTATAAACTGGGTGACAAACCTGTCATTCGACCCACTTTTGTAAAGCGATCGCCGCATTCTGACCGCCAAAGCCAAAACATAGACACAAGGAGCGCTCGATCTGTGCATGGCGTGAACTTGTCACCAAATCTAAGTCAAATTCGGGATCGATCGCCCCAACACAAGGTGGTAGAATTTGAGTCGCGATCGATTGGAGACAAAAGGCAATCCCGATCGCCCCAGATGCGCCTAGTGTATGTCCTGTTGCCCCCTTCGTTGAACTAATCGGTACCCCCTGGGGAAATATTTCTCGAACCAATAGACTCTCTCGCAGATCGTTCAATTGGGTGCCTGTGCCGTGGGCATGGATATAATCGATCTCAGTCTGGCTCAATTTACTGCGCTCTAGACATTGCCAAATTGCTCGACTCGCCGCCGTTAGATCGAGATCCGTCGCACAGATATGATAGGCATCATTGGTGAAACCATAACCCAATATTTCCCCATAAATCCTCGCTCCGCGTGCTTGGGCTGATTCTGCTGTTTCCAGGATCAATACGCATCCGGCTTCCCCCAAAACTAAACCATCCCGACGCAGATCGAATGGATAGCAACCGGTAGTCGCCAGGGCACCCATCTGCTGGAAGCCAACGATCGACAATGGGGTAATCGGGGCTTCTACCGCTCCAGCGATCGCCATTGCACAGGCTCCAGCGCGAATTGAACTGATGGCTTGGGCGATCGACCAAACACCTGTAGCGCAGGCTGCCATTGGGGCTAGTAGGACAGATTGGGAGCCGATGTATCTAGCTGTCGCGATCGCCAGACTGTGCGGTAATGTATCTAGCCAACTATCTAAATTGGGTTGGCGATTGGCGGCAAAGTTTTCCCATTGCGCCTGAAAAGCGCGACTGGAACCAATCACAACCCCACAATTTGGCAAGGGCAAACTCAATCTGGCATCTTCTACCGCCGCTGCTACCACTAGCTGCGTCAGATCCAAAACGTGCTGTGGTTGTCGCTCAATCAAAGCGAGGGGGAATGAAGGTAAATCGGCGAAGGGCTGTGCTAGAGCGATGCCTGACTGGCACTGGAGTAAACTTTGCCATGTGGTACCTAAATCGCCTAATGCTGATTTAAATCCAATCCCGGTGATCGCAATTCGCATTGATTAAGATTGCTAATTATTCATTCCTCTGCCTGACGTTGTCGCACATATCCGGCAATCCCCCGTTGGGATTTTTTGATAAATTCACAGATTTCGGTGACTAAGGCTGAATCAAATTCAGCTTCTAATTTAGCTAGGGCTTCTGGAATTAATAGATTAGATTGATAGAGGACTTTAAAGGCACGTTTGAGAGTTAACCGTTCTTCGGCCGTAAATCCAGCCCGCCGCAAGCCGACGGCGTTTAAGCCCATGATCTTGTTGAGGGTGGTACTGCGGGTCATGCAGAAAGGCGGGACATCTTTATGTACAGCCGAACCACCAGCGAGCATCACTAATCTGCCGATGCGGGCAAATTGATGGACGAGGCAATTACCACTGATAAATGCCCGATCTCCAACTTCGACATAACCAGCTAGCAGCGCACCATTTGCCACGATCACATGATTACCAAGTTGGACATTGTGAGCCAGATGACTGTATGCCATCAGCAGACAATTATCCCCGACACTAGTGATAGTACCCGCTTTGGTACCGCGATGAATTGTCACACCTTCTCTGAGGGTGCAATTATTGCCGATTTTGACGTAACTCGGCTCATCTTTAAAAGCTATATCCTGTGGCAAATCGCCGAGGACAACATTACTATGGAGATGACAATTTTGACCGATCGAGGTGTACGGCAGCAGCGTGACATGGGCATCTAAAATACAGTTGTCTCCAATTTCCACATCATGTCGAATGTAGCAAAAAGGTCCGATCGAAACATTGTCACCGATTTTGGCACCAGGCTCGATCGCTGATGTGGGATGGATCTCCATAATTATGAATTATGAATTAACTCCCCTCTGTTGAGGGGCTGATAGTAAAAATTAGGAATTAGGGTCGATTTTTGACCGAATTCGTTGTGATGCTCGATATGCTTCAACCATTCTGCCAAAGTTAATTTTGCACTCTTGCCAACCTAACAAGCTGCCTTTGCTATTACTGTCTTCGTCCCAACAGGCAGAGAGAATGCCATAACTCAGCCCTAATACACTCAAGCCCAAACAAGCCATACTTGTCAGTAACACAACGGTATTGGAGACAGGAAACCAGCGATTGATCATCGCAAAATAACCGCCAATAAAAATCGACATGCCCATCAGCACCGGACCCCCACAAAACACTAGGGCGCGACGGATCATCCGTTGGCTGACGATTTCGGGGATATAGCCAGATCCCTTTTCTTCCATCTCTGGTGGTGTGGGTGATTTGACAATAGGGGTTCCCTTTTTGGTTGTAGATTTCCGCTTCTTGCTAGTGGGTTCAAAGGGGATAGACTGGCGAGATTCGTCAGCAGGCATAATTTTAGTTGGCAGTTGGGATTTGGGGAGACGGGTAGCTAAAATTTACTCACTAGTTACTAATCACTAGTCACTAGTTACTAACCACTAGTCACTAGTCACTAGCCACTAGTCACTAATCTTTAACGCGACGGATACCCAGGCTATCGGCTAGATTTTGGTAGCGTTGAACATTCTCACTTTGGATGAAAGCGAGGAGACGTTTGCGTTGACCGATCATCTTTAACAAACCTCTCCGGGAAGCGTGATCGCTTTTGTTGGTTTTGAGGTGTTCGCTGAGGCGATTGATTCTTTCCGTCAACATGGCGACTTGGAGGTCGGAGGAGCCAGTGTCAGTTGCGTGCAACTGATATTTGCCCATGATTTCTTGCTTCCGCTCTTGCGTTAGAGTCATGAATTCTGTTTGAGATTGATTAAATTTTGCAACTTACTATTTTACCATGAATAGCTTAAATAGTTCAATGGGTCATTTTAGGTGCAACCGAGACTGTCGCGGGTGGACACACCCGTAACGGGATTAGTTCCCTCGGCACGCTCACAGAGCAGTTTAGCCTGTGCGCGATCGATAATCGCATCGGTGAAATCAGCCCCGGTGATCGTCGCCCCGTAAAATCGGGTTCGCGTCAGGGTTGCCTCTGCTAAGATGGCATTGGTCAGATTGGCTTCATCTAATGTCACTCGATCGATCAATGCACCAGTCAGATTGGCTCCGGTGAGATTAGCTTTGAGCAGTACGCCCATTGTCAGGATCGCATTTGTCAGATCTGCATTGGTAAAATTTGCCCCCCGCATTTCGGCAGAGACGAAGACACCACCCACCAAATTTTGACCAGAAAAGTCGCGATCGTGAATATCAATTCGGCTATAATTCACCTGGCTGCCCAGTGCCCATACCGGATTTTGACCGCCAAGGAACAACCAAACACAGGTCAGAATCGCCAACCTAGTTAGCCAGTTAGTAAATGAGCTAAGATTTGACATAATTAATATTTATGATTTATCAATTTCCAGTCTGGATGATTGGCAATTTTGCTGTCTTCACCAACCGATATTTTCTATGATTATTCAATCGATCGAAATCGAAATCAATATTAGTGACGCGCTAGCTGAACTCAATCAAGTAATTGAAACAACGCTCCAGCAGTGGGGTGAGCCGTTACGTTGGGCGATTACCTCGATCGATCCAGTGACAAATATTGCCCAGATCGAAGCAATTGTCATTAGCGAATAACCGATTATTTTTCAACATTTCCCCATCTGGTATATTCCAGACATGAATGCTATAAAATTGCTGTTAAAGCTGGTTTGAGATCGGGATATTCAAACTCAAACCCTTGCGCCAAAGTTTGCGTGGGCACTACTTGTTGCCCCTGCAAAACAACAATCGCGCCCTCCCCCAATAGAGCTTCCAGAGCAAAATTAGGGACAGGCAGCCAAGAAGGGCGATTCATGACCGTACCGAGAGTCTGGGCAAAATTCTGCATCGTCACGGGATGGGGTGCGGTTGCATTGTAAACACCCTCCATCTGTGGATCAGTGATAGCCGTAATGATTAACTTGACGACATCATCGCGGTGAATCCAAGAAAACCATTGCTGACCGCTGCCGATCGGTCCACCAACAAAGGCACTAAATGGTGCTAGCATCTTGCCTAGTGCCCCACCATTTTCACCTAAAACAATTCCCAACCGCAAAATAACTAAGCGAGTACCACTAGATTTTACCCCTTGAGCCGCCGTTTCCCACTCTGTACAGACCTGAGCTAAAAAGTCTGCCCCTGGGGGACTGGTTTCGTCAAATTTTGCTGTCTCGCTGGTGCCATAGTAACCGATCGCCGAGGCATTGATCAGCACTTGGGGTTTGACCGCCGCTAGTTCGATGGCTTCGACAAGTTTTTGCGTACCCAGTTTCCGGCTATCGAGGATTGACTGTTTCTGGGCTGATGTCCATCGTTTTTCGGCAATTGGCTCTCCAGCTAAATTAACCACAGCATCGCAGCCAGATATGGACTGTTGCCATGTACCTGATTTGAGTGGTGAATATCCCACCACCTCTGCTTGGGGAAAGCGGCTGGCTGCTTGTGCTGGATTCCGCGTCAGAATTGTCACTTGATGTCCTTGTGCGGTGAGTTGTTCGACTAGCCTACTCCCTACAAATCCAGTAGCTCCCGCGATCGCAATTTTCTCTATAGACTTTTTCATCAGTAATAAAATAAGGGATAGTGCTATTACTACCCCTTATCCTATTACTCTGGGTGATTTATTGCATGTACTAGATCGTAGAAAATGCGGCGAAAAGCTTTACCGATTGTCTTCGCTCTTGCCAGCTTGAATCGAGTTCATGCCTCGAAACACAGTTGCGGGATAGCGTTGGGTTTGCACTAAACTTTCCCCATTACTTTCAATTGGCGACTGCCACATAGTACAAATTAATGATAATAATTAGCAAGTCAGTCAATTTCAACAATAATGATTATCATTCTGAACACTCGTGATATGCTATTACAGATTCCATTCACATTCGCAGTTCATGGATCGGCATCCCATCTATCTAGTGACCGGACCATGTGGTTCTGGCAAAACTACCTGGATTCACCAACAACTCACCACCAGTAACGAACCTAGTGCCTATATCTGTCTGGGTGCGGATGCTACCCCGATCGATCTTACCTATATTACAGCGACTTGCCCCCAAGTCAAGCCAATTGTGGCTGGCGCATCCTGGATGAAATTAGCCCAGATCCAACCGCTGTATGTTGAAATTGCGCCACAATTGGATTTAGGCTCACTACAATTACCTGTGTCGATCGAATCTTGCCAGCGAATTGCGATTGTGCCGAAAGGATTAATCGAGAGTGAATATCACGATTGGGCAACTCAAACCCTTATTAGTGAAGTCACAGATAAAAATGTTTTGCTAACTGCATCGCCACGCTTTGGATTAACGGGAGAAGTACTAGATCCTGCGAGTCTAAATGTATTTTGGGATGAATTAATTCAGGGAGCTTATGGTGAAGTCGCCAGAGCTAAAGGTATTTTTGAGATCGTTGATGGTCGATCGTTTTATTTTAGCTTTGGGGTAGGCTATCCCGATTGTACTTATTTTGAACTGCCGTTACCGCCAGTATTAGCCGGAAGACCAACAAGGTTCAGTGGATTGGAAGTTGTGGGTAATAATTTGCAACCTCAATTAATCATGGAAACGCTAGAAGACTGCGGTTTAGATGATAATGTACTGGCTTACTATCAGGAACAAATTAAATCTCAATTATCAACCGAACTACCAGAAGAAATATTAGTATGAAAATAGCAGTGATGTCTTGTATTCATGGCAACTATGAAGCCTTAAATGCAGTGTTATCAGATATCGACCTACAAAAAGCAGATAAGATATTTTGTCTGGGCGATTTGGTTGGTTATGGACCACATCCGAATGCCGTAGTCGAGATGATTCGTTCTCTAGATATTCCCACCGTACAAGGCTGTTGGGATGAAGATATCGTCGAAGGGTTGAATGCTTGCGAATGCAGTTATCCATCGATCTTGGCAGAGAAACGGGGCAAGAGAGCGCATGAATGGACGAATGGCCAAATCCATCCCGAAGTGCGAGAATACCTCGCTCAATTGCCGTTAAGTTTGCGCGAGGAGAATCTTTGTTTCGTGCATGGTAGTCCTTACAATCAACATGAGTATTTAATGCCCGAAGTAAATGCTTTTACTGCCTTAGAACGGGTAATGGCTACAGGTGCAGATGTCCTGTTTTGCGGACATACTCATGTGCCCTACGTGCGAACGCTGGACGCTGGACAATTGGCTGTGAAAGTTCAACAGCCAGAGGGAAGTTCGACTAAACAATTTACCGCGCCGCTGAAGCAGATTATCAATGCTGGCTCTGTCGGCGAACCGCGTCACGGTCGTCCGAATGCGACCTATGTAATTTATGACACTGATGATAAATTAACGACGTTGCGAGAGGTGGAGTACGATTACCAGCTGACTTGTCAGGCAATTATTGATAAAGGACTACCGGCTATTTTTGCATGGCGACTAGCTCAGGGTTTGGAATATGCCGAACGGGCGGAAGATCCGACACATGTGTGCGAAAGATAATATTCCGAGGTATGGAATAGTCAGCGGTTGAAGCTCGGTACAAGTAACTAATAAGTGTAATCTAGATGTGGGCGATCGCGAGTGGAATTGAGGGTAATTTGGCTGCATATGAGGCAGTGGTGGCAGACTTGAAAAAGTCGCGTCAGCAGGTGGAAAATTTCTATCTAATCGGCGATATTATCGGCCCAACAGTTGAGAGTAATCAACTCGTCAAAAGGATTCAGCAGCCGCGAAAAGGGGAGCCAACACCACTAGTTTGTCAGGGGTGGTGGGAGGAACAAATATTAATTCTTCATGCCTTGGGACGGACGGGAGAGCCAACAGAATTAATCGATAAATATGGGATTGATATGACAAAAATGCTTTGGGAGGCGATCGATTCAACGACTTTAGAATGGGTACGTTCTTTAGAATTTGGATTTGTCGAACTAGATTGTTTTTTGATTCATGGTAGTTCGATCTCAGTTAGCGATGAATTAACACCCACGATCGATCCGATTCAGGCGATCGACAGGCTGTCGCGGATGGATGCAAATCAATTATTCTGCGGACGATCGGGTTTAGCTTTTGAATATAAAATTGAATCAGGTAGTCTGAACAGTCAAGTTCAAACATTGGATAAATTAACCGATCCAACTCCGACAGTATTAAGTCCCCGCCGAATTATTGGGGTGGGTTCGGTAGGCAGGATTCAAGGTAAAGCTAGCTATACTCTCTACTATCCAGGCAGTAATAAGTTAGAGTTTAAAACAGTTCGATACGGAACTAAAAAAGGCTTTGGTTAGATCGTTAATTTGTTCTCAAAATTCAATATTATTTTATTTACTTCCTCATGCAAAATCAAAAACCAGCGATTGTCTTTGATGAAGAACGTGCTTCTAACTATGACACCAGATTTGCTAAATTAGCTCCATTGCGTGACACACTTCATTTACTGACTCGCCTGATACTTTCTGAGCTTCCAGTTAATGCACGAATTCTTTGTGTCGGTGTCGGGACTGGTCTTGAATTGATTTATCTTGCCCAAGAATTTCCCCAGTGGCAATTCACTGCGGTAGAGCCTGCGAGTGCGATGCTTGAAATTTGTCGTCAGAAAGCCCAAGAGTATGGGATTGCTGCACGTTGCACATGGCACGAAGGCTATCTTGATTCCTTGCCAGCGTCAGCAACCTTCGATGCGGCAACTTGTCTTCTGGTTTCTCACTTCTTGATGCAGCCAGAAGAGAGACAAAAATTTTTCAGTCAAATCGCTGCCCGACTTAGCGATCAGGGATATTTAGTTAGTGCAGATTTAGCATCCGATATGTCCACGCCAGACTATCAAAACCTTCGTCAGATTTGGACTCGGATGCTACAGTATGCCGAATATCCCGATGATGAAGTTGAAAGATTTCTTGATTCTCACGGTCGGGATGCTGCTGTGCTACCACCTGATCGGGTTTCATCAATCATTGGATCGAGCGGTTTTGATGCTCCTGTATTGTTCTTGCAGACTCTTTTTATTCATGCTTGGTATGCAAGACGAACAGCATAGAATTTATAGTGTAGGGGTAAAATCATTCAACTGTTGTTGCCAATGAAATTTCGCCAGCACTATTTAGCTATCGTTGCCTCTAGCCTTGCACTCAGTAGCACGGCTTTGTGGTCTGCTCTCCCAGCCCAAACTCCCCAAAATGTCACCATCCGTTTCACCGCCAAAGTAGGCAAACAGCCCTTTAGTTGTGGTAGAAACTACCGTTTAGGGCAACCTGCTCTTCCAGTGACTCCAGCAGATTATCGCTTTTATATATCGAATGTAGCCTTAATCGATCCTAATGGTACCGCCGTGCCCGTCACCCTCAAATCTGATGGAAAATGGCAAGGGCAAAATGTTGCTTTGTTAGATTTTGAGAATAAAACTGGAGCTTGTACCAACGGTACCAGCGCAACCAATAGTCAAATTGTCGGCAGCATTCCGCCCGGAAAATATCGCGGATTGCAATTAACCCTGGGCGTACCCGCTCAACTCAATCATGCTGATGCAACCCTGGCAGCTTCGCCATTGAACTTGACATCTCTATGGTGGAACTGGCAAGGCGGCTACAAATTTATGCGAGTCGATCTGGAGCAGCCGAATTCAATCAAAATGAAATCAAAACAGACTAACAATCACGGTGCCGGACATCATGCCGCACAGTCTGGATTTCCCATCCATTTGGGTAGCACGGGTTGTCCGGCAACTACTACTAATTCGCCTCCAGGCGGTTGCACCGCACCTAATCTTGCCACCATAACGTTTGCTAACTTCGATCCGAATCAAAATACAATTGTTGCCGATTTAGCCGCGCTCACTGCCAATACCAACCTGAAGATGAATCAACCCAATACCCCTCCCGGCTGTATGTCTTCGCCAACAGACAGAGATTGTACTGGCATTATGTCAGCTTTAGGTCTACCCTTTAAGGGAACTCCAGTTCGATCGCAAACCTTTCTGACTGTCGATTAATGTTGTGGTATCGTTTGGTTAATTTGGGACTAGTCTGTTGCCTATCATGTGTAATTGCGATCGCATTTAGTCATTCCCTAGTTGCTCAGTTCTCAAGCGAATATCAGTGGCAACTACCTACATGGGTACCGAAACCGATTGTTCCCGCCGATAACCCGATGACTGCCGCGAAGGTAGAATTAGGACGGTATTTATTTTACGATCGGCGGCTGTCTGTTAACGGAACTCAGTCTTGTGCCTCTTGTCACATTCAGGCTCGCGCTTTTACTGATGGTAGGATTCTGGCTCAGGGCGCGACGGGGGAACAACATCCGCGTAATTCGATGAGTTTAACGAATATTGCCTATAACTCAGTCTTAAACTGGGCAAATCCGCTGATGACGAAACTGGAAGCACAGGGATTGGTGCCACTGTTTGGCGAACATCCAGTGGAACTGGGCATGGCTGGTAGAGAGCAGGAAATTCTCAAGTTGCTCCAGACTGACGATCGCTACAAATCGATGTTTAAGGGCGCATTTGGGGCAGATCGGCACGCAATTAATCTCAATCAAATGATGAAAGCGATCGCCTCATTTGAACGATCTCTAGTATCATTTAATTCACCATACGATCGTTATCGTTATCAGGGCGATGCTCAGGCAATTTCCGCCTCAGCTAAACGGGGAGAGGTATTATTTAATAGTGAAAGGTTAGAATGCTTTCACTGTCATAGTGGGATTAATTTTAGTGATTCGACAGTTCACGAGCGGTTAGCATTTCCCGAAATTGCTTTTCACAATACTGGACTCTACAATATCGATAGTCGTGGAGCATATCCACCCAACAACCCTGGTATTTACGAAATTACCCATCAACCTGGGGATATGGGACGGTTTAAAACACCGACTTTACGCAATATCGAACTGACGGCACCCTATATGCACGACGGTAGCGTACCAACTTTAGCAGCGGCGATCGCTCATTACCAGGCAGGCGGTAGAACGATTAAATCTGGTGTATATGCTGGGATAGGGAGTGCCAATCCCTTAAAAAGTAATTTCATTGCTGGGTTTAAGCTCTCCAAGTCTGAGCAACAAGATTTGTTAGCTTTTTTGCATAGTCTCACCGATCTCAACTTCATTCATAATCCGAATTTTAGCGATCCATTTCGGTAGCCGCGTTGGATGACAGAGATCCAGCGAAAAGATTGAAGGTGCTAAATCCGATCGACAATTTTATAAATCGCACTAGTAATTGCGGTTAGTTCTGAGGGCTGAATAATATAGGGAGGCATCGTATAAATCAGTCGTCCAAATGGACGTAACCAAACACCTTCTGCCACAAAGCGCGGCTGGATTTCCTGCATATTCACCGGATCGTGCAATTCTACCACCCCGATCGCGCCTAATACCCGCACATCCTTAACTGCTGTCAAGCTCCGACAAGGTGCCAATTCCGCTGTAAGCTGTGTTTCGATCGATCTAATTGTCGATTGCCAATCATAACTTTCTAGCAACGTCAAATTTTCTAAAGCCACCGCACAAGCTAAGGGATTCGCCATAAATGTGGGACCGTGCATAAATACCCCCGCCTCACCGGCGGCAAAACTCTCACTAATCTCCCGCGTCGTCAGCGTCGCGGCAAGGGACATAAATCCCCCCGACAGTGCCTTGCCGACACACAGAAGATCTGGACAGATTCCTGCATGTTCGATCGCAAACATTTTGCCGGTGCGACCAAACCCAGTCGCAATCTCATCTAAAATCAGCAAGACATTGTATTTTTCGCATAATGCCTTGGCTTGGCGCACATATTCTGGATGATAAAAACGCATCCCCCCAGCATTTTGCACCACAGGTTCAAAAATGGCGGCGGCAATGCGATCGTGATGTGCTGCTAGTAAAACTGCAAAACTCTCAATATCCCGCTCTTGCCAATCATCCTCGAAGCCGATCTGTGGTGCCTCAGCGAAATATTGCTCAGTCACAATATTGCCAAACAGATGGTGCATTCCATTCACCGGATCGCAAACTGACATCGCCGCAAAGGTGTCCCCGTGATAGCCATTACGGATCGTCAGAAACCGCTGCTTCTGAGGCAATCCGCGATTGTACCAATACTGCACCGCCATTTTCATAGCTACCTCAACCGCAACCGAGCCGGAGTCACAAAAAAACACCTGCTGGAGTGCTGCTGGCGTAATCGCAATCAATTTCATCGCTAAATCCACCGCTGGCTGGTGCGTCAGACCACCAAACATCATATGCGACATTCGCTCGATTTGGGCGTGGGCAGCTTGATTTAAGCGGGGATGGTTATAACCGTGAATACAAGTCCACCAAGAAGAGATGCCATCAATCAGCGATCGACCGTCCATCAACTGAATATGGACACCACGAGCCGACTCAACCGGAAACAGGGGAGCAGAATTGGGCATCGGCGCGTAGGGATGCCAAACATGCAGGCGATCGGAATCGAGGAGTTGCTGTAAAGACTGCATGGGGTGTGAGGGCTGATTTCAACTGAGATTAATATTTTACAATCGATCGTTTGGTACTTTTTCCACTAATCTAGAGAGAAAGATTGCACTAAAAATTCATGGTTCCGCTTCCCGAACGCCGTCCCAAGCAACTCTCGCTCGGTCCCCTAGAGCGCGAAATTCTCGAAATTGTCTGGGAATTAGGTGCCGTGACTGTCAAAGATATCCACGATCGGATTTTGACCGATCCGGATCGAGAATTGGCTTATGCTTCTGTCGCTACCATCCTCAATCGGCTCACCCAGAAGGGATGGCTCACCTGCGATAAACAGGAACGTAGCTATGTTTGGCAAGCAATAATTTCCGCAGCTGAAGCCCAATCACTTCAGGCTTACGAACATTTAAATCAATTTTTGGCAGTGGGCAATCCTGATGTCGTTGCTGGGTTTGCCGAGGATCTCGATCGCGCTAGTATGGCGCAGATCGAGGCGATCACTCAAAAACTACAAGCCATTCGCCGAGCCAAGGAGGAACAATAATGCACCTGACGATGTTACTCAGTATTTTAGGTCTGGCTGGTGGTTTACGTTACGCTTGGAGTCAGATGGCTCTCGATACTTGGCGCGTGCGCTGGTATTGGACAATGACACTATTTTTATTACCACCCTTACTATTATTCACTACTGCGATCGCAGTGATTTGGATGGGACCTCAAGGAAAAATGGTCGGGACATGGGAAGGTTGGCTGAGTTACTTTTTGTCGATTGGGTTATTGAGTGTTTCAATTCTGTGGTTATTGAAACTAACTTGGGGTGCTGGGCAAATTCTTCAGCGTGTCCGCACTTATCCGATCGCCGATCTAGATGGTACCCCCATCCGTCTCTTAGATCTAGACACACCTTACAGTGCCCAAATCGGCTTGTGGCAGCCAGAATTAGTCATCAGCCAGGGATTATTGATTACGTTAGGTAAAGAACATCAAGCGGCGGTAATCGCCCACGAACGAGCGCATTATCATTATCGCGACACCTTTTATTTTTTCTGGTTGGGTTGGGTGCGGCAAATTACGGCTTGGCTGCCACACACTGAAGCTATGTGGCAAGAGTTGCTAATATTAAGAGAAATTCGTGCCGATCGGTGGGCATCTGCCCAAACCGATCCCTTATTAGTTGCAGAAGCACTGCTATTCGTTGTGCAATCTACTCCTGTCTTTCCTGATAACTTGTGTGCGGCTTTTAGTCAGATAACTAAACCAAATCGCCTCGATCGACGGATCGAAGCAATCTTAACTGCGACAGAGCCGATCGAATGTTTCAAACTTTGGTCTTGGGCTTGGTTTCTATTCGCATTATTACCCCTACTAGCGGTGCCTTTTCATATTTAACAAATCCGCTTATCGAGAAAAAAAGTTTCCAAATCGTTATATATTAAGTAGTCTGAGTCAACAAAGTCACAGAAATTTTCACCTCATCCAGAGAGACTCGATCGCGAGTGCTCCAGACAAGCTCTATTATTTTAACGATCGTATATCTATGAATAGCCGCCAACGGATTAGCCTAGTTTCGATCGCGTTACTATTAGTGACGAGTTGCGCTCGGAGTAGTAATCCTGGCGATACTGCAAATAGTCGAGATGAGGGGAGAATTACAGTTGGCACAACCCAAAAACCCCGCACCCTCGATCCGGCGGATGCTTATGAGTTGAGATCGATCGCCCTAATTCGGAATTTGAGCGATCGGCTATATACTTACGATCCAGGCAGTACCGAACTCAAACCCCAATTAGCGACAGCCTTACCAAAAGTCAGTTCAGATGGGCTGACTTATACAATTCCGCTTCGCCAAGGCGTACTATTTCATGATGGTACCGCCTTTAATGCCGCTGCGATGAAATTTTCCCTCGATCGCTTTATCCAAAATAAGGGTAAACCAGCCTTTCTCCTCGCTGAACGAGTGTCAGCGATCACTGCTCCTAGCCCTTACGAACTGAAGATTACACTCAAAAAGCCCTTCACCGCTTTTCCTTCGATGTTAGCCTTTCCAGGTACCTGTGCGGTATCGCCCCAAGCATATAAAATTGGCGCAAATCAATTTGAAGCAAATAACTTTGTGGGCACAGGTCCCTATAAACTGGGTGAATATAGTAGCGATCGAGTGAAATTTGAGGTGTTCGATCGCTATTGGGGGACAAAGCCACTTAATCGCGGCGTAAATGTCCAGATTTTCTCGAATAACGCCGCCAATCTTTACAATTCCTTCCGCACAGGGGCTGTCGATGTTGCCTTCCAAGCCTTAGAACCAGATCAGATCAAAAGTCTCGAAGCCGGAGCCAAGGCGGGGAAATGGCAATCGATCGCGATCGATGGTAGTGTGACCAGTTATGCGATCCTCAATGTCCTCCAGGAACCACTCAATAACCCCTTGGTTCGCCAAGCACTGGCAGCTTTGATTGATCGACCCACCATCAATGAACGCATCTTATATGGGCAGGGCAAGCCCTTATATAGTGTTGTCCCTGATACCTTTAGTGTCTCCCAGCCAGTTTTTAAAAATTATGGTGATGGGAATATCGAGAAAGTCAAACAACTGCTCACCCAAGCCGGATTTTCGACCACCAAACCTGCCAAAATTCAAATCTGGTATCCCTCCGGCTCCACCAATCGCCGTCTAACTGCTGGCTTCCTCCGCGCCTACGCCAAGCAAAAACTGGGCGGAATGCTGGAACTCGAACCAAATGCGATCGAATCAGCATCATTCTTTAAGTATGTCACCAAAAATATTTACCCCGTCACCCTGCAAGATTGGTATCCCGATTTTCTCGACCCCGATAACTTTGTCCAACCCTTTCTAGAGTGTCCGAAAGGCAGTGTAGCAGGTGGCTGTAAAGAAGGTGGTACCCAGTCCCAAGGCTCGTTTTATTATAGTGATCGGATGAATCAATTGATTGCCGCCCAAGGCAAGGAATTAGATCCCACTAAGCGCAAACAAATCTATGCCGATATTCAAAATCAACTTCAGCAGGATGTACCGCTGATTCCGTTGTGGCAAACCAAGGATTTTGTCTTCGCCAAAAAAGGGATGAGTGGTGTCAATATAGATCCTTTACAGAATTTACTCTATTCAGGCATGAAAAAATAACTACCCTAGCTTGAAGAATCCCCTAGTTTTCAGCCAGGGGATTCTTCAAGGTTGCTTTCCGACGCAGATTTATCAGTGTCTGCAAACTTCTTTAACTCTTCATTAAAATGTTCTCAGTCCCCATTAGACTATCTCCACAGACAATTGAATTTACTTGCCGAAGAAACTGCCGCTGAGTTTCTTGATTGCTCTACCCGCAACATCAGAATAACTTAGTTCGCCAGCGAGAATCCTTGCCATGGTGATACTTGCCGACGGACGTTTGATGCCCGCTTTATAAGCGACTTTCGGGAACTGATAAAACGCCCCAGCTAGACGCTGTGCCCATTTCATATCTGCGCCCCATTCCGTTGTCATCACTTCGGTATACTGCTCTAGGGCATTAGTTTGACCACTGAGGGCTGCTTGAATCGCCGCCGCCGCCTTGACACCAGAGAAGATCGATGGACGAATCCCTTCCGCTGTCATCGGATCGACGACACAAGCGGCTTCACCTGCGAGGAGTGCATTTTGGGTGTGGAGTTTTTGATCGCCATCCCAGAGACAGAGTGGGTGTCCGTACTGTGGGAATTGTTTGACATCTACACCAAAGGCACCTTGACCATAGGTATCGAGAATTTTTTTGAAATCCTGACTCTCCCCACCGCGAAAAGTACCAACGCCGATGGAATAACCTTCTTGTTTTGGGAAGTTCCAGATGTAACCGTTTTTGACTAGCCCAAACTCGAAATGAATCACTCGATCGACATTTTCGGCAGGTGTTTCGACTTCCAAGGCACCCGCCATCCGGCGTTTGCGATCTTTAAAGCCTAACCACTTCGGCATATTACCTTTGGCACCATCGGCAGCGATGAGATATTTGCCTTCGACGCTACCATTGGGAGTATTTACTTGCCAGCGATCGGTTTTAAATTCGATACCCGTGACCTCAGTATTGTCACGTAATTCAGCACCTTGTTTTTGGGCTTGTTGGACGATAAAATGGTCGAATACATCTCGGCGCACCATCCAAATTGGATCGAGATTTTCCAGTTTCACATCGACTGGATCTTCTAGATTCCATGTATATCTGAGTGTATCTACTTCGCAAGATATTGCCGGACTAAAATCAAAATCGAACCACTGAGCGATCGACGGTGATACGCCACCACCGCAGGGTTTGTACCGGGGTAAAGTAGCTTTTTCTAAAATTAAGACCGATCTACCAGCTTTGGCTAGATGGTAGGCTGCACTTCCCCCCGCAGGTCCCGCACCGACAACAATACAATCAAACATAAATACAGCTATTCATATACTTTGGTTATGAGGCAAATTAGCCACAATTTAGACCATTGTACAGCTAGCTTCAGCTTGATACTATGTCGATTCTACTGAATATTTTGGTGTCAAGCAGTCTACGCCCCAATCCCCACCTATTGATTATCCAGACAGAGAAGGAGGTCGCTTGACTTGCGACATGCACAGCACTAACGACAGGTTATGCTGCTTGTTGACCGGGTTCTTCCATACCCCACTGATGTTTGAGCAGAGTTCGGTAGCTATTTTCTTGTAGGATCATTTGTCTATATAAGTTGACAAGAAATTCCTGCGCTTGTTCACGACTCATATCTTGCACTTGATGCTCGAATGAGCGGAGGTTAAATTGTTGCTCTAGCGATAGGTCAAAGGATTTAGACATAATTCACTCCAAATTGTGTTGAACGGTGAGCGAAAAACCACCCAGGGGGACAGTCAATGATCTATTGAGACTCAGTTGTGTCAAGCTATATTAAGAATTATAACAAGCATTTGACAAATGCGCCAATCAATTTATTTGAGTATACCCATAGACAACAATTAATCGCTCTAGGTTTCCAGAAAAGTTTATGACTACTTCTGAGTTTAGGGAGACTACTGCACTAGAAATGCTCAGAATGAACAAAATTTGGATTTTGTCAAGGTACTTTGACAATTCGTGATTAATTGGGCGATCTGTCTAAAAACTGCAATTGTTGATAGAGCATTTCGATCGAAGGCAAGTCTACACCTTGAGCCTGGGCAAATGCTAAGGGATTCCCGAACATCGCCGCGATTTCCAAGGGTCTACCCTCGTCGTAGTCAATCTTCATACTGGTTCGGTAAGGTGTCATTTTGACGGTGTAGTCTAACATCGTCTGAATAAATTCATCGGCAATCTGGCAGTCGTAGGCAGCCGCTGCTAGTTGCACTTCCCCCATCAATCGCTCGACTAGGGCACGGGTATGCGGATTTGCCATTAATCGATCGGTTGTGGCGTTGAGGACGACGGATAGCCCATTGTAGGGAATATTCCAGACTAGTTTTTGCCATCGAGCTAACAGTAAATTATCGGCTAAAACCACCGAGATCCCTGCACGGCGAAAATCAGCGGAAATGCTCTCCATCATTAGAGTGACAGGTACAGATTGGTAGTTAGGGGCATAAGCACCAAGTTTAATTTCCCCGTAGTCTAAATGATGAATCTGTCCAGGACCGATTTTATTAGAACAAATAAAGCATAACCCGCCCCAAATCTGTTGCTCGGGATTTAAGCTGCGGGCGATTTCTGCCTCAGTGCCCAAGCCATTTTGCAGCACTATGACGATCGAACTCGGCTTGAGTAGATCTGGTAAAATTTTGGGTAGAAGGTGATTGTGAGTAGTTTTGAGACAAACAATTACTACATCACAAGTTGGCATCTGACGTGAATCATTGTATGCCGCTACAGATGGTAGTCGAAAGTCACCATCCTTCGACTGAATGATTAAACCAAACTGTTTGACATGTTCATAGTCGCTATTGACCAAAAAATGTACATCTGAACCAGCCTGCTGGAGTTTAGCTCCATAAAAACCACCTAGGGCACCGGTACCGATAATGGCATAACTTCTCATGACCAGTTTTTAAAAACTTATTCCGGCTAAGATTGTTTCTACCATTGGTGCTGGGAGCATCTCGCCACGAAAATCGATAATCTGGACGATCAGTAGATAGGCGATCGCTAATACTAGTGAAATTATGCCTGTAATGACTGCAACAATTTTAGAGCGATCCATAGAGAAAAATAATTGCGAACAGAACAACATCTTATCTCATAAGAGCGTAATTTTCACTACTTTTATTGAGAAATAAAAGCTTTATGATGTTGATTAGTTCAGTAAATATTTGAGAACCGATCGCCAGTTAGGGAATTTCTTTGAGCCAAAGTGGATGTGTTCGCCGATGAATCGATCGATCCCACAATCGGTGCGATCGTCAATCAAATAGTCACCGATGCTGAGATTTTTGTGATGAGTTAGAATCAAGCGTTGATAGGCAGATTCACCGAGATATTTTTGCACCCATTCTAATTTGTCATTGGCGGCGGAATGATTTTCCCAGGGGAAGGTGGAGAGGATATAGGTATCGAAATGTTGGATTAATTTGAGGTAAGACTCGATCGCATCTGGCATGGGTGACATCAGGGAAAATATCCCAGGTACTTGTTCTAGCCTGCCTTTGTACTCCTGGATGATGTTTGGATCGAGATGTTCGTTGGTGTAGCCTCTCCTACAGAGAATCGCTGAATTGAAATCAACTAAAACACCATCCATATCGATGAAAAGTATTTTTGTCACTTTAATAATAGTTATTTATAAGATAAAAATGGAACTCGATCGGTAGAATTGGTGATCTCTAATAGTTATTTGAGAGCTTTGTTAATTATTTTTGGATATTTTATCATCTTTTATAGCCCAGATTTGGATCGATTTTAGCTAATAGATCGTCAGCACGATCGAGCGCACGACTCAGTTCTTCAAGAGTGTATATTCTACCTGCAACAAATCCAGCAAACATTGGATTGAGTTTTATTCCCAGTTCTTGTATTACCCAAGCAATATTCTCTCCATTACAAGGAATGCTAATTTTACCCAGTCTTGCCAAAATTGCAGATATATTTTTGTCGATTTGACGTTCTTCTAGACTCAATTGGTTGAAATCAGCACGTCCCTGGGTAAAGCCTTGCTTAAAGTAATAAGTATGCTCGTTAGATCGATCGTATGGGGTGGGTATATCGATCGAGATTAGATAGCTGTTCGCTAGTTGAGCAAAGGAATTATCTGTTTCTTGAATGGCGTTGTTTGCTTCTTCGATCGCAATCATTCTTCCGGCTAAAAATCCAGCGGTGACAGGATCGGGGGATGCACCGATTTCTTGGATCAGCCAGTTTAAGTTTTCTGGGGTGAGGGGGATGCTAGTGGGACGACCGGACTAAAACTGTGGGCATTCAGAACGGTGAAAAATACAATTGGTAATATTTTAAGCGATCGCTTTACCCACAGTTTTAGTCCAGTTACGCCACTAGGCTGTCCCAATTTACTCAGGAGGGCAAGAAATATCACGATCACACCGATATCCTCACACAAAACCCGCCCACCCCCACGAATAACTGATCTATCGCCATTAACCAAAAGCTTTATGATATTCTTCCAAAAGATTTATAAATTCAGGAATAGATCTATCAAGATAATTTTCAATAAACATAACTTCACAGCCATATTTTTTTCGACTAGAAAGCATCATATATTAATTTTTAGTAGTATTAGGAGTATGAGGCGATTCCTGACAAGATAGTTAGATTTGTCGGAATAGCCACACAAGCATATAAGTTATTTGGGAGAGAATTGACAACTTCTTGTTGCAGGATTATATGTGCCACGACCAAAAATTAAGCAATTTTGGTCTTGATTTAGATATTGATTTCTATCATCTATTTTTTTTTGCTCACCTCGAAGATACTCAGTATATTTTGCTGTTCCTCCATACAAGACTTTGCCACAATCATTTTCTTCATATAAATCATTGATACTTTCGTATTCATTAGTACCAAATGTCGTTTTAGCTCGCTCTTTTTTGATCTTTCCACAAAGACTTTCAGGAGATGCCATAGCAGGATTTACATCTATTACTAGATTGCCACATATGATAACACTAATAGTACAAAGAGTTAAAAAGCTAGAAATAATATATGCTGACGTTCTTAATTTTGACCTAAACATGATCGATGCAGATAGATAATAGTTGATTGACAACCCAAGATTATAAAACAGATGAAGACGTTTTATGGCAGATTTTAGTTGAGAATAATCGAAAAGCAATAATTTCACTACCCATCTCTAAACCCAGCTTTGGTAATAACACCGCCATTATTTTAATAATTGATAAAACATGGTTTTAATACCATGTTTTGTCTTTCTATTCGCCGTCATCATCCAAGGGGATTATACAGCCTTTTTTATATAATGATTCCACCATGTAAGTAGGTCCACTAGTAGGATTGTTAATTACTTTAAGAAATTCCTCGCAATTTCTACCATCCGCTTTATTGTGTAAATATCTATGGCAACGGAGATTAGCATAGGAGGATTCCAGGTTATTTCTAGTTAGACTCCCAACGTCTAAATTTTTTATCAATTTTCGTAAATCCATACAGGTTTTTATTGCTTCACTTTGATTCGCATTAGCTGGAGCAACATTTGAGAATAAGGCAAGAGGCAAAATAAAGGTACAAGTAGAAAAGGATATTAAACTAGGTACAATTAACTTTTTCAAATTAAGCATAGGACGATTAGTAATGTGATAAAGCCATCAGAAATTGTCGGATTAAATGTATCTGTACAGCTATTTCTACCAAAAGATCGTCAGATCCATTAAAATAGCTACACAGACAAGTGAGAAAAGCGAACGGCCATTTGAACACCACCCCGAATAGCCATTCAATCGATCGAGCATCACTCAAAGCTGAAACACTCACATCTCCTATTATCAAACTAAACTAAAGCTCGGCCGAAGATTATTGTTATTGGCTGAAATCTGCTCTTGGCAACAGTTATAGCTTGCACTGTTAAAATAGACACACTTGACTCGCCTCACTTATGCCCGTCCTTCAACCCACATCGACTGTTAAAAATGAGATCCGATCTTTCATCAACGAACTGCTCAACTATAGTGAAGAATTAGATCGGTTATCTACGATACCAATCGATGCTAAATGGGATAAAGAAAAGCTAAAGATTAGCACGACAATCGAGCGATTACTCCCACTCTTTCCCGCCCCAAAAGAACCCCACCCTCAGAGCAAACAAATCCGCCACATCAGATATATCCTGATCCAAATCCTCGATAAGCGGCTAAAAATCCTCCGCGATGCTAGCCCCAAAAATGACAAAGGTAAACGCCAAGGCATTGGTAAACGAGTCTTCATCCTGAAATTTTGGCATCCGCCCACCGAAGACAACTATATTAACCTCAACCTCCGCGCCCTCGAACGCCACTGGAACAAAACCTACAAAATCGACCCCAAAACCTTAGTCCCTAATAATCTTCCCCCACTCGCCCATCCCCAACCAATCGGACGCAAAACCGAGCTACAAGAATCGATCGATCTACTCACTCAACCAAGAGAAAGACAACAGATTATCACCATTGTCGGGATGGCTGGTGTCGGTAAAACTACCCTCGCCCTCGCCGCCGCCCATGAATGTCTCGAATCCAACCACTTCGCCGCAATTATCTTTAGCTCCGCCCAAGCGCAGACATTTAGAGGAGTTAACCTTACCCAGCGCATTGCCGAGCGGAATCTCCAAGACTTATTTCAATTAATCTTTACCACTCTCAACCGAGCAGACGAACTACCACCTAACCTAGAAGAGCAACAGCGCAGTGTTTTAGCACTGCTAGCCCAACAGTCTACACTGATCGTCCTCGATAACATTGAAGATATCATCGACCAGACAGCTATCCTGACTTTTTTTACCAACCTACCGCCCACAGTCAAAGTTATCATCACCAGTCGAGTTCGCCTCAAAACCGGACGAATAATCGATCTCCAGCCATTAAATGTCACCGATAGTATCGAGTTAATTCAGTACCAAGCCCAAACCAGAAATCTGAAAATTAATAAGACTCAACTTACGCCCATCCAGCGCAGCACAGGCGGTTTACCCTTCGCTATTACCTATCTCATCGGCTTGATGGCTACTGGTGGTACCGAACTTGTGGGCGAATCCCCACAACCACCATTAGCCGCTGGCGATTTCGCTCGCTATTGTTTTTCTCTCTACATCAACCTGATCCGCACCATCCCCGATTCTATCGCCGAGCAAATCCTATTTAGCCTATCCTTATTCCCAAATGGAGCTTCCACCGCAGCTTTAACCTATCTCAATCCAGAGCGCGGACACCTGGTTAGCCCTGGTTTGGAACAGCTAGAGCGCATATCTTTAGTTTCTCCTATCGCCCCAGATCTATATCAAATCCATTCCCTCACTCAAGAATATGCCCAGTTAGAATTAGATCGCCAACCCGACTACGCCATCACCCTCCGCAACCGTTGGCAAAATTGGTACCTAGATCTCACCGCACCCTACGAGCGACTTGATTGGCTCGATTGGCAAGATTACAGCCCCCTGATTGCTGACTGGAAAAATCTGCGGGGGGTAGTAGATTGGTGCATCCAGCAGGAGCAATATGATGATGTCTTACACTTCTGGCACTGTCTCAAAGGTATGACGCTCTTGGGTGGTTATTGGAGCCAAAGACAACAGTGGTTGGAATGGCTCCAGGCGATGGCTGAACAGCGAGGAGATCTACCGACGATCGCTGAATTAAAATACCATCAAAGTTACACCTTCGCCTTTCAGGATGAAACCGACAGCAGTGGGAAGGCGATGGAGTTAGCTTTAGCTGCCTGGGATATGCAGCAGTCTCTCGATTTCGATCTCCAATTCGATTTGGTGATGTATATTGCTGCTCTCTATATCCGTAAACTCCCCAAAGGCGATGTGACTCATCTAGCATCGGCGCAAACATGGCTTGATCTCGGTACGACGATGTTGGCTAGTCATCCGCGTAAATCTCCACAGCAGCCCCGTCACAATTTTCAAGTACATTACTATCAAGCGGAAATTCAATTCGTTGGCGGCGAACTCAGCCTCGCCTACGATAACTATCTTTGCGCCAACCAACTCGCCAAAAAGTTCCGGTTCAAACGCTTTTTCTTTGCCAGTAGTGTCAGGATGGGGATAATTTTAATTCACCAAGGGAAGTTGCCAGAAGCTGAGGAACGGTTTAAAAATGCTCTCAACCGTACTATTAAATATCGCGATAAACGGGGGGCTACTTTCTGTCAAAAAAATCTTGCCGATGTGAATAAAGTGATGGGCAATCCTACTATAGCCAAAAAATATGCCCAGAAAGCAAAAGCTGGATTCGATCGCTTGAGGATGACTAGAGAAGCAGCAATGATGGATAAATTTTTACAAGAGTTATAGTCTCACCCCAGTAACAACAAATAAACCAGAACCAACCCACGCATAAGGTAAATTCAATAGTTTATAAGCATCGGCTTTAAACTGTTTGGCGATCGAAATTATAGTTATTCCAAATAACAATGAGACACTAACAATACATCAGCGATAATATGTTCGAGATCGTAGGATTCCAGCCCCATGAAGGTGGTCAAACTTGCCTGGGGATCGAGATCTACGAGTAACACTCGATGACCGTGCTGGGCTAATTGGTAGCCTAAATTCATCGTCAGGGTAGTTTTGGCAACTCCACCAGCTTGATTGAAGACAGCAATAATTTTGGACACAGGGAGAATCGGTAGATTACTGCTCAGTTTAGCTTAATGATGAACTAGTCGATCGTCGCTCTTACGACGCGCAAGCTTCGAGCGGATGAAAGGGTAAAGGCGAAAGGGAAAAGGGAAGCCCCCACCAGGGACTAGCAGAGCGGAAGCGGTGCGGCGGGTGGTTAACCTCGCAGCGATAAGATAGCGGCGCGGTTGTTGTCCCCTCAAGTACCACAGGTGAGCAAACTCTACTTGGTGAGTATAACTTTCTGAAAACTGCCATTGCGACACTCAAAGGTATTGGTTACTTCGGTGATGGGGTCTTCAAATTTGACTCCGCCAATTTGGTGTCGGTAGGTGATTCTAAATCTGGTTAATTCGTTTTTGATCGAGCGGAGATCGCGCTTTTTAGTCAATGATTTACCAACATTCAGCTTCTCTTGTCCATCGATACCTAACAGATTCTCTGTCCGAAATGGCTTGCCGACAGCACTAGTATCTTGATACTCAAATTTAGTGACCTTAATCGGATCGTTAGTGCCATTCTCGATCGTAATGCGAACGTTTCCACAGACATCTGCTGCCGAGGCTGGAGTAGCAGCCCCAACAATAGTCGCAGCACCAATTGTTGCAACACTGACACTGAGCAAAATTAGAGATTTACAGTTCATGATTGTTTAGAGTGATGGTTTTGTCTACAAATAACTCCACGTTCGAGCGATCTTGTTTATGCACTCTAGGGGAAAGGAACACACTCAATACTTCTCGGTTAAGAACTGCTAGCGACTAAAGTCGCTGCTAGTGATGCAAAGTCCGCCGACGCGGACTAATTAATTTTTAGCTTAACCGAGAAGTATTGGAGACACACTCACCTTTTCCCTTTCCCCTCAGATCTCAATGATTTGCGGTTAATCTGCTGAGTCGTTTGTCTTGTTAGATGTGATGCTTTAACTACAGATGAGTATCGCTCGGTAGATATTAGATCGAACAATGTGACAATTAAATAACTGTCCACGCTCTTATTTATGTGGCTTGAATATGTGTTTGATTAATTATTCTTGGTTTATAAATCATTATCAAAAATAAATATTCTCGTTGCTAGTAAAGGGTTTCAGACTTTAAGAGTCATTATTTTTCGATATTGGTTTGGATTTTTCAGGAATTGAGATTTATTTGATTGAAGTCAATCATAGCGGCAAAGAAAAATCAAAAAAACAAATGATTCAATCTTTCAATCGCTATTAACAATTATTAAACCCCAAACTGAAAATCATGAAATTTACATTCAAAACTGGCGTAATTGTCTTGGCTTCACTCTTAACCTCCGTTGCGGCAATTAATAGTAGCGTTCGAGCTGAAAACATTCGAGTCAACAAAGTACCACTGCCATTAGCTACGTCGCTAGATTGTAAGGCAGTTTTTATCAAGGAATTTACCCAAGTACCCGTCATCAAAAATAGTACTCAAAAAACGATTTCTTCTGGCACAGTCATCTCTTGGCGGGGCTATTGGGCTGGAAAACCTGCTGGTGGAAACAAAAGCATTACTCTGACTCAGCCCCTAGCTCCTGGACAAACTATTAATACTGGAGTCCAATTGAGCGGAGATCAGAATAGCTGTAAAGCATATTATTAATATCGTCCCTGCTCGATCGTCAATTAGTAAATTCACAAAGATGCCAAAGTACACGGCATCTTTTGAACTAGATAAAATATGCTGCATAGATTTAGAGAAAGTCGAGACAATATTTACTCATTAACCCTAGGGAATGGTTCGGTGGAGCAGAATCAAATTCTAGTGAAATGTCCTCACTGTCATTCATGCGCGATCGTTGTATCGATGGAGAGCGTTAGTGTCGATCGTATTTCACCCCTAGATACTGCTTCAGCACCAGTAACCAATCGTGATTTATTTGCGCCGCATCGATTTGTGTGTTCGACTTGTGGTGTTACAAAAGATTGGGCTGGCAACCAAACTAGGCAAATCTTGGGTGGTGAACCAGTAGATTTATATTTCCAGTATCCACTATGGCTCCAAACAAATTGTTGCGGTCATACCCTCTGGGCTTATAATTTTAGGCACTTAGATTTACTCGCTGCGTTTGTGAGCGCGAAACTAAGAGAAAGTAGACGGGATGAAAAGCATGGTTGGTCGAATCAAAGTTTATATTCACGATTGCCTCAATGGATGAAATCTCGCAAAAATCGATCGACAATTCTCAAGACGATTGAAAAAATGCGATTAGAATTCTAAAATCATATCTTCGATCGCATCACAAATATTCATTTCAAACATTGATAAAGCATACTTATGAAAGTTATATCAGCGTTGCTTTGTACTATTTCGCTATTCCTACCAATCGTATCTCAACCAGCTCATTCTGTAGAAAATAGCTCAATCTTCTCAGATATTTCAGATGGTAAATTATCGATTGCTAAGGATGAATTTAGTCTACTTAAGCAAGAACGAATTGGCAATTTGCGGATTGGTTTATCTGAGGCAAAAGTCAAGCAGGCAATTAATTGTGCCGTAAAGCGCGAAGCAGAGCAATTTTGGGGTGCTGATGGAGCGTATCATCAGAAATGGAAGTATGCTGATTGTGGCATTACACTTAGTATGGTTTCAGAGAAAAAAGGTGGCCCCAAATCAATCGAATCAATTACGCTAAAAAATCCTAGCCGCCTGAGTACCAAACGGGGAATTCGCATTGGCAGTAGCGAAAAAGTGGTGATAAAAGCTTATAAAGCGGAATGGGAACGAGAAAGTGCTAAACCAGGTTTTTTTGTAGCAGGTTCCGTTTATGGAGGATTGATTTTCCAATTTGAGAATGGCAAAGTTAGTCAGATTTTTTTAGGAGCAGCGGCTGAATAGATTCATTGATAATCGATAATTTTACTTCAATCTTCTCTAATATGTGCATAAAATCACTCTTATTAATTATCTCGACTATTTCTTTGTCATTAGCAATAACTTCCTGTGCTCAGGTGCAAGCGAATCAATTTGCCTGCGAACAGCCTAAAGTGGAAACTAGATCGCCTCAATCTTATGCAGGTACTGCTTTAGGCGAACTAAAAGTAGATGGAAAAAAGATCTCTTTAGCCTATGCCTATGCGATCGCCACCGATCCGGTCTGGGAAGATGATAAAGCTTTGAAAAGAACTAAAACAGCATATACTCTCCTGGTAACAGAACGAGCGATGCCAAATCGCCTATTGGAAAACTTTTTGCTAGGCAAGCGGGTTACTACCGAAAGTATCGTGCAGGATGGGATTAAGGGATTGCTGATTGCTCTGGATAACAAAGGATACAATCCTACTTTTCTCTATCCGCCGCCGTCAGGTTGGGGGTTTTCTTCCTCCAGCAATGGTATCGAACCTGGAAAATTACAGATCGCCACCGATCGGATTGCTGGAGAAATTATAGGTTCGGCTCCTTTAATTCAGAATTTTGAATACAAATTCTCATTTAAAGCTCCAATTCGACAACCTTATTCTGCTACCAAGTTGTTCACAGGTGAAGCAGCACTAAATACTGCACCTGTCAAAGTTTATCTTGCTTATCTTGATGCTTTGCAGCAGAAAAATATAGATCAGATGTGTCTTTATCTCAAAGACGAGAATTTACAGGTCTTAAATAGGCTGGTTGCAGAAATCGGTAAAGAAAAGTTCTTCTCAGAGCTAAATTTGTATATTTCCCTTGCTAAGAAACTTAATAATGTTGCGATCGCGAATCCCCAGAAATTGGAAGAAATAAAATCTAAACTATCTCAGTTAACACTATCAAAAATCGCTAACGAACGGAATATCTCTTCATTAGAATTTTTACCACTAACGACTGTGCTGTTGATCGATAGCCGCACTCTCAAGCAACATCTGCATAAGGTTGTGATTCGCGGTGGTGAGTCGAAGATTTCCTTAAAGGTCGATCCTACTGAAACTCCGATTACGAGTACTGTTAGCCTCGACCTGTCCTGTGAGAATAGTCGTTGGAAGCTTTAATCGAGCATATGACTTAATTTAATTTTGTAATGAATTATCAAAACAATGGATATCGACTTTATCTTAGAAATTGTCTTGCCTAAGCTACTTTTTAGTACCGTCGCGAGTATCGTCGTAGGGGCGATTGTCGGGGGTATTATCGGTACGATCGTCGATCTAATTAGGCGCAAAAGAGCTAAATCGAAAAACCAGCCACCGCCACCGCGACTAGTTTTATCGGCGATGCTTGGCTCCTTTCTCGGTACGATGTTAATCGCATTTATTCCCTTCCAAACCGATCGAGCTACACTCAGTGGTGGAGCATATTCTGCCATCTGGTTATATATACTACTAATAACATTAACCCCGATCGGTTCGATCGTCGGAGCTTTATTCGGCTGTTTTATCGGTAGTAAATGGCAGAGAAAATTCACTGTTCGTAATATTGCGATCTCGCTGGGTATAGTTTATCTGGTAATGTCAATGGCGATCTATGGTACGCTCGTCACACCAACTCCCCAATTATCAAAAAGTACCAATACCGAATCTGGCACTTCTTTCCCTGTCATCACCCAAATTTCTGGCTACGATAGCATCTATAACTTTGTCAAACATATGGCTTTTACTCCCGATAGTCAGGGTTTAGCGATCGGCAGTAAGCAAGATATTAAAATTTTCGATCTTCAGTCTCAAAAGATAACCAAAAACTTCAAAGTAACTGGCCAAACTCTGCAAGATATGGTCGATCAATTGGCTTTTACACCCGATGGTAAACAGCTAATTATGGCTGCACCCAAACAGATTCAAATTCGCGATTTGCAAACTGGAGAGATCCAGCAGCGTCTCGATGCTGGACATCAGGTCTACCCAACCCCAGACGGCAAGAAACTAGTAGGATTTACAGTGAAGGATACCTATTCTAATCTCCTAGTTTGGAATCTTCCCGACTATAAATTAGTACAGACAATTCCGGCTCAACTCATGCCTTGGGAAGATTTGGGTAGTCAGCCAGTGAGTATTAGTCCAGATAGTAAAATGCTGATTTTTGCACCTGATGCACATAATAATGCGATTCAAGTTTGGGATCTCGATGCTGGCAAGCAAATTAAATCTTTTGGCGGTAATAATGGTAAACGAATCACCGCGATGGCGATCTCGCCCGACAGCAAACAACCTGGTTGACTGACAAAAGTCAGTGAAGATAGCAGAAAAAGCAGACCCAGAGTGGATTAGAGAGGAAAAGAGTGGGTAAACTGTTTTTAACCAAAAAACCAGTATGAATCGAAATGCTCGAAAACCCCTCTCACCTTCA
>JBGSPI010000021.1:0-75947 GCA_041738715.1 Chamaesiphon sp.
TCGATTCAATGTCTAGTAATTGGCAGGTTGTTGTTGAATTAATGTCTTTATCCCCACACAAACTACCTAATTATCAACAAGGCTTGAGAGCTATGAGGCTTATTCTATCAGCTTTATAGGCGGCTTGTCGCCCCGACAGGGGTGAGTGGGATTGTGGATATTCCTAATGCTTGTTGTACGGTGGCGATTCCGACGGCGATTTTCGATAAGAATATTTTACCCGTTTGAGTTTTACGTGTTTAGATAATTTCTCTGGTGGTGGGGATTTCTGGTGGGGTGGAACCCGGAGCTGGGGGGTTAACCCAGCCCCCCCACTGGGGGGCGACGGCTCTCCCCAGACCCGCTCCCAAGGGTTTAAATAGTTGGCATCGATGTTGGTATCTCCTGGTTGTCCCAGGATAGATTAATCGGGGGCTAATAAACTAGTTCTAAGCGGAGTAAATTAAGCTAGCATTTACTATTGCCTATTCCCTAACCCCTATTCTCTAACCTCTAACCCCTAATACTATGCCTTTATACGAATATCGTTGTGATGACTGTGGAATCTTTGATGAGTGGCGGAGTATGGCAGAGCGGAGTAATCCAGCGAATTGTCCGAGTTGTCAAGAATCTGCCAAACGAGTTTTCTCTGTGCCTGGAGTTCAGTTGAATGGTGCTTTAAGACTGAAAAAAGCCGAAAATCCTGAGCCTCAATTAGTTAAGAAGCAGGATTTCGACCCGGAGCAGCGAGGTAGAGCTAGAAGTCATGGTGGTCGTCCGTGGATGATTAACCACTAGTCATCTTTGCCGATTGATGGTTCTTCAGTTAAAAAGCTAATATTGAGATGGTTGGCATCGCGAGATCGGCTTGTTGCTGGGCTAGTGCGAGATAGTTTGAATTCTCGGATTTCAGCGATCGAAATTTGCAAGCGTTTCCACCACCAAGAGTAGAATGGAGGGATTGCTACTGGTTGATGAGCGAGTTCGGAGAGTACTAGAGCTTGTTTCTGCGGCGATGGTGTTTGAGGGTCGTTTGTCGGTGGTTGAATGATTAACTGAGTGGCACGGCAATGCAACTGTTTTTGAATATAGCCGGTCTTTTGACTGAGACAATCTGTACAGATGTCCCCCACGATCGATCCATCATCGCGACAGAGGCGTGTCCGTAGTTGATCGTGATAGCAGGATCTTCCACATACCGTACAACGTGAGTGATCCGCATTGGATCTCAGATTTCGCTCTAATTGAATTTTCATGTGCCGTTGACAGGTATCGATCCAAAATTGGACTAATGGGAAATTAGTTGCCTGATGACTTCAGGATAACTGATAAATAGGATACGGTTTGGGGATTTTTGCAATTCTCAACATCAGATGATGTTTGGAATCTTTACGATCATAATTCCCGCTAGATCCGTAAATTCCCACTTTGATGTAAAAAAAAGTTTCCTTGAAATGTGTGCTGAATTCGATCGAGTGGGTACTCTAAGTGCAGAAAGTAGTACCACATCCAAATCTGTGCCATGTCGGAACCAATCATTGATGCTATCGATCGCTTAATGCCCTTGATTATCCATTCTACTTGCCTCCGCTCGAACCTTTGGGATTCCCCCCATCAGAAATTACCTGTGCGGGATTATGCTCTGACATGGGTGATTGTCGATCGCGATGAGCGCGGACGAGTTTCTTACCAAGATGTAACCTCACAAATGGTGGCAATTTGGGAGAATGAAGGAATTGATTGGCAGCAGAGAGCGGCAATCAATCTTAAGGTAGCATCTCAAGAGCTATGGACGCATCAGAAGCTCCGTCAAGATGGTAGTGTCGTTTGGGCGATTATGATGCATGAAGATGGGTTTGGCTCCTCGCGTATTCTCCTTTCGCCGTATTTGGATAAGTATTTTCCTGATGGCTACTATGTAGCAATTCCCGATCGCAGTATTGGGATTATCATTCCCCGCGATCTGTCTGTGAGTGAAATGCAAGAGACTCAAGATTTACTCGAATCCTGGTATGATACTGCCTCTGCGCCGATGAGTCCCCATTTATTTGCACCTGATGACTTAATCCCCGAACATCATTGGAACTAAATTAAGTAATAATCATTAACTTAATTATTCAGGCTGTTTTGGATTGATATGGGAGATTAGATTTTTATCACGCTGAGTTGATAATCCATCTGCGAACTAATGCCAACAGCTTGAATTAGTGCCCCGCTAATGGGGATGGTTTGCTGACTATAGGCACTGGCTACGACGGCAATATGTTGGTCTTGGACGACGATACCATGATTGGGATCGTAGCCTCGCCATCCCGCGCCGGGTAAATAAACTTCAGCCCATGCGTGGGGGTGCTTTTCGGCGACATCGGGATCTCCTTGTTCGTAGCCACTGACAAATCTAGCGGCTAAACCAACGGCACGACAAGCTGCCATAAATAAAACTGTCAAATCGCGACAGGAACCTGTTTTTTGCTGCCAAGTGATTGATGGTGGGAGGGGGTCGCCAGTTTCTCTAATGATGTATTTACAGGCTTGATTAATTGTGAGATTTAATGTTGTTAGAAATTCGATTGTATTTCCTTGTGTATTGACTAAAATTTCTTGGGCGAGTTGATAAGCGACTGGATCGATCTGACCTAATAAGTAAGGTGCTAATTGTTGCGCCATCGAACTGGGATAATCCATCGGTAGCTGAGTTGCCCAGTCTTCCATGAGAAAATTGAATGGGTTGTCTCGATAGGTTGTTACTGTCGATTGTGTGGTAATTAATAAGGTATTGATTGTGGAATTATCGAACCATGTTTTGATATAATTATTACCATCTAGGTCGATATTTTCTGTGATTTTAATTGGTTTAGGTAAGATTGTTAGTTCAAATGAATTTAATGACTGGGCGACATCACATCGCGGTCGCAATCTGATTAAATGTGGGGCTAATTGAACGGGTCGATCGTATTTATAGGTGGTGGCATGAGTGATTTGATATTGCATTATTTATGATGTCGCAATAAAGGTTTTGAAGATGCGATCGCCGACTTGATTGATTTCGCTTTGAACGCGATCGAGAAATTCATGTAATCCTTGTTCAGTGATATCTTCAATTGTGGTAAACTCTAACTCAGAACGCAATTTACCGATCGCTCTCTCGGCGGGACTTTGCCAGGTGCCTACCGTATTACCATTAATTTGATAGAGAGATTTTTCGGCCTCTAATAAACAAAATTGAATCGATCGTGGAAACTCACGATCGAGAATCAAAAATTTGGCGATCGAATCGGGATCGATCCGATGCTGACATTTGCGATACATCTCATAAGCACTAGCTGATTTTAATAGCGCAATCCACTGTAATTCATCTAATGTAGTCCCCACATCTCGCACTGACGGTAACAAAATAAAATACTTAACATCTAAAATTCGGGCTGTTTTATCTGCTCGTTCTAATAAACGACCAATTTTGCCAAATTGCCAGCCTTCATTGCGGGACATAGTGGCATTCATCACACCAATAAATAGATGACTGGATAATTTTACCTCGGCTAAGAATTCGGATAATTTGCCAAGATCTCCAGGCTGCGAAGCTTCCTGAACCATCAAGTTAAAGCTATTAATTTGCTCCCACATTTCTGATGAAATAATCTCTCGAATCGATCGAGCATTTTCACGCGCAGATTGGAGGCAGGATGTGATTGAATTGCGATACTTGCGATCGAATGTCAAAAATTCAATCACATTTTCGGCTGTCGCTTCTCCATAGCGTTTGGTAAATTCATCAAGATCGCCTGTCGTCAAAACTAGCGGTTTCCATTGTTGAGTTATCCCCGCTGGAGAATCTAGGGATAAATTTAAATTCACGTCAATAAATCGAGCAATATTTTCTGCCCGTTCGACATATCGATTTAACCAATAAATTGCATCTGCAACACGACTTAGCATTGTTTAGGAGAATTGGGAATTGAGAATTGAAACCTAGAAGCAAACACTAATCACTATCAACTTTGACTTTGACTTTGGCTTTGACTCTGACTTTTACTAGAAACTACCCAAGTATCTTTACTTCCACCGCCTTGAGAAGAGTTGACAACCAATGAGCCTGGTTTGAGGGCGACACGAGTTAAACCGCCAGGATTAACATAAGTGTTTTTACCGTAGAGGATGTAGGGGCGTAAGTCTACGTGACAGCCAGTGAGGGAGTCACCGATGAGTGTGGGCACACGAGAAAGATTGAGTGTTGGCTGGGCGATATAATTATCGGGTTGGGCTTTGATCCGCAGGGCAAATTCTGCCCGCTCGGTAGGGGTAGCGTGACAACCGATTAACATTCCATAACCGCCGGATTCACTGGTAGCCTTAACCACTAGGTTATCTAGATTCGCCAGTACGTGAGCGAGATGATCTGGTTCACGACAGAGATATGTGGGCACATTCGGTAAAATTGGGTCTTCATCGAGATAATATCTGATCATCTGGGGCACATAAGCGTAGATAGCTTTATCATCAGCAATTCCCGTTCCTAGTGCATTGGCAATCGCCACCCTACCACTACGATAAACATCCATCAAACCGGGCACGCCCAGAAGAGAGCTAGAGTTAAAGACTAATGGATCGATAAAATCGTCATCAATCCGACGATACACCACATCGACTCGTTGCAAGCCCTTAGTTGTTCGCATTTTGAGATAGCCATCAGCAACGATCAAATCTCGTCCTTCAACTAGTTCTACCCCCATTTGTTGGGCGAGGAAAGAGTGTTCAAAGTAAGCCGAATTATAAATTCCGGGAGTTAAGACAACTACTACAGGATCGAGCAGATTATCGGGGGCTAGATTGAGTAAAGTTTCGAGGAGTTGCCCTGCATAGTCATCGACTGGCATGATCTCCATCTTATCGAAGAGTTGGGGAAAAGTGGTTTTCATCACCCGCCGATTTTCTAAGACGTAAGAAGCTCCAGACGGACAGCGGAGATTATCTTCTAGAATATACCATTCACCTTGGCGATCGCGTACCAAGTCAGTGCCTGTAATATGACACCAAATTCCCTGGGGTGGTTTTAAACCGATACAGGCGGGCTGAAATCCTTTGGCGGAATAAACTAATTCTTGGGGAATGGTCAGATCTTTGAGAATTTTTTGGTCGTTGTAGACATCATCTAAAAAGCAATTGAGAGCGGTAATCCGTTGTTTCAGTCCTCGTTCTAACTTTAGCCATTCAGTACTCGGTACAATGCGTGGGATGATATCAAAGGGTAAAATCCTTTCTGTGCCTCGATCGTCACTGTAAACGCTAAAAGTCACTCCCATTTTAAATAGAGCGGTTTGAGCGGCTTGCTGTCGCTGCTGGAGTTCGGAAATTGTCATTGAGTCGATCCGCTCCATTAAGAGCGTCGCTTCCTCGCGCGGCTGCCCGGATGACACAAATAGTTCATCATAAAAATCCCCTGGATCGTAGTTTTGCTGCATAGTAATTCCTACTCAACCGCGAATAATTTGTATCTTTCTTATACAAAGTAGCGGTTGGAGATCGATCGATACCGTAGCGAAAGTTACTTTATCTGACCCAAGTTGCTAGCGATCTCTGGCCAGTAAATTTTGGGCATTGCGCTTTCTAGTTAGTTCCCGTTGGTGTTCGTAAATATAGACGATCGAGAATACGCTCGATCGATCCACTCGCTTACAATGAGTCCTATCCTCACAACTGAAAATTAGCGATCGTGGAAAATACGCCGGATTTAACCTTTAATACTGTTCAAGGCAAAGCCATCGAGCATCAAAACGTCCCCGCTAATCATCAAGGCTTACACGACTTTTTGTATAGTGCGGCTGATGAACATGGGGCCATTACAACTCCAGTTCAATTAGATTTGGATGGCGATCGAATTTTACCGCTGATTGAGTGGCAAGCACTGGCCGAAAATGCGCGAGTAGCGGGAGTGTATGCGGTGCTAGATGTCAGTAAACAGCATCAATATGTTGGATACTCCCGCAATGTATTTACCTCCCTCAAAGGGCATTTAGCGGAGCATGGGAGTGAGATTTGTGCTTATGTACGGGTGCAGCCGTTTAAATTTCCCAAGCGGGAAGAGATGGAACAACTCCGAGATAGTTGGATCGCTGAATTAGCCACAACTCCACCCGGAAATACTGGCGCGGGTGGGGTATGGGCAACTACAGTCGGCGAAATTGCGAAAGCGGCAATGTCACCAGCAGAACAAGCGGCTTATGAAGAGAAAAAACTCAAACTGCGGCGGGCGATGGCGGATAGTGCCTTGAGCAAAGAATTAGATGCCGCAGCCATTTCTCATGAGCAACAACGGGAACAGTTTGTGGCAGCGATGACGGATGATAATTGGAGCGCGGTGATTCAAGGACAAACGCAGGAAACAATTCAGCCACCGCCAACAAACATCTAGACTCAGTAGGAGTACGGAATCACAATGGCAGTTCGATCGGTAAAATGATGGTGCTAAATATTTGAACTAGTGACTGTGGAAGCAATTAAATTTGGGACAGATGGCTGGCGGGGATTGATTGGGGCGGATTTCACATTCGATCGATTATTGATGGTAGCACCGATTGCCGCTGCGGTACTGGCAGATACTTATGGTAGCAAAACAGGTAATCGATCGATCGTGGTTGGTTTCGACCGCCGCTTCATGGCGGAAAGCTTTGCTGGGCGGATGGCTGTTGGCTTGCAACAGGCGGGGTTTGATGTCATCCTCAGTGATACTTTTGCCCCTACTCCAGCCTTTAGTTGGGCGGCTCACAGTCAAAATGCCCTCGGTGCGCTGGTAATTACCGCCAGTCACAACCCTGGGACATATTTAGGTTTAAAAGTTAAAGGCAATTTTGGCGGTTCGGTACCACCCGAACTGACTCAGCAAATTGAGGCAAGATTGGGCGAAGTCTTGCCGCCGTCGGCACCGGGTACCCTGACTACCTTCGATCCTTGGGCTAGTTATTGTCAGGAGTTACGTGGCAAAGTCGATTTAGCGAGTATTCAAAGGGCTGTCGCGACGGGTAAATTGGCTGTGTTTGCTGATGTGATGCACGGGGCGGCTAGTAGCGGTTTGGGGCGGTTGTTGGGCTTACCAATTACGGAGTTAAATAGTAATGCCGATCCGTTGTTTGATGGCGGTGCGCCGGAACCCTTGCCCAAGTATCTCTCGCAACTGATGCGGGTAATTCGCGCTCAGTCGGATCGGGATGGTGTCCGCGTGGGTTTAGTCTTCGATGGTGATTGCGATCGAATTGCGGCTGTAGATGGCTCAGGGACGTTTTTAAGTTCGCAGATTTTGATTCCGATTCTGATCGAACATTTAGCCACTAGACGAGGGTTTACAGGGGAAATCATCAAGACTGTCAGTACGTCCAATCTGGTGCCGGCAATGGCGAAGTTATATAATTTACCGATTTATGAAACACCGATCGGGTATAAATATATTGCCGATCGAATGTTAACTACACCAGTCTTGATTGGCGGCGAAGAGTCGGGGGGAATTGGGTATGGCAATCATATTCCCGAACGCGATGCACTGCTCTCGGCTCTGTATTTACTCGAAGCAATTGCTCAATCTGAGCAAGATTTAGGCGATCTGTATCGTCAACTTCAGACTCAGACTGACTATCATTTTAGTTACGATCGAGTGGATCTGCATCTAGATAGCATGGATGTTCGATCGAAATTAATGGCACAACTGACCAGTCAACCATTTACAGAAATTGCTAAACTAGAAGTAGTCGATCGCAATCTCGCCGATGGCTTTAAGTTCAATCTGGCAGATGGGAGTTGGCTGTTAATTCGGTTCAGCGGCACCGAACCAGTGCTGAGACTGTATTGTGAAGCCGCGACAATCGATCGAGTTCATACCACTCTTAATTGGGCACAGGATTGGGCGAAGTCAGTTAATAATTAATAGTTAATAATTAATAATTAGTAATTAATAATTAATAATTGAGACCAAATTGTGATGTTTTAAGTTTAAAACTAGTTGGTGGGCAATGCCCACCAGTACTATTATTATGAAAAAATCTATTGTTTTGACGACGATCGCCGCCGCTTTGATTACCTCGATTGGATCTCAATCCGCACAAGCAGAAAGCTTAATTAGTCAGGTAATTTATCCTGGCGGATATTCTTCGACAACAATTTACGTGCCGTTTGGAACTACGACGACTACCACAACAGATCGAGTAATTACCAATAGTTATAATTACCCCGATAGTAATTCTTTTTCAACCTCAACTACGACCTTTAGTAGTGGCGGCTATTACCCCAATCGTCGTCGCCCATACCGTCAACCGACAGTCATTTTCCGACAAAATAATATTTATCCTAGTTCCAGCCAATCGAATTGCACTACCTCGATTATTGGTAGCCCGATTCCCAGTCCAATTCCACTAAATCGAGCTACTGGCGCGCCATGCCGTTAGAGATACTTTGCACACACTACTTGTGCCTTTAGTGTGGAGATTTTCAAACCCATCTGCGTCGTCAATTAACCTTGAGTTTCCTCGCCAGACATAACTATTTCGGTTTCAGTTTCCAGAGGTGGATTTTGCCACGGATCGGTGATTTCTACATCATAGCTAGATAAAGGAGTCTCGCTGCGCGTAAACTGCCATCGATCGAGAACATCTTCAATCAACACAGCATTAATCCAGATTTTACCAACAACTGTCAGTGGTAGTGCTAGTAATAAACCTAAAAAGCCAAAAAATGTAGCAAAAAATACTTGAGCTACTAGTGTAATGGCGGGCAACAGAGAAACCTGCTGAGCCATGATATATGGTGTAAGTAAATTACTTTCAAATTGCTGAATTAAGAAGTAAATCACCAAAATGGCAACTGCCTTCCAGGGTTCATCAAGTATGGCAATTGATATCGGGAGAACCACACTTAAAGTAGGTCCAATATTCGGGATAAAGTTGAGCAATCCAGCTAAAACAGCTTGGGCTAGAGCTAGGGGGATGCCTAATGCTAATAAGCCGATTAAACTCAATAGTGCAATTACTACCATTCCGAGCAGTGCGCCAACAACCCACTTACCCAAAGACACTTCACATTCAGCCAAGATTCGATCGATCCGCCGCCGGTAGAAACTAGGAAATAGGGCGATAAATGCGCTGCGATATGCTGTAGGCTGGGCTAAAAACATAATAGTTAAAACTATCATGAATAGCAGATTAAGAACTACACCAAATGAACTGGAAAAGATCGCGATCGAACGTCCCGCCATAGATTGGATAAATGGCTGAATTTGTCGTTCGAGATCGTTAGGATTTGGTAAATAAGGAATTAATGCTGCCGGAACAAGCGACTGAACATATGTATGCCATTGACTGGCTGACCTGATAATTTGAGGAAACTTTGTAGTAGTTAGCTCCTGAAATTGAGTAACAAATGGAGGGACGATGATAATGAAAAATCCGGTTAATATTACTAAAAATAATAAAACCGCTGCTAATACTCCCTGTGGACGAGAAATTCTAAATTTATATTGGATTTTCCGCGCTAATCTATTTAAAGCAGTTGCTAAAACTATTGCCGAAAAAATTAGCAACAGCATTTGACGAATCTGCCACAATATGTACACGGACAACCCTAAAACAAATAAACCCAACCACTGACCTAATAACATAAATAGTTCATTATAAACCCTTGAGAAAATCCTAACCGTTGATGTAGCCTCTCTGCAAGAGAATTGCCGATCGATTTTGATGTAAAATAATTTAAAGCTAAGAAAAATTCCCGATGGAACTAGCACTGGCTTTATCGATTGTTCAAGAACTACTCGCGCCAGAATATCTCAATCCAGCCCAAGAAATGGTCTTTAAAGCCGCTTGGGAGGGCAAGTCTTATCCTGAAATTGCCGAAACTGCTGGTTATGACCAAAACTATATTCGTGGGATTGGTGCCCAGATTTGGCGCACGTTGTCCACAGCCACCGGAACAAGAGTCAGTAAAAATAATTTTCGGGAAATAATCGAACTATCTGCACCAATACTAGCTGTGGAAGCTCAGGGATTTAAAGCCCAGAGTGTTTGGGCACAACCGGTGCTTGTGCCCAAAAGCTGCGCCAATAATATTTCGGTTTTTTATGGACGCGAGGGAGAACTAAAACAGCTATCTAGGTGGTTACTAACAGACCGTTGTCGGCTAGTTGCAGTTTTGGGCATGGGTGGCATGGGCAAAACTGCCATTGCGCTCAAACTCACCCAAGATTTACAAGCGAAGATTGAAGACAGCAAAAGCGGCGAGCAAGCTACCGCTGCTCCAGACCAATTTAGCTGTATTCTGTGGCGAAGTTTACTCAATGCACCACTACTGGAAGAATTACTACCAGAATTAATCCATACTTCGATCGATCTGTTGGGGATTCAAGCAGATACAATCGGACGGCACAGACCGATCTCCGTTGATGATCGAGAATCTCAAGGCTATCCTGGTAGTCATACAGTCAGCAGTCAGATTGACTTACTGATGGAGATCTGCCAGCAACACCGTTGTTTAATTGTCTTCGACAATTGTGAATCAATTTTTCAAAGCGGGGCGCAAGTTGGTCAATATCGCCAGGGATATGCTAACTATGGCGACTTGTTTAGTACTCTGGGACGGGTAAATCATCAGAGTTGTCTGTTGCTCACCAGTCGGGAAAAACCAGCAGAGTTGGGCGAAATGGAGGAGGTTAATACCAAGGTGAGAACCTTGATCTTAGCGGGACTAGACACGACCGGTGGTGAAAAAATCTTTACCGATTGTGGGTGTTCGCAGATCGAGACATCTACATGGGCCGAGATTAACAGCTATTCCGGTGGCAATCCGCTCATATTGCAACTGGTCGCAGCGGCAGTGAAAGATATTGCCGATGGAGATGCTACTGAAATTCTTGCTGACTTACGAGCGGCAAATTTGGGGTTTACAGATGTTCAATTTCTGTTGGAACAGCAGTGGGAACGCTTAACCAGCGATGAACGCCAGGTAATGTACTGGCTGGCGATTCGACGGGAACCGATGGCTCTAGTTGATTTAGTCGCAGCACTACAGCCTACTGGGAACCAAGTCGGTCGACTGAACCAGATCGGTGGGTCGTTACTCACTATTTTACAGTCACTCTGCGATCGGAGTACGATCGAAATTATCTCTGGAGAAATCCGACGGTGGTTGCTACCACCATTCCTGATGGAATATGTCACGAATGTATTGGTTGCCCAACTTGTGACAGAAATCGAGCGGCAAGAACCAGTGTTACTAGACAGCCACGGTTTGATTCGAGCAGATAGTCGGGAATACATTCGCCAAACACAACTACGACTAATTGTCGAACCAATTCTCTATCGACTTCAGAGTCGGATTGGTTGTCCGATGAAAATTGCCAGCCATCTGCGCCAAATCCTGATCGAGTGGCGTAAATCGCACCCCCTACAACCAGGATACCTTGCTACAAATATCTTCAATCTACTGACATATCTAGAATTAGACTTGACAGATTTAGACTGCTCTGAGTTGCTTGTTCAGCCAGTTGAATCTATCTCCTTGTCTGGGCTACGCGCCCATTAAGCCATAGGCAGACATCCGCATAATCTCACCAGTATTGAATCCAATATTGTGCAGTGCTTCACCGTAGGCGATCATAAAGTCCTCAACTAGAGCATCTTTTTCCATCCCCAACACCTTGGCATCCTTAGCCACTTGATTTAACATTTTCCACACCAATGGAAGGTTTTGACGGTTCGCTGTTTGAAGTTCCGTTTTCGACGCTTCAAAATTGGCATTGAGCCACACTTCCCCAAAATTGAGGTGCATATACTCATCTTTCACCACTCCCTCTGTGATCTTGCGGGCAAAATCATCAGCCACGGGAATGTAGATATTGTATGCGGCGATCGCAAAACACTCAATAATCAAAGACTGAATCAACAAACAGGTGACAATATTCCCCGCAGCAGCGGCAATCTGGAAGTTTTCGTGTAACTGGGCAAAAAATTCTTTAGCAAAGTCCAGATCTGGAGTCACCGTTAAATTGCGGCCACAGGCTTCAAACCCTTTTTTATGGCGCATTTCCATTCTCGATAACTTCAGGAGTTCTTCTTGGGCATCTGGCAACAGTCCACCCAGTGTAATATAGTTTTCATACGCTTCCTGTTCGCCCTCGATCACGATCGCGTTGATGCGACTGTAGGCATCTTTATAGGTTTCGCTTTTGAAGTCTAGTTCCAAACTGGCTGCCATCTGAACCATGAGTTCGATTTCTCCTGTGTATCCACAAATAATATTTGATTTTACGTCAGCCCGGAAGCTGACTTTACTGCTATTCAGCAGTAATCTGGGTGTAACTTAGACCGATCTAAAGTATTGCTTCAGTTTCCTTTCTAGCTTATATCTAAAGATTTGTTTCAATTCTTAAACCTATATCTTAACCGATCGCTGACAAAAACCGTGAACAAGTTATTCGATTTCAGCTATTTTCGGTGGTGGACGCTGCTCAACTGGTTACTCCTATGTGCTGGTGCTGGTTTAATGATAGCTCCATTAGTCATTGTTGGGCTAACTTCACTTACGCCTGCGGGTGTGGGGACGAGTGGATTCAATTTCTCTACTCACATTACTTTTGTCAATTACCAAGCTGCTTGGCAACAGGGTAATTTCCTCTTAGCTTTTGCTAATTCTACCCTAGTTGCCCTAGCGGTAACCGCTGCCCAGATTTTTACTTCTGCCTTGGCTGGCTATGCCCTCGCCCGACTCAAATTCCGTGGTCGTCAAGTTCTCGTGTTATTAGTACTGGCTACCCTGGTGATTCCGTTTCAGTTGTTAGTCATTCCCATTTTTCTGATCCTCAAGTGGGGACATTTATTAAATACCTATAGTGCCCTGATTCTCCCCACTGCCGCTAATGGGTTTGGCATTTTTCTGTTGCGTCAATTTTTTTTGACTATTCCCGTGGAACTCGAACAAGCCGCCAGTCTGGATGGGGCAAATCGCTGGCAAATTCTCTGGCGGATTATGCTCCCGCTCTCCCGTCCAGCCTTGGTGACGCTGTTTCTGTTCACATTTATTGGTGAGTGGAACGATTTATTCAAGCCCTTGGTTTTCACCACCCGCCCTGAACTGCGCACTGTTCAACTTGCCCTAGCTGAGTTTCAAGAGCAATTTACCAATAGTTGGCAATTACTGATGGCAGCAGTAATGATCGCGACCGTGCCAGTTGTGTTACTCTTTTTGCTCGGGCAAAAACAGTTTGTGCGCGGCATCACTAGTACCGGGCTGAAGGAATAGAGTAGTTGACTTGAAACACGTGTTATAATCTCAGGCAAACAGACTCGGTAAAAAATAACGATGAGTCAGGTAAATTATTTACGAATTAGTCTGATCGATCGGTGTAACTTTCGGTGTCAGTACTGTATGCCAGCAGGGGCGGAGTTGGACTATCTCCAGCGCGAACAACTACTGACGAATGGAGAACTATTGAGACTGATTCAGGAGGTATTTATACCTGTCGGGTTTAATTGCTTTCGCTTAACTGGTGGGGAGCCGTTGTTACGGACTGGGGTAGTCGATCTTGTTCACAAGATCGCCCATCTACCACAGACACGAGATTTGTCTTTGACAACTAATGCCTTTCTCCTTGCGGGGATGGCGGATGATTTATATCAAGCCGGATTGAAACGAATTAATATTAGCCTCGATTCCCTTGATGCCGGTACCTTCGATCTCATTGTCGGCTCCCAGGGTAGATCTCGCTGGCAACAGGTCTGGGAGGGGATTCTTGCCGCCGATCGAGTGGGATTTGAACCACTCAAGTTAAATGTGGTGGTGATTCCTGGGGTGAATGATTGTGAGGTGTTAGATCTCGCTGGTTTGAGTATCGATCGTCAGTGGCATGTCCGCTTTATCGAGTTTATGCCAATTGGGAACGATGAGTTATTTAACGATCGCGGTTGGATCTCATCAGAATCAATTAGGCAACAAATTCGCGAGAAATGGGGCTTAACAGCAGCACAGGTGCGGGGAAATGGACCAGCGGATGTTTTTACCATTCCTGAAGCAAAAGGCACACTGGGCTTTATTAGTCAGATGTCTGAATGCTTTTGCGACAGATGCAATCGGATGCGTTTATCTGCCGATGGTTGGTTGCGTCCTTGTCTACTTAATGAAACTGGACAACTGGATCTGAAAACCGCGATGCGTAATGGGGTGTCCAGTGCTGACTTGCGATCGCAGGTTGAAAATTTACTATTGCTGAAACCAGAAATAAACTACAAAGGTCGCGATTCAGGCAGTGATACAGGGATGTATCACCGTACCATGTCCCAAATTGGTGGCTAGAGGCGCATTACCATGCGCCCATATCCAAAATTAGCTCCACACCCTCGACAGAGAAGAACAAAAGGGGGAGGAGGATTGAAAAATAATAAATAACAGAATAATGCAAAGGATTATAGATCTTGGATGCAGCCGCCATCCAAAATCTTGTCTTGATGTTGTTTCGGGACAGCCGAAAAACAAACAGCGCAAAATCTCTATGCTTGGCGAGAGTAGTACTCTACAACCAGTAGCTCATTCACTTGAAGAGCTACCCACTCACGTTCGATCAGACCACTAACTGTACCAGTTAAAGTAGCTTTATCAAAGGTTAGGTGATTGGGGGTGTTTGACAAACCAGGATATTGGAGATTAGCTTCTACCAAAGCGCGAGATGCTTCGCGATTTCGTACAGCAATCACATCGCCAGGACGACATTGATAACTAGCGATATCCACAGTACGTCCGTTGACGGTGACGTGTCCGTGGTTAACTAGTTGACGTGCTGCTGGAATGGTGGGAGCCATCGCCAACCGGAATACGGTATTGTCTAACCGCATTTCGAGTAATTGCAAGAGAACTAATCCAGTAGAACCAGTAGCACGTCTTGCTTTACGCACATAACGAAGCATTTGCTTTTCGGTGACACCATAGTTCATCCGCAGCTTTTGTTTTTCCTGAAGACGGATACCGTATTCAGATAACTTTTTACGTTCTTGACCATGTTGACCAGGGGGATAAGCACGACGCGCATCCTTCCGAGTTAATCCCGGTAAAGGGCCTAAACGACGTGTAATTCTCAGTCTTGGTCCGCGATATCGGGACATACGATTTCCTTGTACTTAATACTTGACCCAAACCTAGCATTATTACATATCTTCGTACATCTGGCTAGTGGTGGCTAAATCCAGTTAAATAGACCAGAATTCCAAATCCGTAAACCTAAGCCAACTTTATCGAGGGGTAATCCGAGGTAAATCGGCAACCAGAACACAAACGCCCCTGCAATACTAAAAATTATACTCAAACCTAGTCTTCGCAGGAACCTGGAACTACTCCGCAACCATTCATCAACTAGCCAAGCCAATCCCATGATCGCAAATAGAACAGCACCCATGTAATGGTAGATAAATAGACAACGGTTAACCTTGACCCAGGGTAATAAATTGGCAGCATAGTTGATGACAATATACAAGGGAACGCCAGTATTTGCCATGTTCAATTCTGGAATTGGGGTTTTAATTAATTGGGAGAAGATTGATCGGACAAAAATTAAAATTGCGGCAAGTGCAAACCACCAGAGCAGTGGATTACCCATGGCATGAACATCATAATAGAGTTGAGTTGAGGGATCTTGTTTGAAGTAGTAAGCCAACGGACGGAGTAATAATGGCCAAGTATACCAATTGGCACAGTAAGGGTGAATCTTTGTCCCATTACCAACTTTTTCGTGATAGGTTAAAATCGATGATTGCATTTCCCAAAAATTAGGCTCAGGATTTTGAATAAGATGAGGAATCCAGAGCAATCCATAGGTAATCATTGGTACAATTACCAGGGTTATAAAAATATTGAAGGGATGAATTTTCGCTAGGTGTTGATAAAATCTCTCTGGTGGAGAAACTTCGGTTTGATTTAAAATAGACTTATCTGCATTTTGCTGATAAAAATTTGGATTAATTAGTTTCCAAATCTGGGCTACAGCCAGCACAATGTACATGCCAAATAGAAACCATAAACCATTCCATTTACAGGCGATCGATGCTCCAAAAGAAATGCCCGCGCCGATCATGATTATTAGTCTTCGATCGTCCCAAATATTACTCGCGATCGATACGAGCAATTGTCCAAGCAATCCAAAGAAAATTAGATAGACATTATTGAGTGCATAGCGCGAATCTACCAGAAACAAACCATCTAAACTAATAAATAAAGTTGCTAAAAAAGCATAGCTTATTCGCTGGGTTAGTTGATAAGCTAACGCCCCAACGACTGGTATAATCAGTGTGCCAAATAAGGCATTCATCCACCGATAACTAAAGGTCGAGCGCAGCGAACCAGTCAATGTATTCGTGGTATCTTGGCCGATTGGTAAAAGATCGCCAATCCAGATACCGATCGCGATTAAGTACTGACTGAGCGGTGGATGAGCATTATAAAATTTTGTATGAGTAAGATAGTTATTGGCAAATTTTGCATAATAAATTTCATCAAATACTAATTCATTGAATCGCCCTAACCCCCAAAATCTGAGCGCGATCGAAATCACCAAAATAATCACAGTTGCCGAAATCGCTGCTTTCTTACTAGACTCCGTATCAAAATTTAGTCTCATCAAACTGAATCGATCGCAAATAAGTTTTAGTGAGTGGATATTTTAGTTGTTAGCCCAAGGCAACTGATGATATTTTAGATAATAACCTAATCCACTAATTATGATGATTAATACCGATCCAATTCCCAGTGGATTAATCAACCAAAACACCGCATCAATATGGTTGATTTGTCCGGGCTGAAGCTGCCAGACTACTCGACGATCGTGACTATTTTCGGTTCCTTTCAGATGATTCGCTGTATCAATACTACTCACACCTAAAGGACTGTGGAGACTAAAATTCAGATCGACAAAATTTCCTGACGCGATCGAGACTTTTGGATCGTTAGATTGAACAATCATCGAACGTAAATCGATATCATAGGTTAGGCGATTTCTTATTGCCAAAAGGAAATTATTTTGCTGGACTTGCAAATGAGCATTGAATTTAGGTGCGCCATTAATTGATTGAGAATTTGGATTAAAATACTGATTAATTCTAGTAGCTAATTCCTGAGCATTATTAAATGGAATAATCACCTTGAATTCGCGATCGCTAATCTGTTCGATTCGACCTTGAGCTTGTTTCATCCGCTGTTCAATGCTATCTCGCCAAGTTTGAACTGCATTTTGACTAAAACTATTTAATTGTTCGCCGATTTCGATATGTTCGACAATTTCTCCATAATTTAAACCGTGAAAATTTACGCCAGTATCATATTTGACACAGCCAGATAAACAGACAGCGATGAGACAACAGCAGATGAGTAATTGTCGATTAATTAAACTCAGTAACCGAACCAAAACCGTAATAAAAATGCTGTCAATAAATCTGACAAATAGACTCCGACCAACGATAATTTTCATGCTTATACCCTCAATCACCCCCAATCTTATCAGAATCTTCCCCCTGTTGAGTGGAACCCATGGTCAAAAGCAATCCTCTGTATTGCGGCATCTGGGAGGAAAGAGGCGGAAATTGAGATGGCAGATCCGATCGGCAAGTTATAATCTAGAGAGCTAGAGACATCGGATAAAGTTAGAATGAGCGCAATTACCCCCAGTCAAGTCAAAGCAACCATCGAAGCAGGTATTCCTGAAGCCATTGTCCAAATTACCGATTTAACCGGTACGGGAGATCATTATCAAGCGGTGGTGGTTTCCGCACAGTTTATAGGTAAATCTCTCGTCCAGCAGCACCAATTAGTCAATGCTGCTGTTAAAGAAGCCCTATCCAGTGGAGCTATCCATGCTCTTGCACTCAAAACATATACACCTGAAGCATGGCAAGCTACTAACAAATCGTAGTTTCATCTTGCTCTTCAGACTTGCCCCACGTCAACTTTGTGTAAACTAGAAGTATTCACCTTAACCATATAATCAACATTATGAGCGCAGCAGCACAGATCGATAGTTTGATCAAAGATCATAAAATTATGGTTTTCATGAAGGGCGACAAACTCCAGCCCCAATGTGGATTTTCCAACCAAGTGGTGCAGATTTTTAATATTCTCGGTGTTCCCTATGAAACAGTCAATGTTCTAGCCGATCCAGAGATTCGTCAAGGTGTAAAAGAATACTCGAACTGGCCAACAATTCCACAAGTATATATTAATGGTGAATTCATCGGCGGTTCGGATATTTTGACCGAACTATACCAAAAAGGTGAGCTTCAACAAATGGTAGAAGTTGCCTTGGCTAGTTGACACTACTCTAAAGTCTAGAGGTTAGGGGATAGAGAGTAGCATAGCCGCGTGGCTCTTTACTTACATATTCTCTACTCCCTATTCCCTATCCGCACCAATCTCTAGTAACTGGCAACTTTAGTTATTAGTAATAACCAGTTTCCCTCTCAAGTTCAGGTTGCAACTCAAAATTAGAAGGATCGTAGATATAGCGCATTGTCTCTTCTTCGATCCGATTGATTTGATAAGCTTCAAGGACATTGACGCTCCTCAATGCGGCTAAGTATCCATCTAGATATAATCGCAAATCGTCAAAGCGGTAGCCTCGATGCCACATTTCGACTAAGGCATCGGTAATTTTTTGATAGTGCCCGATCGTTTCTACAGTTTGCAGCATGGCTAAATTCCTCGACGTATTAAATAGGATATATTAAACTCGCTTAATTTGGGTTAATCTTACTGTAACCGAGATTGATTGCCACTGGGTACGGGTAATACCTGTTCGGTGGTTTGATTTGGAACAGATATAAACAAGATTTAGATCTTTCAGTTAGAGTGTTATGTTCCAATATTCCTAGATCCAAAAAGGTGTGCAGATTCACATTATTGAAGGAAATCACAACTTACGATCGCTATTAGCTTGGCATCTTCATCAGGCTGGCTATCAGGTGCAGCAATCGTCAACCCTAGAACATGCTTACCGACATTGTGTCGAAGGACTCCCTGCCTTAGTAATTCTCGATTCAGATTTACCCGATGGCGAGGGGATTGAATTTTGTGAATGGCTATATCCCCAGGGACAGTCGCTGATTTTGATGTTGTCAGCACGGATTCGGGAAATTGATGTAGTAACAGCACTCCAAGCCGGAGTTGATGACTATCTCAAAAAACCCTTTGGTTTGCCCGAATTTTTAGCACGGGTGGCAGCCTTGTTGCGACGCAATCGGACATTAGGGAAAATGCCCACAGATATTACCTGCGGCGATTTGCGCATCGATCCGATCCGACGCTGTGTATTTATTAGAAATCGATCGATCGAGCTCACACCCCAAGAGTTTAGCTTGCTCTATGTTTTAGCACAAGCGAATGGTCAACCAGTCCACCGTCAAGAACTACTGCAACGCGCTTGGGGTATTGCCGTTGACAATCCACGTACCATAGATAGCCACATCCTCACCCTCCGTAAAAAGCTGGGAAAGCCAGATCCAATCGTCACCATTCGCAAGGTCGGATATCGATTGGATTATTAGAATAACGACAAAATTGTTAAGATATTGACATAATTGCTAGCGATCGAGAGATAATTGAGTTGCGACAAAGTTTGGTAAAGCAATATGATCGATCGACGCAGTGTCTTAGAGTATCTGAATCAGCATCCCAGTCACTCGACTTGGCAAATGCGCTTGCATTTTCTGCAGGCTACTCGCGATCTCAATCGTCAATCGCCAGCTTCCATCAGTGCGATCGCTAATCAGCTAAATTATATCCTCCGGGATCTCGAATCCACTGGCAAGATCCCTCCCCGCATCTTCAAAAACGATCTTTCCCGAAACTAGTGATATTCGATCTTCGAGCAAGTACCACCCCGTCAATAAATATTCTGAGTCTTCCCATCTCCCATCCCCTTGTCACCCTTTTCGTCCCCTCTAGCCGCCCCAGACATGATAGGATGTTGACTAAATATAACAATCAGGATTAACAAAATATGGACGCAGCACTCTTGGTCGCTAAACTGCCCGAAGCTTACGCTTTCTTCGATCCATTGGTCGATGTGCTACCAATCATCCCCGTCTTGTTTCTCGCATTAGCCTTTGTTTGGCAAGCTGCTGTTGGTTTCCGCTAAATTTGGCGCAACAACTCTTCAGCCTCAGACATCCTCACACGTAGGGTGTCTATTTTTTGTGCCTAGCGATCTAGTAGCCAAATTTACGCCAAATGAAAAGATAGAATTGATGTGTTGCATGGGCATACTAACAGAGAGCATTAGTCAGCCTCAATCGATTCTGTCTTGAGGCTAACCAAACGATCATCTCACTACAACGTCAGACCCTAACATCAGACTAGCACCCATGACGAAACCTGCTTCACCCACTCACTTGCTGTATCTGATGCTGCGAGCGCAACAGTTTGCCAAACAGGAGTCTAATGATGGTGGCTATGCGATGGTAATTGTCTCAATTTTGAGCGTGATGATCTTCAGTTTGCTTGCAGCTTATTTGATGATAACGAACATCAGTAAATCTGCGACGAATGCTTATATTGAGGGTAATAGTACATTTTATGCTGCTGAGTCAGGTTTAAACCGCCGTGCCAACTTACTGCGGCAAAAGTTTCTGGAATATGCCACCCCTGATGGAGTCAGCCCTGGTGCTATCCCCGGACAACTTGCTAGTGTGGCAAATATCGCTGCTTGTGTCGATAGTGATACTACAAATGATGGAGATGGTGACTATACTTGTCAAAAGTTAGACCTCAACTATCGTCAAGGACTAGGTACAAAGCTCGGAACCGGTGCAGATGGGAAGTCACTATCGGCTACTGACTACAATAATGATGTTAAGTACACAGCCTACACTTTCGCCAGCGATCGCACCATCTATACAGACCCTGTGCGCAAGATTCCGCAAGTGGCAAATATTCCCGCAGGGGAGGCTTTTGCTGGTTTAACTGCACAGGAATATCGCTACACCGTCTACAGCATGGCAACTAGCAAACAACAGCAAGACATCGATGCGAAAGCTTCAACAGTACTAGAAATGACTTTCAAGAGTCGAGCAATTCCTCTATTTCAGTTTGCGGCTTTTTATGATGGGGACTTGGAAATGAACTCCACTTCCCAAATGGATGTTACGGGAAGAGTACATACTAATGGCAATTTATATATTCAGCCCACCCCACTTACTACAGAAACAACTAGGCTACTCAGCCCAGTAACTGCGGCGGGTCAGATCTATAACCGCGTTGATGCTGCTACAATCCCTCGATTTGGTAATACACTAGTGTTGATGACTGGAGATCCGCAGAATCCGGATCTAGTTACCAACACTTACACATCTTTCCCTCCCTATGATGCCGCTCGAACGACCCCATTAACTCCTGCCGAAATAACTACTTTCCAAGGGAAGGTGATGGATGGCCCAGCCGGGGTATCAACACTCAAATTGCCCCAACCAGGATTTCTCCGCAAGCGCGACAAGGATAATAATATCGGTGAATACTATGGTAAAGCCGATCTGCGGCTAGAAATGTTTCCTAAACGAGCAGCGGGTAATGTACCGTTTAATTTCACGGCAATTAAAGATGGTGGTACTGGAGGTAGTTGTAGTGGATTCGAGATCGCTACTGGTCGGCAAGGGAATAGTCTCAACTGTAGAGCATTCAATGAAGGTCAACTGCGGAGCCTTCAGCAGCCAGTGATGGCTAAAGTAGTCACAGATGAAGAGAGAACGCGCTTTTGTCCGAGTTTAAGCAGTAATTACAATCCTAGTTCTGGCGGAGATCGGGACAGAATCCGTGCCCTCCAAGTGGCGATTGCTGCCCAAAATACACCTGTCACCTTGAGTCAACTCAATTTACCTTTAAGTAATCCGACAAATGCTAGCATCAGGGCTATTGCGACTGGGTTCAAGAGTCTAGATACAGACGAATCACCCATCCAGATTGCCGCAGATGCAGGTGTTTGTTTCCTCCCCCCACCGATTCAGGTGGTGACAGGTAGCGGTGGGGCAAATACCAACTATAATTGGTCATCGGGTCACTACGATCGCCGCGAAAACCGCTGGATTGGCATGTTGCAGACGAATATCGCCAGTCTGACGATCTGGAATCGGGATGGGTTGTATGTCGATCGAGATAATACAATTTCAACCAATGATGCGCCGACTACGGCTCAAACCACCGCAGCATTTAATGGGGGGAATGCCAGTTCTACTTACGATACAAATAATCTCCTCTTTATCCGCGCTGCCGCTAAAGCAACTGCCCCCGCAGGAAGTTTTCAAAAACTTGGGCTAGCGACTACCGATACAACTGAAGGTGGATTGGTTTACTATGCGACGGTTAGTGACGATCTCGATGATAATGGCACGATTGATATCACCACAGATCCAGCCGATAATCTCCGGATCTATCCTGATGGTAAACGGCAAAGTCCATACGGATTTGTGATCAATGGTGGTGCAAATCTACCTGGCTCCATGACTGTGGCGACAGATCGAGCCTTGTATGTCCAAGGTGACTATAATAATTTTGTGGCGGATGCGGCTAAACAACCTGCATCCCTAGTTGGCGATACGATTACGGTATTGTCAAATAGTTGTTTAGATGGGAGTACTCAAACAATCAATTGCGGGATTCTTACCGGACAAAACCTGGCAACAGCGACTACAGTAAATGCAGCGTTCTTGTCTTTCACCGATGCCAGTAGTGGCAATGCTGGCACCCCCACTTTTGGCGGCGTTCAGGCATACAGTGGTGGATTGAATAACTATATGCGGATGGTCGAAAATTGGGCTGGTCAAAATTTCAACTATGGGGGTTCATTTGTGAGCTTGGGTATCCCGCAAGAGTTTAGCGGTGTGTATGTACCTGGCGGCGCGGCTGGCTATTATGACGTGCCTAATCGCAATTTTCGCTATGAGACTGATTTTAATGCTTTCGACAGGTTGCCACCGTTGACTCCCAAGGTAATTTATCTCCAACAGGAGACATTTAAGCGATCTTATAATTAGGATTAAAGAGTCACACGAGCGGAAATCGGTAATTCTCTGCAAAACTATTATTTTTTCGTGATTATGTCCGTAACTATTTTAGGTGAAAGATAACAAGTATGTTGTTTGTCGATCGAGCCTGAGCGATTGTGGCAGCAGACCGAACCATCTACAATGAGATACGCACCGATCGAAAATGAATTAGCCGTGACACCTAGAGTTCGCATTGCCCCCAGCCCCACTGGTAACTTACATATCGGCACCGCCCGGACTGCTGTCTTCAACTGGTTATATGCTCGCCACTATGGTGGTACATTTATCCTCCGGATTGAAGATACAGATCTCGAACGCTCCAAACCTGAATATACCCAAAATATCCTCGATGGCTTGAATTGGTTGGGTTTAACTTGGGATGAAGGGCCATTATTTCAATCCCAACGCCTAGATTTGTATCGTCAGTCGATTCAAATTTTATTAGATAACGGTGCTGCATATCGCTGCTATACCAGCACGGCAGAACTAGATGCACTGCGCGCCGAGCAGGAAGCAAATAATCAAGCTCCGCGCTATGACAACCGCCACCGCCATCTCACCCCCGCCCAAGAAGCAGCATTTCTCGCTGAAGGTCGTCGTCCGGTGATTAGGTTTAAAATTGAGGACGATCGAGAAATTAGTTGGACAGATTTAGTCAGAGGGCAAGTTAGCTGGAAAGGAACTGATTTAGGTGGTGATATGGTCATCGCTCGCGCGGCTGATGAACGCGATCTCGGACAACCGCTCTACAATCTGGCTGTAGTCGTCGATGATATCGATATGCAAATCACCCAGGTAATTCGCGGTGAGGATCATATTGCCAATACTGCCAAACAAATCCTGTTGTACGAGGGTTTGGGTGCCAAGGTACCAGACTTCGCCCACACGCCACTGATTTTGAGTCCTACGGGCAAGAAACTCTCGAAACGAGATGGAGTGACTTCGATCGATGATTTCAAGCAGATGGGCTATACAGCCCCAGCTTTGGTTAATTACATGACGCTGCTAGGCTGGTCTGCGCCGGATGCTCAAGAATTATTTACCCTCGACGAAGCCGCCAAACAGTTTGATTTCGATCGAGTTAACAAAGCCGGTGCGAAATTTGATTGGGATAAACTTAACTGGATCAATAGTCAGTATATCCATGCCATGCCACCTGGACAACTAGTGGAAGAACTGATTCCCTATTGGCAAGGCGCGGGTTATCAATTCGACCCGGTGGTAGATCGCGCCTGGTTACTTCAGCTTACCAGTCTCATCGGCGCAAGTTTAGCCCGGTTAGATGAATGTGTCGAAATCAGTCGGACATTCTTCACCCCTTCAGCGACGCTGAATGAAGAAGCCCAAGCCCAATTGAATCAAGTTGGTGTTGGAGAAGTGTTAACTAGTCTCCTCACCGCGCTCAAATCTCAGCCAAATCTCACAGAGACAGATGCTCAAGAGTTAATTAAACAAGTGACAAAAGCACAAAATGTCAAAAAAGGGGTGGTGATGCGCAGTTTGCGGGCAGCTATCTCTGGTGAAGTCCATGGACCAGATTTAATCCAATCGCTGCTGCTATTGCATCAACACCATTTAGCTATACCCAGGATTGAGCAAGCGTTGAGCTAGAATTGAGATCGATCGAAGCTAGTACAATTCTCTGGGTAAGCGGCATCTTAGTCCGCGTCGGCGGACTAAGATGCCAACGGTGAATTTAGTCGCTGGGTGTCTAGAGAGCTAATTTATCCGCCAAAATGCGTATAATAAGACCTAATGATTTTTCTGTAGCAGGTGAGACAATTGCCTATTTTCGATCATCACCCTGATAGATAGAATATCTGGATCGACTATTTGTCTTGTTAGCCAATGGTCTGGGGGACAAGCCCATCTATTGCAGTGCTCCAGCCGAATCTCGTGTAAATTGCCGCCGATGCCCTGATGAAGAAAAGATTACAATCGCGGATGCCACAAAGTAGTTGGGTAAAAACTTTATTACTAGTGGCTACCTTAATCTGGATTGGGTCAGGCTTATCGTGGTGTGGCCAACGAGAGCAGGTCAAACAATCGATCGCCGATCCGGTGTTAAAATCGATCGATAGACCTAATCGACAATTAGAACTAGAGCAGATTGCTAAACAACAAGATCGATCTCAGTCAGTTGTACGCGCCAGATATATTTTAGCGAATCAAGCGATCGATAACCAAAATAGCCATCTGGCACTCCGTTACTTACAAGATTTAGAAAAAAACTACACCCTACTCACGCCACAGATTATTTGGCAACGAGCGCGAGCCTATCAATTAGCCGGAAACCAATCGGAACTGAATACTCAACTCCAACTTCTCGCCCAATCTCATCGAAGATCGCCGATGGTAGTTGAGGCTTGGAACTTATTGGGGCAAACCGATGAGCAATATTGGGATTTAGCAATTAAAGAATTTCCCAGCCATCCGCGCACTTTAGAAATTATCCAACAAAAACTCGCTCAAACACCAAATCGCACCGATCTATTATTAATTCTAGTTAAATATTTGGATGATAATGACTCACGCCGATTGAGAATTGCCGATCGATTGGTGATGGAATATCCTAATGTCCTCAAGCCCACAGAATGGGATCTGATCGGACTAATCTATTGGCAAAATAAGGCTTATCAAAAAGTAATCACTCCACTTAAAAAAGGCACTAAAAATGCAAGTAATACCTATAAAATTGCCCACAGTCATTTATTGAGTAAACAGTTAGATGAAGCTAAGACAGTCTATCAAGAGATTATTACTAAATATCCGCAAACTGATGAAGCAGCCCAGTCACTATTGAGCCTAGCCGACTTGTCACCCAACGTCGAAGCATTGACTTATTTCGATCGAGTAATTAACCTATTTCCCAGCCACAGTGCTCAAGCCTTTGTCAAAAAAGCACAGTTGCTCGAACGTAATCAAAACATCACGGGTGCAACAGCCGCCCGGGAACAAATGGTCAAACTCTATCCCAATACTGAAGAAGTCGCTGCCTATCGGTGGAAGCTGGCGAGATCTGAAGCAAAGCTGGGACATTTCGATCGAGCTTGGGCATTCGCTAAAAAAATCGTGACTGATACTCCCAACTCTAAATATAGCCCGAGAGCCGCCTTTTGGATTGGTAAATGGGCAAAAAAATTAGGGAAGATGGATGAGGCGAAACAAGCATTTACTTATACAATTACTAATTATCGTCGCTCCTATTATAGTTGGCAATCGGCAAAATATTTGGGCTGGAAGGTGGGAGATTTTAATACAATTAAATCTCTTAATCCCGCAGTTGTTCGACCTACAATTAGGCAACCATTACCAGTTGGTTCAGACGCACTCAAAGAACTGTATTTAATTGGGCAAGATCGAGCAGCTTGGGAATTATGGCAAGCTGAATTTAGGGAACGACAACAACCCACCGCCAACGATAGACTGAATCAGGGTATTCTCCAACATGGGTTAGCCAAGGATATCGATCGTAAGTATATTACTAGTCTGAAGAAACAGCCGAATCTCAAATATTCTAATACTAAATACATTGCTAGTATTGTCGAAATTGGCAAGATTGAAGATGAAATCAAAACACCAGTGCAACAAGCAGAATTCGCCAAAATTAGCCAACAACTAATTTATTTACAGACTTTTTATCCACTAGCTTTTATCGATCTGATTCAATCTAGCCATTCTCAGCAACCAGTCAACCCATTATTAACACTTAGTGTTATTCGCCAGGAATCAAAATTTAGCCCAATCATCAAATCACCCGTTGGGGCATTAGGTTTAATGCAAGTTATGCCAGATACGGCTAAATTTGCCAGCTACCAACTACGGCTAAAAAAATACGATCTGCTCGACCCCCAAGATAATATTCGGTTGGGTACATGGTACCTCAACTTTACCCATAAACAAGTCAAAGATAATTCCGTTCTGGCGATCGCGGGTTACAATGCTGGCCCGGGTAATGTGACAAAATGGGTTAAGCAATTTGGCGCGACAGATCTCGATGAGTTCATCGAAGAAATTCCATTTGCAGAAACTCAAAATTATGTCAAAAATGTGCTCGGTAACTATTGGAACTATCTTCTCATCTACAATCCGGCAGTTGCTGAACAACTAAAAACTACTCAAAATTGAGCTTAAACCCAACTTTAACTCACGCCGATCTGTACCATGGTTTGGCGGATAATATCCGATTAAGTGGCGATCTGCCCTGGGAAATGGGCATAATTTAGGCTGGTAGCAAATATTTCGGATGTCCATTGATAGTTTACTCAAGCTCAGGCAAGCTCTTGTACATCGTTCGATTTAATGGAATTTTCGATCGAGTGAATGGGCATACTGATCCTAGATTGAATATTTACCATTCGATCTCACCGGATTTCCAAGCACTTCACCCCCCAATCATTTGAGGATATACAAGTTATATTTCTATGTTTTAGCTAGACAAAAGCTACTTTTAAAAATTTTGACACCATGATGGCGAGTAATCGGCACAATAAACCTATAAAAATAGAGAAAAAGGACAGAGATCAACAAGTTGAACAGAAAAATTCAAATTATTTTAATTTTCTATTAATTGCCTGGTTTCTTGAATCATGTGCCTTGGGACCTAATTTAATTTCCCAATTTATCTTACCCCCAGTGATCAGGGTATTGTTTTCAATTACTTCTGTACTTGTACTTGTTTCCCTCCCTGGCAGAATTCAATTAAAGAAACAAAACAGTGTCTACAACTTAATTATTTTAGCTGGATTACTAATTTATAATCTGGGGTTGATTGTTTCCTTTCAAGATGTTACAACTCTTGATGCTTTAATTGGAAGATTACTCATCACTATCACATTGATCGTGGCATACGTCTGTATGGACGAGGAAGTATTCGTCAAATGTATGGACGCATACTGTAAATTCATGACATTTTTTGCTGTTTCTGCAATTATTGTCTCTGCCGCAGTTTTAATATTTCATCTGCCACCAACTAATGAATTTACTGCTCCAGAAGGAAGAGTATATCAAAATTACATAATTGCTTTTGTTGAAGCAGAAGTTGATGGTTTGAGTGGGTTTAAACGTGCTGGATCTTTTTATGATGAACCAGGCACATTCGCCGTTTTCTTGATTCCGGCGTTACTCTGGACGATGTTAGTTCGACCATCAACTGTTATTTTTATATCGCTGTTTGCTGCATTAATTCTCACTTTCTCGATCGGTGGGTGGGTGTCATTTGTGATAGCACTGCTTTATGTTATTAAATTATATCCCGATGTAATTAAAAAATATAGACCGACAATTGTTACTGTGTTTTTTCTGCTTGGTGTCCTCACTTGTCTAAACATGTTGATGACATTTGCCAATCTGGAATGGTTATCGGTGTATTTTGATTATAAGTTTACAGGCACTGGTGCGCCTGAGTCTCTTTCTTCTGCGGGTACTCGTCAAAATGAAATCGATCTCTTTTTCACTACACTATCTGAAAATCCTTTGGGTTATGGGATTAAATCAAAACAAATACCAGTTTTGACAATTGGATTATTTGCAAGTTCGATCGAAGCCGGATTTCTGGGTGTGATGGGATACTCGCTGACAGTGTTAGGGATGATGGCAATTTTACTGGAAAATTTTATTTCCACAAAAAATCGACAATCCCGATCTGTTGTCGCGATGTTAGGTTCAAATTTATCGATGTTGATCATGAGCACTCAACGAATAGATTCATTAGCATTCTATACGGGAATTTTTATGCTGTCATTCATGATGAATTGTTCTTTCGCCAAACAACCAAAGACACTCAACTCTTTGATACAAGAGGAAGAAGTTGCCGCTATTCCTGAAGATGAAAAATTCCAAGAGCCGGCGATTGTTACAGCAATTAAGGGTTCAAGAGTGGCTCAGACAATATCTAAAATATTTGAAAAATCTAAAGATTCTCAAGTATCAAAGACGATATCTAAAATATTTGAAAAATCTAAGAATTCTCCAGTATCCAGAACTGTCTCTAAAATATTTGAGAAATCCAAGAATTCTCCAGTATCTAGAACTGTCTCCAAAATATTTGAGAAATCTAAAGAGTCGCAAGTGTCAAAAACTATATCTAAGATATTTGTTCGATCTAATCAGTCTAAGTCAAAGAAAGTCAATCCAGCGAAACAACAGAAAAAATCTGGCGAACCGGACGGATTAGCAGAACTAAGAGAGTCTCTCAAAGATCTATCTGAATTCAATAAAAAATAAACTAAATTATGCTAAAAATCAACAAAATAATTACCAACGATCAAGCGATCACCAATCAAGCACTCGTCAGCATTATTACTGTGGTAAGAAATGGTGAAGATACGATCGAATCAACGATTGAGTGTGTAATTAATCAATCGTATCAGAATATTGAATACGTTGTCATTGATGGATTGTCTACCGATCGAACTAATCAAATAATCGATCGATACAAGCAAAAGATTAGTTACTATATCAGCGAAGCTGATAAAGGTATCGCTGATGCTTGGAATAAAGGATTGGCAGCATGTACTGGTGATCTAATTTGTATTCTGAATGCTGGTGATACTTTGCCACTAAATTATGTAGATACTGTTGTTAATCAGATAGCAATCGATCAAGCAATTTTTGCTTATCCACGGCAAGTTAAAAAAATTGATCCCTCAGGGAAGATTATTGCCACTGTCGATCAACGGTTGAATCAACCAAACTTCACCACTGGGATGGGTATTTTACATCCTGGTTGTTTTGTTACTCGTCAAGCTGTTGAATTAGTCGGAAAGTTTAGTTTGCAATATCGAATTGCCATCGACTCTGATTGGATTTTTAGATGCTATCGAGCCGGTGTAATTTTTCAACAGCTTGAGGCTGATTGTCTGATGCTCGAAGGCGGGGTCAGTAGCACTGCTAATCTTGCTGCCTATGGTGAATATTTACAGGCGATGAGGAATAGTGGCTTTAGTCCTTTTCAAGTATATATATCGATGTTAGTGATGTCCATTCGAGGATTGATAAAATCAATACTGGGCAAAGGATAAGGTATACACACTAACTCGATCATCTAAATTTATTGTAGATAATTAAAATGAACAGAAAGAGGATCTTACTATTTTCGACAGTCGCCCCTGTACCCGTAAATCGTGGTGACAGAATCAGAATTTTTCAAACAGCCAAAAATCTGAGTAGTTTTGCTGATGTTAGATTACTATTTCTCGATCGAGCTTGGGAGAATACAGATTACGATTTTAGTTCATTGCCAGGAGTTGAAATAGTTTCACTCAAGGTATTTAAGCGTGAAATGTATACAGAAATCATCAAATCAATTTTACTTTTAAAGCCCTACGCTATCTACAAATTAGTTAGCCAAAAAGTCAAGAAATTTGTGTTAGAGCAGATTGCTGAATTTAAGCCAGATATTTTTTGGTCTATTCAAGTTGATACATATCCATTATTAGCGGAGCTAGAAAAATTAAGCGTCGTCAAAGTTGTTGATATGATGGATAGTATGTCTCTGCACTATGCCGCAGCTAGAGCCGAGCCAAACCCATCTTTAAAAATGTGGGTAACTAGTCATACCCAAATTAATTTAGATAAGGCTGAAAAAGACTGTATTCATCAAAGCGATCGATTAATTATTTCTTCCCATGATAATCTTAATCACTTAAATAAAAAATATCATAATTTATCGAATAATTTAGATGTCGTTCATGTCCATGTAGATCCTAATCTACTAGAGCAAGTGTGGAAATTCGATCATGCACGAGGAAATAATTTATTATTTGTCGGATATCTAGCTTATCCACCCAATGAATTAGCCGTTAGTTATGTGATCGAAAAAGTATTGCCTAAACTTAAAGATCGTTTGGATATCAATTTTATTGTTTGTGGTGGTGGTGAAAAACAGTTAGCTCAGAAATATCAAAATCATCCAAATGTAACTTTCAAGGGTTTTGTCAAAGACTTGAGTGCCGAATATTTAAATGCTAGTGCAATGATTTCTCCTGCACCATTTGCTTCAGGAATTCAAAATAAATTAGTTGAAGCAATGGCAGTTGGTTTGCCCTCAATTATTTCAAACAAAACTGCTGTCGCCAATGGTGTAATCGATCGACAGCATGTGCTTAGTTGTGACTCAGCCGAAAGTTTTGCTGATGCTGTTGTCGATCTGATCTCAAACCGAGAATTAGCAAATATTCTATCATCTGAATCGCGAATGCTTGTCGCGAAAGAACATACAGCAGATGTTCAGATTGAAAAATTGCGTGAAATAGTCGCTAAAGCATCTCCAAATTAATTGGTTAATTTTTCTCACTCTTTGCTTAGAAATGATATGAATAATAGCTCTCAGAAAAAAGTAATCCTCTATCTAATTACCCAATCTCATCTCGGTGGAGCACAAAAGCACTTAGCCGATCTGATGAAATATTCAAATGAGAAATATGAGATTCATTTAGCGATCGCTTATTTGGGTTACTTAAGCGATGTAGCCAATTCATTAAATATTAAAGTTCATATCATTCCCAGCCTAAAGCGCAGTATCAATCTAATTGACGATCTCAAATCACTACAAGAATTTAATACTTTAGTTAAACAACTTAAACCAGATCTGATTCATGCCCATAGTAGTAAACCAGGTGTGATTGCTAGATTAACTGGTAAACTTAATAATATACCAGTATTATTTACCGCACATGGCTGGGGTTTTGATGAAAATGCACCTTTTATTCGCCGGAATATTGTGCTGCTATTTGAGAAGTTAATGGCTCCGTTAACGGCGAATACTATTTGTGTTTGTCAGAGTGATTATGACGCGGCTGTCAAACTCAAAATTTTCAATAAAGAAGCGGCAACAGTTATTTATAACTGTGCGGAAGATATCGACCTACCATTAGCAGAACCGGCCCAAGATCCACCTCGTTTAATTATGGTGGCGCGATTTAATAATAATCAGAAAGATCAAATTGGATTAATTAATGCGATCGCTAAATTAGAATATAAAGTATCTCTAGATTTCGTGGGGACTGGCCCAGACTTTGACCAAGTTCAAGCCTATGCAACCAAGATCGGAGTTGACGACCAAATTGCCTTTCTCGGCGATCGCACTGATGTCCCAGAACTACTCAGTAAATCCCAAATATTTGTCTTATCAACCCATTATGAAGGATTTCCAATTAGTATCCTTGAAGCAATGCGGGCTGGATTGCCGATTATTGCTACGGATGTCAATGGTATTTACGAACAGGTAGAAAACGGCATCAATGGTTTCTTAGTGCCACATCAAGATGAACAAGCTTTAATTACTGCGCTAACCAACTTAATTCGATCGAGTACAGCCAGAAAAAAAATGGGTGAAATGAGTCGGAAAAAGTTCCTGACTGAATTCAATATCGAAAGAATGATCGCAGATGTCCATCAACTATACGATCGTACACTGCAAAACCATTCCTGATATCCCACTAATTCTTAAGTAAATACCCGATCTAGTGTCGATCGAAGCTACTCATAGTATATTGAGAAGAGAAAACTTCGAGCAAATTTAGTGATGAATTGGTGGCAACAATTAAAACGAAATGGATTGGCTCGAATCGGTGCAATCGTCTTAATTCTCATGTATTTGACTGTCATCGGGGCAGAATTTATGGCTCCTTACGACCCTTATATCTCCCAAGATGATGGTTCTTTGTTACCACCAACAGCAATTCACTGGATCGATGCCCAGGGTAGATGGACGGCACCCCATGTTTATCCGACCACTCAAGGGCAAACAGACATTAATACAGGAGATCGACTCCTAAAAGTAGATCGAACCCAACCATCTCCTCTCAAACTGTTTGTTCATGGAGATCCCTATCGACTCTTTCAGTTGAGCATTCCTTTGTTGCCGAAGTTTAACTCCGCACAGTCGAAACAGACTAAGGCTAAATCTGACCCCCAAGAACTAACTATCTTTCCAGGTATCCCCAGCGATTTACATCTATTTGGCACAACTGGCACAGGAAAAATTAATCTACTCGGGACAGATGAACAGGGTCGAGATCAATTCAGTCGTCTCGTCTATGGCGGTAGAATTAGCCTCTTCATCGGCTTAATTGGAGTCGCCATCTCTTTTCCCATCGGGATGATTTTGGGCGGTATTTCCGGCTATTTTGGCGGTTGGATTGATGCCGGAATTATGCGCGTAGCGGAAGTATTAATGACTTTACCCAGTTTATATCTACTAGTCGCTTTAGCCTCAGTCTTACCCGATCGAGTCAGCAGCGGTCAACGTTTTTTACTGATTGTCATCATCACATCATTGATCAGTTGGGCTGGATTAGCGCGAGTGATTCGCGGTCAGGTACTGTCGATTAAAGAACGAGAATTTGTCCAAGCAGCAAGAGCAATGGGTGCTCAACCATTTTATATTATTTTCCACCATGTTCTCCCCCAAACAGCCACTTATTTAATTATTTCGGCAACTCTAGCCATTCCCAGTTTTATCGTGTCCGAGTCAGTTTTGAGTCTGATCGGACTAGGTATTCAAGCTCCTGATCCATCTTGGGGTAATCTATTATCGATCGCCACGAATACTTCAATTCTCATCTTTCAACCCTGGCTAATCTGGCCACCAGCATTACTGATTATTCTGACCGTTTTATCTTTCAATCTCCTCGGTGACGGTTTACGTGATGCCCTCGATCCGCGCAATCTCCAGCGATCGTCAAATTTATAAATTTATGCTGAACTACCTTTCACTATCCTCAATTGTCATTGGCTCTCTAGTTCTAAGTTTGAGCGTATTGTGGCTGCTGATTGGTGTTGGCTTATGCGCGATCGAAGCAATCGTGCCAACTGCCTTTACTGCCTTTACAATGGGCATAAGTGCTTTTGCGATCGCCGGATTTGCCTTCTTGATTCCTAGCCAGATCGGTCTTCAAGTAATTTTATGGTTAGCACTTTCAGCCGGATTGGTTTACGTCTCCCACCGATTCCTCCCCAGCCGAAATCGTCAGTCAAGGCTGGATGGTACTGTCGCTGAAGCTATCACCGAAATTTTACCTGGTCAAGTGGGTAGAGTAATGTATGAGGGAACGTCTTGGAGAGCCAAGTCTGGTGATGAATCGACGATCATTTTACCTCATCAATCCCTGTATGTGATTGGGCGGGAAGGTACAACTCTCATTGTCGTGCCGCAAAATTTACTCAATTGAGCGGTAGAAAACTAGAAACTATCAATATCAGGAGTTTAGCAATGAATCCACTTTGGCTGATCGCTGCATTTTTAGGTCTGACAGGGTTATCTGGGATTAAGATCATCAAACAAGGAGACGAAGCCCTCGTCGAGACATTAGGTAAATATAATGGCAAGAAGCTAACTCCCGGCTTAAATTACGTCATTCCTAGCGTTCAAAGAGTCGCTTTCTTGCAAACCGTCCGAGAACGAGTTTTAGACGTGCCACCGCAACAATGTATCACCAGAGATAACGTTACAATTAGTGCTGATGCTGTCGTTTATTGGCGGATTTTAGATCTAGAAAAAGCTTTTTATAAAGTCGAAAATCTGCAAGAGGCAATGGTAAATTTAGTTCTGACCCAAATTCGTGCCGAAATCGGCAAGTTGGAACTTGATGAAACTTTTACTGCTCGTACCCAAATTAATGAGATTCTGTTACGGGAATTGGATGAATCTACCGATCCTTGGGGTGTGAAAGTCACCCGGGTAGAGTTGCGCGATATTATCCCCGCCAAGGCAGTCTTAGAAGCAATGGAATTGCAAATGTCTGCCGAACGCAAAAAACGCGCGGCAATTTTGAACTCTGAAGGAGAACGGGAATCTGCGGTTAATACAGCCAAAGGACGAGCTGAAGCTCAAGTGTTAGAAGCAGAAGCTAGACAGAAATCAGTGATTTTAGCGGCTGAAGGAGATCGTCAACAACAACTACTGCGAGCTAGTGCCATCGCTGAATCTGCTGGAATTATTGGCGAACAACTAAAAATCAATCCTAATGCTCAAAAAGCGGTCGAAGTGCTATTTGCATTAGGCTATCTAGATATGGGTAGTAATATTGGCAAGAGCAATAGTAGTAAGGTGATGTTTATGGATCCTAGAAATATTCCGGCTACCCTGGAAGGTATCAAAAGTATCGTCAGCGAACAGTCTCAGGTTAGCTAAATTTTAGCTAAGATTTCTTGGGCGACTCGATCGCAAACACCTGGTTCGCCCAAGGCTAGACGCATTTGGGCATAATCAGCAAAGGTGCGATCTCGTTTGTCTTGATTTAAAATAAGTTCGAGACTTTCAGCGGTAATTCGATCGACATTAGCCTCATCCTGCAATAGTTCAGGGACGATTGGTTTCATCTCGACTAAGTTGGTCGGAGACATGAACGGAATCGAAAATTTGACTACATTTTTTGCCAGCCAAGCTGTTAATTTACTGACTCGATAAATCACAACTTGAGGAACATTCAGGAGGGCTAATTCTAAACTCACTGTCCCACATTTCGTAATCGCTAAATCAGCAGCAGCAAGGACGAGATCGGGATTTTCCGTAACCAGTGTAGCGTTAAGTTTGTAGGCTTGAATTGCTCGATCGATATCGGTTTTGAATGCCTCCCGCGAGAGGGGAACCCAAAAGCGGACATTGGGCAATTTTGCCTGGATTTGCTGGGCAGATTCAAAGATGAATGGGAGCAAATATTTGAGTTCTTGTTTCCGAGATGCGGGGATTAAGGCAACGGCAATTTCATCCTCCGCAATACCCAACTGTTTACGTGCATACTCTCTGTGAGGAATTGTTGCCACTCGATCGATTAATGGATGTCCCATAAATTTAACCCGCGCCCCTTTCTCCGCAAAATAGCGGGCTTCCTCTGGAAAAATCGACAGAATTTCATCAGTAAATTTAACAATCGAACTAGTACTTTTATCATCGATCGACCATACCCACTCTTGCGGCGCAATATAATAGATGATTGGCACACCAGGGAATGTATTTTTGGTGTAATTCCCCATCACAACATTAGCCCCTTTATAATCAATCAAGACCATCACATCGGGAGGCGTAGTTTTTAAATACTGTTGGGCAATATTTTGAATTTTAAACGTTGGTATTAGCGAAGATAAATGCTCTAAAATTCCCACAGTACTGATGCCAGTTGTGTCTGCTAAAACTGTTGCTCCTGCCGCTGCCATTCTACTACCACCGAGAGCGATAATATTCAGCTTACTGTCAGATTTTTCGGCTAGTTGTCTAAGTGCAGTGACAAGTAAAGCACCTTGAAGATCGCCAGATACGTCTCCAGTACTAATGAAGATGGTTTTTGGTTGAGTCACTGAATGAGTTAAGTAATAAATAATAAATAATCAGCAATAATGGATATTTATTGCTCAATTAGACGATTTAATGATTAAATTAATTTTTAATATCGGTATTTCAATCAAAGCTTTTATTCATTTATTTATTTAACATCTAATTTGCAATTATTTACTCGCTTTTATTGTTGATAGATTTACCTGGAATTGGCCCTCTACGGCTGCGATCTTTTTTGCCATTGATGGACATTCTCAGGAACCGTTGAAGGTGTTGCACTCGTTCGTGACAAGGGAATAAATCTAGTTCATCTAAAGCTTGGCTGATAGTATGATGCGAATAATAAATGGTGCGGAAGGCTTTTTTGAGAATGGCAAGTTCTTCCGGTGTACAACCAGCACGTTCCAGCCCAACAAAATTGAGCGAGCGAACTCGTGCCGGCGTACCTTCAACAATGGTAAATGGAGGTACATCTCGCTGAATCCTAGTCATGCCACCAATCATCGCTAATCTACCAATATGGACAAACTGGTGTACGCCCAGAACGCCGCTAATTACCGCTTCAGATTCCACATAAACATCTCCAGCCAAGGAAGTGGCATTGGCGATTTTCACATTATCCTCGATCGTGCAATTATGGGCGATATGGACATAAGCCATCAGTAAATTGTGATTGCCAATTACCGTTGCTTCCCCGATCCCCGTGGCGCGGTTGATCGTGACATATTCGCGAATCCGATTATAGTTACCAATTTTGACCCAGGTTTCGCCACCCTTGTATTTTAAGTCTTGGCTGTCTAACCCGATCGCCGCTCCAGGAAAAATCTGATTGCCAACACCAATAATGGTCGGTCCCTCGATTACTGCATGTGCGCCTACCGTAGTTCCAGCGCCGATCGTCACATTCTCGCCAATAATCGCGTATGGGCCAACCTGCACAGTTGGATCTAATTCCGCACTGGGATGCACCACTGCGGTAGGATGAATTCGTGTCATTAACATTGCTACTCCAGCCATCTTGTCATTTTCCTGCGGTTGGGTTGTCGGTGATGTCGATGCTTGGCTAGTTTCGATTGTCTCGTCATGCAGTCATATATCCTGATTGTCAATCTGAATAATATTAGGCAGAGTCTACCTCCAGCCAATCATTCAAGACATGAGCAATAGTGGATATTAATAGCTACGGTGGCGATATTACTAGCCTGTCTCCCAGCGCGGGATCGCCAGTCCATCGACGGTCGATTGACGAGTTCCTTACTCGCTAGTGTGCCCATGTCGGTAAGTCCGACTGACACTCTCATCTGTTGTCCATCACCTATCCATCAACATTTGTTCACACATCCACTAGGGCAAACATCAGATCGCCAGAGGCAGCTAGTTGACCATCGACTTCAGCGCGAGCGTGCATCTTGGCAAACCGACGACGTTTGAACGACTGGAGTTCCACTGTCATGATTAATTGATCACCGGGCACCACTTGCTGGCGAAATTTAGCCCCATCAATTCCAGTGAAGACAAATAAACCGCCATTATATTCGGGTAATTGCGTCAAAACAATCCCCCCAACTTGTGCCATTGCTTCGATAATGATCACTCCCGGCATCAATGGGTGTCCGGGAAAATGACCTTGAAAAAAGGGTTCATTAAAGGTAACATTTTTTAGTCCTACGGCTCTGACCCCAGGCTCGAAGTCAAGAATCTTATCGACAAAGGCAAAAGGATAGCGATGGGGTAAGAGCTTGTGAATTTCGTGGATATTAAATGTTTTTTTTGCTGAATCTTGACAGCTAACTGATGCTGAGCAATCAGGCTCGGTGATGGCAGCGATATCTTGAGATCGATCGAGGGTTGTGGACATTGGATCTACTAGTTATTTGTTTATTGGTTGTTGGTAACTGATAACTGTTGAATATATTTAATATCCCATCTCATGCAACCTTTGTGCTAATTGAACGTGCAGTTGATGACTAGCTTTGTACGCCAGGAAATGAGCAGTTGGCAATCTGCCGAGGAGACTGAGATCGCCAATTAAGTCTAATAGTTTATGACGGGATGGCTCATTTGGGAATCGTAAGGGTGGATTTAACCATTCTCGATCGTCACAAACTAGGGCATTATCTAGACTCCCACCCTTAATTAATCCAGCCGATCTGAGTTGTTCAATTTGATGTGCCAAGCCAAATGTTCGCGCTGGTGCGATCTGGGTCATAAAGTCGTCTTGCTCTGGTTGCCAACTGTGCCACTGATTGCCAATCGGTGCCACATCAAAGTCAATGCCATAGGTAAACCGTAGTACAGGCGATGGCAAGGCGACGACAAAGATCTCTCCTTGTTGAATCCAGACTGGTACATCGATCGACCCAGCGGTGGTTAAATGGCTCCCTACAGCTAGGGGATTCGATCGAATGATTCCTTCTACCCAAACTAGTGCCGAACCATCTAGCAGGGGTAATTCTGACCCATCTACCTCAATTCGGGCATCTTCAATTCCTAGTGACACTAACGCGGCAAGAAGATGCTCGACGGTACGCACCGATGTCCCATTTGCTGTCAATTCAGTGGAAAGTGTTGTCTGACTGACATTGGCAATCCGCGCCGGAATCTGCGGGGCATTTGGTAAATCCACTCGGACAAAATAACGCCCCTGCCCCGGACTCGCTGGCAAAATCTTGACAGTAGTATTGATACCAGAATGAAGTCCAATCCCCTGGAATTCGCAAATGTTTTGAAGTATAGACATGAATGAGCGCAAGTCGATCGGTGTCAATTATGACACAATCTAGCTTGTTTTGATTTTTACCCCCTACTCCCACTCTCAACTTCCAGATCTGGGGTTGCTAGTCTAAATTATACACTTTGTTTCTAACTGTAGCGTTCTTCCGCCCAGGGTTCTCCTCGCTGATGGTAGCCATTCCGTTCCCAAAAGCCAGACTCATCTCGATCGAGAAATTCCAGCCCATTAATCCATTTAGCACTCTTCCAGGCATACAGATGGGGGACAACTAAGCGTAACGGGCCGCCATGTTCAAGTGACAGTGTTTCACCAAAAAGGGTATGGGCAAAAAAGTTCTCTGGGTTAAGAAAGTCTACCAATGAGATATTAGTTGTATAGTTACCATAGCAATGTTGAATCACGTGTGTGGCCGCTGGTTCAACTTCGATCAGTTCCATCAAGTCACTGACTTTCACGCCCCGCCACTGGACATCTAATTTCGACCACCGCGTAACACAATGAAAGTCTGCTGTAAACTCATGCTGCGGCAAACCCATGATGTCTGACCAAGTCAATGTTTTGGTAGTGGCTAATCCCCATATTCTCAATTGCCACCGATCTATATCGATGTGAGGGGTTTGTCCATAGGTCATAATCGGAAAACCTTTGGTCAGATACTGACCTGGAGGTACTCGGTTGCTTTCGCTACTGTTAGGCTTCCGGAAAAATTTACCGATCTTGTCAGTCATGACCTGGATGGAGATTGGTTATCGATTACTATTAGGGTAGCTAATTTTAGGCGATTTTTTCAACTACTATCTAGTGTTCAATAACCAATAACCGTTGGCGTAGCCTCTCTGCGTTGGCGATAGCCTGCCGTTGGGCACAGGCAGACACTTCGTGAACGGAATGAGAATCGCTATTATTCAGCTTCTTCTTCATCCGGTTGAGTAAACACAAAGCTGGTTGAGCGACCCGTGAGGACTGATTTACCCAAAGAGAGAGCTTTTCTAGCTTGGATGGCCGCTTTGTTGCGCCAAGTAGCGCGACGTTTATCACGTTTGGATTTAGATGTTTTCTTCTTAGGAACTGCCATAGGAATATATATTTAAGCACAGCCTTTCTAGCATAACATAAGCTGTCTAGCTGAATCGGTTATTGCTTGATGGTTTGAGCAATTTGGAATTTAGGAGTGCCAAACGGCTGCTATCAAAGCTCAATTAAGCCGATTTAGTGCTGCTGACTTCCCATCTGAGTAGGAGTGAATTGGTCACGACACTAACCGAACTCAATGCCATCATTGCCCCAGCCGCCGAGGGGCTGAGGATCGTGCCCCAGCCTTGCCAATACAGTAATCCAGCCGCCGCCGGAATCCCGATCGAATTATAAATCATTGCCCAAAATAGATTTTGGCGAATCTTGGTGAGGGTAGCTTGAGATAAGTCGATCGCGGCAATCACATCCATCAGTCGATCGCGCATTAAAATAATATCAGCCACTTCGATCGCCACATCAGTCCCCGCATTCATGGCGATACCCAAATCAGCCATTGCCAAAGCTGGAGCATCATTAATGCCATCCCCAATCATCCCGACTCGATGGGGCAATTCCGGCGACACCTGATTTGTTTGTAAGGACTGGATAATTTTGGCTTTATCTTGAGGCAAAACATCAGCGTAAATATCAGTAATACCAAGTTCTGTGGCGATCGTCGTAGCGATTAGTTGCCGGTCACCAGTCAGCAGAACTACGCGCAGACCTCGATTTTGCAACTGTTGGACTGTCTCGACCGCATCCGATCGCAACTGGTCAGTGACACCAATTAGGCCCGTCATGATACCATCGATCGCCACATATACCAATGTCTTCCCCTCCACTGTCAGGGTTTCCGCTGTTGCTTGCCACTGAGTTGGAATTTCGATTCCTCGCGCAGCTAACCACCCGTGATTCCCGACAACTAGGGAGTAGGAGTTAGAGGTTGGTAAATTTTCGCTTGTCTCCGCTTGGAAGGGCGTGGGGGTAATTCCTAACACTTCCGCCGCAACACCTAATCCAGCTTCTGTATGGGAATTGACCACAACGAGCATCGGTAAACCCAATCGGACTGCTTCCTGTTGAATCGCTGTGGCGAGTGGGTGATTGGTAGCACTCTCGGCGGCGGCGGCCAGTTGTAATAACTCAGGTGGCGTAATGGTGTCAGCCGTGAGAATATCCGTAACTTGGGGTTTACCCTGAGTTAATGTCCCTGTCTTATCAAACACGATTGTATCTAACTGACGGACTGCTTCCAATACATCCCCGCCCTTAATTAACAGTCCCTGCTCCGCACCAATCCCTGTTCCGACAAGAATGGCTGTCGGCGTGGCTAAACCCAAGGCACAAGGACAAGCTACCACTAAGACGGCAATTGCGGCTTTGAGCGGTGTTAGAGTTGTTGCCGGGGGATCTAACTGGAGATTGTGAATGCCGATAAAGTACCAAAACAGACAAGTTAAAATGGCGATCGCCAAAACACCATAGGTAAAATAGCCAGCAACCGTATCGGCTAACTTCTGCACTGGAGCCTTACGGATTTGAGCAGCTTCAACCAGGGTAATAATTTGGGCGAGTGTAGTATCGTCTCCAGTACGAGTGACTTCGATCGAAATTGCCCCCGATTGATTGACAGTGCCCGCAATGACTGGATCTCCCGCCTGTTTGAAGATCGGTAGAGATTCCCCCGTCAGCAGTGAGTCATCGGTTGTCGTCTGTCCCCAGCGAATTACCCCATCAGCCGGGATTTTTTCTCCGGGAAGTATCCGTAGGTATTCACCAACTTTGACCTGTTCTACCGGAATCTCGATGGCTTGGGGCCGATCTGGATCTGGAGCAACCAATCTGGTGATCGCTGGTTGGAGTGACAGCAATCGATCGAATGCACTTGCCGCCCGATGTTTCGCCTGTTGTTCGAGTGTCCGCCCCAACAGAATAAAGCCAATAATCATTACTGGCTCTTCAAAAAAGCACTCCCAGCCGAGATCGGGTAATAATAGTGCAACCACGCTGGCTGTATAAGCCGAAATTGTCCCCAACCCGACGAGGGTATCCATATTCGGATGACCCTGCCACAGGCTACGCCAGCCATCTTGGAGTATGTGCCTGCCTGGGAAAATAATCGCTAACGTCGCTAAACCCCAATGCCACCAGAAGTTATTGAGGGTGGGGTAACCGTGATGTAGATGGGTGGTGGGTTGGGTGAAATGACCGATGGCAGACAATCCTAACAAAATTCCAGCCGTAATCAATTGTTGGAGGAGTTGTCGCGATCCTGCGGCATATTTTACCTGTCGATCGACACTCGATCTATGGTTAGGATTCGTGCGTGGATGGCTAGGAAAACCACCTAACGTCAGTTTAGTGGCAAGATCTTCGGCTGTGACAATTTCAGGTTCCGTAGCGATCGCCACAACACCTGTCAATAGATTGACACAGGCAGACTTTACCCCTGTTTGAGCCATTAATTGTTTTTCGACAGCACTCACACATCCAGCACATTTCATCCCTGACACATCTAGCACAATTGTGTTGTTGGCTGGTATCGTTGATTTAGTGGGCAAGACAGTTGCTGTGTTTGATTTGACCATACAAAATCTGGGTTACAGGAGTGTCTTTATCCACTATCCAACAACTCTGGCAAAATTGCATCGATCGGTCAGTATTAAAATCGGCGGTTAGTTACTCTTTGGTTGATGGGGAGGGGCAAGCAGGCGACCGAGTATTCAGGCTGAAAAAATACCATTGGTAAACGTCCCATCGCCGATCTGCCATTTACCAAAATCCACCGCGCTTACCATTAGGGAAAACAGTCATAAAATTTGTTTTGGCTTGGGTTAATTGGTCTTCTGTCACCTTGACACCCTTCAAATTTGCCCCACAGAGATTTGCTCCATGTAGATTGGCATAATTGAGATAGGCATCGCTGAGATCCGCATTACGGAGATCGGCATTCTGCAAATTAGCATAACTAAAGTAGCCTTTTGCCAGAACAGCATCCTTGAGAACTGCCCCGCTCAGATCAGCTTTTTCAAACTTGCCGCCTGACAAATTTGCGCCTTGGAAACTAATTTGGGCACAGTTGGCATTATTGAGAGTGATACCAGGCAAATGTGCTTTGGACAGATCCAGACTACTGAGATCGATTTCACTAAAAGTGCGCTGGCCGCGTCGGAAGGCAGCAAGAACCCCTTGTGCATCTAACTTCAACGCTTCCCGTTTGATCGGTTGCATTGGGGGTGGATTGAAACCAGTGCGTGGATCGTTGCCGAAGCGGCTGGGTTCGCCAGCATTGCGCAAATTAGTTGGATCACGTTCCTCTCTAGTTCGCTTAATTGCATCAGCCATCCGTTTTGCCGCCGATCCCGTCGCTGCTACGTTCGGGTTACTAGGCATTCCTGGTCTGATGGCAGCTTGCCCGAGCGGAGTGGGGTTTCTGGGGCTATTAGTAGGTCGATTGCTACTTCCAGCAGGAGTATCCATCGGAATGGCTTCGGTTTCTAGTGCCCTTTGGACTTCTTCGGCTGATTGATAGCGGTAGCGGACAGAGACCTCCAGCATTTTGCCCAGGACATGGGTGAGGTGTTTTGTCAATTGGATATGTTTTTGCCACATCATTTCCCCAGTCGAGGGATTATATTCAATATCTTTCGGTGATTTTCCGGTCATTAGATAGATACAAGTCACACCTAGGGCGTAGATATCACTGGCAAAAATCGGTCGCATGGCCAATTGTTCGGGCGGTGCATAGCCAGAGGTACCGACAGCAAAAGCTGTAAAAGCAGTTTGTCCATATCCATCTTGGGCTTCAGCCAATTGAGCGACATGGTTTTTGACCGCACCAAAGTCAATTAAGACCAGTTTTCCATCTTGTTCCCGCCGCAAAATATTGGCTGGTTTAATATCGCGATGAATTACCTGTCGCGAGTGAATATAGGCGATCACTGGCAGGATTTCTTTGAGGAAGTCCCGAATTTTCACTTCGTTAAACAGCCCTAATTGTTTGACTTCTTGATGGACGGTATGGCCACTAATATATTCTTGAACCAAATAAAAGTTGCGCCGTTCTTCAAAAAAGTCTAGTAATCTGGGGATTTGGGGATGGTTGCCAATTTGGCCGAGAGTTTTAGCTTCCCGTTCAAATAGTTCTCGCGCCATCCGCAGGAATTTTTCGTGATTATTACTCGGGCGAAGTTGCTTGATGACACAAATTGGCTCCCCAGGGAGAGATACATCTGTGGCTACAAAGGTTGCGCCAAAGCCGCCTTGCCCTAGTGATTTAGTCACTCGATAGCGATTTTTTACCAGCAATCGTGCGCCACAAGCTTGGCACAGAAAGGCATCCGCAGGATTTTTAGGTTGGGGACAGTCAGGGTTTACGCAGTAGCTCATTGAGCCTCACCAGTGGAACATTTCTTGGGAATACGCTTTGACTTGGATTCGCTCTGGAAGTCGATCGATTGAGTGACATGGCTATGTACTCAATATACTTAGCTATTTCTTTATAATTCTACCGTTTTTATGCGGACTGTGTCATGTGAACACGGTGCCGCAGCACGGTTTTGAATTTTAGAGACAGCAGGGATCGAATTTTAGTGGCGATTCCCGATTGTGAAGTGGCAAACACAGTCTCCATGATGGAAAATGCGTCAACAGGGAGGGGCTTCACCAATAAAATGGTGAAGCAGCCAATGCCCTCGATCGCATCAGCAGTTAGCTAGCAACTAACATAGCCTGATCTCTTCATTCCTAGAGTACCCACAAGTTTGGCAAGATCTCTGTGTAGCAAAAAATTGGGGTAACGGGGATCGATATCTTTGACTATACCACTGCTACAGTCTCCTCTCGACAATCTATGCTTCGATCGTGACGCGCAGATTGCCACGCTTTTTCATGACCCGACAAGAGGTCGTAATTCTCACGCCTTCGCCTTCAGCATCTTGTTTGCGGGTAAATTCCAGGTCAATGAGGGTTGACCCAATCCGCAGATTTTTGAAGGAGAGTTGGCGGATGCTCGGAGGTAATGCCGGATCGAGGATGCGCAGACAGTTGCTCGGCGCGTCGGGAACCAAATTAACCATCATTTGCAGTAACTGAAATACTGTCCCCGTTGCCCAGGCTTGGGGTGAACAAGCCACTGGATATTGGATGGGACTCTGGCTGGGGCGGCGATCATAGCCGCAGAAGAGTTCAGGTGGCCGATGATATGGTTGATAGATAGTCATATCTAGAATGCCTTGGGCTACTTCTAAAGCTTGTTCGACGGCACCCACAGACCTTAATCCCAGCGCAATCAGACTATTATCATGTGGCCAGACGGATCCAGTATGATAGCCGATCGGATTGTAAGCTGGAGAGTGACTGCTGAGGGTGCGAATGCCCCACCCGCTGAACATATCTGGTGCCCGCAACCGTTCGGCGACACTTTTAGCTTTTTCGGGGTAGAGTAGGCCAAGATGCAGACATTGACCTGGATTGGAGCTAATACTATCGACCTGTTTGCCATTGCCATCGAGGGCGAGGGCCAGAAAATCTTGGTCAGCGACCCAAAAATCATGGTTGAAACGGTGCTTCAGATCTTGCGCTTCTTTTTGCCACCGGGTAGCGAGTTCATTTTCCTGACGAATTTTTGCCAGTTCGCTCATCCGAATTTTAGCAGCGTAGACGTAAGCTTGGACTTCACAGAGGGTGATCGGCCCAGTGGCTATTTTCCCATGTCGATCGACAATACAATCACCAGAGTCTTTCCACCCTTGATTAACCAACCCCCGTGCCGAAGTGCGGAAGTAAGTTAAGTAACCAGTCTCAGCAGACAGACGATCGATCCAATCCATTGCGGCTATCGCATTTTCCCACAACTTATCGAGGGTCTCGATATCGTGAGTCCAAGCATAATACTCGGCATATAGCATCAGCCATAATGGTGTAGCATCTACAGTTCCATAGTAGGGAGTGTGGGGAATTTCCTGACATCGAGCCATTTCGCCCATCCTTAACTCGTGGAGAATCTTGCCTGGTTGTTCTTCCCGCCACTCATCATCAACGGTACCCTGGTATTGAGCCAAGACCATCAGTGTTTCACGGGCGATTTTGGGATCGAGAATTAAAATCTGACTGGCGGAAATAATCGCATCTCGTCCAAATAGGGTACAGAACCAGGGTACACCCGCTGATAAGACTGTCCCTTTCACCCCGGGATGATTGGGGTGTGTCGTCGCTCGATCGAAAGTCTGGCGCAATAAATAGATGTCCTGTTCCGCCCGTTCGATTGCTTGATTCAGTTCGGGATTATCAGTCCGAATTTGGGTGATTTGGGATCGCCAGTTGTCTTCCTCCATCATTTCAGCGGCTTTCGCTTGCAAAAGTGCCATCGGCACATGTACCCGTGAGACGGGGCGATTATTCATCAACATTTCCAGGCGATAGCCAATCTGACAACTAGCATGAGATTCTAGTTCAATATTCCAAATGGCAGTATATCCCTTAAAATAGTCGGGCAACCGGTGGACAAATTGAATATGGGACTCTAGAATCGCCTCATCTAATCCTTGGTAAGCCAGTGTTAACTCATCTACTGCTGTCGCCAAGTTTTGAGTATGACCATCGCCATTGGTTTGGACTCGGCGCAGTAATCCCCCCCGCTGTTTACGGTGGAAACCACGAATCTCAAACAAGTCGGCAAAATCAGCATCAAAGCTCAAACTCAATTCAAAACTGACAGTAGTAGTGTTGTAATTATAAATGGTCAGTTCTTCAAATAAACCGCCATTGAGGACGATTTCCCGCTGAATACTGATGGTTTCAGCGTTAATATCAGGAATATTGGGGTTTGTACACAGGACAGAGAGGGCAAATCCCTTGTCCGCATTACAAGTAAGTAAAATTGGCGATCTGCCAGCAATTTGTAACTCTAATCGACTCAAGAAACGGGTATCTCGACAGAATAAGCCCATGCTGGCAATCGTTTCATCTCGCGAACAGCCAGAAATATTACCCAGCGTGTCAGTAATTAGAAATAAATCATCATCTTTGAGGGTGAGGGTGGGCTGAGGTCGATCGTTAACTACTCCACAGCCCCATTCAGGAATGTCTAGTTCAGTCGCTGGAACAAAGACTCTTCCTTCGAGTTCGACAAAATTTGACATAGTGATACCTCCGATAGAGGGGTTAACATCTGTTTCGAGAAAATGGTTTCTGCTAGATTTCTGTACACTATCTACGATTCTCTCAAGCCTAATCTCAAATTGCTTGCATTGAATCTCAATTAATGCTATCTTGGTTATCCGTGACACAGTTGCATTTGCTCATGATAGCACTGCAATCGCCTTTGGGGGTGTGGTGGAATGGTAGACGCGACAGACTTAAAATCTGTTGTCCGTTATGGACGTGCGAGTTCAAGTCTCGCCACCCCCATCAATCAAATTCGCAATTAAAATTGTGTCAGTTATCGTGATTTAGGGGGATAACTACTACAACCCGTGAGCCGCTAGGGTGCAGTGGATCTGAATAGGTATCAGGCGTACTGATAATTTCAAAACTGCCATGTAGTGATAGTACTCGTTCGCGCATTCCTTGCACACCAAATCCCGTCATATTATTATCAATAATAAAGCCGCAGCCATTATCAACAATTTGTAATTTCAGTTCGGTAGTTAGAGTCTGAATTTCAATGATTACTTCACTGGCTTGGGCATATTTGCTGATATTCGTGAGTGCTTCTTGAACGATCCGATAGATGGTAGTCGCAATTGGCTGCGGTAAATTGGGTGGCAAATCCAAATCACACTTTGGTCGTACATGGTTGGATAGTTGAAATTCATCTGCTAATTTATTAATTGCTACAAGAAGATCTATTTGTTGGAGAGGGTCAGAACGTAGAGTTGAAACAGATTCCCGCACATCTTTTAGGGCAGTCGAGGCGAGTCGCTTAGCTTCGCTCAATACTTCGAGAGATTTTGCTGGTTGAATTTGGGAGAGCTTAAGTGCCATTTCTAAATGTAGATTGAGTGCAGTCAGCGAATGTCCGAGCGAGTCGTGAATTTCTCGCGCAATCCGATTTCGTTCTTGGAGACTACCATTTTCCTCAGCTTTGAGTGCATAGCTGCGGATGCGTTGATTGGCTATCGCGAGTTCTTCTTTGGCTTGTTTTTCCGCTAAAATTCGATCGATTAACAGTTGCAGACTAAACAGTATACCGCCGAATAACACCACAAACCCCCACCGAAATCCATCCCGACGTTCGCGTCGAGTTGTTCTAAGCGATTGGGGCTGAACAGTCTGAATCTGACTCCGGTTTGTCAGTCTTTCGCCGGAACGAGGTGGTAAACGACGGTAGGGGAATAAGTTCATCGTCATCAGATACAAGCCAAATATGCCAGCAGTCAGCCACAATCGATATTTTCGGCCAAAGATCAGATAACTCCGAATCACCACAATAATGTAGAGCAGTACAGCCGGACGCATCCCCACACCAGCAGCTACTAAAATTAGGATGATTTGGATGATTGTATAAATAACTCGAATTGATAATTTCCGATCTAGTGGTAAGCGCAGTCCCATCACCGCTAATGCCGTCACAATCCCGATATTCAACCACTTTGGTTCGAGCAATTGCGCCTCATATGGAGACACTTCCAATGCCATCACCACTGCGAACAAAATCCATTCAATATATAGTAAAGATCTCAGGGGATGGCGCATGGGGCAATAGGGAATGTCAGCAAAGTTGAAGAGACACATGCTCTGCTTTCTAACATAACTGGATTTGCGCCAAGATCGGGCATGACCTTAGTCATGACTCAAGTGAATTAGCTCAATGTATCTGTTGCTACTCGATCGAAAATTAACATTTAGGAGCAAGATTAATGGTGATATTTGGGAATACTGGGTTTTAGGATTATTCTCACCGATTGCCAACTCTAATTTGGTCAATCGAGCAGAATCACCTCTTACCAGTAGGAGAGATGAAGACATGAAACAAGCGTTGATTTGCGGAGTTTCCGGGCAGGATGGAGCCTATCTAGCACAATTACTGTTAAATAAGGGTTATGCTGTCTGCGGTACCTCGCGGGATGCTCAGATGTCCTCATTCCAAAACTTGGTCAAATTAGGCATTAGGGATCGAGTCAAACTAGAGTCGATGGCATTGAATGATTTTCGTAGCGTGTTGCAGGTACTCAAGAAAATCCAACCTGATGAGATTTACAATCTTGCAGGTCAAAGTTCTGTTGGTTTATCGTTTGAGCAGCCAGTAGAAACTTTAGAAAGCGTTGCGACTGGGACGCTCAATTTATTAGAAGCGATCAGATTTATTGGTGCGCCGATTAAGCTTTACAGTGCGGGTTCGGGTGAATGTTTTGGCGATACCGGCGAACAAGCCGCCGATGAGATGACTCCATTTCGTCCGCGCAGTCCTTATGCTGTGGCAAAAGCTACGGCATTTTGGGAAGTCGCCAATTATCGGGAAGCTTATGGCTTATTTGCCTGTTCTGGGATTTTGTTCAATCACGAGTCAACTTTACGTCCAGAGCGATTCGTCACCCAGAAAATCATTGCCGCAGCTAGGCGGATTGCTAATGGAGATCGGACTCCCCTATACTTGGGAAATTTAGAGGTGAAGCGGGATTGGGGTTGGGCACCAGAATATGTAGAAGCAATGTATTTAATGTTGCAGCAGGAACAACCAGAGGACTATGTGATTGCTACCGGAGGTAGTTATACATTGGAAGCTTTTGTCTCGGAAGCTTTTGCCGCAGTGGGATTGGATTGGCGATCTCATGTGAAAATCGAAACCAGTTTGTTTCGACCGACAGATTTATCCGTTGGACTGGGTAATCCGACGAAAGCAAAACTGAAGTTGGGCTGGCAGGCACAGTATCAAATGCCGGATGTCGTCAAAATGATGCTGTCCCAGCCATCTACCCATCCTGGCTTTATGCCTCAAATCCTAGCCGCTGCTTAAATTCGGCGATTGTTGTCGTTAAGCCTTGCTCTAGTGAGACAGTTGGTTCCCAGTTCAACCAAGTTTTCGCTCGGGTAATATCTGGTTTGCGCTGTCTGGGGTCATCTTGGGGCAGCGGTTTGAAGATAATTTCCTGCTGGGGATTAATTCGATCCCTGATGTTTTGGGCGAGTTGGAGAATGGTGTATTCTTCTGGATTTCCCAAATTGACTGGTCCAGTGTGTTCGCCATCCATCAATTTGATTAGTCCGTCTACAAGGTCTGTCACATAGCAAAAACTGCGCGTCTGGCTGCCATCGCCGTAAACTGTTAAAGGTTTACCTTGGAGCGATTGGGCGATAAAGTTACTGACAACTCGACCATCATTTTCGAGCATCCTTGGCCCGTAAGTATTGAAGATTCTGGCGACGCGAATTTCTAATTTATGCTCGCGATGGTAGTCAAAACATAGAGTTTCGGCTACCCGCTTACCTTCGTCGTAACAGGATCTAATGCCGATGGGGTTAACATTGCCAAAATATTCTTCTGATTGGGGATGAACGGTAGGGTCGCCATAGACTTCCGAAGTTGAAGCCATCAAAAATCGTGCTTTGACTCGTTTTGCTAGCCCCAGCATATTTGCCGTGCCCAAAAAACTCACTTTGGTAGTTTTGATCGGATTGTACTGATAGTGGACAGGGGAAGCAGGACAAGCTAAATGATAGATTTGATCTACTTCTAGCCGAATCGGTTCGGTAATATCATGACGAATTAGTTCAAAGTTAGGATTACCGACCCATTTGGCAATATTCCGTTTGGTACCTGTATAAAAGTTATCTAGGCAGATAACTTCATGCTGCTCTTGCATCAGCCTGTCAATTAAATGAGAACCAATAAACCCGGCACCACCTGTAACTATAATTCTCGCCATCTTAAAAAGTGATTTGTGCTAGAGGTCTAAACTTCACCCCAGCATGATTATGCCTTATCAAACCACTTCCTGCAATGATTTACGCCTGAGTTGCCGGTTAGGCAAAAGGTAAAAGTTGATTTCCTGTCTCCCATAGGGTGGTACAGCAACTCTCAAGTCCCAACTAACATGACTACAGGATTTCCTCATTTGCCAACACGGACACTTTTTCGACTGGGGAAGCTATTTCCACAACTTCTACTTCCACCAGCGGCGCACTAACTACTTGGGGTAGTCTCAATGGTAAGACCAGTGGTTTTTCGGCAACTATTAATGGTTCCTCTAACCAGTAATTAGCCGTTGGCAGCGTTGATTCTAAATCTGCTAATGGGCGAGGAATGACCATGATCGATCGCAATTCACCGATACTCTCCGCTGCTGCCATGCCCGCATCGAGAGCAAAGGTGACATTGGAGATTGTGCCGCGAATAATTGCGGTACAAAAACCAGAACCTGTTTTCTCGTAGTCAGAAACATGAACATCAGAAGCTTTGAGCATCGCGTCCATCGCGGCAACCATTGGTGGAAACCCACGTGTTTCCAGCAAGCCAACAGCCAAATTACTCAGCTTACTTTTGCCATGTACCTGTGCCAACAACCTGGTACTAATCGGTAAAATGGCATCGAGATTGGCTAACGGTCTTGGAATCACCGATCGAGAGATCAGTTCGTCCATTTGCTCGGCAACTTCCGCTCCAGCGGATACAGCTAGCTGAACATCGGAAAAACGACCGCGTACCACTGCTGTACAGTAACCACTCCCAATTTTTTCATAACCAACTAGAGTGACAGCCGCAGATTTCAACATCATATCTGCGGTGCCGACCATTGCGGGAAAGCTACGAGTGCAAATTAAACCGATCGCACTTTCAGCGTCTATATTGGCCACTTCGCTTTACTCCAATTCTGTCGTTACCTACCCGCAACTTGCGATCGGAACTCTTGGACTTCTTCAGTATAACCAATTGGCAGAATTCGCTCAACGTTGGGATGTGGACGGGGGATGATCACCCAGGATTCTAATGTACCACCGTAAACTTTTTCGACGACATCGACACCCGCTGCCATCGCCTGTTTGACTTCCGAAACATCCCCCCGGATATTCACGGTAAACCGGGCACTACCAGCCCGCAGATAGCCAACTAGGGTGACGCGCCCTGCTTTGAGCATGGCATCAGATGCAGCTAAGACAGCGGGGAAACCTTTGGTTTCGATCGACCCAACTGCCTGTTGGGAACTCAGCGAATCAGTCATGAGAGTTATCTTCCTTGTATGTGGTTATTCATTTCAATCACGTGGATAGTGGGCTAGTTACTATTCCCTAAATCCAAAATTCTTCCGACTCCGAAGTGTAATGAATTGGCAGGACACTTTCCACATTTTCCGGTGGGTTCGGAATAATGTAGTGACTGACAACTCCACCCCGTTTGGTTTCTTCCCCCGCGAGGACACCAGCCTCAACAGCTTGTTCGACTTCGGAGACATTCCCGCGAATTGCCACCAGAAACTCGGCGCGCTCGGCTAAACCATAGTAAACCAAAGTGACAGCACCAGCCTTGACCATCGCATCGGCTGCTGCCAGCACTGGTGGAAAACCATCTGTCTGTATGACCCCAACAGCTTTAGGCATTTAATATCCAGATTTATCTAAAATTTTGATTACTTAGCGATCGCAAATTGGTCGAGACTAATTAGTCCAACCAACCAATATCAGTATTGGCGCGGCGCAGGGCTGTTTCCTCTCTGGATTGAGTGGGTCGAGCAGTTAAGGATGAGTAGGTTGAGTCTTTTTTGACGATCGCGGTAGATTTGGCCGCAGATTTGGCGGGAGCTTTAGTTGGGGTAGAAAGTTCCAAGGCTATTTTCTTAGCATCTTTAAGCTCTTTTGTCAATGTTTCTGTTTTGGCTTGCAGTTGCTCTGCGGACTGGGTTTGGGCTTGTAATTTAGATTGCAGATCGGCAACTTGCTGCTTTAGTTTCGCTTCGGCTTCCTGGGCAGCTTTGAGTTTAGCGGCGGCATCATCACTGTTAGGTGCGTTCATAGTAGTTATATTGGGGGGAGTTGAATTTGGTTGGGGACTAGAATCGGGGGCCAGTTCTGCCGCTGCTGCTGAGTTAGCCGCTACGGGTAGAACTAGGGGTTGCTGCATTTCCTGGCGCAATACGTCAGAAGCTGACGGTCTTTTTTTTCTCATATCTAGCTCCAATCTTTCCAGATTTCATTGACGACGCAGCGGTAGTCGGCGGCTGCGGTTGCGGCTGCCTGACCTTTGCACTGACCGATCGGTAATCCTGCCAGCGCAGCGCGTTCGTGAATTTTAAAATTCCGAATTACAGTATAATAAACCGGAATCTGACACTCTAATAGAGTTTGTTGCGCTTCTTGAGCTTCTCTCAAACCGCGAGGATTAACTTTCGTCAAGAGAACGCGATGGGCAATCTGCGCCGGAATTACTACTTGTCTGACCGTGCGAATCAATGCGGCTAGATCCATTGGGGCTGGAGGAGTTGGCAACAATAAGTAATCCGCGATCGGTAGCAGTTTCGCTAATGCCACAGAATCGAGAGCCGGAGGCATATCGATCGTGACAATATCGTATTCCGTCCACTGCTGGCGGTTGACAGTCGTGAGATCTTTAATGGCGACAGTTTCAAACCCTAAATCTCGATCGGATTGTCGTACCCACCAACTTGCCGAGCCTTGGGGATCGGCATCGACTAGTAAAACACGATGGGTTTGAGCAAATAAGTCGGCAAGATTAATCGCCGTGGTAGTTTTGCCCACGCCACCTTTCCCGTTCAACACGATCAGGATTTTGGTTGAATTGAGTTTAGGCAGTGTAGTCATTGTTGCCACTATTAGGGAAAAGAGCGCGTTTGATCTGCTCGAATTGGGCACGACCAGCAACAGAACTGGTAGATTTATGTTCGATTGCTGTAGGCGGTGGATTGGCTGCTGGCTCTGATGGCGAGCTAGGTGTTGGCTGTTGCTGCGGTGGGGTGTTCTCTGATTGGGCACTTACTCCTGGCGTATTTGCTTTGAAGAAAGTGCTGCCAACCGAAGTATTCACTGCCGAGTTATCCCAAACATCTGCCGCCGGATCGTCATCTGCTGGCATTTCCGAGGGGGAGCTAACAGGTGGGACATCCTGGAGATGTTTTGGTAGATCTCGATCTTCGACCACCGATACCTCCCGCCGACTCCGATCTCCCAGGAGTGAGTGATTGGGGATCACAGCACCTGATTCGATCTGCGGATCGATCGCCGTTGTGCCCGCGCCGATACAAGCATCTCGATCGATCGATCCATGCCCGATAATCAATACCCCACGACCGACACAGACCCCTGCCTCCAGATAGAGATTGCCCCCAGCCGCTTGAACGATCGTCCCCGCACCAATACAGACCCCTGCCCCAATGACAATCCGACTATTTGCCTCAGCTTGGAGTAAGACTCCAGGCGCAATTGCTGCACTCGGATCGATCGAGACATTTCCATACAGATGGACCGGGACTACCTCCCTAGATACAGATCGCAGCTTAATTAACATCAGGGGGATTGAGGAGTCAGAAGTCGGGAGCCAGCAGGAGGTGTTTTTTTACTGCTCGAATAGCGATTGACCTATTGACCAGATTTAGCAATTATCACTAACTGTTTACTGGTAACTTTTTAGGCTTAACCGTTCGTGATAACGTTATGGGCGTTGGATGATTTCCTCATGCACCCGCCGTTTAGCCTTGGTATCAATGCCAATCAGCCGGACGTATTCACCTTGGTGATCCGTCAAGCAAGCTTCCAGTTGGGAAACTGCATCTTGGAGCCGACTTGCCGAGACTGGCTTACAACTGTGCCAAGAACTAGTCTGGAACCGCCGTTTATCAGCATGTTCGGTAGTAATTTGGTAGCTGTTTTCCAAGAGTCGGCGCACGGAAGCAACAACTTCGGAACTGAGGGAAGTTTTGACATTACTAGTCGCAGTTGAACCACCAAAGGAGCCACTAAATGAGCTAGTTTGACTACCACCACCATTACCACTGACGATCGCACCACCATCACCTGGTTTGTGGATGACGACTTCGGAGACCCGTCGCCGCGCTCCTGTATCGATGCCGATCAGCCGGACGTAATCATCTGGATGCGCCGCTACTAATTCAGTGAGCATTGCCATTGCCTCATTTTCTCGGGCACCTTGATAGGAAGGCCCACTTGTCCAGGAGGTTGCGCGGTAGCGACGAGCATCAGCGAATTCCGTACCGATGCGGAAGCCTTGATTTAAGAGTTGACGGACAGTAGCCGCGACATCACTACCACCAGTGTTGCCACCGGAACTGCCATTATTAGTCGCTGGCGCACTGCCTTTAATTGTGGCATTGCTGACTTGAGTCACAGTCCCGTCTGGGCGTTGAATGATCAGTTCGAGTACCCGCGATCGCGAGTTAGTATCCACCCCAATCAGTTGGACATATTTGCCTTGCTGTTCGTCGAGACAAGTTGCTAGACTGGCAAGAACGCTGGCTTCACTGCCTTGGGCGAGAGGTGCGCTCTGCCAAGAACTAGTCCGAAAGCGGCGGGCATCAGCATATTCCACACCCACGCGATAACCTTGGCTTAACAAACGACGAACTTGCTGACGAATGCTATCACTAATATTGCTCATATCTTCAGTTCCAGTAGAATCATCAATAATTTCTGAATTTAAATTAGTCTCAAAAGACTGAATGCAGCCGACATCTTCGGCGCAAAGATATCCACTCCGCAGCGAGTCATTAATCCCAATAATGTGGTGGGCAAAGTCTCGATCGTCAGATCGAACATCCGAGAGACGATCTGCTTGATGTTGACTCGTGATAATCGAGCCAGAGGGCACATATTTACCAGGAGGAATTTCCACATTTTCAATCAAGACATGCATCATCACAATGCAACCATTACCAACCTTGGCATTAAACACTGTCGATCGAAAGCCGATAAAACAGTCATCGCCAACATAAGCAGGGCCATGAATCAACGCTTTATGGGTAATCGAGGTTTTCGCCCCAATCCACACCGAATAATCTTGGCTGTTATCGCCTCGCACTCGACCTTCTGCCAGCCCGTGGATCACCACTCCATCCTGAATATTGGAGCTAGCTCCAACGTAGAATGGACTACCTTCATCCGCCCGAATTGAGACACCTGGGGCAATCATGACATTAGGTCCGATTTCCACATCGCCAATGATGCTGGTGGAGACATGCACGTAGGCACTCTCATCGATTTTCGGTCGGGATAGAGTCTGCGACCACGGGGTTGGTGGTGATGCAGCTTGACGAATCGCCATGAAAACTTCTCCTAAGACATATACATTAACTAAATAATAATTTTTTACCTTGGGGCATCTCGCTTGCTGTATGTCAGATCGTTACCCACCGCCACAGTATCGACGATCGCCACAACTAGAGCATCGACAGGATAACTATCTTTGGCAGAAATCTGACGAGCAGCACTGCCTAGGCTGACTAATACTACTTCTGTCAAGCCTGCGCCCACACAGTCAGCAGCTACTTCATACTCAGGTAAATTGTTACCTGCCGCATCAAGCATTTGCACGAGTAAAAATTTAGTCCCAGTTAAACTCGGTTCCTTATGGGTACTGACCACAGTACCCAGCACTTTAGCTAGTTTCATCCAGCTTAGGAGCGTCTACCGCCGATCGCCAATGGACCTGGGCCATTCAAGCTATCGCGAAACTGTTGGACATCTTCGGTGTAACGCATTGGCAATACGTACTCCAGGTTTTCATGGGGACGAGCAATGATGTGAGTAGATAGCACTTGTCCGCCATTCACCCGTTTGACGGATTCTACGCCAGCAGCAACGGAAGCTTGGACTTCGGAAACATCACCACGAACGATGACAGTTACCCGACCACTGCCGATTTTTTCATAGCCGACCAGCGTGACCCGTGCGGCTTTAACCATGGCATCAGCAGCTTCTACGACTGCTGGAAAGCCTAGTGTTTCAATCATCCCAACTGCAATTGACATTCTCAATAACTCCTAATTTTCTGCTGAAAGTGATCTTGGACTAACTCTAGACGCGGAATTTCTCAACATCTTCGGTGTAGTTCATCGGGAGAACGTACTCCAGGTTCTCATGGGGACGAGCAATGATGTGAGTGGATAGCACTTCACCACCATTTACCCGCTTCACAGATTCGACACCTGCGGATACAGATGCTTGGACTTCGGAAACGTCACCACGGACGATAACAGTCACCCGACCACTGCCGATTTTTTCATAGCCGACCAGTGTGACCCGTGCGGCTTTGACCATCGCGTCAGCAGCTTCCACAACTGCGGGAAACCCTTTGGTCTCAATCATTCCCACGGCAATAGACATATATTTTTCGTCCTTAGAATAAATTTGTAGTTAAGAGCGATGATTCGCTGCTATCTGTTTGGGCAGTACACACCAATATTTCACATAGATTTTTATCTATGTGAAAATCAAACACTCTGCGTTCGCTATGGGCAAGCATAAACTGAGACGTTACCTTTGGCAATATAAGCAACAATTTTATTTATTTAATTTACATATCAGGAAAATTTATGCGTATAGCAATCAATCAATTAATGTATTACAAAATCTCGGAAATTGCTGATTAATTAGCTCCATCGAGGCGATCTTTGGGGAGATCGAGTCATTTTCGCGTAGGTGGGATCGCCGCTGATCAAGCAATAGCTCAATTTAGTTTCTGGAAGTGATGTTTTAGTAGTATACGTAAATTTTATCGATCCCATTGTCAAGTTATAAGAATCGAGTATTTCCTTTTCTCAGTTTTTAGCTTTATGCTGAAGTAAACCAAATTTAAATATATACACCTTAATTCTCAGAAATTAAACGTTCACACTATTAGTAATAATTCTCAATTAATAGTTTTTTATAATCTTAAGCAACATATTGTATCTTAATGATTAACATGATTTTAATGCCTTGTAATACCAACCCAAATAATCACTAATTTAGCAGCCGATCGATGGTCGTACCCCCCAACCAATTTTTGCTCCAGTCTAGTTGCTGGATTCCCTTGTATGGAATTTTTGGAGCGATTCTGACGCTACCCTGGTCCATTGGGATTGTCCGCCGCAGTGGGCCACGTCCAGCAGCTTACTTTAATATCTTGATGACAGTGCTAGCCATGATTCATGGTGGACTTGCCTTTCAAGCTACATTGGGACAAGATACCCAACAATACTTATTTCATTGGCTATCAGTTGCCGATCTCGACCTGACTTTTGCAATTAAAATTTCTGAGGTCAGTGTGGGCGCAATGGAATTGGTCACTATACTCAGTCTGCTAGCGCAATTCTATGCCCTTGGCTACTTGGAAAAAGACTGGGCATTGGCTAGATTCTTCGCACTGATTGGCTTTTTTGAAGCGGCTTTGAGTGGAGTCGCAATCAGCAATTCTTTATTCTTAACCTATGCCTTGCTGGAGTTGCTCACCCTATCAACTTACCTGTTGGTGGGCTTCTGGTATGCCCAGCCCTTAGTCGTCACCGCTGCGCGGGATGCTTTTTTGACGAAGCGAGTTGGGGATGTATTACTACTAATGGGGATGTTATCGCTGTCGGTATACGCCGGAAGTTTAAATTTTCCAGACTTGTATGAGTGGACAGAGACAGCCCAATTATCGCCCCTCGTCTCAACCTTATTAGGATTAGCTCTAATTGCTGGACCGACTGGCAAATGCGCTCAATTTCCCTTACATCTATGGCTAGATGAAGCAATGGAGGGACCAGGCCCAGCCTCAATTTTGCGAAATTCGGTAGTTGTGGGCGCAGGGGCTTATGTACTAATTACCTTACAACCGATTCTGATCCTCTCACCTGTAGCTTCCGCAGTACTAGTGATATTAGGTACTGTAACTGCGATCGGGGCTTCTTTGGTATCAATCGCCCAAATTGATATCAAACGTGCTCTAGCCCATTCTACAAGTGCCTATCTGGGTTTTGTCTTTATTGCAGTTGGCACCCAATGGACGAGCTTTGCTTTAATGGTCTTAATTTCCCATGGAATTGCCAAAGCTTTATTATTTATGAGTTCGAGCGCGGTGAGTTTGACTACTAACTGTCAAGATTTGACCGAACTAGGTGGACTAGGGCAAAAGATGCCCGCCACGAAAATTGCTTTTGTGGTGGGAAGTGCTGGCTTAGTTGGCTTTCTGCCACTAGGCGGTTTTTGGGCATTGCTCAATGGCATTGATGTTTATTGGTACGATCGACCTTGGTTAGTAGTAGTAATTTTGCTCGTAAATAGTTTAAATGCCCTGAGTTTAACCAGAGTATATCGCTTGACTTTTTTGGGTGAGGTCCGCCCAAAGACTCGTCGTGCGCCTGAAATTGGTTGGGCGATGGCAGTACCGATGGTATCACTGACGATTATTACTTTGTTAGTACCATTGGTGATGCAAAAGCTGGAAGTTTTGCCCGGTTGGGAACTGGTAAATTTGGGAGCTACGGCTGCGCTGGTGTTATCCGGGCTAGTGGGCTTTATTGTCGGTGGGTTAATTCCCCTAGAACGGGTGGATAGACGATCGATTTTCGCTGCCTATCGCTGGTTACAGGAGTTGTTGGCACAGGATTTTTATGTATTTCAATTTTATAAATTTACAGTAGTCGCCGCTGTTGCCTTGCTGTCGCGCGTGAGTGCTTGGATCGATCGATATATCGTAGACGGGTTGGTTAATATGGTGGGTTTTGCATCGTTGTTTGCCGGAGAGGGTTTGAAATATAGTGCTTCTGGACAATCACAATCCTATCTACTGACTATTCTTCTGGGTATTGGAGCGATTGGGATTGCTTTGTTTTGGTCTTTGTGGTAAGTGTAGGTAGATATAATGCTGAGTGTATTAATTTGGTTGCCCTTGCTAGGGGCGGTATTAGTGGGTTGCTTGCCTGCTGTCAGAGCAAGATCGATCGCCTTAGTGATTGCTAGTTTAATGTTGGGCTGGTCACTGCTACTGCTGTTCCAGTTCGAGCCAAATGGAATCTCACCTCAATTTCGGGAAACGGTTCCTTGGATTGAATCTCTGGGTTTAAGCTATCGCCTCAGTCTCGATGGTTTATCTTTGCCATTAATTCTGTTGAATAGTCTGTTGACTGTAATTGCAATTTATATCAGCGATTTAGAAATTGAACGTCCGCGATTGTATTATATTTTGTTGCTAATCCTGTATATAGGGGTAGCAGGGGCATTTTTAGCAGATAATTTCTTGCTGTTTTTCATCTTTTACGAGCTAGAATTAATTCCCCTCTACCTCCTAATTGCGATTTGGGGTGGTGCGAGAAGAGGTTATGCCGCAACTAAGTTTTTGATTTATACGGCTCTCTCGGGAGTTTTTATCCTTGGTGCCTTTCTAGGACTAACCTGGTTAACTGGTTCGACAAGTTTTAATTACACTCCGTTACTAGGTCAAACCCTGCCCTTAGCTCAACAGTTGATTCTTTTGGGTGCCATTATTATTGGCTTCGGGATTAAAATTCCGTTAGTTCCCTTCCACACTTGGCTGCCAGATGCTCACGTTGAAGCTTCTACGCCGATTTCTGTGTTGTTGGCTGGAGTGCTACTAAAGTTAGGTACTTATGGTTTATTACGGTTTGGGTTGGGATTATTTCCTGATGCTTGGGCGAATATTGCACCTTGGCTAGCCTGGTGGGCAGTAGTTAGCACTATTTATGGCTCTGCGATTGCAATTGCGCAGACGGATATGAAAAAAATGGTCGCCTATAGTTCTATCGGACACATGGGCTTTATCTTACTCGCTTGTGCGGCGGCAACGCCATTGAGTATTGCTGGAACTGTATTTCAAATGATCAGTCATGGCTTAATTTCTGCTCTATTGTTTCTTGCTGTCGGTATCGTTTACAAGAAAACTGGGACTAGGGATTTAAAAATCCTGCATGGTTTACTCAATCCCGAACGTGGTTTACCGATTGCCGGAACTTTGATGATTGTGGGTGTGATGGCGAGTGCCGGAATGCCTGGGATGGTTGGCTTCATCTCAGAATTTATCGTTTTTCGCGGTAGTTTTCCTGTCTTCCCAGTCCAAACATTGTTCTCGATGATTGGCACTGGTTTAACGGCTGTTTATTTCTTGTTGCTAGTCAATCGAGCCTTTTTTGGCAGGCTAACCACTGAATCTGGAAATCAACCCGATCCAGAGACAAAAGTACTGCCACTTGTCCTATGGCGGGAACGCTTACCGGGCTTTTTGCTAGCTGCACTAATTATAATTTTTGGGCTACAACCTAATTGGGTATTGCGTTGGAGTACAAGTTCGATCGCGTCTCTGAGTCCGGCGGCAACAGTTGTTGCTGAAGTAGGTGAGCAGGTGTAGGGGAAAAGGAAAAGGAGGCGTTGCTGATTTGAGGTATGATTTCCTTCTTCGCTAACTGCCTTATCCCCCAAGCCTAAAGCCTAAAGCCTAAAGCCTCAAAACTTTTCATACCCTGATTCAGCAACGCCGAAAAGGAAAAGGGAAACAAATAATCAAATTTTGGGAGATTTAGTTTGTTCGGGGAAAGTATGTTCATAATTCATAATTTATAATCCATAATTTTTATGTATCTCGATCGATTGATGAATGGCATCCCCTTGCTGCCAGATACTGCTGATAATGTAGAGGAAGTAGTTGGTATTCTCAAAAGCTATGGTGTTGTATTAGATGCCTATTCTAATAACTTAATTTATATTGCTGATCAACAATTTTTAGTATTGTTTCCCTTCTTTAAATACTTTAACGGGGAAGTTACCTTACCGAAATTGTTCAAATATTGGTGGCACGATCGAATTAACTTTGAGTATGCAGAATACTGTATGCGGACGATGATGTGGCATGGTGGCGGTGGACTCGATCGCTATTTAGATTCACCGGAATTTGTGACACTAGCCAGACAGGCAATCGATGCTAAAACTAAGCCGAATCTATTTGTCAGGGGACTCGATCTGGTCTCTAGTGAATTCTTAAATGAGCAAGTTCGCCAACTAGCTTACTATAGTGCCCTCGGTCAATTTTGGCGAGTCATGAGTGACATGTTTATTAGCCTGAGCGATGGGTTTGATGCTGGCGAAATTAAAACTATTCCAGCAGTCGTTACCCACATTCAAGATGGGCTAGTTGCAGCGGCAAGTCTGCCGATTACCTATGGTGTCAAAATCGAGGAGCAACACTATGACATCATCCCCAAATCGGCTGCTTTAACTTTCCTGATGGATACTGCTGTACCTTATGTGGAAGCTGTTTTCTTCCGAGGTACTCCTTTTCCTGGTACGGTATCTTTTAACGCGCAGGCGCACCAAATTCCCTACGATATTTCTGCCTTTACTTATGGTGCCTTATATGCTGATCCCGTACCGATTGGTGGCGCAGGCATCCCACCGACTCAGTTAATGCAGGATATGCGCCATTACTTGCCCGATTATTTGCGGGAACGGTATCTTAACACTCCTAGAGGTGAGGTGGATATCCGCGTGAAAATATGTCAGAGCTTTCAAAAGTCGATGTTTTGCGTCACTTCTGCGGCAATTTTTGGGCTAGCACCTCATCCCGTGGGCACTCAAGTTGAGACAGAACAAAAAGCAAATCGTGCTTATTTTAGTGGTTGGCTCGATCGATTAGCAACATCGAGACTAGAGCAAGTAAATTTATAAAGCAATTTGTTGGATATCTAGCTTAAAGACATCGGCAAATATCTCAGAAATTTGCGCTCTGACTAGATCTGGATCGATCGTGGGAATAAATTCAGCCATGCTACATACGGATCGATCGATAATTCCACAGGGGACAATTCGATCGAATCCTGTCAAATCTGGACATACATTCAGCGCAAAACCATGCATGGTAATCCACTTACTGACTTTAATGCCGATCGCGGCAATCTTTCGCCCTTCTACCCATACTCCGGTTAAACCATTGATGCGTTTGCCGTTCAAATTAGATTGGGCTAGAACTTGAATAATTACTTCTTCTAGTTGTCGTAAATACCAGTGTAAATCTTGTTGATAATGACGGAGATTTAAAATTGGATAAGCCACAATTTGACCAGGACAATGATAGGTGACTTCGCCGCCACGCTCGACTCGATGTAGTTCGTTGGCTGAGTCTTTGGGGTCGAATTTGAGAAAGTCTAAGCTAGCTCCTGTGCCGAGTGTATAGACTGGTGGGTGTTCGAGCAGAATTAATACAGCCGATCGATCTGGATCGATAATTAGTTCCTGCTGAAGAGATTTTTGCCATGTCCAAGCAGTTTGATAGTCAATTATGCCACAGTTATATAATGAGCATTCGCGGGGGGGCATTGTTTAAGGCAAGGGAGCAAAGGGTTGGAGGAGTTATGTTGAGTTTTTTGGGGAAGCAATATTTCGACTACGCTCAATAATCGGACGCTGAGGGGCTTGAGGGTGGGAGTTTTGGCTAGGGTGGGTTGGTGGTATGTTGGGATATTTTCAGGTTGAGTAATGACAAAATAAAGATAATTAGGAATAACACTAAGCCGATCGTGCAAGCATAACTCAAATCGGGATTTGAACCAAAGCCTTGTTGATAGAGGTAATAAACCACTGTTTTAGAACTATTGCGCGGGCCACCTTGAGTCATGATATAGACTTCTTCAAAAATTTTGGTGGCAGCGATCGCGGAAACTACGGCAACAAGTAACATATAGGGGCGCATCAATGGAATCGTAATGTCCCAATGTTTAGTATAACTATCTGAACCATCGATCGCTGCGGCTTCGTATAAGTCAGATGGGATAGATTGTAATCCTGCCAAATAAATTGTCATATAGTAACCTAACCCCTTCCAAATCGTCACTAGCATCACACTAAATAAGGCTAACCCAGGACTAGTCAGCCAAGGAATGGCTGGAATGCCGACAATTTTTAAGAGTTGATTGAGTAGTCCATTTTCGGCATAGATAAACTTCCAGGCAATTCCAGCTACCACCATCGAAATGATGACCGGGACGTAATAAGCCGCCCGAAAAAAACTCATTCCTTTCAGTTTCTGGTTGACTAAAATAGCCAACAGGAGTGGGGCAAAGACGAGAATGGGGACTACTCCACACAAATACAAGACGGTGTTCCGCATCGTCTGCCAAAAAACTTCATCTTTGAACAATCGATCGAAATTTGCCCAGCCTTGCCAATCTGCCGTACCGGCGATCGGATCGTAATTGGTAAAGCTGAGATAAAAAGCCTGTAATGCTGGTAGAAATACCGTTAAGCCTAGCAATAGCAAGGCAGGAGCCAGAAACAAGTAAGGAGTCCAGTTAATTTGACGGAGCCGAATCATACTACATGCCCAAGCCGATGACTAAATGCCAGGTGTTTGCCACAAAGACAACTGCCGCCACCAGTGATAATAAGCCTTGAAGTAGCAAACCAGCCACTGAACCGACAACAATCCCAATTCCCGCTTTGAAAGAAGTCTTAACTCGACTGGGGAAGGATACTTGACGGGGATATAATAACTCCCCGACTACTGCACCAATAAACGGTCCAAAAAATAGTCCCAACAGCGGACCACCAAACGGCAAAGCTGGTAACATGCCGAAAAATCCGAGCAATAACCCGACAATCGAACCAATTTGACCCCAATTACTAGCTCCAGCTTTTTGTCCGCCCCAGATGCCTGCTAACTGCTCGATCGCAAAACACATCACCAAGACGACACTAGACACCACCAAAGTGATCGTGACCTGTTCCCACCCATAGATGAATCCGGCAATTGCCGATGCACCCAAAATTAGGCTAGGGCCAGGGATGACTGGCACAACAGCACCAATTACTCCGACTAAATTCATCAGGAGTAGTGCAATATAAATTAGCGTTGCAGTTGTCACGTTAGTTAGGTTGAACTCACACTGTTGACTATGGAACCTAGAATCCGGTGACTGCTGGAATAAGTGCAGTGAGTGCCTGCATGGCAAATTGTAGCGCGAAGATTGCGATGATTGGGGAAAGATCGATCATCCCAATTGGCGGTACAAACCGGAATAGATTGAGATAGGGATCGGTGACGGGGCTAAGAATGCCGACAATCTGCTGCATCCAATCAATATTGGGGAACCACGTCAATAACAGCCGGACAAACAGGATTACCAAATAAATATTCAAGAAGTTCGACAGACTGACAATTAGCAGTGGGAAGATCGCGGCATTATTCATAAAAATTATTATATTTGGCTAAAATCTGCTTCACCTAGTTTAACCGATCGATTGGTATATCGGGATTGTCTGACATACCGTGCAAACCGAACGAGAAACATCGCTTAACCTTCTGCCTCTGTGGGTTTTCGATTAGCAATGTCGTGATTGGCGATCCGATCGATCTCTTCTTCGGGAGGATGGACGATCGAAGATCTGACTGCATCGATCGCGCTATTTAAGTCACTGATCTTATCATCTAAACTGCGTCGAGCTACTTCCATTCGATCGGCTGTCCGTAGTCGCCGAGATTTCAGTGGTCTTTTTTCACCGAGTTCTCCTGATAAAGCCCCACTATCACTCTCATCCTTTTGTCGATTAGTTGCTTGGTTGGCGATTGTCGCGCCAATGACTCCGCCGACAACTCCGCCAACTAAGGTACCCAGCCAAAAACCAGTTCCAAACCCGTCGCGATTACTCATAAATAGATACCTCAAATTACTATCTTAATTATCCCCCAACAGATCACGATAAACTGATAACTGATAACGAACAATCGATCGCTGAGATGGGCAATACTTTCGGGCATTTATTTAGAATTACGACCTACGGAGAGTCTCATGGCGGTGGCGTAGGTGTCATCATCGATGGCTGTCCGCCACGAGTAGAGATTAGTGAGGCGGAAATTCAGTTTGAACTCGATCGCCGTCGTCCTGGTCAGAGTAAGATTACGACACCGCGCAAAGAGACTGATACCTGTGAAATTCTCTCTGGCGTGTTTCAAGGTAAGACTCTCGGTACGCCGATTAGTATCCTGGTCAGAAATAAAGATGCCCGTTCTCAGGACTACGATGAGATGGTTACGACCTATCGCCCATCCCACGCAGATGCGACTTATGATGCTAAATATGGAATTCGGAATTGGCAAGGTGGTGGTAGATCTTCGGCGCGGGAAACCATTGGCAGAGTTGCGGCTGGCGCGATTGCCAAAAAAATTCTGTACCTTGTTAATGGAGTGGAAGTAATTGGTTATGTCAAACGGATTCAGCATATCGAAGCCACTGTCGATAGTGATACCGTTACTCTAGCCCAAGTAGAGAGTAATATTGTTCGCTGTCCTGACTCCCGTTGTGCCGAACAAATGATCGAGCGAATTGAAGAAATCGGTAGACAGGGCGACTCGATCGGTGGGGTGGTAGAATGTGTCGTCCGCAATGTTCCTAAAGGTTTAGGCGTGCCAGTCTTCGACAGGTTGGAAGCAGATATTGCCAAAGGGGTGATGTCCCTCCCCGCCACTAAAGGCTTTGAAATAGGTTCGGGATTTGGGGGTACTCTCCTTACTGGGAGCGAACATAATGACGAATTTTATACCGATGCGCAAGGCGAAATTCGCACGCGGACTAATCGTTCCGGCGGTACTCAAGGGGGTATCTCCAATGGTGAAAATATTATCATCCGGGTTGCTTTTAAACCGACAGCAACGATTCGGAAAGAACAAAAAACTGTGACCCAAGCGGGATCAGCAACCACTCTCGCTGCCAAAGGTAGACACGATCCTTGTGTATTACCCCGTGCTGTACCGATGGTTGAAGCAATGGTCGCTCTAGTACTCTGTGATCACCTTTTACGGCATTATGGGCAGTGTAAGGTGTTGGAGTAATTGAGAATTGAGAATTACGGATGCGCGCTCCTCGGCTCTGCCGAGGGTTTAGCGCACCAAGCGGAGAATTAGGCAAAGGGGAAAGGAATAGTTGAAAGTTGACAGTTAACCCTTCGAGTGAGCTTCAGGGCAAGCAGTTGACAGTCCCCCAGTCCCCCAGTCCCCCAGTCCCCCAGTCCCCCAGTCCCCCAGTCCCCCCGTCCCCCCGTCCCCATGTCTCGATCAAAAACTCTCCAATACTACCTCGCTGCCCGATTACTCTTAGCTCCCCTGATGCTATGGACGATCGTAACCTTGGTTTTCTTCCTACTCAAAGCAACCCCTGGCGATCCGGCGGATGCCTTTTTAGGTAATCGGGCATCGGATGAAGTCAAAGCAGATTTACGAAAACAATTAGGTTTAGATAAACCAATTTACGTTCAATATTTTGGCTATCTTTGGAATATTCTTCAGGGAGACTTTGGCAAATCGATCACTAGTTCGGGTAAGGAAGTGGTAAAGGTGATCCAAGAAAACTTTCCAGCGACACTAGAACTGGCGATCGGCAGTATGTTAGTTGCTTTTATTGTTGGAGTACTCGTCGGGACAATTTCAGCATCTCGTCCTGGTACTATCGCTGATGCTGGAGGTAGATTATTTGGAATTATTAGCTATTCACTACCAATTTTTTGGGTTGGGATGTTATTGCAATTGATCTTCGCGGTTCAATTACATATCTTCCCGCTCGGTGGTAGATTTCCAGCTAATCTTACCCCACCCACAACTATTACCGGACTTTACACGATCGATAGTCTACTCCATTTTGATTTGGGTAGCTTTTTCATCTCTATTTATCATCTCGCCTTACCTTGCCTGACGCTTGGGGTGCTGCTTAGTGGCATTTTCGAGCGAATTGTGCGGGTGAATCTTAAGCAGAGTTTGAAAGCCGAATATGTCGAAGCGGCCAGAGCTAGAGGGATTCCTGAGCGACAAATTCTGATCACCCACGCACTCAAAAATGCGATGATTCCAGTAATTACTGTTTTGGGCTTAACGACTGCTTCACTCCTGGGTGGTGCGGTACTCACCGAGGTGACTTTTTCTTGGCCGGGATTGGCAAGTCAATTGTATGAAGCGATTGCTAATCGAGACTATCCTACCGTTCAAGGGATTATGGTATTTTTTGCTGGGATTGTGGTAATTGCCAGTATTTTAATCGATCTAATTAATGCCTGGATTGACCCCCGAATTAAGTATTAATAAAAACTGAATAAATCTAATTAATTCTGAGATAATCAATAGGATAATTTATATCATATTTAATTAATACAGAATAACTAGGATTTATATGAATTTAATTAATAATATTCACTTGCGCAATTGGCGCGGTGATCTATTTGGTGGATTAGTCGCAGCGGTTGTTGCGCTCCCCCTTGCGCTGGCGTTTGGTGTGGCATCTGGGGCTGGAGCAATTGCTGGGTTATATGGGGCGATTATCGTCGGCTTTTTTGCGGCTCTCTGCGGAGGCACCCCGGCCCAAGTTTCCGGCCCAACGGGACCGATGACAGTAGTTGCTACCACCGTCATTGCCACCTTTGTATCTCGTTATCCTGACACAGGACTAGCAATGGCTTTTAGCGTCGTGATGCTGGGTGGACTATTACAGATAGTCTTTGGATTGATGCACCTTGGACAGTACATTACCCTGATGCCCTACACGGTTATTTCTGGATTTATGTCGGGGATTGGAGTGATTATCATCTTGCTGCAACTGCCCCCACTATTGGGGCATAGTGGTACTGGTGGTGTGATCAGCACGCTCCAGCAATTGCCAACCTATGTGAGCCAGCCAAATTTTGTCGCCCTGGGGTTGGGATTGCTGACATTAGCGATCGTCTTTGGGACACCTCGTAGAATTAGTCAAGTCTTACCAGCACCACTATTAGCACTGGTAACGGTGACAATTTTGTCAGTGGTAGTATTTGGTGATGCCAAGTTGACTCGAATTGGGTCAATTCCCCAAGGACTACCGACGTTACGCCTACCCACCTTTAATACGGCTGAATTGGCAGATATGTTGCGTTATGGGCTGATGCTAGGTGTTTTAGGTTCGATCGATTCCCTGCTCACTTCCTTAGTTGCAGATAGTATTACACGGACTCAGCATGATTCCGATCGAGAATTAATCGGACAGGGAATTGGGAACATGATATCGGGTTTATTTGGTGGTTTACCTGGTGCTGGAGCGACGATGCGAACGGTGGTTAATGTTCAAGCTGGTGGAAAAACACCCCTATCGGGCATCATTCATGCTCTAGTCTTGATTCTAGTCTTATTTTGGGCTGGACCATTAACAGCGCAGATTCCCAATGCTGTGCTGGCAGGATTGTTATTAAAGGTGGGAATTGATATTCTTGACTGGGGTTTTATCAAGCGTGCGCCTCGTCTGTCCGTTAGAGGCACTGGATTGATGTATGTGGTGTTGTTTTTGACCGTATTTGTAGACTTGATTACAGCGGTATTAGTGGGTGCATTCATTGCCAATGTATTGACCATTAAACGCTTGAGCGATATACAAAATGATAGCATCAAAGCTATTTCTGACCCCACAGATCATCATAGTCTCAGCCCAGTTGAAAAAGAAATTTTAATTCGATCGTCTGGTGATATTTTGCTGTTTCAATTGGGTGGTCCAATGAGCTTTGGCGCAGCAAAAAGTATCACCCAACGGATGGCTGCCGTTAAAGATTATCGCGCATTAGTCCTAGATTTGAGCGAAGTGCCGACACTGGGTGTTTCAGCAGCACTAGCGATCGAATCAATTGTCCAAGATTCCCTTAGTCGTCATCGCCATGTCTGGATTGTGGCTACTTCTGAACAAGTCCAAAATCGACTGAAAAAGCTTGATTTACATCGATTTGCTGGTCAATCATTGCCATCTGATGACCAATCTATCTCGACCTTTTCTCAACTTCACCATGTAGAAGACCGCTTTAATGCATTACAGTCCGCTTTAGATCTGATTCAACCAGAAACTTCAATTTAATCATTAGATCGTGTAGGGTGCGTTATTTGGCAGGATAATGCACCAACAGATATTTTGGATGGTCACAATCTAATCGAAAGATGTCACTTATTGTGACCAAGAGTTTGGTAAGTAAGTAAGATTTTAACATTACTTATGTGCTAATAGAGCGACGGCGGAAAATACCGGTCATCTGAATTCCCGTCAATAGCATTGCCAGTAGCCCTAAACCTACCAGAAGTACATAGAAGGCGCGCATTGATGGTCCTAAGTAACTACCTTGATGGATATTCAGAAAGAACTTAGCTTGCGAATTTGATAGTCCAAACCATGCTTTGCCCAAACGATAAATTATTCCGGTTGAGGCACTAACAAATAGGGGTAATAAGAAAATTGGTGCCAGCCACCCATGTAGCGAACGCGGCGTAAATTTCGTGGATTTTGACTGGTTCTGGGCAGCTTTTTTCTTTTGATTCAGCATCGAGATCCCGGTAACGATCATCGCTACCAGTCCCAAGCCGGTAAGTAAAACATAAACTGGCACCAGTGGTTTACCGAGAAATCTACCTTCATGAATTACCATCATAAAGTCACCAAATTCATCCGATAGACCGAACCAACTTCGACCGATTCGGTAAGCTATGCCAGTTAAGGCACTGAGTAATAACGGTAATAAGATAATTGGCGAAACTTTCCGATGAAATTTACGCAAGTTTGCCTTAGACAGATTGACAATTGATGTTGACATATTCTGGATGAATCTAAAGGACTAAAAACAAGTTTCGCAACTTAGTCGGATATTCTCCTTTAGAGTAGAAGCTAGATCTGCACAACACAACTTTGATGAGAGATTTCTCATCAAAGCTATTCGATCGAAATATTGGCAATCTTGAGTAAATCGCTCGAAATAGAGCGTTTTATTAAGGGGAGTTCTTTGCTGTATATAGCCGATAACCAATGCCGCGAACGCTTTCGATCGAGTTGGCACCTAATTTTTTGCGAAGATAGCCGATATATACATCGACAACATTAGTCCCCGGATCGTAATCATAGCCCCAAACTTCCTTGAGCAGTTGTTCTCGACTAATTGTCAAACCGGGATTTTGCATCAGCATCTCTAATAGCGTAAATTCTCTCGCTGGTAACTCTACAAGTAGATTATCGATTGCCACTTGATGAGTATGTAGATTTAAGCTAATATTTCCCACCGTTAAAATCTGTTCTTCTTTTTCTTGCAAAAGATGAGTTTCTCTTAGTCGCAACCGGATTCTCGCGAGTAGTTCCTGAAAACTAAAAGGTTTGGTCACATAGTCATTAGCTCCACCATCAAGCCCAGCAACTTTATCTCTGATATCATCGCGAGCCGTCAAAATAATAATCGGCATTTTCTCGCCGCGCTTTCTTAATTCTTCTAATACCATCCAACCATCAACATTTGGTAAGCCAATGTCCAAAATCAGCAGATCGAAATCAACATCGCGAGCTATTGCAATTGCTGTAGAGCCATCTTGAGCCACCGTCGGCATAAAACCATGCAACCGCAAGCCTTTTTCTACTGGCTGGATAATTCTAATTTCGTCTTCAACAATCAGAATGCGTTTCATGCTCAAATCCGCAACATTTCGCAAGCAGGATCGATCGGAATGGCTATTGTAAACTTAGAACCACGCTCTGGTTCGCTAACTAGGTTAATTTCGCCTCTATGCGCTTCGACAATTGCCTTGACGATTGCCAACCCCAAACCCATCCGCTCGCCTTCTTTCGTGCAATTTTGACCGCTAATGGCGCGATCGAAAATAACTGCCTCTAGGCTTGGATCGATACCTGAGCCACAATCTTGTACCCAAAACAGAGCTTTCCCATTTTTCATAAGCGAGCCGATTGAAATCGGATCACCAAATTGAGTTTGTTGAATAGCGTTTTGAGCTAAATTCATCACTACTTGAGTCAACCGATGTCGATCGCAAACAATATTACCTTTACCAACGTTTACTAATTGCCAATGGCGTTGTCCTAAAGCGGTTACTTTGCTGTATATTTCTTGCGTCAGATCGCTAAGACTGACAGTTTCTAATATTAGGAAATCTGGTCGTTCTGATTTTGCTAATAAAATCATATCATTGACATATCGACTGATTCGATCGAGTTCATCAGTGACCAATGCGATTGTTTCTTTTCGGTCTTGGGGATCGTCACTCAACATTTCTAGATTGACTCTAATAATTGTTAGTGGTGTCCTTAATTCATGCCCAGCATTATTAAAGAATTCCTTTTGGCTGTTAAAAGATGCTTGAAGACGGTCTAGCATCTCATTAAAAGTAACAGTTAAATCCGCAATTTCATTCTGCCCACGTACCGGAATTCGTTTGGTTAAATCGGTATCACCAATTGAACTAGCTGTGGTTGTAAGTAACTGAAGTGGCTGGAGAATATATTTAGTATCAATCATGGCGGCAATGGAAGAGATTACAAATATGCAGGTAGTCACTTCTATAATTACCGTCATTACTTTCATGATTGATTGACGATCTTCAGTGGCATCAAAGACTACTACTAATATCCCTCTTTGTCCGTTTTGCCAATAGATAGGCATGGCATTATAGTAAATAACTTGATTAATATCAAGTTCAATTTTTCTAGTTTCAGTTATGGATAAGTTGCTCAAACTATCTAGTGTAGTTTTATCCAAATAAAAACCATTGGGCAGTTTACGTTCGCTAGTTTGATAAATGTGATTGTTGACGATCAAGAAATAGTATTTATGTTGATCGATCTCATGATCGACAAAATTTCTGAACATATCTGCTAAATACTTTGAACTATACCGATCAGCTTGAATATTTTTTGTAGCGGCTTGTTTGGCAAACTCTCCTGATTCTTCTTGTAATTCTTCATGAATACGTTCATCTAATTGTGTATACAAAAGCCTGCCAATAAAAAAAGTTGATGCCAATCCAGAGAAAGACATCAACAAGATACAGCCAAGCAAAACACGGGTTCTGACACTAGCAAATATTTTGAGAAATTTCGATTTATCCATTTCGCTAGTAAAATACAGTGCAGTGAAGTTTTAATCTTCAATAGCACTTAGCTGCTTATAAAATACTCCTTGAGACAACATGCTTGTCATACGTTGCCCGAGCTACTATTAGGTGCTTCAGGTAACGTGGGAGCAATCAGTGGAGCCTTCGGAGTACCTTGCACCGTTGGGGCGGTTGTGGGTGGTGCCGATGCTAGTTCCAGGAGTTCGGGAATTGTCACAAACTTATAGCCTGCTGCCCGAAGTTGAGCAATCATTACAGGAACCGCTTTAGCTGTATTGTCGTGATTACCGCCACCATCATGCATCAGCACAATACCACCAGGGGTTGCTTGGGCAAGAGTGGTTTTGACCATCTCGGCTGGACTAGGACGACGAGGACGACTATCGCCAGTATCTACTGACCACATCAGCACTGATTGCTTTTTGCGCTGGGAGTAAGCGACTAAACCGTTGTTTAAAGCACCACCCGGCGGTCTGAAGTAGTCAGTTTCTACATTTAAGACTTCTTTGATGATTTTGGCAGTATCATCGATTTCTCGTTGAGCGACCAATGGACTCATTTTATGGTACCAGTGGTGCATGGTATGGTTAGCGATCGCATGACCATCAGCCAGCACTTTTTTGGCAATTTCGGGAAAAGACTTCAATGGTTGCCCGATCATAAAGAAAGTAGCTTTGACGTTTTCTTGCTTCAGCGTCGCTAAAATCTTTTCAGTTGTTTCCGGCCAAGGACCATCATCGAAAGTGAGAGCGATGACCTTATCACCGTTAGGACTAGGTGCATCTTTGATCGTTTTCGCCTGAAAGTTTTTGGGAACATCAAAGTTCATAGGGATTTTTGTGGCGATATCTCTGGCGACATCAGCCGTTTGGGCAATACCCGTCTGGGCAATTAGTGCATCCGCAGGTATACTACTAAAAAGTCCATGTAGTAATGCGATCGCGGCGAAAGAGATAGCGGCAACCACTACCCACAACATTTTACCTGGAAGTAATCGCTTAGTTCGATTTTGCTGCTTGACCCTAGCCAATTTGGAGACTCCTTAGATTTATAAGTGGTTGAATGTGCGATGAATTCGTTAGAGTTACGGCTATGTCAATAGCTTAATCTCGCTAAGTTATCCTATTTTAATTTAGCTAACATCGATCTGAATACTTCCAGCAAGACCCCGATCGTCACTCAAACTACTGTTAATTTGGTTTGATTATATCAAAACATTTAGCCATACTTGATGATTGTCTGTAGCGACGATCGCCAATACCTAAACTTAGCCCTATGACTAAACTGGACATTGTAACAAAAGAAGTAACAATCGCTAGCGGCGGAACTGAAATCAGTGCTTATTATGCTGCTCCGTCTATCTCTGGTCAATTTCCCGGCATCATTGTCCTCCAAGAAGTTTTTGGTGTCAATCCATATATTCGCGCTGTGACTGAACGCATTGCTCGTATGGGGTATGTGGCGATGGCACCAGCGTTGTTCGATCGACTTGCTCCCGGCTTTGAAGTTGGATACACCCCGACTGAGTTAGAATTAGGGCGTACACATGCCGGAAATACCCGCGCCCCGGAATTACTAGCAGATATTCAAGGCGCACTTGACTACCTCAAACATCTGCCCCAAGTTCAACCAAATTTTGGTTGTATTGGTTTTTGTTTTGGTGGACATGTCGCCTACTTAGCGGCTACCTTGCCCGATATCGCTGTGACAGCATCTTTCTATGGACGTGGGATTACCAGCTTTACACCTGGTGGTGGAGAGGCATCGGTGAGTCAAACAAGCTCGATCGGGGGTACGATATATATGTTCTTTGGTATGGACGATGCTAGTATACCCTCGGCAGATGTGGAACAGATCACCACGGTGCTATCAAAACATCGAATTCGGCATCGGATTTGGCAATATCCAGGTGCAGAACATGGTTTTTGTTGCAACTTCCGCGCTAGTTACAATCCAACCGCTGCTGAGGATGCTTGGCAACACGTTGAAGAGCTATTCAGTCAGTTAGGCTAGTCGTCAGTTACTAGCGATCGAACACTATTCACCATTCACTATTCACTATTCACTAAATGAATACCACAAAAACCTCCTCAGCCGAAATCTTTTCGATGGATGACTTTGCTAAAGCTCTAGATGCTGAAGTCGTCAGCTTTGAGAAAGACCAACTAGTGCGGGGTAAAATTCATAGTTATGATAGCGATGGTGTCTATGTAGACATTAAAGGTAAATCCCTCGCTTTTGTGCCTGCTGCGGAAATTGCGGCGGATGAATCAGCCGATTTGTCTGCATTATTACCGATTGGCGATGAGCAAGAATTTTTAATTATTCGCGAGCAAAATGCCGATGGACAGGTCACTTTATCGAAACGCCAATTGCAAGTGAAATATGCTTGGACTCAAGTTAGTGAGATCCAAAGTAACAAAGAATCAGTTCAGTTGCGGGTCACTGGTGTCAATAAAGGTGGCGTAACAGTTAGTTTTCAAGGGATTCGAGGTTTTATTCCCCGATCGCAATTAGTCGAACGCGATCACGCATCTTTGGTTGGAACTAGTATCTCTGGTGTAATTATTGAAGCAAACCAAGAAACTAATAAATTAGTTTTCTCACAACGCCAAGCAACTCGAACTGCTAATTTTGCTCAACTCGAACGGGGTCAGTTAGTTACTGGTATTGTTGTTGGGCTAAAACCCTTTGGTGCTTTTGTTGAATTTGATGGCAATACTGGTCTAATCTACATCAAACAAATTAGTCATAATCGGGTTGAGTCCTGTGAAAAATTATTTACAATTGGTCAGGAAATTAAGGCAATGATTATCGATCTAGATGAGGGTAATGGCAAGATTTCGCTCTCTACTAGTGTTCTGGAAAATCATCCCGGTGAGATGATAGAAAATATGGCAGAAGTGATGGCATCAGCCGAATCCAGAAGCGAACGTGCTGCCAAGAAATTATTTGGGAACTGTCGGGGCGACAAGCCGCCTATAAAGCTGATAGAATAAGCCTCATAGCTCTCAAGCCTTGTTGATAATTAGGTAGTTTGTGTGGGGATAAAGACATTAATTCAACAACAACCTGCCAATTACTAGACATTGAATCGAC
>JBGSPI010000057.1:0-3951 GCA_041738715.1 Chamaesiphon sp.
TGCTCAAATGTGGCTGGCGTGACACCACATAATCGTTTGAACTCGGTCGGCTCTAAATTTTTAACTTGTTCGTAGCTCACGTTCGATTGGTTAGATTTTTATCTATTTTAACCTCAGCTCTGGACTTTCGCAGGAGGTCTATTGGGGTTTAGGGCATACCCTGTATGTTGCTAATGATATTGATGAGTATGCTGTAGGTCATGATGGGGGGAATTTGCCTGCGCTAGGGCATACGGTGCGGGTCAATCCTGCTACGGGTAATGGTATTGTCCTCCTGATTTCAGGAAATTCAGAGTTGGCACACCAGTTAGGAGATGACTGGGTTTACTGGGAAACAGGGAAGCTACCGATAAATGCAAAGCTGCGAATTTTGGGTAGCCGTTTGGTGCCAGTGCTTGTTGGGATTGGGTTAGGGGCACTGACGATTATGATTCGGGTGTTGATGAAATAGTGCAGCATAACAATCCGCTTGCACGCCGACCGTAAAAATTGGTTGGTTGAGTCCGAAAAGGTACTGGTGGCAGGTGAAGCGGAACGTTAACAACAAAGACTTACAAATCTCGATCGATTCAAATCAGTCCATCTTTTCTTGCCATAAACAGCATCAGATCGATCGTCCGACAAGCATAAGCCCACTCGTTATCATACCAAGCCACCACCTTGAAAAAGTTTGCATTTAAACCAATCCCTGCTGTGGCATCAAAAATACTCGAACGAGGATCGGTGCGGAAATCCATCGACACAACTTTGTCCTCGGTATAGCCCAAGATGCCATTCATTTCTCCCGCTGCTGCCGCTTTCATCGCTGCACAAATGTCTGCATAAGTGGTGGGTTTGACAGTTTTAAAAGTCAAGTCGATGACTGAAACATCGGCAGTACCCACCCGAAACGCCATCCCGCTCAACTTTCCCTTTAGTTCGGGTAATACTAGCGCGACTGCTTTTGCCGCTCCAGTTGAAGCGGGAATGATATTCTGGGAGGCTCCCCGTCCGCTCCGCCAGTCTTTTTTATTGGGGCCATCTACAGTGAGTTGGGTAGCAGTTGTGGCGTGAACGGTAGTCATCAAGCCTTCGGCAATCCCAAAGGTGTCCTGTAAGACTTTGGCAACTGGAGCCAGACAGTTGGTGGTGCAGCTTGCATTCGAGACAATTTCATCTGTCGATTGATCGAATTCTTGGTGATTTACGCCCATTACCAACGTCTGAATCTTGTCTGGGTCTTTGCTTGGGGCAGAGATGACTACTCGTTTTGCCCCAGCTTGAAGGTGTTTTTGGGCACCCTCGTAGGTAGTGAAAAGTCCAGTGGACTCAACTACATAATCGGCTCCTAGTTTACCCCAAGGGAGTTCTGCCGGATCTTTAATCGCCATGCAGGATACAAAGCGACTATCGATCGAGATGCCGTCAGGCTGGGCTTCAACCACGCCTTGATACGTGCCGTGGGTGGAGTCGTATTTGAACAGGTAGGCAAGGTTATCGGCGGGAACAAGGTCATTCACACCGACTAGTTCCAATTCGGGATGCTTCATAGCAATCCGCGCAACTAGTCGTCCGATTCGCCCGAAGCCATTAATACCGATTTTAAGTGTCATTTTAAGTTAATTCCTAAATCTAAATTTCATTTTCACAGGTCTGATTTTGTTCGATCTGCGTGATATTAGCTAATGTCACTTCAGCGTTGGCGAAGCCTACCGTAGGTAATCGCCTGCATTGCATCTTTAGTAAAAAATGCCTGATGTCCGGTAATCATTACATTCGGAAAAGTCATCAGGCGGGCAAATGTATCATCTTGCATAATTCGACTCGATCAATTTCATCATTCACAAAGATACAAACGGCGGTACCATAACTAAAATCACCATGAATGAAGTGCCCGCAATTGAGGCGTTTTTTTCAATTGATGAGCTTCCATCCGCGTTAAAACATCATCGAGAATATTGATCGCTTCAGCAATAAATGGCCCTTTATTTAACATCACACACTCCGCACGTTCGGACATGGCGACATCGCTCATTTCGCCCCGCGAAGGGATGCCATCCTTGACTAAATTCTCTAACACTTGGGTTGCCCAAATCACCGGAATATGTGCCGCTTCACAAATCCATAGCATTTCTTCATGGATCTCAGTGAGACGTTGATAACCAATTTGAACGGCTAAATCGCCCCTGGCAATCATCACTCCAAATGATCCTTTTCCGGCGGCATAGACAATTAATTCGGGCAGATTGCTAACGGCAATTGCGGTTTCAATCTTGGCAACGATCGCTGGTGGGGACAATCGGTTTTCGCAACGTTTAGCTAACTCTTGTTGCAGTAATTCAATATCGCTAGGTCGTTGGACAAATGAGTAACCGATAATATCGGCATGAACCGCGACAAAATCCAGGTCGGCTAAATCTTGTTCGGTGAGTGAACTCAGATCTAAAACTGTGTCAGGGAAATTCATCCCCTTTTCAGGTTTGAGTTTGACACCTTTAGGGCTGGTATTAGTTACTTTTAATAATAGTCCCGGTTGTTCATGGGCGATCGGGTAATGGGTATCGACTACCTGAGTCCAAATCTTGCCGTCGTCGATGTATACAGGGGTGTCAACAGCTAATAAATCGAGAATACTGGGAATCGAACAGCTAGTCTGAAAATGCTCTACATGGGTCGATTTAGCCAGATTTTTTGCACTTTCGGGTTCGGGTTCGCGCCGCGATAGGACGATGAGATCGCCTTTAAATACCCGCTTTTTATGATGTGGTGAAAGTACCGCACCAGTGCGAATTTTGGGGCCACCTAAATCCATCATAATTTTACATGGCATGCCTGTTTCTCGTTCGGCGCGGCGGATATTGTCGATCGCACCTTGCCAGATTTCGGGAGTATCGTGGGCGCAATTAATCCGCATACAGTTTGCACCGCGTTGAATGAAACTTCGCACTAGCTCATAGTTGGTGACGGCTTCAGTATCCAGCGTCACCATAATTCTGACGCGACGATGGGGTGAGGATTCACCGAACAATTCTTCAGTGTGCTGCTGTAGTAATCTATCGCCCTCAACGAAGAATTCGACGGGTTGACGCTGGAAATGTCGATCGGATTTAGAGCCACAAATGACTTCTAAAGTGGCAATAACAGCATCGAGATTGGGCATTACTCGCCCTTCAATCCGACCTAATGAGGATAAACCCCAAGGCATCAGCGCAGCCTGAAGTGGTCGAAGATCTTGTCGCCGTAAAGCTAGATATTCAGCTAAATTCAAAGCACTATCAATAAACGCCGTCCGCTGAATGTGTGGGTTCCACTCGTCAAAGGTGGCTTTTCCTTCGCTTTCAACAGTCTGGCGTAGTTGTTGCAACGTCAATAGTAAACCTTGGGGAGTGGATAGATTGATTGATTCGATACTAGGTTTTGAAATTTGACTAATCATCTAAAAATCTCCTAAATTAATATTGAATTTATTTGGATTCGATTCTGTTCCAGAGACGCTACGCAAACGATTTAAAGCGTATTAAAATCATCTGAAGCAGAAATTCTTCGTCAAAAATCAGGAGATTAGCTACCTTTGAGAATACCGTAACAAGATGAGGAACTTGTGAGGGAGGCTCGATCGTAGATATATAAAATATCAAGAATAATATCAACAAATTTTCATATGCTGATAAATGAGTTAGTAGATCGTCTTAGCGTAACTGCTTCAGGATAAGTTTTTAAATACCCTGTCCGCAGGATAAATTGAACGTTATCACTGATGCCAATCGATCGATTTAGCTCCTGATCGATTGATGATTCTTCTAAGATCTGGGTCATCGGATGAATAGCGATACTGTCGGGGCGACAAGCCGCCTATAAAGCTGATAGAATAAGCCTCATAGCTCTCAAGCCTTGTTGATAATTAGGTAGTTTGTGTGGGGATAAAGACATTAATTCAACAACAACCTGCCAATTACTAGACATTGAATCGAC
>JBGSPI010000077.1:0-95917 GCA_041738715.1 Chamaesiphon sp.
CCCCAGTCCCCCCGTCCCCCCGTCCCCCATCTAAACTATTGCGATACGTAACAACTTTCCGGTAGGGTAAGCCGATCGAAAATCTGGAGATGGTCGTTTATAATTGGGTGGCGTAGACACTCGATCTTCCAGTGTCACTAAGAGTTCAAACGGTATAGACAGCTTGGATGATAGGTATGTCTTGGTGTAAATAGTTAAACCGCATCTGCTGCCACTCTATGATCCTTCAGCCGCAACTGATAAAATCTGCAAGAGTGTTTGTGTTAAATCCCATTTAGCACAGATAGATCGCAACCTGCTAGCCCTATCCATTTTGAAATAAGGATTAATAAACTATGAGCGATACACCAGAATCTACTCAAACCGTAGATACTACTACTGTTGATATTCCCGCCAATCCTCTGGGGATAAACACTGGAAATGCCTCAATTACCAAAGTTTCTCCCAATTTATCTGCTGATAATTTACCAGACTGGGCTAAACAATCAGCCAATATCCTTGCCGAACTGCCGACTTTTTTAGGTCAAATTTACGCGAATAACAAGAGTGCCGTGATTACTCTTGGTTTATTCTTTGGTGTAATTGTCGGGATCAAACTAACTCTAGCAGTTCTATCGGCAGTCAATGAGATTCCCCTCCTCGCACCTACTTTTGAATTAGTAGGTATCGGCTATACAAGTTGGTTCGTGTATCGCTATCTCCTCCAAGCTTCCACCCGGAAGGAATTAACTGATGAACTTGATAGTTTTAAATCGGAAATTTTTGGTCAAAACAGAGACGCTTAGACTCGACTACGGATCGAATTTTATCTAGTTAATTGCCACTTATCGATCGATAGGTGGTTTTTTTGTGTTGATATTTCACTAGAATATCTCCACTCTAAATAACCCCTTGATAATCCTACCGATGTTATCATATTCGGTTTCGCTCTCTCGTCTACTAAATGGGCTGAAGCTGTTACGCGGATTGGGTTTGATTTGTGGACAGTGCCTAGCATACCCGACTGGCGAATGGATATGAGATAATACTGACATGACTTCATTCCGAGATAATTGAATGGAACAAGCAATCTTTGAGCAAATTCAGCGGCTGCCAGAGTCTTTACAACAACAAGCTTTACGATACATTGAGGGTTTAGTTGCAAAACACAATCAGCATGAGCTAACGCCCACTGTCGATCGTCAAAATGCTTTTGGTATCTGGAAAGGGCAAGTGTGGATGGCTGATGATTTTGATGCACCTTTGGATGACTTACAGGAATATATGTAATGGATCGATTTCTAATAGATACTCATGGATTCTTGTGGCTGATTCAAGGCAATCTACAGTTGAGTGAACTGGCAAGATGGTAAAAGTAGTTGGGATTGTAGGGTTTCGAGGCTCAACCCTACAGGAAGAACTTCGAGTATATTGACATTTTAACCAATGAAGATTATATCCCCTGAAGACTTTGAATCATCTGTGCTTTCAATTTACGAACAAGTTTTTGAAGATTGCATAGTATATAAATATGCAACTATTTTACCATCCCGTAACTTTGACTGCATGAGGCTCTTATTTAATGAAGAGCTACCGATAGATATTCAAATCAATATTCGTAATGCTTTGGCAAATATTACTAAAGAAATGGGTGATAGATTGTTGTATATTTCTTTTCCTTGGGCAGGGGAAGATTTTAATTTAAAACAAGTGCCACGACATTTTTCATTCACGATTGATGAATTTCAAGAGTATGGATTAGTATATCTAGTTGACGAAGCACAAGATTTGATAGATAGAAAAATTGAAAAATACAGGCGAACATTTTGGCCAGAGCCGATAATTTATTCATCACAAGGACTATGGGCAGTTCATACAACTCTTGACTTTTGTGGATGGTTAGCAATGAGAAAGAATATCTTAAGTAGAATTAGAAGTGTATATCCAGAGTTTGATGAAGAACTTGAACGACAGTTGTTTGATACTATTCGGCTAGGCAAAGGACTACCAACAGAGTGGAAATATAGACTTGGAGAAGATAGAGAAATTTGTACTGATTGGCTTAGAGATCTAATTAAATATATGTGTCAAATTGACTTTGACAGCGATGATAATATCGATTTGATTGAAACTTATAGAAAAATGTTGCATCAACCCCAGGGTGTTCGTTCGCGAAGCGTACCATCGGTAATCGCGTAGTGTACCTTAAATATCGATCGAGTGAACTAGTGATAACTTACGTTAATAGCCATAGTCCTAATAATGCTATAAAGATCGAGATTCCGGCGATCGCGATAAAGTTATTATCTTGGGTATTTACCTGGCTGAGATCGATCGGTGGATATCTTTCTTCTAAGGATTTCTGCTTGGGCGGTGGTGGTAAACTAGGCGTATTATTCACGCCTGCTTTACCTTCGCCGTCCTCTAGATGTGATAAATCTGGAATTTTGCTCAGCCATTCATCTCGCCGCACCAATTCAGGAGCCTGCATGATGTACAGCATCCGCTTACTAGCTTGACGAGTATCTAGATTGGGGTGCTTTGCTAATTTTTGACACAAAGCTGTTGCCTCCCGGACTTGTCCTGCGGCTTCAAAAGCCATTACCAGCCAAATTTGCACTTCACCCCCAATACGAGTATTCGGTTGAACTTGGGCAACAGCGGCTAAGAAATATGCCACTGCTTGGCGGTATTCTCCCCGCTCAAAAGCAATTTGTCCAGATTGATAATCAGTATCGAAATTCACGATCTAGAGGGTAGGATGTAGAGGTTAGGGCAAGGCTGAAGATACAATCATCGAACCAGTACCAGTATCAGTAAAAATTTCCAGTAATAGTGAGTGTGGCAATCGTCCATCGATAATATGTGCTGCTTTGACCCCTTGAGCAAGACTCCGAACGCAACAGGTCAGCTTGGGAATCATGCCACCACTAACGGTACCATCGTCAATTAGTTCCCGTGCGCCTTGAATATCTAGTTTCCGAATCAGACTAGTGGGATCTTTAAAATCACGCATTAAGCCTGGAGTATCCGTCAACAAAATTAATTTTTCTGCACCCAAGGCAGCAGCAATTTCACCTGCAACTGTATCGGCGTTAATATTATAAGCCTGTCCATTTTCATCGGCAGCGACGCTCGACACAACTGGAATATAACCGCTCTTAACTAGAGTGTTGAGAATATCGACATTGACACCACTGACTTCACCGACAAACCCAATCCCTTCGCGACCATCAGGGCGTGCCACGATCAGATTACCATCCTTGCCACATAGACCAACAGCGTCACCACCCGATTGATTGATCAGGGAAACAATTTCCTTATTGACTCTACCCACCAGTACCATTTCGACAACATCCATTGTTGCTGCATCGGTCACTCGCAAACCATCTTTAAACTGGGGTTCAATCCCGATTTTTTCGAGCCAGCTATTGATTTCGGGGCCACCGCCATGTACTAGAATCGGTCGAATACCAACACAGGACATAAAGATCAAGTCGCGGATTACCCGCTCTTTCAGGTCGCTATCTTTCATCGCAGCACCGCCATATTTGACGACGACGGTGCGTCCGGTGAAGTTTTGGATATATGGCAAGGCTTCACTTAAAACCCGCACGCGGGCGGCATCTTCATTGGAATGACTCATGGTTGATGGTTGATTCGATCGATAGTTAATCATTAATCGTCAATGGTGAATGGCTAGAAGTCAATGGTTAATTTAGATGGCGATTGCCTAATTTCAAATTTCATCCTGACGATAGACTGTAGGACTTGTTATTTAGGTTGTAGATAGAACATCATATCGATCGTCCATACAAGCATGTATCTAACGAAATAGGTGAGACTGGAGTTCAGGCGAAATTCCAGATTATTATTATGAATAAAATTGTCCCAGTCCCCGCTCAACAAATTGTCAATTTGACTGATTCACCCACTGCCAGCCGCATTGAGGCAGAGCGCATTCGTGATGTGATGATTTTACTAACAAGTTTAATTGAAAGAGAAGAAGTGACGATTAAACTAATCATCGATTGCTTGTATGATATCGGTTCTGTTAGCTTGATCGATCGAAAAGTCCGCTTGAGACCGCTAGGCTTGATTGCCAAACTGATTGCCAGAATGTCTAAACCACTCCTCCGTATCTTCGCTTGGCGATGGTTCAAGAAAAATTGTCCACAATTAATTACTAACTGGCTATATACAAAAGTCAAATCACTTGGCTAGTTTTGTAACTTGAGAATTATCAAAAGAAACATTATAGTTCGGAACGCTCGATCCCCAAACTCACAAAATAGTAGTCATTACCGAACCTGACAACCAAAATTACTGTGTTAAGATTTAATGACACTCAGACAAGCAGCAGGGGATGGAAAACAGCCATGTTTGAACGCTTTACAGAAAAAGCCATTAAAGTAATCATGCTGGCCCAGGAAGAAGCACGTCGCCTGGGGCACAATTTTGTCGGTACCGAACAGATCTTGCTCGGATTAATCGGTGAGGGTACCGGCGTAGCAGCTAAGGTTTTGAAGTCGATGGGAGTCAATCTCAAAGATGCACGAATCGAAGTTGAGAAAATTATCGGACGTGGTTCGGGCTTTGTCGCCGTTGAAATCCCCTTTACACCAAGAGCGAAGCGTGTTCTAGAGTTATCTCTAGAGGAGGCTCGTCAACTTGGTCACAATTATATTGGTACAGAGCATCTGCTTTTGGGATTGATCCGTGAAGGTGAAGGTGTCGCCGCCAGAGTACTAGAAAACCTGGGTGTGGACTTAACCAAAGTTCGGACTCAAGTAATTCGGATGCTGGGGGAAACTTCAGAGTCAAATGCAGCAACTCCAGGAGTAAGATCTGGTAGTAATAAAACTCCGACCCTTGATGAGTTTGGCTCCAATTTGACTCAACTAGCACAGGATGGCAAGTTGGATCCGGTTGTCGGTCGAGCCAAAGAAATCGAGCGGGTGATCCAGATCCTGGGACGACGGACGAAAAATAATCCTGTCCTGATTGGGGAACCTGGGGTTGGGAAAACAGCAATTGCCGAAGGTTTAGCTCAACGCATTGCCAATCAGGATATTCCTGATATCCTCGAAGATAAGCGGGTTGTCACTCTCGATATCGGGCTACTAGTTGCTGGTACGAAGTATCGCGGTGAATTTGAAGAACGCCTTAAAAAGATTATGGATGAAATCCGCCAAGCCGGAAATGTGATCCTAGTCATTGACGAAGTACACACCTTGATTGGTGCTGGTGCGGCTGAAGGTGCGATCGATGCTGCAAATATTCTCAAGCCAGCTTTGGCAAGGGGAGAACTTCAGTGTATTGGGGCGACAACACTAGACGAGTACCGGAAACACATCGAACGGGATGCGGCTTTAGAGCGTCGATTCCAGCCAGTGATGGTTGGCGAACCTAGCGTTGAAGAAACGATCGAAATCCTGCATGGTTTGCGCGAACGTTACGAACAACACCATAAACTCAAGATTACCGATGGTGCGCTAGAAGCTGCTGCCAAACTAGCCGATCGCTATATCTCTGATCGATTCTTACCAGATAAAGCGATCGATCTGATGGATGAAGCTGGATCTCGCGTCCGCTTACTCAATTCTCAACTCCCTGCTGCTGCGAAGGAACTGGATAAAGAATTGCGTAAAGTTCTCAAAGAGAAAGATGAAGCCGTCCGTTCCCAAGACTTCGATAAAGCAGGTTCACTCAAAGATCGCGAACTCGAAATCAAAGCGGAAATCAAAAGCATCGCCCAAACCAAGAAAGCTAGTGACGAAACAGAAAATCGCGTCATGCCCGAAGTGACCGAAGAAGAGATCGCCCAAATCGTTGCTTCTTGGACTGGCGTACCCGTGAGCAAATTAACCGAATCTGAGTCGGTCAAGCTGCTAAATATGGAAGAAACCCTCCATCAGCGGTTGATCGGTCAAGAAGAGGCTGTGAAAGCTGTTTCCCGCGCAATTCGGCGGGCGCGTGTGGGCTTGAAAAATCCCAACCGACCGATCGCTAGTTTCATCTTCTCTGGGCCAACTGGAGTTGGGAAAACCGAGTTAACCAAAGCTCTGGCAACCTACTTCTTCGGTTCAGAAGAATCGATGATCCGGTTGGATATGTCCGAGTACATGGAACGTCACACCGTTTCTAAACTGATCGGTTCGCCGCCAGGTTATGTCGGTTATAGCGAAGGTGGTCAACTCACCGAAGCCGTCCGTCGTCGTCCCTACACCGTCGTCTTATTCGACGAAATCGAAAAAGCGCACCCAGACATCTTTAATATGCTCCTGCAAATTTTAGAAGATGGTCGCCTCACCGATGCCAAAGGACGCACGGTAGACTTCAAAAACACCTTAATCATTTTGACCTCGAATATCGGTTCTAAGGTGATCGAGAAGGGTGGCGGTGGTTTAGGTTTCGAGTTCTCCGACAACAAAACCGAAGCAACTTATAACCGCATCCGCTCTTTGGTGAACGAAGAACTGAAGAACTACTTCCGACCTGAATTCCTCAACCGTCTGGATGAAATCATCGTCTTCCAACAACTCACCAAGCCGGAAGTCAAGGAGATCGCCGATATCATGCTCAAGGATCTATTCGGTCGCCTGACTGAACAGGGTATTCAACTTGAAGTGACCGACAGGTTTAAGGATCGGCTGATTGACGAGGGCTACAATCCTGCATACGGTGCTCGTCCACTCCGTCGTGCAATTATGCGGCTGTTGGAAGATATTCTGGCAGAGGAAATGCTCTCTGGTCGTCTCAAGGATGGTGATACATCTGTTGTTGATATTGGCGAGGATGGGAAAGCAGTAGTTACTCCCAAGCAGGATAAACTGCCTATTTCTGCGCCCGACTTATTAGCACCAGTCGGTGAATAATTAAATAATTCATGATCTGATCTTAAAAAGGCTGACCATCAGGTCAGCCTTTTTTTTAGCGATCTGATTGTTGAAGTTTGTCCAGCCTCGTAATATTGATCGTGAGCAGCAAGTTTAGGGAATACTAGCTTAGATCGCGGACTTCCTGTATCCTGATAATTAACAATTAATGACTGAAAAGTAATTTGCCATCTGGACGTACACACGATCGAGTGACTCTGTGGAGTTCACCTATAATTGCTGGGGGAACATTGTTTCTGACTTCCCGTGCTGATTTGACATTTTGGGTATCGACAGGATTTTTGGTGAGTGGATTAATTTTTGGGCCAGACTTAGATCTCCACTCTTTTCATTACAAACGTTGGGGTAAACTGCGGTGCTTATGGCGACCGTACCAACAAGCAATTAAACATCGATCGATTTGGTCGCATGGGCCGATTATTGGGACACTCGGTCGTGTTTTGTATTTGAGTTTATGGTTAAGTTTGGTGGGTTTACTAGGGCTGGGAATAGTTCAGCTAATCTGGGGTCAGGCGTACACAGGAAAACATTTACTGGCAATTGTCAGACACTCAATCGATCGAGATCGATCGATCTATCTAGCATTGTTTTGTGGGCTAGAATTAGGTGCAATGAGTCACTATAGCAGTGATTGGCTGGTGTCAGCTTTTAAGCGATCTCCATTGATCGGTTTCTGGAGAACTAAGAGTGGTAAACCCTCGCCCAAACCTAAGCAAATGTCTCCCAACCAGACAAAAAAAATACGAGTTAAGTAGGTGGCTGGAAAATTACTAATTTACCTGTACGATCGATATAACCAACCCGGGCATTAACTGTTCCATATTCACCAATTGTTACTGGAGCTAAACCAGATTTAAACGAAAAAGCTCGATCGAAGGTTGGGGGAATTACTATTTTACCCTGACGATCGATAAATCCATATTTACCCTGAATTGCTACTGCTGCTAAACCTTCACTAAATGGATAAATATTGTCAAATGTCGGCGGAATAATTTGATCACCTTGACGATCGATAAATCCCCATTTATCACCTGTTTTTATCCCGGCTAAACCCTCACTAAAAGTTGATAATAAAGTGGCTTCGGCAATTCGCATTTTTTGACTATTTGGTAAACTAATTACTAATTTACCCGTCCGATCGACAAATCCCCATGTACCAGCTTTAGTTTGGACTAAACCTAAACCTTCTGTAAAAGCACGAGCATATTTAAACTGAGGTGGAACGATCGTTTTCCCCTGTCGATCGATATAACCATAGTTAATCCCATCAAGGCTAACTGCGGCCAACCCATCGCTAAATCGATACAAATAAAAACTAGCTATATCTATCTCGTCCTCAGTGATGCTATCTGGTTGAGGATCGACAAATCGAGGTGCAATGGCCATTCGTCCGCGTCGATCGACAAAGCCCCATAACTTACCCCGTTTAACGGCGAGTAATCCTGATTGAAACTCCAAAGCAGCATCTGGATAAATTGGTTGAATAACTAATTTACCTTGCCGATCGATCGCGCCCATTTTGCCAGAAACTTCGACAGTAGCCAGTCCATCGACAAACCCAGAAGCAAAATCATATTTGGCCGCAATAACTATCTTGCCAAAGCGATCGATAAATCCATACTTTTGATTAGTAAATTTAACCGGAGCTAATCCTTGGGCAAAATTACCAATCGACAGATATTTAGGCGCAATAACTATCTTGCCAGTTCGATCGACGTAGCCATAACGTTCGAAGCCATTTTTTAAGATTCTAATTCGCCCCCGTCCCTCACTGAAAATATAAGTTCCAGTCCATAATAGGGGCGGGATTGTAGTTGAGATTGGGTCGGGATTGAGCAGATTTGGTCGATCGAGTGGCGTACCGACAACGAGATCGACTGGAATTAAACTAACTAATAAAATTGTCAACCGAACAATTTGGTTGATGGTGTTCACAATTCTGTACCTAAAATATGACAATTCTGGGAGATAAGCCAGTATAGAACTGATTATCTAAACGATCGTTACCCATTTTAAGGTCACTTTCGGACTAGTCGATCGACTCTACAATCTAAACTTCCCACTAACTAACCCTTGGGAGGGGATCTGGGGGGTTAAATCCCCAAATCCGAGTTCTCACCAGGAACAATTACCGGAAAAGCACCCGATTGTCTAAACGATCGCCAGGACTTCACCCTTAATCATCCGTTTTGCCGCGTCGAGGAGAGCTTCTTCGAGGTAGGGTTTAATGAAGTAGCCGCTAGCACCGAGTTGGGAGGCGATTTGACGATGCCTGTCGCTCCCACGTGAAGTTAGCATTGCCACAGGGACTTTACTGAGGGCGACATCTTTTTGGATGCGGGAGAGGAATTCCAGACCATCCATCCGAGGCATTTCGATATCACAGAAGACGATATCGCAGGGTAGACCAGCCCGCAGTTTATCCCAGGCTTCTTGACCATCACGAGCCTGTTCGACCCGGTAGCCAGCCCGTTTAAAGGTCAATGAGAGCAATTCCCGAACGGTGATTGAGTCATCGACAATCAGTACCATCGATTCAGGTTGGGTGGGAGTCGGTGCGGACAGTTGAGTAGTCCACTGGGTAGATACATGGCGCACGAGAGTTCCTTTCGCCAGATCGATTAATTCCATCACATCGGCGATCGCCACAATCCGACCATCTCCTAGTACAGTTGCCCCAGCGATGCCCAAAGGCTTAGAGGCCGGACCTTGGAGGGGTTTGATGACGATTTCTTGGTCGCCAATGATTTTATCGACTTGAACGGCGATGAGGTTGCCATCACTACGCAGGATGAGAATTGAGACGAGATCGCTATCATCTTCCTGAGTCCCGTAAAAATTGTTCCGAGGGAGAGGGCGGTTGAAGGCGAGTAGGTCGGAAAGGGGCTTAAATGGCATCAAGTTATCGCGCCAGAAGATGCACTGTTCGCCCTCACTATTAGTTTGAATTTGTTCGGGACTAACATCTTGGGTGTCCTCGATTCCATCCATGGGGAAGGCAATATTGGTCTTATTGTTGACCGCAATTAGGGCTTTGGCGATACTGAGTGCCAGTGGTAGTCGGATCGTAAAGGTTGTACCAACTCCAAGCTGTGATTCGGTGGTAATTGTACCGCGAATTTCCGTTAGACTAGTGCGAACGACATCCATCCCCACACCCCGCCCCGCCAGTTCATCTGCCTGGTCTTTGGTGGAGAAACTGGGCAGAAATAGCAGTTCGTAAACCTCTGGCTTGGTCATTGTCAGAGCTTGTTGGGTGGTAATAATACCTTTTTCGATCGCTTTGGCTTTAACGCGCTCGGTATTAATACCCGCACCATCATCGGAGATCGAGATGATCGTTTGGTTCCCTTGGTGGAGGGCACGCACTGAGATGTGACCCAATGGGGGTTTACCCGCAGCTAGGCGATCTGCGGGGGATTCAATCCCGTGGGCGATCGCGTTATTCACCATGTGAATTAAGGGATCGGAGAGACTTTCCAAGATTACCTTATCGATCAGCGTATCGCGTCCTTCGATCGCTAGTTCGACTTGTTTCCCATATTTGAGACCATTATCCCGCACACCCCGTTGTAACCGATCGGCAGTTTGAGCAAAGGGGATCATCCGTGATTTGGTCAAATCTTCCTGAAGTTGTCCGGTAATTTGCCGCAGGGTGCGGGTAACTTCGGTACTGCCATCGACAACGAATTCAATATCCGCCGTAGACTCCCGTACTCGGACTGTCAACTCGATCATCTTTTGGGACAGCAAGTGAATGGGCGTAAACCGATCCATTTCGAGTGGATCGTATTCCACCAATGCGCCAGTTTGATCGAGCACCTCATTGGTATTAACAGACGATGTTAGTTGAGGTCGAGCTTGTTGACGACTAGCGAGGAGAGAATTTTCCATCAGCGATCGCTCGTAGAGATCTTGCATCCGCTTGCCAACTTCGTTCAGCTTTTGCACTTCGGACAGCAGTTTGTCGATAAACTGGCGCATCCGATTTTGATCTTGTTCTAAGGTGTTGCGACTGACGACAAGTTCTCCGACTAAGTTGTTGAGGTTATCGAGGTGACGGACAGACACCCGCATGGTTTGCTCGAATGTCCGCTGTTTGGAGCGACGATCAGCTTTGCCACTAGCGGCTGCTGGTTTAACGACTGGGGAATCCACTACTGGAGTGGGTGTCGTCAGCAAGCGATCGAGATCGTTGAGATCGATCGCCTGTTCGTCTGCAGGAGCCGGATTGCCCATGAGTGCGTCCAGATCGGCAAATGTCGATCCACCTGCGGCGACGGCGGCGGTGCCCAATAACAGTCCGTCCAAATCACTCAGGTCCGAATTTGATGGCGGATTAGCTTCTAGAATGTTGCTCAAGTCAGGTAATTCCTGATTAGATGGAGTGTTAAAATCCAGATTGGCAAAATCATTACTAGCATCTGATTCAGATGTATTTAATAAATCTAAATCTAAGTCGGCAAAATCACTACAATCGGATGACTCAGCGACTGCTTCGGGCGTGTTGAATGAGTCTAAATCTAAGTTGGCAAAATCACTATGATCAGGTGATTCGATAACTGGTTCGGCAGAATTTAGGAGACCTAAATCTAAGTCGGCAAAATCACTATGATCGGAGGACTCAGCGACTGCTTCTGGTGGATTGAATGAGTCTAAATCTAAGTCGGCAAAATCGCTACGATCGGAGGACTCAGCGACTGCTTCGGGCGTGTTGAATGAGTCTAAATCTAAATCGGCAAAATTGTTGTTGTCTGAATAATCTGGGACTGATTCAGTGAGATTAAATGAGTCTAAGTTAAAGTCCCCAGGATCGTTATTAATTGATAAAGCTGGAACTGGATCGGTGTGATCGTTTCCAGCTAAATCTAAACCAGCAGTATCATCAACCTGATTAGGATCTGAATAACTATCGATCCAGCCAGTTAACTCATCAACTCCAACATCAGACAAACTAACCTCTGGTAACTCACTACTATCAAAATCTTCAAACATAAGTGAATCTGAGACCGATTCTGCCATGACATCAGTGGCATGGGGAATATCTAGATCTGCTGACGAGTTTTCTACATTGTTTGTGAGATGATTTTCGGCAGTTACAATAGCTGGGATGACTGATTCGCTAGAGATCGGCGTAGAAGTCAAGTCTGGATTCTCGATATCAGTGGTATAACCTGCCGAAATTGAGTCAGTTGTCGGAAGTGAGTCTAATTCGATTTCCGCTAAATTAACGGCAAAGACTTCTTTACCATCATCAGTGTCATCGATATTCATCTCACGCATAAGATTATCCCAATCGTTCGACTCCTCAGCTACTGAGCTATTTGCATCACCCAACTGTTCAAGTTCGATCGAGTCTGACACATCTAAATCGGTGAAATTATCTGAGGCATCAGCGGTTGCTAAATCGCGCATGAGATTGTCCCAATCGTTCGACTCCTCAGCTACTGAGCTATTTGCATCACCCAACTGTTCAAGCTCGATCGAGTCTGACACATCTAAATCGGTGAAATCATGGGAGGCATCAGCGGTTGCTAAAATATCGATCCCAAAACCGATCTCTGTTGCTGGCGATAACAGTGTTGCGGAAAGTTCACCATCATCAATCGCCGCTGGAATATTTTCTCCCTCGCTAGTTGTCGTAATATCCAGCGGCACAGGGACAATAGTTGCGGCTGGTGGATCAGCATTGACATCTAAATCTTGATCGTTGGGGTTGAGATCCTGTGCTTGGGTAATTAGACCTTGTTCGATGGTCTCTGTCCCGATCGATTCTAAGGGATCTAAACTATGCCCATCCCCATAAGACTGAAGATCGACAGCAAAATCATTATCTTCGATCGCCTCGACTTCAGCAGGTTGTAAAGGCACTGCCGCGATGGTTTCACTCGTCTGGGGTGGTAATTCCGCCTCAGTCCATTCAGCATTTGCGATGGGGAACAGATCGCTCATCGGCCGATCGTCTAGTGAAAAATCGGGTAGAGGAGTATCCAGATCTCTGTCCAGGGGTTGTTCTGGTTGAAACTGTCGCCGACTGCTCGCGCCTAAATCGAGTTCGGCTAATGAATAGGGAGATTGTTCACCGTCACCTAATTCTACATCAGACCAAAAAGTGGCGATATCGGGGTCTTCGATGTCACCAAAGTCAGGCGTGAAGAAGGTTTCTTCATCATAATCAACATTGACAATCTCCTGGTTTGGTGGTGTAGTCGCTGCCGTTGTCGCCGATGGCTCAAATATCTGCTCGTAAAACTGACCTGCTCTAGAAGTGGCCGGTTGATCGCCGCGATTGTTGGTTAAGTCTTCTAGGGCAAATTCATCGGAGTTATTAAATTCATCGTCCTGCATCCAGGTGCCATCAGCGGGAATATCCTCCCCCAGTAAGTTCATAAAATCTTCTAGTTCCCTCGAACCTGAATCAAATTCAGCTTCAGGTACTGCGCCTAAGTCCGCTAAATCATCACTCCGATCAAACTGGAACGGCACTCGATCGTAAATTGATGATAAACCAGGCAATACTGTCTCCTGGTCTAATTGTGCTGGAGAAATATTTTCGGTAGCTAAATCATCGGGGTTAGCCAATTTTTCGGTCGTGTGTAATGACTCAGATCGATGATTGGTCGCCGAAAAGTCGCTTCGATCGATTAACGCTTCCAAATCTGGTGTAATCCCGATCTCCTGATGACGATCCGCCAAGATTAGCAACTGTGCTTGTTTCACCGCAATACTAATACTTTCGCCTAGTTGATGTAGAGTACTATGGGGATTGGCGATCGCTAGCCGACAAGCAGTGAATAGACTAGTCCATTCCAAGAACTCGAAGTTATCACCCAAACTGCCTAACTTTTGGCAAATTTGTTGGATTTGAGCGCGCATTTCTGGACTATCTGGTTGTAGACACAAGCTGGTAATTTCACCAAGTTTGCGTGTGACGTAATCCCCAAATACTTGTTCGACAGTCGGATCTTGGCTGAAACTCTGTTCTTCGGGGGGAATAGTCGGTTCCTCAATTTGTTGAAGTAGATATTGGAGATATGACTTGAGTTCCTCAAAGACAGGATCGCCAACGGGATCTGGACTATGTGGATCTCGTCGGTAAGGATCACTAGACGTTCTGACTTCATCAATTGCTGCCCGCAAAAAGTTAAAGCTCTCCAGAAATAAGTTTTGCAGCTTATTATCTACGGCAATTGTCGGTTCTTCTTTCAAGAGTTTGAAGTTGGCTTCAAACTGGTTGCCTACTTGTTGAACATCGAGCAGTCCTAGCATAGCAGCACTGCCTTTAATCGAATGGGCTGCCCGAAATAGTTCGCGAATCGTCGCAGGCTGTCTGACTGTTTCTGGCAGTTTGCGTAAGCCTTGTTCGATCGTGTTTAAGTGGTCTTTAGCTTCTTCTAAAAAGTAGCCCAGGATGCGATCGTGTTCCATAATGAGGGTAGAAATTTAGTGAATAGTGAATAGTGAATAGTGAATAGTGAATAGGGTTAAGAATTGTTAGTGAAAGGCTTTAAGCGATTGGATCGACGTATCGACGCATTGACTATCCACTATTCACTATCCACTTTCAGCCCTTACTCAACTTTGAAGCGTTCGACGTAGGTGAGTAGGTTGCGGGCGACAACCACGAGATTTTCGAGAGACGAGGATACTTTTTGAGCTTCTTGAGAAGTGGACTGAGCTTGAATTTCGACAGATTGCATAACTTCCGTCACCGCTTTGGAGGTTTCCCGCTGCTCGATCGTGTCACTGGTAATTGATCGAACTAGTGAATCGATCCGATTCGATACTTGGATGATGTCATCGAGCGATCGTTTGGCTTGTTCTGCCAGTTTGGTTCCTTGAATTACCTGTTGGGTACCTTGTTCCATCGCCGCCATTACTGAGCTAGTTTCACTTTGGATTTGGTGGACGATTTGCTCGATTTCTTTCAGGGCTTTCGCACTTCTATCTGCTAATTGCCGAACTTCATCAGCAACGATCGCAAATCCTTTGCCGGACTCTCCCGCCCTCGCTGCCTCAATACTGGCGTTGAGTGCAAGTAAGTTGGTGCGTGAAGCAATTTGGGAAATTACCGAGACAATTTGGGAAATTTGTTGGGAAGATTCTGCCAGACGCTTGACTTTACGAGTACTTTCTGCTACTGTTTCGCGGATCTCTTGAATCCCTGCTACTGTGCGTTCTACCGCTTCTCCACCTTTGAGGGCGGTAGATGATGCTGTCCGAGCTACTTCTTCCGATTCGCGGGCACTTTCGGCTACCCGTTTGATTGAGGCAGTCATCATTTGGACTGAATTCACTGTGACGGCTAATTCTTCAGCTTGGCTGAGTGCGTCCGAGGATAGCCGCCGCGCAAATGCCTCACTCTCGGTCGAACTTTGGTTCACCTGAACTGCGGCGACTTGGACCTGTTGGACAATTTGGCGGAGACTATCGATCGTCAGGTTAAATGAGTCAGCAACTGCACCGAGTACGTCGGCAGTAACTTCCGCTTTCACCGTCAAATCGCCTCGCGCTGCACCTTCCACATCATCTAGCAACCGAATTACTTGCCGTTGGAGTTCATCTTTTGCCTGTTCCATCTCCCGTGCCTTGCGTTGGGCTTCGGAGTTGCTTGTCACCACCGATTGCAACATATAGTTGAAAGACGAAGATAACTGACCGAGTTCATCCTGGGAGTAAATTGTCGCCCGTGCGCCCATATTGCCTTGTGCTACTTGCTCGAAATTGGCTTGAAGATCGAGGACACTCCGGCTGACTTGCTTGGTGTAGCGACCCGTGAGCAGCTTGGTTACGCCAAAAGTAGTCAGACTGCCCAAAATCATCATCAATCCGCCAGCTTGTTGGAGTGGAGCGCGAGCTTCCTTGGTGGTAGTCAGACTAGTCGCGAAGGTAATGCCAGCAATTGCCACCGCCGCACTCAATCCAGCCGCACTGGAAATCAACCATTGTTTCTTCTGGAGCGAAGCATTTTCAAATGGGGCGAACACACCTTGTTGGGGAGCGAAGTTGGTCATATTGGAACTATCGTCACGATAGGTATTGCTCATAGATCCGGGCTGGGGAGTTTTAATCCCAGAAATGGACACACCATTGATAAAAGTCGAGCTATCGTCAAACATGCCGGAAGATCTGGGCAGTTGTAATGAAGAGGGGGTATCTCGATCGAAATCATCGGGCAGATCGAAAAATCCAGATGGTGTATCCTCACCATGAGAAACTGGCGATCCGTAATTCTGATGGGGATTGTCATGTTCTGGTTGAGGCTGAAAGGCTGCTTGCAGGGCTGGAGCTATTGTATTTGCATCCGATCTATCCATCTGTTCGTCTAGTTCCACTGAGTTGTAATGATTTCCAGCCACTCCATTTAGATTCTGGTCGTCAGCTAACCAATTCGGCGTGCTCGACTGTTGGTTAGTGGGCGGCCAAGCTTGAGGTAGAGCACCACTAATCTGATTTAAAGCATCAGAAATGTCTTCAACCGAAAAGTCAGACTGCTCATCTCGATTGTCTTCAGAGCTTAAGGACTCTAGCGGTGGCACATTGCCAGAAAAGGAAAGAATAGTCGGATTGTTCGAGAGGTCTGAAAGACTGGAATCAACTTCCTGATTTTCGATCGACATAACTGCCTCAACGGCTTGTTCGACGGACTCGAACGACTGCTCCAGATTTTGATTTGAAGTGGCATCATCTACGAGGTCGGGATCGAAACTAGCAAAGGCGCGTTGAGCAGCGGGAGAAATATTGAAAAAGCCAGTATCAGCGTTATCCTGTCCCAAGCTGTCACTCAAATTGTCTTCGGCGGAGAAGGGTTTGTCACCTAAATCACTACTCATAGAATTGTCTTGAGTATAGCCAAAGGCAAAGGCATCAGTCAGGGTTTCCTGTTCATTATTAAAGAACCCCGTCGCCATCGTACCTGGATTCTTTGTTTGAGGCACATCATCATCGGAGAAAAAACCTGTTGCTTGATTCGGAAATAACTGTCCCGAAGCATCAACATTGAAGTTGAGTGCTGCTAAATCGAAGTCTTCATCTGTGGCGAGATCTTCTGGTTGCCGCCAAGTTAGTAGCTCGGCAGAATCAGCACTCGTTGCTCGGTAATGCCCGCCAGAGTCACCACCGTTGTTAAACTTATCATTATTTACGCGATCGCCCATTTGATTCAAGCAAGAATTGGCATATTCTAAGCCGCTATTGGCAAATTGAATAAATTCAGTGTCCTTAGAAATATTTAGAACATATTCGTACTCTTTTCTACCGATTTCATATTGATATAATCCATAACAATAGATATGTCCGCGCAATAGTCTGACACTGGGATCTGTATTAAATTTAGTGACTAACAAGTCGATGATGGATGCAGCTTTTTCGTAGTTACCTTGAAGATAAGCTGCTTCGGCAAGCTGATACTCCTGGGCATAATCTTGAGTATGGTCTTGAGTGTAGTCAGAATTAGAAATCATTGTGCTTTCTGTTAATAACAAGTAATTTGGAAACTACGGATATGTTTGTTTTTAGATAGATTTTGCTGGAAATAGTATTGATATTTTGTCAACCAAATGATGAGCCGAACTGTAGTCAGTTAAAGAAAAAGATATCTAGACAGTTCAAATAAAATTCATCCTCAACAATTCCTGCCCAATCGATCGAGGTAAGTTCAAATAGTCCAGTGTGAAGAGCGAAGAATTGCCACCTGATCTAACAGTCGCAGTTCTGACGCATTAGTTTCCATCCCATAAACACCTTTAATGAACGGACTCATTGCCGGGGGAATATTCTGACCGGGAATCATCCGATCGACATTTAACCATTCTGTATTCGCCACAGCATGGACGGCAAAACCCATGACAAGTTCTTGCTCTTCAACAATTAGTAGAGAAACTTCGTTTTGTTCGGTATTGACTAGTATTTGGTCTCCTAAAAACTGACCGAGATCTGCCACCCAAATCACTTGACCGCGCCAATTATATGTACCCAAGAAAAATGGTGAAGCATTGGGAATCGGTGTAATTCGATCGAGATAGACAGACATTACCTCTCTAACTCCAGAGGCGGGCAGAGCAAACTCATTGCCTGAAGGTACCTCAAACCGCAAGCACAACTCTCCTTCTCGACTGGTGGGACTCACATTGGTACTAGCGGTGGCATCGTCACTGGTGAGAAAATCTAAATTGAGAACCATAAGCTGATGTATCCTAATTTTGCAATAATTGTTTGGTCTGTCCGATCAATTCCTCTAGATATAAAGCCTAATTTCGTAACAACTGTTTGATCGTACTGATTAATTCGACTGGATCGAAAGGTTTACAAACATAAGCATCGGCTCCTTGGCGCATCCCCCAATGTTTATCAAAATCTTCACTCTTGGAACTGCATAAAATTACTGGGACATCTTGGGTTTTGGGATCGGATTTAAGTTTTCGGCAGACTTCGTAGCCATTCATTTTGGGCATGACAACATCAAGCACCACAATATCGGGAATGATTTCTAACGCAACGGCGACAGCCTGTTCGCCATCCATCGCAACATTTACAGTCATTCCACTAGCTTGGAGAAGCTCTTTCATCATTTCCCGTTGGGCATTACTATCATCTACAACTAGAACTGTTTTCATATATTTTGCTAATTAATGGGGTAGATGGACAGGGAGTAAGTAAATGTTGACACAACACACTAATTTTTAAGCATAATAAATACGTGTCATTGCTAGTAATTATAAAGACATTGTGTTGGTCTAACCGGAGATAATTACTCCAACCACATTATAGTGACTGAGATAAGACAAGATCTACTTAGTTGACACAAGCAAGTTATCAGTGCTTTTAGCCATCTACGAGAGATCTCGTCTGTCTAAAATGCAATAGATAAGAGCACTTGTTGCGATCTGCTGCCATCCGGTGCTGATTCGCATTTGTGTCCGCTACATTCAGTTTGCCCACACATCCACTCGTTTGTTGCACAATTTTCAAGATCGATCAAAAATTCACCCTTTTTTTATACTGAGAACAGTTGCCAGACTCTGTATATATAGTTGTTGGTGATGAAATTGGCAGATATTTGGCTAGATCAAGCCAATTTTTGCGCCACAGTGGGCATACTTAAATTGGAGTGTGACGGATCGACGATCGGTGGCGATAGTTTGCCGCCATGGGAAATCGATAAGTCAGTACTCCCTACAAATAGTCCCGAGTTGATTTCATCTGAATTAGATCGAGATGTTGGCGATGCTGCCATCATCACAACTGAGATCTGAGTAATGCTATCTTGGTTCCCAAACTGTCCGTTGGCTCAGATTTATAATATGGATTAATTCTACTAATTCTGTATGCTCCGCTAAAACCTAAATTTATTTATATAAGAAAAGGGAATATCACCGTGTTGTATCTAGCAGAAGTCCAAAAACCAAAATCTGGGTTTAATATTAGCGGCAAGAGTAGATCTGAACTAAAGTTGTTGGCTTGTCAGCGGACTGAACAAAATTGGAGTGCTATCCCTGGCGAAGAACTGATCTCTGGACCAGATGAGGTAAATAATTTCAATCCTGGTGTACTCGTATTGGTAGAGATGAATGCCAATCGCCAGATCCAATCACAACTGCGGGATGCTGGTAAACATTTGGTGAGCATTCTCCAAAATCTCTCCCGCCAAATTGAAAAATACAAAAAAGAAGCTGACGAAATTGAAAGCTGGCGGCAATCGCTAAGTCTACAAAGTCAACAGTTGCAACTGCGCCAAGAAGAAATATATGGGAGAGAAGAAGAATTAGAGCAAACTCGCGCCGAACTGGACAGATTGACTCAGGAGGCGCAAGCTCTAGAGTCTACTCTCGAAGAACACAATCGATCGCGGCAGGAATTATCCCAGCGGTGGGAACAACTGCGCGAAAAAGAACAACAACTCGAACAACAGCAACAATCGATTGTTGCTTCAGTCAGCGAGCAGCAAATTACCGAAATCAGATCTGCGCTACATCAGTTGAGCAGTGGTGGTGGCTTAAATCTCCAGCACTTGGAACCAACTATTAACGCGATCGATTTTCAACAAGATCTGCTCAATCAACATTGGAACAGGCTTCATCAACAGCAACAGCGGGTGGTCGAAACTCAAGCCGAATTAGAGCAACAACAGCAAGAAATCGATCGGCGTAAACACCAATTGAATGAGTTACAAACGGCTCTAGAACAAACGCAGACTGAGTGGGAAGTTCAGCAGCATACCTTGAGTATGCAGCAAGAATACGTTCAACGTCTGACGGCACGGATCGAGATCGAACAGGAGAACTATCAAAAAATCTACCTGATGTCTAAGGGCGCAGGGGCTGATATCGGCGATGTCCAAAAAATCGATCTCGAACAGTTGGAAACAATGCCAATTGCTGAGTTACAAGCGATCGTCGAAAGTCTCCAAAAAGAGGTAGATCAATCGGTTTATTTCGTTCACCTTGAAGAAGAAGAACTGCAAGAAAAACAAACGGCGATCAATGAAATTATGCAGGCAATCACTACCGCCAATGAGTTTGACAAACTGAAACTAGAAGCTGAACTCGCTGACGAACAAGATAGCTATAATATGCTCGATCGAACTCTCGATGGTCAACGTCAAACCATGCGCGAACGTCAAACTTTTCTCCAAATTCACAATCGGATCCTGCGCCAGCGGCAAGGTCATCCACCAGAAGGTGCAGAGAGTAATCAGATTCAATGGGAATCTGTCTTGCATATTCTCGATCGTCAACGCGAACAACAGCAGGTGGAGCTAACTCAACTCGAAGCTAATATCCAACACCTGCGGACTACGCTCGAACAAGCTAAGGCTAAAGTTGAAGAACAGGTTAATGCTTATCTGGTCGAGTCGGAAGAAGTCCAAAAACTCGATCGGCAATATCAAGTCACGAAACAGATGTCTACTGAACTCAGTGCCAAAATCGATCTCTATCAGGAGATGATCCAACCGTTACAGAATCATATCAATACTTTTAAGGATCAATTGGGTAGCTTGGCTGATGTTGCTGGTCATCAACCGGAAAATCAACAAGCCATGCAACATATCGAATCCCTCCTCAATAATCTTGTCCATGGTACTCCCGCTAGCTAATTGACTATGCCCTATTCCCTCCTCAACCGCTGCGGCGGTTTTTTTGTGGCAATGGATTGAACTTCTCAGGAAAATTGTTGATTCTCAGAAATAGATCGGCGATCGACAGTAGATCTAAACTACTCAAATTGAGTCATAGATCGTCAATTATTTATGTCGAACTAGGTTAATCCGAATTGACGATCCCTGAGAATTATGTAGAGATATATCACGATCGAGCAACTTTACTAATAAATGTTGCGACTACTTGATTTGTTTGATATGTTGTGTCTATGGAACAATTCTTCACATTTACGTTCCAATATCCACAGTAAACCAACTTACTGTTCGAGGAGATGTACTGTATGCTCGATCGCTTCCTATCCCTACTAAACTGCTGATTAACACAGATATACAGACTTGGGCGTTTCATTTAGACATCGCAGTTCGCCAATTTCTGTATTTTTGTCCAAAAGTCTTTAGCCGATCGATGACAAGTATTTAGACACAATTTCAGTTCCCGGTTTCTCCCTATCTGCCCAGAAGTTTAACTTCATGGACAAAGCTTTGCTCTAGATCAGATCCTACTGATGGTGCGGAGAAACCTTACCTTTGGAGGTTTTGAAGATGAATATTCAAGGAAAAACTGCCCTCGTCACGGGGGCATCACGTGGCATCGGCCAAGCGATCGCTTTTGAACTAGCGAAACAAGGTGTGAAACGACTACTAATCGTCGCTCGCAGTGCCGAAAAGTTAACAGAAATCGCCACAGACATGGAATCACTGGGTGTGGAAGTCATTCCCATTCCGCTAGATTTAACCGATCGCATTCAGGTAAATGTGGCAATGTCTCAAGCTTGGCGCGATTATGGCCCGATTCATTTACTGGTCAACTGTGCTGGCGTTGCTTATCAGGCTCCCTTTTTGGAGTCAAAGTTCCCCCACGTGCAAGAAGAAATCGCGATTAATCTTCTCGGTATGTATACTGTTACCCGATCGATTGCCCGCCGGATGGTGCAGCGACGCGAAGGTACAATCGTCAATGTTGCCAGTTTAATGGGCAAGGTGGCGGCACCTACGATGTCCACCTATTCGGCGACAAAGTTTGCCATTTTGGGCTTTACTCAAGCTCTACGCGGCGAACTAGCCAGTCATAATGTGCGAGTGATGGCTTTATTACCCACTTTGACGGATACCGATATGGTGCGAGACTTGAAATTGTTTCGCTGGGTTGTCCCGATGTCGCCCCAGCGCGTTGCTCAGGCTCTGATTCGGGGGCTGAAACGGGATGCGAATGAAGTGACTCTCGGCTGGCAAAGTCATTTAGCGGTGTTGGGCAATTATTTCGCCCCGCGGCTGCTCGAACAAGTGATCCAGCTTGCTGCTCCACTTCCTCGCCAACAGCAGTATTGGCAACGGTCAGGAGCTAAGGGTTAGCATCAGCGAAAAAAAGGTAGATCGTAGTTGAGAGTAGGTTGGTGGGTTTTGACTTGCTCAACCCACCACCATCTCAACTCAACTAACGCCTCAATCTAGCCCTCAAGAATTGACTTATACAACGCCTCATATTCGATCGCTGATTTACTCCAACTAAAATCACTCTCCATCCCCCGTTGTTGGAGTTCTGCCCATTGAGGTTTGTAATTAAAGCTTTCCCACGCCCGTACCATACAGGTGTACAGATCCAATGGTTCATAGCGATCGAAACAATAACCTGTACCTTGATGGTGTTGTGGATTGTGATGGGATACCGTATCTACTAGTCCACCTGTCCGCCGGACAATTGGCACACAACCATAGCGCATAGCTAACATCTGACTGATGCCACAGGGTTCAAACCGACTGGGCATTAAGAACGCATCGGCACCACCATAAATCCGCCGCGAGAGCGATTCATTGTACATCAGATAGGTCGCCATCCGTCCTGGATAGCGGGAGGCTAATTGCCACAATTGAGTTTCATAGTGACGTTCGCCTGTGCCTAAAACGACAAACTGGGCATCAGTATAAGCGAGGAATCGATCGAGTGTTTGAAGCATTAGATCCAATCCTTTCTGCTCCACCAATCGCGATACCATCCCGACGACAAAAGTATCGGGATTCACTGTTAACCCGACTTCCTGCTGGAGCGATGCTTTATTCGCACTCCGGTTTTCTAAAGTTTTAGGTGTGAAGGTTTTGACTAGTGCCGGATCGGTAGCTGGATCGTAAACTTCCGTATCGATCCCATTGACAATTCCCGACAACCTGCCACTGATAAAGGATAATAACCCTTCAATTTTTTCACCATACTCGATCGTTTTAATCTGCGCCGCATAGGTTGGTGAAACTGTATTCACGCGATCGGCATACTGCACCGCCGCCGCCATTGTATTATGTCCCTGCATATACCAAGGACACCAGGTAATCCGCTCCAGAAACCACCGCCATGGCCCTTGATAAGCTAAATTATGAATCGTAAACACGGTACTAATATCGGGATCTTGGTGCATCCAGACAGGCAGCATTCCCGTATGCCAGTCATGACAGTGAAGCAGATTAGGTTTCCAATAGTTCCAGCAAAACTCTGCCGCACCATTAGCAAAAAAGGTAAATCGCCAATCTTCATCTTCGCCACCATAAATCCGCTGGGGATCGAACACCGGATGGCCCATCAAGTATAGGGGCACATCGGTGCCAGGGAGAACTGTCTCATACACGGCGAAGTGGTTGAACATGGCATAGCCCCACCACACAGGCTCATAGGGAATATCTAGTTTCCCCACTAATGAGCCGTAGTAAGGCATGAAGATTCGCACATCATGCCCCATTTTGCGTAAGAATTTGGGTAAAGCACCGACAACATCACCCATCCCACCGACTTTCGCAATGGGCGCAGCTTCCGCCGCGACAAATAAAATTTTCATAGATATTTAAATATTGTCGGGGCTGACACTCAACATCCCGACCTCAGCTATCTTACCATTCCATGCTCTCGGCAAGGACTAATCCGACTGGAATAAGCTTGCTCCTGAGACACTATACGACTTAGATTTGGCAACGCCTGGGTTTGTTTACACCGCCCATTACTAGCCATATAATTGAAATACTTCCGTCACTAAATATTATGACATCAGTAAAAACATTATTACTATGGTATCAATCGATCGGCGAGTTGTATTAATCACAGGTGCTTCTTCTGGCATTGGAAAAGCCTCTGCTCAGTATTTGCACCAGAAGGGCTATCGGGTTTATGGAACCAGTCGTTACGCAATGAAATTGTCTACCGCTGATTTTGTAAGTTCTGAGCAATTTGAATTGATTGGGATGGATATGACTTCAGAATCATCAATCTCCCAGGCTATTGAGACAATCATCGCTCGGGAGGGGCGGTTAGATGTGGTGGTCAATAATGCTGGATATGGATTGGCGGGCGCGATTGAAGATACCCAGATATCAGAAGCCCAATCCCTGATGGAAACGAACTTTTTTGGGGTAATGCGAGTTTGTCGGGCAGTATTACCGCTGATGCGTGAGCAAGGCGCAGGTTATTTGATTAATATTAGTTCGATCGCTGGTTTGACGGCCATTCCCTTTCAAGCTCTTTACAGTGCCAGTAAGTTTGCCATTGAAGGTTTTTCGGAAGCTCTGCGGATGGAAGTCCAGCCCTATGGGATTAAGGTGGTGTTGATTGAGCCTGGAGATTTTCAGACGGAGTTTACGGCGCGTCGGCTCAAGACTGTGGCGGCGCAAAGTGAAACGGCTTACACGCAGAGGTTAGCCAAGGCACTAGCCGTAATGGAATCTGATGAACAGCAAGGTTTAAAGCCTGAACTAGTCGGGTATTTGTTGGAAAAGATTATCACAACGAGTTCGCCACAATTAAGATACGAGATCGCACCTCAAACCGAAAAATTGGCAGTGGAGTTGAAAAAGAGAATCCCTGGGGAACTTTATGAGTGGATGATTATGAAGTACTTTAATTTACTATAAATCAATATGTTTCCACGCCACGATGATTACACATTGAAAGGGCTATCCGCCGCTAACCCACCACCCGCTCCCGCACCCGACTCGAATCAAACACGGAAATTTCCATCCCCTCCCTGGCGACTACTACATCAGGAAAAACTTCACTTGATCGAATCCCAATCAAATCCATAAACTCATCATCATGACTGGGATCGTGATGGAAAATTACCAACTTTTTCACCTGTGCGGCTTGAGCGACCTTGATGGCTGCTTGCCAAGTTGAATGTCCCCAACCAATCTTACTAGTTTGGGGATGATGATACTCTTCGTCTGTATAAGTGCAATCATAAATTAAGACATCAGCCCGATCGACCAGTGTTAAGACATTTTCATCAAGTCCTTTGGCTGGATGCTCGGTATCAGTAATATAGGCAACCACCCGACCTCGCCAACTTACCCGATAACCCATTGAACCACCAGGATGATTTAATAATCCAGTTTGGATGGTAACTGCACCAATATTTATTCGATCACCATATTTTAGATCGTGAAACCGTAGATTGGCACCCATCATTTGTAATGGTACCGGAAAATTTGGTTGCATCATCTGATCGTTGAGACGTTGTTCGATTGTCACCCCATTCGGCATGACACCACCATAGATATCAAACTCATTTCCCGCCATAAACGCGGGGGAAAAAAACGGAAATCCCTGAATATGATCCCAGTGGGAGTGGGAAAAAAATAAATGCCCACGCACAGGTAATTGACGCAGTAGTGCTTGTCCTAAAACATAGATCCCAGTCCCTGCGTCAAAAATCAGTCGATGACCACCAACCAACATTTCCACACAGGGCGTATTTCCACCGTAACGGACAGTAGCGGCTCCAGGACAGGCAATGCTACCCCGGACACCCCAGAAATGAATTTTGAATTGGTGTTCCAGTTTCGACATGAATAAATTAGTGACTAGTAGAGTCGATCTTGATAATTGACGATCGAGCAGTCAGGATGGGGGACTGATGGCATAAATTATTATGCCCAAAAATTAGAGATCGAGTGTCAGATCGACTAATCGTCTAGAGTGTATAAGTGAAATCCTCTATTAACATCCCCGGTGTCCAACTACCGCCCAATTGCCGACTACTATATGTATCAACATCGGGAGTGAATTCAAGATGATTCGTTAGTGCGATCAGATGATCGCCCCAACAACGGTATAGACTTTCATCAAAGCGCAAATTGGCGATCGGCGCAACGATCTCACCCCGTTCGACCCAGAAACAAGCATAGCGAGTCATTCCAGTTACTCGACCAGTCGGTCGGTCACTCCAGTTGAGATAATGGAGATTAGATAAATATAAACCTGTATCTAAAGTTGCTAAAATTCGATCGGTTGTAAGATCGCCAGGGCTAATTTCTGCCGAACGAAGGGACTCACTGCGATTTGCTCCATTAGCTGGCTTCTGATACTCTTTGGCGGTACGAGCGTTGACGAGAGTATTTGCCAATCGACCGCGATCGATTAAGGTCAGATTAGCTGGGGCAATTTCGCCCAATTCATTAAATCTTGGCACTAAGCCATGTTGGAAGTTTTCCGAGATAGTTAATTTGGGTGATAGCAATTGTTCTTGCCGTTGCAATGCCCCGAAACAGCTTCGACCCTGTTGTAAGGCTGCCTCACTAATCCCCCCCCAAGACAGCATTCCTAACAGATCTGCCGTAGCTGCTGGAGCTAGATAGGTGCGATATTTACCCCGCTCGATCGTTTTAAGGGGTTGGGCTAATCGGCTGAGTTGGGTTTTCGATTGGGCGATTTTCGCTTGGTAGGTGGCTGGTTCCCAATGAGTGCCAGCTAGTGTACCTTTGACGGCTTGCCCACTACTGGTAAATAGGGAGTAGTCTAGGGTATAGGATTCAGTCGCAAACCAATGTTTCTGCCCACTACTGTCGGCGTAGCCCCGAATTAATCGCCCAGCTGCATATAATCCAGTAAAGTCCAAACCAGTCACAACTGGTAATAAAGCATTTACCACCTCCCCATCTGGCAATAACTCGCCCCCATTTACCTCGTAACTCACCGCATCTCCAGTAGGTAAAACTAAGTAAGGATCGACTGGTAAAGATGGCACTTCTGCCCTGAGTAAGTCTAATGCCGCTTGTGCTTGAGGTAAATCTATGTCGATGTCTCCGGTAAAAGGAAACTCTACTGAACTGCTCCGTTGCTGGTAAATTAGTTTTAGTTGCAAACTACCATCTCGAACTATACCTGTTTGCCGAACTTTAGCGTGATTAAACCGTGTAAATTGGCTTAGTTCTGCCTGCAATCGTAAGGTAAAGTGTTCTGTCTGCTGCAAGCTTTGAATTAAACCAGCTAATAGCCGATCGAAACTTGTTTCTAATTTATCGCTCATTAAATTTACCTGAATAAAATTATAATATTTCGCTGATTGACTCGGAAATTTTCTCTGTTAATAGTATTATTTATAAACATGAGATAAACACTCTCAAATTTATCAACATTGATTGCGATCGCTAGACTCGATCGATTTAGGGTGCTAAATTGTTAATCAAGAAGCGAACAGCTTCGTTAGACAGACTGCTACAGTTCAGTTTAGATCTTAATCTAAGAGGAAAAAAATCTGTTTCTCATTACTTCTGTATTTCTGTCCCATTTCAACCGCAAAAGCAACACCAATCCCCAACCCAAATATCTCTCATTCTGTCAAGCAGAGAGCCATACACGCTAACTCAGCAGTGCAACTCTAGATTTTGTCACAAGGAGCAGAGAGATCCCTTAGAGGTTACTGCAAAGGTGTTGCTTTTGACATGAGTAGCCATTCACAATCATCCTCCGTGCATTTTCGCGGCAATCGCGTGGGATTCTCGTTGCAAAAAGTCAAAAAACGTACTGGCAAGGATCGAGAGTTGCTTGTCTGCGGGATAAACGATATACCAATGACGTTCGATCGGAAAATGCTCTACATCTAAGATTGTCAACCCACCTGATGTAGCTGTTTCCGGCGTGAAAGTGTGCTGAGAAAGTACTGAAATTCCAAACCCTACACCAATAGCTTGTTTAATTGCTTCATTTCCCCCTAACTCTAACCGTACCTTCACCGACACACCATGTTTGGCAAATAGCTGTTCCACCGCAGCCCGCGTACCCGATCCAGGTTCCCGCATGATAAAAGGTTCATTATGCAATTTAGAGATCGGAATATTTTTCTCCTGCGCCAAGGGATGATTTACTGGGGCGACGACAACTAGGGGATTTTCCAAAAATGGATGTAAGGCAACGTCTAATCGTTCAGGGATTTTACTAATAATATATAGATCGTCGAGATTCTCATTCAGTCGGTCTAGAATTCGTTCATGATTGGTAATTTCCAGTGCAACATCTACGCCGGGATATAACTGACAAAATGGGGCAAGGGCACGAGGAATAAAGTACTTAGTTGTCGTAATCGTGGCTAGTTTGAGCTTACCTTGCTTCATTCCTTGTAAGTCGGTAATTTTCATCTCAAATCGAGATAGCCTATCGAAAACTTCTCGGCAAGTAAGCAGCAACTCTTGTCCTGATTCTGTCAGATATAGTTTTTTCCCAATCTGTTCAAATAATGGTACTCCAACATTTTGGGTTAGTTGCTTGATCTGCATTGATACAGTTGGTTGTGTCAAAGACAATTCTTCGGCAGCACGAGTAATACTAGTTAATCTGGCGACGGTTTCAAAGACTTTGAGTTGGTGGAGAGTAGATTGACGCATGGGTTAGGGGTTAGAGGTTAGGAAAAAGGGAAGAGTTGAGAGTTGAAAGTTGAAAGTTGAAAGTTGACAGTCCCCTAGTCCCCTATTTACCAATAACATCACGAGCAGATAGTCCTTCGCTGTTGGCTCCGAAATACCAAATTGTGGCGGCGACTTCGCCGAGGTTGACGGGTTTCTTTGGTTGAAATAGGGTAGTGTAACCGAAGACACGCCGGATGTTCGATCGATCGCCCTGTTGAAAATCAGCCAATACAGCCCGAAGTGCTCTAGGTTCAACTTTTGGCGCGTCTTGAAATCCCCAGGTTTGCTTAACGGCCTCTAGTGACGCTGCTGGCAGGGGTTGACGGGAATCGAGGGGAACTTTCCATAAAATCATTTGTTCTCGCGTCAAGGGGGTATCAGGCCGAAAGAGAACGCTCGTAGCATCGCCACTGAGGGAGCTGGGAATGAATCCAGCTTCGGCTAATCCCTGAATACTGGGAAAATCAGGATGAGTGGACGGCACGTCTTGAAATGCAGGTTTTGTGTCTGTGGTGGCGAGACGGATTTGTTGGGTTGGGTTGGTGCTGTTAATCCGGTTATAGGCACCGATGAGCCAGCGAGCATATTCGCGGCGAGTGACTCCCCGACTGATGGCGGGGATATTGTTTTTGCTCGTGGTGTCTGCACTCGTAAAGACCCCGATTTGGGTGAGATCTGCGAGATAATCTTGATTGTCTTTTAAGTTGACTGCGCCAACCTCTTGTGGGCTTGGACTTTTGCTAGTAGTTGTAGGCGATGGGACTGTTGTTTGTGTCGGGCTAGATGGAGTGGTGGAACTAGTTGTGGGATCTAGCAGTGTGACGGTAAAGGCGGTAGTGCCGGATTGCTGTTTGTCTGTGCTAGTCTGGGGTTCGATCGAAACAGTCGTTGTGGATTGTGTTGCTACTAATTGTGCTGCGTTATCAGTAGGTTGGGTGACAATTTGCCACTGTTTGGCGGCTAGTTCTTTTTGATAAAATGCGTAAACTAGATCGATCGGATCTGGGGTCGTCCAATTGGTGACAATGCCGCGCTCTTGACTTTGCTCAGTAGATTGAAGTTTCGCGCGGGAATAAACGGGGAAGTCTGTGGGGAGTGAATTTGTCGATGTTTCGCTAGTTGCGGGAGTTGGAGTACTAACAGTAGTTGGATCTGTTAGTTTCGGATCTGGAGCGAGCGTATTTTGGAGAGATTGACCGCCATTACACCCATACATGGACAAGAGAAAGCTAGTGGCCAATAGCCACTGGCGACTGCGGTTCAACCAGATCTGGATTGACGATTGCTGTCTACTATAGCCAGCCGTTCGCACATTCGAGGCAGGACATGACACAACTGATAATTCTATAGAGTTAGTCCACTTAATTTTACTATATTCATTAAGTTTTCTCTAGGATTGCTGATTGAATTGAAAAAATTGGATCGCATTTGCTCAACGGTTCGGTTAGTCAACGACTGAATTCTCCCGTTGTAAGTTCTCCGAACCTCTCCCCACCCCTGACTCAAGATGGGGATGCCCGAAGATGCTATTGGGGTCAAATTTTGGATTGGAGAGAGCGAATAAATTCTCTAATAATATCTGTTTTGGTGCGTTCGGTCTTGTCAGCAAAAGCTTCTAAAATTTTCAGTTCTTGTTCAGGAATTTTGACGTTTAATTGTTTGAGAGACATACTGCGAGTACGGTGGGGGATAATGTGGGGAACAATATTAGAGCTAGTGGTATGTGGAGGAAAGTTACTGATGATTTGAGTATTCATTTGTCCTCATGAAGTAGTTGGGTATAAAGAGGAATGATTAGCAACCATTCGCTTGACAAAGATGTTTGTCATAGATTGATTTACTCACCACAAATCCAGGGCTAGTCGATAAACCTCAGTCAGATCAACTAGCGCGCAAAAATCGAAACCGATCTGAACCGCTCCAGGGCAAATTAAATTGTTGTCAAGCTACGTCGGTTAATCACTCAAGTTGCCAATTATGGGTGATTGGGAGAGAAAGGGAATCGGACTAGTAAATAACTTTTGGCGATATTCTGCTAATCCATAATCCCCAATCTCTAATCCCTAGCTATTTAGGGCGACGGTCTTGCAAAAATTTGGGTAAATCTGCACCATTGTAGTTCTGTGATTGAGTAGCTGGGTTTTTGGGAAATATGGGTTCGCGTTGCTCTTTTGGTGCAGCGGGTAGTGGTGGTGACGAATTGCGATTATCCGAGCTAGTTCGGGAACCGCTCATTTTTTGACCCCCAATTGGATTGGGCGTTTCGCCGGTAAATCCGGTAGCAATTACCGTAATCCGCATTTCACCTTGCATCTCAGGGTCGATCACTGCACCAAAGATAATATTGGCATTGGGATCGACTACTTCGTAGATGGTTTCTGCGGCAACATTAACTTCACTCAGGGTCATGTCAGAACCTCCAGTGATGTTTAAAACGACACCGCGTGCGCCCTCAATTGAAGATTCCAGTAGTGGTGAAGTAATAGCTTGCACTGCCGCTTCCCGCGCCCGTGATTTACCCGATCCTTCACCAATCCCCATCAATGCTGAACCCGCGTCTGCCATCACCGCTCGCACATCGGCAAAGTCAACATTGATCAGTCCAGGGATCGTAATAATATCTGAAATCCCCTGTACACCAGAGCGAAGTACGTCATCGGCGATCCGAAACGCTTCTTGCACTGGGGTCTGTTCGTTGATTGCCTGTAGGAGCTTATCGTTAGGGATGATAATTAAGGTGTCAACCTGACTTTGCAGTCCATTAATCCCTTCCTCGGCTTGATTTGTGCGTTTCCGTCCTTCAAATGTGAAGGGGCGAGTGACGACACCTACGGTTAAAGCACCCATTTCTTTGGCAACTTCAGCTACAATTCTGGCGGCACCAGTACCAGTCCCACCTCCCATCCCAGCGGTAATAAAGACAAGATCTGCGCCTTCAAGGGCGATCGCGATGTCTTCCCGTGATTCTTCAGCGGCCTTTTGACCGATGGCTGGATTACCTCCGGCACCAAGTCCACGGGTGAGTTTTTGGCCTAATTGAATCCGTCGCCCTGCCTCAGAGTTGGAGTTGGATAGAGCTTGGGCATCGGTATTCATTGTCCAAAATTCGATACCCTCGATATCGCTGGCGATCATGCGATTGACGGCATTGCTGCCACCACCGCCGACACCAATAACTTTGATGCGGGCTACACTACTAAAAGTAAGATCTTCAGGCATTCTTTCATCCCTTGGTGTGCTGTAACTCTCTCGGGGCGAGAGAGTTCTGAATCCTGGATAAGAGGTAGGATTAGAATTGTTCATGAGTCAGGTATACGTTGAATCTTTTTACAGCATAGTAACTCGATCGTAGATGTTTTGTGAGGTTATTTTTAGACAGAGTATAGAAAACTGATGTACAATGGGATCTGTCTTCTAGATGTCCGGCAATAACGGTAACTGGATTGGAGTAACTTAGGTAGCTACCTATCTAGTCAAGATATACCGATTATATGGGCACAAATCAGTCTCACAAAAATCTACTTGAGCATGCTATTGATGTCTTAATATGTACTAACTCCAGATGTAGTTTGAGAGTTAAGATGACTGAGGTGGAATGGTTCCCGATCGCTTGAGTTGTAACTTTGGCGCAGCCGGATATTCCAGATCTAAATACTCGACTTCCACCAAATGTGGGAGCTTGGTGTATTTGCGCCAATCCCGCAGTAGATCGAGTTGGTGGATCTGAGCAAGGAGACGCTGGCGATCTCCAAGGCTACCTAATCTTACCTTACCTACTTCAGTTTGCAAGATCGAATTTTGGGGATCGCTACAATCGATCGATTCAATTAATACGGGGCTACTATGGAGAGCCGGATATAGTTGCAGCCAGTTAGGACACATTCCTTGTTTCGGTGCCAAGACTCGCAGTTGGGGGGCAGTTTGTTGAACTGGAGCTTGATAACTTGCCACGGGAATTTGATTGCCACGTTCATCTAAAAACGCTGGCGGGGATTTGCTGTCAACCCGGGAAACTTGAGCGACGGGCGGACGATCCTCGATCTGTACGAGCAGCCGTGGGGGTAATAACTCTCGATCGACTCTGGCACTGATAATCGCACCGTGTTTGATGATGTTAGCAGTTAATTTTGCTGGTGCTAGCTGGAAGATCGACTGCGGATAGGGAATTGCCAATCTCGATCGAATTGCTGCGTCACTGAGATAACGATTACCCTGAATCCGAATCTGTTCGGGTTGGGAAATCTGCCAATCAGCCTGATTGGCAAGCCAAACAACCCCAGTTAAAATACCACTCATACAACCAAATCGCCACAAAGATTTGACGGCGCGAATCCGTCGCTGTTGGCGCAACTGACGACGGCGTTGTTTGACTTGTGCGCGGGATGATGGGTTCATGGGGATTGGGGGATAATCTCGGTCTGAACTTGTTGGGGACGATCGCTGGTAATGACGATTGATTGATCTTGGAGCTTACCCACACCACGATTACCAGTGAATTTAATTTGCGGGCTAGTTTGTTGATATACTACGTTACCAGTTCCGATAAGCTGTTGGGAAGTCATTTCCCAGACTAATCGATCGGCGCGGAGGTTTGCCTGGTTGGTGGTGGCGATCCCGCGAGCATTACCCGAGAGAGTGGCGGTTGAGCTTTGGAAATCGACAGATCCGGCATCAGCCGTAAAAGTAGCTTGTTCTTGTTGGTGCCAAATTTTCAGTGGTCGATCGGCAGTTACTAGTTCGTGATCGATCCTCCAGCTAAAGGATTCACCATTGACTTGAATTAGCGGATTGGTGGAATTAAATTGAACATTACCTTGAAGATTGATAATTTTGCGATCGAGACTGCTATTCGAGCTATTTGCGGTGACTTTGGCGGTAATTTTTTCGCCTTGGTAACGTTGAATTTGGACTGGACGATCTCCGAGGATTTTTTGGTCTTTGACTAACCAGGTGAGATGTTCGGTTTGCATTGCCAATCGCGGCTCGGTGGAAAAAGCAGTGATTTTGCCACTGAGTTTCATCTCCTGTTTGCGGCTAAAATATTGACCGCGATCGGCATTAGCTTGAAACTGGGGATGATTAGCTTGAACGCGATCGCGAATTGTCAGTAGATCTGCTTTCGGTTGCCATTCGATCTCTTGCCCGACTAGCACTAGATTATTGCGAGTTTCTTTAGCGATCACATCCCCACGCAAGAATACTTTTTCTCCCTCTTGTTCGACTTCACCAGTTTTAGCGGTGACATTGAGGATGACCTGCCCATCTTGGTAGAAATCCCCATTGAGATTAGTGACTTTAGCACTCTTTTGGTTTGGGGCATAGATCCCTTTTTGGGCGCGAACTTTCCACAGGGGTTTACCCTGTTTATCTACTTGCTCAAAGCTGAGATTGTTCAGTTCTAGTTTTGGTTCGATGGGTGATGGACTGGGACTCGACGTAGGTTGCGGCTTGGCTGTTCGACGACAACCACCCAGTCCGAGACTGAAGATCGCCGCGCCGATAATGGCAAGTTTGAAAAAGCTGCGTACCATGATGTCGGGGATCGGGAATCGGATGGCGGACGGGGGGACGGGGGACGAGGGGACTGGGGGACGATGGGACGGGGGGACAGGGGGACGGGGGGACGGGGGAACTGTCCACTGTCCACTGTTCACTGTCCACTTTCAACTTTCAACTTTCAACTTTCAACTGTTCCCTAATTCACACCCAGATATCGGGAGTGAGAGATGGCGATGCCGTACTGCTACGGGGAGTTTTTTGGACATCTTCCTTGACATTTTCCAGATCGATGTACCTGTCGGAGACATTAATCAGACTATCACTAGTCATCGATCGCAAGCTTACAACTTCTACTCGTACCCCTCGATAACTGACAGCATCCACCGCATAAGCGAGATCCCCGTCTCCGCTGACAAGTACCGCCGTGTCGTAAGATCCGACCAGTGCCATCATATCAACAGCAATTTCCACATCAAGGTTGGCTTTTTTTGAGCCATCGGGTAGTTGCACCAAATCTTTGGCAATTACTCGATAACCATTGCGGCGCATCCAGAGTAAGAATCCCTGCTGTTTTTCATTAGTGCGATCGACTCCAGTATAAAAGAAGGCCCGGAGTAACCGAGAACCACCAGTAAGTCTGGCTAATAACTTAGTATAGTCAATCTCAATATTCAGTTGCAGTGCTGCATAAAATAAATTAGAGCCATCGATAAAAATTGCGACTCTACCGCGATTTTCGAGAACTTGCTGGGCTGAAAAGATCGAATTTTCATCATGATTGAAACTATTCATTAGTATTTTAAGTTGTTAAAAATTGGAAAAAAAGTTTTTAAAAATTGAAAAAAATTTATTTGAGAAATTAAGCAGTAGTTGAATGGACACCGCTGTAAGTTACCAACTGACAATAGTTAACTGGCTCCTGGAAGTTCTAGCTTGACAAAGATCGGTTGGGGTTCGCCTAGTGGCGAATTTGCTGTTAGTATGCCCCATTCCATCTGATGATTCCAATCCGCTGGCAATTCTAGGTCTAAACTTTCGTTGGCGTGATTGCCACACACTAAATCAAAATCGATGTCTAAACCCAATTGACGATAAATATCCGTACTAATTTTCGGGACGATTGGCGACAACAAATATGCAGACAGTCGAATGGATTCCAGCACAGCATATAAGACCTGTGCTAGTTCTGCATGTTTTTCTTGCTTAAACAGGGTCCACGGCGCGAGGTCGTCAATGTACTTGTTACTAGAGCGCACCAAAGTTAAAATTGTTTCGCAGGCAGCTTGAAAGGCTAACTCATTATACGCCAAGTCCACCTTAGATCCTAGATCTTGTCCCAAGATTTTCAGGGGATTGTCGGCGGAAATCTCCGCTGCATGGCAGTTGGGTACTTGTCCCTGGCAATATTTTTTTGCCATGTTGAGGGTGCGGTTGACTAAGTTCCCCAAGTTATTGGCAAGATCTGCATTAACGATTTCGACAAAGCGGGTTTCATTAAAGTCACCATCTTGACCAAATTCAATTTCCTTGAGGAAATAGTACCTTAGTGGTTCGGCTCCATATCGATCGACTAAATCGACAGGATCGATCGCATTCCCTTCACTTTTGCTAATTTTTTTGCCGTCTTTGGTAAAGTAGCCATGTGCAAAAACTCGATCGGGGATCGGTAATTCTGCTGACATTAACATTGCCGGCCAATAAATCGCATGAAAGCGTAAAATATCCTTGCCAATTAGATGTAAATCGATCGGCCAACGCTTGCTTAACGCATGATCTAGACTAGGTTCGACACCCGGATCTAGTAATGCTGTGACATAGCCTAATAAAGCATCAAACCACACATAGATTGTCTGTTGGGGATCGGTAGGTAACGGTAATCCCCAATCCACATTGATCCGCGAAATTGAGAAGTCTTGCAAGCCTTGGGCGACAAATTTCAATACCTCATTTCGCCGACTGTTTGGTCGAATAAAGTCAGGACGTTCGGCGTATAAAGCTTCGAGTTGGTGTTGATACTTCGAGAGGCGGAAGAAATAATTAGTTTCGTCGCGCCATTCTACTTGTTTGCTGGGATGGAGCGGACAATGATTGTCTGGTAACAGATCCCGTTCCTCTTTGAATTCCTCACAGGAGACACAGTACCAACCCTGCTGCTTACCCTGGTAGATATCCCCGCGATCCCAGACTCGCTGAAAAAACTCATTGACAATAACCTGATGATTCGCCGCTGTCGTCCGACTAAATCTGTCGTATTGAATATCTAACTTCTTCCAGAGTGAATCAAACTGCTCGACAATTCGATCGCAATGTTGCTGCGGCGCAACGCCTTTTTCGATGGCTGTTCGCTCGATTTTCTGCCCGTGCTCGTCTGTGCCAGTGATTAAGAGCACATCTCGCCGCTGGAGTCTTTGCCATCTGGCGATCGCATCAGCCGCCATTGTCGTGTACGCATGTCCGATATGGGGAATATCATTGACATAGTATAGGGGAGTAGTGACGCTGAAAGTGTTGTGTGTATTTTCTGAATGATTCATGATAGCAGCTAAAATGTGTCGAATCTTGGCGGTGTTGGTAATTTAAACTAAATTTGCGACGGATTAGTGCGTGAATGTATTACTATCGCTAGACAGTTCAATCCTAATGGCGAAATGGACATGTATGGTGAAATTTGGGGAGGAACAGTTTTAGCAATGAAGATTTGGCAGTCGAGGTTTGCTGTAGAGCCGATGCCGCATTGCTAACTTAGTGAGCAATTGATTTGGTATGAAGGTGAGAGACTTAACCCCAGCTTCCATCATAGATGAGGTCGTTACTCAATTGAGACAGCTATTGCCTTTATTAACAATAAGTAATCGCCCGATCTTCTTTCGAGGACTAGTTTCGGTGTTTTTTGAAGTATAGATCGTAATCATTCTCTCTCCGACGATTCATTTCCTCAATTTTTGCTATACTAAAATCTGGTCAGTTAACTCGGGTTACTAGCTCAATGGCAGAGCATCGGACTCTTAATCCGTTGGTTCGGGGTTCGAGTCCCCGGTCACCCATTTGTTAGGAAATAAAGAGTCGGAAATCATAAGTTGCATCAAACTACGCAAGCCGAAATACTAATAGAGACAAATAATTACCGAGAGATAATAAATCCTTAGCTTTTAAGCTCGATCGATTAGTTGCAATTATTCCTGGTGCATCAGGTTCGAGCGATATTTGTTGGTGGAGTGCGGTTTTTACGACCATTTGACAGTGCTTTTACTCCATGAGTAGTATCGAAGTCGTGAGGATCGATCGAGCGTTAACAGGTAATTTTGATGAATTTAGATGAATTTAGAGCGTTTACATTAGATTAGAGAATTTCACAAATCTTTATCATTGGCTGCGATTAGCGTATACTACGGGAACAGCGATCTACGCTAATAGTTTAGAGGAGCAAAAATCTAATGTCGGAGGCGCAGCAGCCCCTCAGAGTCCCTAGGGAGTTTTTGGGACCGCCTGATGAATTGAATCCAGATCTGTTCATGTTCTTGGGCGCGATTGCCTTAGTCACGATCTCAACCATCGGCTACTGGCAATTCCATTTACCCGGTTGGTGTTGCTTTGGCTTCAATGTCTTAGCTTTACACATGGCAGGTACCGTAATTCACGATGCTTCACATAATGCCGCTCACCCCGATCGAGTGATAAATGCCATTATGGGACATGGTAGCGCGTTGATGTTAGGGTTTGCCTTTCCAGTGTTTACCCGTGTACACATTCAGCATCATGCTAATGTGAACGATCCAGATAACGATCCCGACCATTTTGTATCTACAGGTGGTCCACTTTGGCTGATTGCTGCCAGATTTTTTTACCATGAGATCTATTTTTTTCAACGCCGCTTGTGGCGAAAATATGAGTTGCTCGAATGGTTTCTCAGTCGGCTAGTAGTAGGACTAGTGATTTATTTTGGCTGTCAATACGGTTTTAGTAGCTATATTTTAAATTTTTGGTTTTCACCAGCATTAGTCGTTGGTTTGGCATTGGGATTATTTTTTGACTATTTACCCCATCGCCCATTCAAAGATCGCAATCGGTGGAAGAATGCCCGTGTTTATCCTGGACCGATTCTAAATTTATTGATCTTTGGTCAAAATTACCACTTGATCCACCATCTCTGGCCATCAATTCCCTGGTACAAGTACCAGGCTGCCTACCATGCGACTAAGCCACTATTGGAGGAAAAAGGGTGTCATCAGTCGCTAGGATTACTCCAGGGCAAGGATCTGCTCCATTTTGTCTACGATATCTTTTTAGGAATTAGGTTTCACCATCACAAAGATCCCGTCGATTCAACAAATGCTAAATAGTAAATATTTACTGGCTATCTCCAACCCCGCACTAGCTTAAATCAAGCCGACGCACTCCTTAGTGCGTCTTTTTGTTGCGATAACCTATATCTATTCAGCCACCAGTGATTTCTGTCTGATGATGGGGCATAATTTGAGGAGCTAGGACTAAAGCTGTCAGCTATTAACATCAGTTGCTAGTTCGTTATTCAAGGGCAAGATGGGTGAATGAGTAAATGGGTAGCAAATTTTACATCTAACCATAAAAACACTCATTTGTTACTGAATATCCAGCAGAATTACTACATAATTCCTGTAGAATCTAAACAAAACATAATAATCGCGACTAAAATTTCTTTAAGAACCTGGAGGAAAAACCCATTAGTAGCTTAAACCCGACCCAAACCACTTCAATTGATGAACAGTCTGTCATTCATATCTGGGGTCAGCACCCACTATCAGGGGAAGTAAAAATTAGCGGCGCGAAAAACTCAGCCTTAGTGGTGATGGCTGGGGCACTGCTGTGTTCGAGTCAATGTCGGCTGCAAAATATTCCTGGGCTGGTAGATGTCGATAAGATGTGCCAGATTATTGAATCTTTGGGAGTTAAGATTCAGCGCAATGGTGACACGATCGATTTTGATAACACGGACTTTAATTGTCATACGCCTCCCTTTGAATTAGTTTCCAAACTGCGGGCAGCATTCTTTTCGATCGGCCCTATTCTAGCTCGGTTGGGCGTTGCCAAGGTACCATTACCAGGTGGCTGTTCGATCGGTGCTAGACCAGTCGAAATCCATGTCCGTGGTTTGCAAGCGATGGGTGCCCATGTCGAAATCGAACATGGGATTGTCAATGCTTATGTGATTGGCTCTAGTAAACGGCTCCAAGGAGCGAAAATCTATCTCGACTACCCCAGTGTCGGCGCGACCGAAACATTGATGATGGCGGCGACTCTAGCCGATGGTGAGACGATTTTGGAGAATGCCGCTAAAGAACCAGAAGTTGTGGACTTGGCAAATTTCTGTATTTCGATGGGTGCGAACATCGCTGGTGCAGGTACCGATCGAATTGTGATTAATGGCGTGGAAAAGTTACACTCCACTGATTATAGTATTATTGCCGACCGAGTGGAAGCGGGGACTTTTCTGGTAGCTGGGGCAATTACCAATTCAGAACTGAGTGTGTTTCCTGTCGTTCCCGCCCATCTAGCTGCGGCGGTCGCAAAATTGGAGCAAATTGGCACAAAAGTGATTGTGGATGCTCCCGATCGGTTACGAGTAGTGCCTAGTGGTAAGCTCAGAGGCACGGATATCGAAACACTTCCCTACCCAGCATTCCCCACGGATATGCAAGCCCAATTTATGGCATTACTGGCTGTGAGTGAGGGGAATAGTGTCATTACGGAAACCGTCTTTGAAAATCGGCTCCAACACGTCGCTGAACTCAAACGGATGGGTGCCAATATTAAGGTTAAAGGCAATCATGCGATTATCGAAGGTGTAAATATGCTATCAGGGGCAACTGTCACAGCCACCGACCTGAGAGCATCTGCGGCACTGGTATTAGCTGGTTTAGCTGCTCAAGGCAGAACGGTGATGCAAGGCTTACATCACCTCGATCGGGGTTACGATGACCTCGAAGCGAAAATGCGGAGTCTGGGAGCTAAAATTGAGCGAGTTCGAGTCAATAATGAAGGTGATGTCGTCTATCGCTATGCGGGAGAGACTGTTCACATTTAATCGGTGTGAGACTAGATGGAATGTTTGTTAACGATACCCAATCTTAAATAAACGTGTAAATTAATAGTAGGTTGGAGTAACTTTGTGCGATCATACAAAACTGCTCCCATCCACTTTCACTTACCCAAATAGATTATGCAGCTAAGATTAGGGGACACAGTACCCAACTTTACCCAAGCTACTACCCACGGTGATATTGATTTTTTTGAATGGGCTGGCAATAGTTGGGTGATTTTATTCTCCCACCCTAAAGATTTCACCCCAGTTTGTACAACGGAACTCGGTGAAGTTGCCAGATTGAAGCCAGAATTCGATAAACGGAATGTTAAGGCGATAGCCCTCAGTGTTGATGATGTCGAATCACATAATGGCTGGGTTGGGGATATCTTGGAAACCCAAGGTCATGCACTAAATTATCCGATCATTGCCGATCCTGATAAAAAAGTATCCGATCTTTATGACATGATCCACCCTAATGCAAATGCAATGGTGACTGTTCGATCGGTATTCATTATCGACCCCAATAAAAAACTCCGGCTGACGATTACTTACCCGCCTAGCACCGGACGTAACTTTGATGAGATTCTGCGAGTAATTGACTCACTTCAACTCACTGACAATTATAGTGTGGCAACTCCAGCCAACTGGGTTGATGGTGGTGATTGTGTAGTTGTGCCAACTATTTCCACTGAAGATGCGAAGGTGAAATTTCCGAAAGGAATTACCGAACTTAAGCCTTATCTGCGGATGACTCCACAACCTAATAAATAACAACAGATATCAGTCAAATTGTTAGGTATTCAGAAAGACAGCAGTACTGCTGTCTTTTTAATTTAATCTGATGGTTGAGAGCCAGATTGGTTGTTAGAAAGACTACGTGAAGGAGCCGATAAGTTAGGCAAACTCGGTGTAATTGGAGAGTCAGTTTTGAACTGATATTCTGGAGTGAGATCGGGTTTTTCAAATTGATTAGTTTCACTAATTTGGTTTGAATCGATCGATTGCTGGGCTGGTAACTTACTAATTCTATCGAGTGATTTACCTAGTGGTTCAATTTGTTGGGCTAACTTAGCCTGTTGCTCCAATTGTTCGGCAGAAGAGACAAGTTTACCTAGCCCATTTACTAAATTGCGTAGGTTAGACCGAAATTCAGGATTACCTGTTAGATCGTCTAAATCGGCAGTTATTTTTTGAGTATTTTGAAATGTCGATCGCGCTGAATCTAAAGTCTGTTGGAGCATCGAGATAGTTTTAGGATCGTTTAAATTTCCTGTGACATTTTTGAGATTAATGGCGGTTTGATTGGCATTGGCGAGTACGCCTTCTAAATCTTTAGCTAATTTCTCAGAATTTACCTTAGAAATTGTCGTGTTAAGTTTAGCAATTGAAGGATTAATTGCATTAACTGTTTTACGGAGATCGACACTAAGTTGATTGAAATTATTCAAAGAAGTAGAAAATGTTTTGCGATTTTCGGCAACCAAACTATTGACCGAACCTGCTAAATTCTTATATTCAGCAGCAGTTATGGATAGTTGGTCAGCAGTACGCCCAAATTTATCAGCAGTTTGACCAATTTTAATACTAGTACGATCTAAGGATGTGGTAATTGTATTTGCTTTAGTTGATAAATTATTTAGCCCTGACTCTACAGTCTTAGGTAAACGGGAAAAATCCCCACTGATTTGGTTGAAATTTTTGCTCAATCGAGAGATATCTTCAGCTGCTGTCCCTGTTTTAATTAGGGTATTATTGAGATTTTTAACGACTTCAGGGTTATTATATAGTTCAATTAATTTAGTTGCTCTGCGGAGCAATTCATTGAAACTTGCACCGATTTGTCCATCTACTTTAGCGTTATTACAGAGAATAAGGTTGCGATCGCACTTACTATCCAATGCCTTGGCAATCTGACTAGCATTAATATTTACAGCACTGCGGGGGGTAATTTCGACTATCGGTTCGCCAATTAATCCGGTTTGGCTGACTTCTACTAACACATCTTTGGGAATGGTTAAATTGGGATCGTCCATTTGCATTACCACCTCAACCCCATTTACGCCAGGTTCGATTTTGGCAATCTTCCCAACTCGAATTCCCCGAAATCTGACCACTCCTCCCGGCTGAATTCCCGGTGCTTGAGCAAATTGAGCAACAACATTATAAGTTTGACTACCTGGTGTCAGACCTTTTAACCACAGAAAAATCGCGCCAAATACACCTAATCCAGCCAGTAACATCAATCCCACTGAACCTTCTCGTACTGCGCGTGACTGCATCGTGATTTACCGCTCCTAACTGAGTGTACCTGTGCTGTCAAAATAATGTTTGCCAGTAACAGAATTTATCAATGATATCTTCTATTTTAGCTTGTTGTTAAGATGATTATTGTCGATCGGGACTAACTCGTGCCGCAGAATAGTGACATCCCACAAAATTACTTGCGCCGTAATAATTTCATTTTGACGATCGCATTTTCAACCTTCGTTTTACCGCAAGGTTCGATACTTTGACAATCATTGAAGTTCATCAGTTTGTAATTCAGTTGTACTTGCTTGTTGAGGAGTTGAGATTGTTCGCAAATTTCAAAGACAGCCCCTAGTGAGTGCTTTTTTCCACGCGCATCTCGGATCTCTACATAGCACATTAAATCACCATTGGTCAGTTGTAATAGCTTCCCACTGGTAGGGTAAACTTTCTTTTGGGCTGTTTTGCTAGCTTGACTGGGAAGAGAATACAGCAGACTAGCGGTGAGGAGTGAAATAGAGCAAATACTAGCAGCGATCGAGTTAAATGACATACTTCTATTGAGATGTATTACTTGTAGTCTGGCTGTGGATCGATCCCCCCTGCCCGATCAATCGGCCAAAAGCGGACAATTGCTTTGCCGACAATTTTATCCTTAGGGACAAACCCCCAGTAGTGACTGTCATAACTATTATTGCGATTGTCACCCAACACGAGATAATGACCTTCAGGGACAACGCCATCAGGAGTTAGTTCCGTGCTTTTCCAGTTATATTCAGGAGCTTCGTCGATATACTTCTCTACGAGAACTTTACCATTGACGTAAACTTTGCCGCCTTTGACTTCCACTCGATCGCCTGGTAGCCCAATTACTCGTTTGATGAAGGCATCTTTAAACTTCTGACGTTCCAATTCAGCAGTGGGGTTAAAGACCACAATATCACCGCGCACCGGATTGCTAAACCGATAGCTAACTTTATCAATAATTAATCGATCGTTAATCTGCAAAGTCGGTAACATCGAACCGGAAGGAATATACCGAGCTTCGGCAACAAGACTGCGAATTCCCAATGCCAGGAAAACGCTCAACACAATTGTTTTGCCTGTTTCCAGCCACGGATTTTCATTTTTGACCGCCGTGGTGGATGAGGATGGGGATTGTGATTCTGCTTCTGGTTGAGGTTGAGGTTCTTGGTAATCCATAAGAATAGTTGGATTGGGTAATTAGGGTAGATGAGTAAGCGTAAATTGAGAGATCCTAGTGTTGTTGAGGCGGGATCGGCGCAACACAGCCATTGATGTGTATATCTAAGCTACACGATCGACCGCCAAAAGTCCTGATGATTTTGCGGTAAAATCTTACGCACATAGTCGGAAAACAGCAACAGACAAGTTGATGGAAGATTTGAATCGCAGTGATTCCTGCGGATCGATGTTAAATTCGTCATAACAAGATGTTGTCTAAAGACCATTATGCCCTGTATTTTTACCGATTCTCCATAGGAAAGGCTACGCCAACGAGTATGAACATAAATTCTTTGTTAATCCGCCATGCTCAGATCCTGTTACCTGGAGGGGAATGGTTGGTTGGGGATGTGCTAGTCCAAAATGAACGCATTGTTGAAATTGCAGCGGAGATTGCGATTAGTGAGGTATCTAGAGAGATTGACGCAACTGGATTGGTTTTGTTGCCAGGAGTCATCGATCCCCAAGTTCATTTTCGGGAGCCAGGTTTAGAGCATAAAGAGGATCTGACAACAGCAAGTCGTGCTTGCGCGAAAGGTGGCGTGACATCTTTCCTAGAAATGCCAAATACTAAGCCGTTGACGACTACCCAAGTCGCACTCAATGATAAATTACAACGAGCCGCAACAAAAAGTATCGTTAATTATGGCTTCTTTATCGGTGCCACCCCCGCCAACTTGCCAGATCTGCGTTCTGCCCAGCCTAGCTGCGGCATTAAGGTGTTCATGGGTTCGGCACATGGGGGATCTGCTGGTCGATACTGCGGCTGCCTTAGAGCCAATTTTTGCCGTAGGCGAAAGGTTAATTGCGGTACATGCCGAAGATCAGGCACGGATCAATCAGCGCAAACAAGAATTTGCCGGAATTAGCGATCCGGCGATTCATTCCCAGATTCAAGATAACCAAGCTGCGCTCAATGCAACAAAACTCGCCCTCGAACTCTCTAAAAAGTACCAGCGACGGCTGCATATTCTCCATCTTTCGACAGCAGAAGAAGTAGAGTTGCTCCGTCAAGATAAACCCGCCTGGGTGACTGCCGAAGTGACTCCCCAACATTTAGTCCTCAATACTGATGCTTATGCCAAGATTGGCACTCTGGCGCAGATGAATCCGCCACTCCGCAGCCACCATGATAATGCGGTCTTATGGGCGAGATTATTAGATGGGACGATCGATTTTATCGCCACCGATCATGCGCCGCACACATTAGCCGAAAAAGCTCAAGGCTATCCCAATACCCCATCGGGTATGCCGGGAGTAGAGACATCTCTCCCAGTGATGCTCACCCAAGCAGCAGGCGGAAAATGCACGATCAAACAAGTATCTAACTGGATGTCTACCGCTGTTGCCAAAGCCTATCATATCCCCAATAAAGGCTCGATTGCGGTTGGGTTTGATGCCGATTTAGTCTTGGTTGATTTGAAAAATTATCATCCAGTCACGCGAGAAAATTTAGAAACAAAATGCGGTTGGAGTCCATTTGAAGGTTGGAATTTGACTGGTTATCCAGTTTATACGATCGTTAATGGGCAGATTGTTTACGATCAAGGGACAATCCATTCTACGGTTAAAGGCAAGCCGCTCAGATTCGATCCTCAGATTGTCTAATAGATCGATTCTGTTTCTGTCGGCTCTATCCTGAAGGCGAATATGTCTGCAAATGTCAGCATTTGGTAGAATATCTACACAGACTGTTCACCACAAACCAAATCGCTCCAACTCTAACCACTGCGAGGATGCGAAGTTGACTTGTTTCTAGTAGAGCGAACCAAAATGCGGAATCTTTGTCAGTGTTCAGAGTGCGCTCCTTTCAATCGTCGTCAATTTCTCCGTTATTGCCTTGGTGCGGGAGTTTTGGCTACCGCGATGACGATCAATCCGGCGATTGCTAGAGCGGAAAAGAAAGTCCCCAAAGCACTAGTCCTCAGTTGTATCGATTATCGAATTTTAGAAGCCGAACGCTACTTTCTCTCTCTCCAAAATTTGGGTGGGCAATATGACTTTACAGCCTTGGCTGGAGCGTCGATCGCCCTCAGTGGAATACCTCACCAACATGATGCTGAAGCATTTTGGGATCAGTTGGATCTGTCCTATCGGATTCATCACATCACCAAAGTGATTATTCTCGATCATGAAGGCTGTGAGGTCTATGAGTATAAGATCGATCCCAATCTGACGAAAAACCCCGGATTAGAACTCGCCACCCATACCGAGTATCTCAGTCGCGCTTATTGGGCAATCCGCGATCGCTACCCAGATCTAAATATTGAACTCTACTTCGTCAAACTGAATACGGAAGTCAAACAAATCTCTCCCTTGGCAAAAACTTGAGAAGATCCAGGGTACCCACAAGGGGCACCCCTACACAATTAACCTGTAGGGGTGCCCCTTGTGGGTACCCATAGATGATGTATGTTTATTCTTCTGTATCCGCGTCCTCGTCTTCTTCCTCGGCTTGTTTGAGGGTATTTGCCGAAACAGGAGTGCCAGCGTTAAGTTTGTCCCACACTAGTTTTTCAACTTTGGCAACAAACTCAGCATTCTCTTCCATATACTTAACCGTATTGTCCCGCCCTTGAGCCAGATTATCGCCCTCAAAGCTGTACCAAGCACCTCGGCGGGTAATTACGCCACTTTCCTCGGCGAGATCTACCAAACAGCCGATGGTCGAAATACCTTTACCAAAGATAATATCGAACTCAGCAATGCGGAATGGTGGAGCGACTTTATTTTTGGCGACTTTGACTTTGACGCGGTTCCCATATTCGCCTTCATTTGCCCGTTTAAGCGTTTGAATCCGGCGGATATCTAACCGAACGGAGGCATAAAATTTCAGCGCGGTACCTCCAGTAGTGGTTTCTGGGCTACCATAAGTAACACCGATTTTCTGCCGCAGTTGGTTGATAAAAATGACCGTACAACCAGATTTAGAGATATTCCCCGTAATTTTGCGTAAAGCTTGACTCATTAGTCGAGCTTGTAAACCCATGTGGGAATCACCCATATCGCCTTCAATTTCCGCACGAGGTACTAATGCGGCTACAGAGTCAATGACGACGATATCGACAGCCGCAGAGCGGACTAATTGATCGACGATTTCGAGAGCAACTTCGCCTGAATCTGGTTGAGAGACAAGTAGATTGTCGATATCTACGCCGAGTGCGGCAGAATAGGTCGGATCGAGAGCATGTTCGGCATCGACGAAGGCGGCAACTCCACCGGCTTTTTGAATTTCAGAAATGGCATGAAGGGCGAGGGTAGTTTTGCCGGAACTTTCTGGGCCATAAATTTCAATGACCCTACCTTTGGGTAAACCGCCACCCAAGGCAATATCTAAAGTCATTGCTCCACTGGAAATAGTTTCTACCCGCATCTTCGTGGCATCACCAAGGCGCATAATCGCCCCTTTGCCAAAAGATTTCTCGATCTGGTGTAGGACTACGTTAAGGGCTTTGTCTCGATCTGGGCTGTTTGTGATTTGGGTTGCCATTAATGCCTCTATAACAAAGGGAAATTGACACTCTTAGGGGGTGAGTCCACTAAGATTTTTGGAGATCGACAAGCGACTCTCAAGGCATTGTCAAGCTGCCAATTGCGCCGATCTGCGTTGGATTTGTTGTTCGAGTTTAGTACAATTCCAGATTGGAGTGCATAAATACTATTATAGTGCCGATCGACCACAAAAGTCAAAGTTCGATCGCGGCGATCCTATCGTACCCCGATCGAGTGTGAATATGTCCGTCGATCTGAATGGTGACGGCGGGCATCCTAGAGAAAGTAGGATTTTTCCTGGTAGATGTGATGAAAATTTTATTGGTAGAAGACGATCTAGCAACTCGATCGATGCTAGAACATGTATCGATCGAGCGACACTACCAAGTTGAAGCCACTGGCGATGGTCGATCGGCATTAAAGTTGGCACAGGAGGTGGACTACGATCTAATTTTGCTGGATGTCAATATTCCTGAATTGGATGGAATTAGCGTGTGTCGGCGGTTGCGCGAACAGGGTTGTCAGATTCCGATTTTATTATTGACAGCCAAGGATGAGATTGCCGATCGAGTGATTGGTTTAGATGCTGGGGCTGATGATTATGCGATCAAACCGTTTAGTGTACCAGAACTCTTTGCCCGCATTCGTGCCTTGCTGCGGCGGGGGAGAACAACATTTGGCTCACCTTCTAGTCAGAAAATATTGACTTGGGCATCCTTGCAACTAAATTGTCAGACAAATCAGGTTAGTTATGGCGATCGCGAATTACGGTTGACCCCAAAAGAGTATGGGATTTTGGAGTTGTTACTGTCAAACCCCCAGCGAGTATTTAGTCGGACAGCTTTGATTACTAGGTTATGGGAACTGGAAGCAACACCAACTGAAAGTACGATCAATAGCCATATCAAATCGATTCGCCAAAAACTCAAACAGGCTGGAGCAACTCAAGATCCGATCGAAACGATGTACGGTTTTGGTTATCGGCTCCGTCCTCTAGCAAGTGATCTGGCAACTACCAATCTAGCTGACTCCGCACTAGTAGATCTGGAAGTCGCGGATGCTTTCATGTGGGATCTATGGCAAGAGTTTCAGGATTCCTTTAGCGAACAGATCGATTTACTGGCAACCACCACGCAGGCTTACACAGATAGATTGATCACAATTGCCGATGGGAGAACAAGGGCAAAGGCTACCACTAGTGAATTGACAACCCTTGCGGATGAAGAATATCTGCGGGAGTTAAAACAAGCAGCCAGACAAGTGGCGCATAAATTAGTTGGCTCTTTGGGTGTATATGGATTTCCGGTTGGTTCGACTATAGCTAGAGAAATTGAGGACTTATTAAATCCTCATCTAGAATTGACAGTCGCCGATCTTCAACAAATGAGCCAATTAATTGCTGATTTGCAACAAGAACTCACCAAAGAACCGATATTTGGCAATCAAACCTGCTTACCCTTGGTGCAGCCAATCAGTGAGGATCAGTCAGGATCGCCGCTAGTAACCACCTTACGCGAGTCTCGATCGAGATCTCACAGTTTCCCCCAGTCTCCGCTGGCTAGAGTAATGGTCGTCGATGACGATTTGGCAATTTTGCATCGGTTGTCTGTAGTGCTGTCTCCCTGGGGATTACAGGTGATCTCTTTAGCAGATCCCCATCGCTTTTGGGCACAATTAACTCAGACCATGCCTGATTTACTAATTTTAGATATTGAAATGCCAGAATTTAGCGGGATCGAACTGTGTCAAACTGTCCGCAACGATCCCAAATGGGGCAATTTGCCTATTTTATTTATCACGGCATCCCAAGATCCCGAAACTATCCTCCAAGCATTTGCGGCTGGGGGAGATGATTATATTCGCAAGCCGATGCTCGAACCAGAATTGATTGCACGTGTACTAAATCAACTCGAACCAAGGCAACTACGCCAATCGAATTTAAAGTCCAATTGTGGGGCACACACATGAGTGAAGCAAACGATAAATTGCGGACGATTTTGATTGTCGAAGATTCTCTAACATATCGGGAACAGCTACGTCGCTATCTATATCAAGACGATCGCTATAGCTATCATATTCTGGAAACAGAAACGGGCGCGGAAGGATTGAAACAATATCGAATTCTTCAACCTGATGCCATTTTGCTAGATTATGTACTGCCTGACATGAATGGATTGGAGTTCTTGCAGATTTTGCAGCAGCAGATCAAAAAGCCAGATCTTCCGGTTGTCTTGATGACAGCTTATGAGCGCGAGCAGTTAGCCGCCCAAGCAATCGAATATGGCGCGCAGCAGTATCTGAATAAGTCTGAATCAACCACCGAAAATTTGCGCCTGTCACTGCACAACGCCATCAAACAAGGCGAACTCCTCCGTCAAGTCGCCGATCTCAAACTGCAAAACGAGCGACATCTGAAAGTTCTACATCAACAGGAAGAACAGTTGCGATTGGCACTAGCTTCTGCTCAGATGGGGATTTGGGACTGGGATTTACTGACTGGGCAAATTCACTGGAATCGAGAACATCAAGAGTTATTTGGCTTGGAGCCGGGAAGTTTTGATGGCAGCTATGAAGCCTTCGATCGCTGTATTCATCCAGACGATCGCAGTACTGTTCATCAATCTGTCGTGCAAGCGATCGAGGATCGATCGATCTTATGCCATCAATTCCGCATTATCTGGATGGATAATAGCATTCACTGGATTGAAACACGGGGAGAGGCATATTTCAATGAAGATAGTCAACCGGTGCGGATGATTGGCACTGTTGTGAATATTGACGATCGACAACGGGCACAAGCGATGCTCCAAAATCGCCTGGAACAGCAACGACTAGTGATGGATATGACTCAGCGGATCAGGCGATCGCTCGATCTATACGAGATCTTACAAACCACCGTTGATGAAGTCCGACAGTTTCTGCAAACAGATCGAGTTGTCGTCTATAAATTCGATCCTGATTGGAGCGGTAATGTGATCGTCGAGTCTGTAGGCACAGGTTGGATTTCACTCCTGGGCAAGCAGATTCATGACACCTGCCTCAGCAATTATGTAGAACGTTTTAAGCAGGGGGCAGTGACAGTAAAATCCGACATTTATAATGCCGGAATTGATGAGTGGCATTTGCAACTGCTCGCAAGTTTTCAAATTCGCGCCAATATGGTTGTACCAATTGTCCGTGGGAATGAATTATGGGGATTGCTGATTGCTCATCACTGCTCGGATATTCATCAGTGGCAAGATTCAGAGATCGATCTCGTTCAGCAGCTAGCTAGCCAAGTCAGTATTGCGATTCAACAAGTAGATCTGCTCGTCGAAGCCCAACTAGAATTGACGCAACGCAAACAAGCGGAGATGACACTTCAACTCCTGAATGCTGAATTGGAACAGCGACAGACGGTAGAAAAACTCAAGGACGAATTTATTGGGATTGTCAGTCATGAATTGCGAACACCATTAACTTCCATGCGCGGTTCATTGGGTTTATTGGCAATGGGGGTGATGGATGATGAACCAGAGCAAATGAAGCAGATGATCGGGATTGCGGCTAGTGAGACAGAACGCCTGGTGCGGATGGTGAACGATATTCTCGATCTGGAGAAATTGGAGACAGATCCCAATTCGCTAGAGCTAGAATGGTGCGATGCGGCACAGTTGATCCAGCGATCGATCGAAGTGATGAATGGTAGTGCTGAAGAGGCTGGTGTGAAGCTAGATCTAAATTGCCCACCGATTCAGATTTGGGTGGCACCCGATCGAATTGTCCAAACATTTACCAATCTCCTCAGTAATGCGATCAAATTTTCACCGCCAGGGAGTACTGTATCGATCGAAGGAGAAGATCTTGATGCACCGATCGATCCGGGCGATCTGCCTTTATCTTCCAAGACAGATTTCCACCTGGACAAAACCAGCTTATCCCGTCAGGTGCGCTTCGCTATTACCGATCGTGGGCGGGGAATTCCGGCTGATAAACTAGAAACCATCTTCAACCGCTTCCAACAAGTCGATGCCTCGGATTCCCGCGACAAGGGTGGTACTGGCTTAGGACTGGCAATTTGCAAATCGATCGTTGAGCAGCACCAAGGACAAATCTGGGTGGAGAGTTTATGGGGACAAGGGAGTACATTTTTCCTGACATTACCACAGCCCATGAGTGAAACTCTGTTGTCGCAGGGTATGTTGAAGAAATAAGACTTAAATCGGCTAAATCTGATGACCAGCAAACGGATTTTAATCGTAGATGACGACGAACGGATTCGGCAAGTTGTCAGGATGTGTTTAATTAAACTGGCCAAATGGCTGGTGATTACCGCCGCATCTGGACAGGAAGCCCTGCAACTAGCAACTGATGAACAACCAGATGCGATTTTACTAGATGTCTCGATGCCAGGTCTTGATGGCATTGAAACATTGGCACAACTTCGACAAAACCCGCAGACTGCGGCGATTCCGATCATTTTTCTCACGGCGAAAGTCCAGCGCACAGAGCAGTTACATTACCAAGAACTTGGCGTGGCGGGGCTAATTGTCAAACCCTTCGATCCGGTACAGCTTTCCCAGGAAATTAGCCGCTTACTGGGCTGGAATTAAGTTAGAGGGGGGCGGGGGACTGGCAGTTTTTCCTGTCGGAGAGGGTTTGGGGATTTCATGCTTATTTGAGCAGTCGATTAGTCTTGTCTAAATATTTCTTTACATTATTGGATGATTTCTCCATAGTTTCTCCACTTTTGCTCGGTACCTTGAAATGAGACTCCAAAATTTCTTGGAAAATTAACACAAGCATCTGGACGTAATTATGTACATCCCCACTCAAAAAAACCATATCAGCTTTAAAGAGTTAATCGTTGAGTTAAATCATCTCAAAACCAATGCTTTTAGTGGTAATGTGATCGTTCAGATAGTTGGAACTCCTGGCTGGGTTTTATCCTTCTCATCTGGACGGTTGGCTGCAATTAGTGGTGGTTTAGATAAGATCGATCGCTGGAGTCGCAGTTTGGCATTGGCTTCCCTCAATGTGCCATTGGATCGATTGGTTAAATCTAACAATAATGAAGAAATATTTTTAAATTCCAATAAACTAGCCCAAGAATGGGCTGTTAAAGAAGTCTTATTTGACATCATTCAGTTTAGTCAAAATAATGGAGATAGATTATCATATCAGATCGTTTCTAGTGGAAATAATATTAAATCAAATTCAAATTTTCCACCTTTAGATATTCAGCCACTACTCCATGATGCAATTCAAGCTTGGCAAGAGTGGGAAAAAAATGGACTCAATGAATTCTCGCCTAGTTTGTTTGCAGTAATTCACCAACCAGATCAAGTGAGTAGTTATAATGTTGATCGAGATTTAGAACATCTAATTTCATCGATTGATGGTAATCGATCGCTGCGAAGTTTAGCGATTCACCATCAAAAAAAATTAACTGATCTGACGATTTCTATATTGCCTTTGCTCAAAGCAGGCATAGTTAAATTAAATCGACTACCTAAGTCAGTTATCGGCATAGATAGTTATGGTGATGAAATTATGTCACCGTTGTCGATACCTGAACAACATAGCAGAACCGATCTGGGTAATTTAGCTACTAGCACAAACAATCTTGAAGTAGCTCCATTAATTGCGTGCATAGATGATAGTATCGCTGTATGTCAGAGCCTCAATCGAATTATCACAGATAACGGCTATCGCTATCTGGGAATTCAAGATCCACTGAAAATTATTCCCACATTAATCAAGAATAAACCCAGTTTAATTTTCTTGGATTTAGTGATGCCAATTACCAATGGTTATGAAGTGTGTGAACAAATCCGCAAAACACCATGCTTGGCAAATATTCCAATTATAATTTTAACTGGTAAGGATGGTTTAATCGATCGAGTAAGAACTAAATTTATTGGGGTCGATGGATTTCTCAGCAAGCCAGCTAAGGCGGAATCAATTCTGCCCATACTTGAAAAACATCTACCTCTCAACCGTTCGACTAGAGTGGTAGATGCGAACCAATCGATCGAGCCAAAAGATCCTCAAAATCAACAGCTAGATAAGTCTAAAAGTCTACCCAAACGAATTCTGATTATTGATGATGACGACAATATCCGCGAAGTTGTCTCAATGTGCTTGCAAAAGCTCAAAGGTTGGAATGTTTCTGCAGCCGCATCAGGCGAAGAAGGCTTACATAGTCTGCGGACAGATAAACCAGATGCGATTGTCCTCGATATGATGATGCCCAATATGGATGGGTTGACCTTTTTGCGGACTCTCCGCGCAGATCCTAGCACACACCTGATTCCAGTTGTAATGTTGACTGCCAGCCGCCATTTGCCAGCCAGAAATGTGTCAGTGGAACTCGGTGTGGAGAATATTATCTCTAAGCCCTTTGTGCCAATTACGCTGGTACAGCAAATCGATCGAGTTCTGATCTGAATTTGGATTACAGGAGAATATTATAAATTTTTTCATTAAGAATTGTAAAAAACAATTAGAATAAAGAGGATATAAGAAAAATCTATTTAGCTCAGATGTCTAAGCCGCTATCCTCAGAGCAAGAAATGCTCCAAAATATCCTCCAGCCTTTACTCACAGACTTTGAGTACTGGTTTAGCCAATCGATCGAACTGCTCGAACGACAACAGATTTCCTTCCTAAATCCCCTAGTGCAAGCGGATCTGCTTGATCGCGTCAAACAAGCCCAGCAAGAGGTGCGGGTGGCTCAAATGCTCTTTCAGGCGATCGATAGTCAAGTTGGCGTAGAAACCAGTCAAATGCTCGGGTGGCATCGACTTGTGACTGAATGTTGGCAAGTATCAATGCAGTTAAGACAGTCACAACAGACTAAAATAGAAGAGTAAAGGTGATAATTCTCACCTTACTTCTCATAAAAGCTAGATATATGTCGCCCCATGGCGCAATATGTTTCGATCTAGCTCCAACTTGCTATTGACTATTCACTTGCTATTTTTGTCCCTCTAGATGTGTGGGAAAATGCCATGTTACAAATAATCTATCTCATCGCCTTTACTATTTTGGCATTTCTAGCGATCGGCAATCTGATCCGGAGTTTAATCGGTTTTAGCATGGATGTACCACAACAAAGAACCATGCCCAATCGAAATTTTTCGGGTTATGGCTATCGATCCGGATCTGTTCCCCATCCCGAATTACTCGATGATATGGGGAATTTGACCAGTGAACCGTTGCTAATTATGAAATCAATTAGTATCGAGGATGCGCGGACGAGATTAGATGCACTGTACAATGATGATTCGCCCAAACCGGCTGAAGGCGAAAGTTAATCACCAGTAGCAACAGATCTATCAATGTTCATCGATCGGCAAAAACTACTCTACTGCTCGATGTTGTCGATCGCCATTTTTTTGGTGTCCTGTCGTCAATTTGAAATACCATTCGGCAGGGAGAGCAGCAATATTCACTTGCTGATGGGCAATCCATCGAACGCGACTACATCAGTGAGTAATTCCGAAAATTATCTGATTACTCGGCCACAGTACGCACTGTCTTATTCTAAAAATAAAGGTATTCCTAATTGGGTTGCTTGGGAGCTAAACTCTACTTGGCTAGGTGATGCACCCCGAACAGGTAAATTTTCGCCAGACGAAGATTTACCCGTAGATTGGGAACGAGTCAAACCATCTGATTATACTGGTAGTGGCTTCGATCGCGGTCACATGGTTAATTCGGAAGACCGTAGCCGCTCACCAGCAGATAATCTGGCAACTTTTTTGATGACGAATATTCTCCCTCAATCACCTGATAATAATCAGGGAGTATGGGTGCAACTAGAAAACTACTCGCGGCAATTAGTTAGATCTGGTAAAGAATTATTTATTGTTTCCGGCGGGCACGGGCAAGGGGGGATTGGATTAAAGGGTGCAAAAGCCACTGTCGGACGGGGTAAAGTAGTTGTCCCGGCTCTAACCTGGAAAGTCGTTTTAGTCCTAAATAGACCCAATTCTGGGGTGGCTGGAGTCGATAAAAATACCCAAACAATTGCAGTCATTGTCCCGAATAAACAAGGAATTAAATTTGACTCCTGGCGGCAATATCTAACTTCAGTGCAAGAAGTAGAAAAATTGACTGGATATCGATTTTTTACTAGTGTACCTGAAGGTATTCGATCGGCGATCAATGCGAAGACCTACACCACACCATCGCCATAGATGGCCTACAGCTAAATGTCATCTCTTTCCAGTAGCGATGTTTTGAGGCTAAAGCCCCGTCTCTATACTGTTTATTGTAAACTGATAAAAGCACGATGCTAGTCTACGAATTCAAGTTATCTGGAACTACACAGCAGTATCGCCTCATTGATGAAGCGATTCGTACTGCTCTGTTTATTCGGAATAGTTGCGTTCGCTACTGGATAGACAATACCAAAATTGGTAAATACGATCTGTCAGCACTTTGCAAAGTTCTATCTAAAGAGTTTTCGTTTGCCAACAAACTTAACTCGATGGCTAGACAAGCTAGTGCGGAAAGAGCTTGGTCGTCAATCTCTCGCTTCTACGAAAATTGCAAGAAAAAAATCAAGGGTAAGAAAGGTTATCCAAAGTTCAAACGACGGGGTAATTCAGTTGAGTATAAAACCTCTGGATGGGCACTGTCTGAGGATCGGAAACACTTAGTTTTGACTGATGGGCATAATGTCGGCAGAATGAAGCTAGTAGGGACTTATGACTTGCACTATTATCAAGTAGAACAAATTAAAAGGGTTCGATTAGTTCGACGAGCCGATGGTTATTATGCTCAATTTTTGATTAAAGCAGAGCGAAATATTGACACTACGCCAACAGGTAAAACCATTGGATTAGATGTGGGCTTAAACCATTTCTACACTGATTCTAATGGCGGACAAGTTGAGAACCCTAGATTCTTGAGAAAGTCTGAGAAGTCCATCAAGAAACTTCAAAAGCGAGTATCGAGAAAGTTTAGTAAAGCCAGAAAGCAGGAGAAAATAAAGCAGTCCAATAACTATCTAAAAGCCAAGAATAAATTAAGTAGGAAGCACTTAAAAGTATCTCGCCAGCGTAAAGACCATGCAGTGAAACTCGCACGGTGCGTAGTAATGTCTAACGACGTTGTGGTGTATGAAGACTTGAAAGTTGCGAATATGGTGAAAAACCATAAGTTGGCTAAAAGTATTAGTGACGCTAGTTGGTATCAATTCAGGGTATGGATTGAGTATTTTGGGCGAATCTTTGGGCGAACTACGATTGCTGTAGCTCCCCAATACACTAGCCAAGATTGCTCTAATTGCGGTAAACGGGTGCAGAAAACATTAAGCACTAGAACCCATAAATGTCCTCATTGTGGATATGCAGCGGATCGTGATGAGAATGCGGCTATCAACATTCTCAAGAAAGGAATAGCTACCACAGGGCATGTGGGAAGCTCAGTACTAGATACTGAAAACGCTTGGGGAGATTTGTCCTCTACTGTCGTTGGTGAAAGCCTGCAACAGCAAGATAGGTCATTGAACCAAGAATCTCCCCTTTTCTAAAGGGGAGAGTGTGTGCGATTCGTTCCAGATGAATCACGGTAAAGTCCGTAAATAACTCTGGCAGCAAGGAAGCACGTCCAATTCAGAAATATATATTACTGGAAAAAAAAGAAGTAAATCCGAGCTGAACTCCTGAACTGATGTGAGTGCAAGCCTCACCCGTCAGACTCAGACGTGACTCCTTATCTGCCCACGATGACCCGACTCGGAATTCGGGAGGTCGAAGCTGGGAACAGGACGCAATCAGACATCCAATACGGGGTGACACTGGCGTTAATGGGGAGTTTCTATGATGAAACAGAGCCTAAAAAAGCAACCTACCCGTAAGGCAGGGCGTATTATCAAAACCCTGACCTCACTGGATTTCAAAGCCCGCAGCATCATACACTCAATAGCTGCAAGAGTCTTGGGTTTCCAGTGGTTGAAGTGGCTACATCTAAGGGAACTAACAATCATTCAGGGGAACGAATAAAAACGAATCTAAGGTCTATAGATTGTCGAATCTAAAGTAAGCCAGACGAGTGGACTAACTCCTTAGAATCGGGTAAGACGACCCGTAATTGGGTCGAGGTATTCAGAATACACTACATCGAGTAGAGCATGATTGGACAGAGTTTAACAGCTACTGAATCTTGGATGAAACTCCCTTGGAAACAATTCCGACGGGATTTATTCCGCCTACAAAATCGCGTGTACAAAGCAATCCAAGTTGGAGACAAGCGCAAAGCTCAGTCACTACAGAAACTGATTCTTAAATCACGAGCCGCGAGGCTACTGGCGATCCGCCAAGTAACACAGCTAAACGCTGGCAAAAAGACGGCAGGTATCGACGGGAAAGCGTCCCTCACCATTGAAGAACGCTTTGCCCTGAGTGCAACACTCGAATCGAATACTAACACATGGCAGCATGAAGGTTTAAGAGAAATCCCTATCCCTAAAAAAGATGGAACAACTCGGATGCTAAAAGTGCCTACCATAGCCGACCGAGCTTGGCAATGTATCGCCAAATTCGCACTCGAACCAGCGCACGAAGCAACTTTCCATGCTCGTAGCTACGGGTTCAGGACTGGTCGTTCGGCGCATGACGCGCAGAAATACCTTTACCTAAACCTCAGCTCAAGTGCAAAAGGTATCGACAAACGAGTAATCGAATTAGATATCGAGAAGTGTTTCGACAGAATCTCACATACCTCAATCATGGACAACCTCATCGCACCAGCAGGACTAAAACTCGGTATCTTCCGATGTCTAAAAGCTGGAACCAATGTAGGCTTCCCAGAGCAAGGAACGCCACAAGGCGGGGTCGTGAGTCCACTGTTAGCTAACATCGCATTAAACGGCATTGAGGATATCCATCCCTCAGTGCGTTATGCAGATGACATGGTAATTTTCCTCAAACCTGGGGAAGATGAAGACCTCATACTTAATAATATCAGCCAGTTCTTAGCAGCAAGAGGGATGAAGGTCAGCGAACGCAAGACCAAGATAACCGCTACGACAGATGGGTTTGATTTCCTCGGCTGGCACTTTAAAGTCCAGAAAAACGGCAAGTTTAAAAGTACTCCCTCAGTGGAGAACTTTAAGACCTTTCGTAAGAAAGTAAAACACATCGTCAACAACTCTGGATATGGTGCTGCGGTTAAGGCTGAGAAATTAGCCGCCGTGGTTAGAGGCTGGCGGAATTACCACAAATATTGCAAGATGGATGGGGCGAGAAATTCACTCGTCTTTATCGAAAATCGCGCATTTAAGGTATTCAATAAAGAAACTAAGCAGAATCGCTACTCTAGCAAGAAATTGTTAAATCAAGCATTCCCCTCTGTCTCTTACGCCGAAAACAAACACGTCAACGTTAGAGGAACTAAATCACCTTATGACGGAGATGTCCAGTACTGGAGTGAGCGCAATAGCAAACTCTACGATGGAGCAACCTCTAAAGCCCTCAAAAAGCAAAACCATTCGTGTGCGAGATGTGGATATAGACTCACAAGTGAAGAAAGAGTACATCTACATCACATCGACGGCAATCACGACAATTGGAGAGCCAAGAATCTCGAAGCCCTCCACGAATCGTGCCACGATTATATCCACATGAGCAAGTCGCGTGACTAGAATATCGGGAGCTGGGTGCTGTGAAAGCAGCACGCCCAGATCTAATTGGGAGGGGCAGGGCTTAATAGCCCTCCTCGACCTAACTCGCTACTGGATCGAGCATGAATGAATTTTATCGCTATATTTAAATAATGATTATCATTCTACCTGTGAAATTAACCAAGAATCCGATACCATGATAATGGTTATCATTGTTGTCATAAGGTTCGCCACAGATTGATATGTCGCCAATCTCTCAGCCACTACCACCCGCACTCGATCACATCATCCAACGTTTCCAACAGATATCGGAACCAAAACGGCGGTATGAATACCTACTTCACTTTGCCAAACGTCTTCCGGCGTTCCCCGAAGACCAGAAAACCCCTGAGAATCGAGTTAGCGGCTGTGTATCACAAGTTTATGTAATTGCGACGGTTGATGCGGGGAAGGTCAGCTTTCAAGGCGATTCTGATGCCCAAATTACGAAGGGATTAGTGGGGCTATTAGTGGAAGGATTGGATGATTTGACTCCTGCCGAAATTATCCAATTAACACCGGATTTTATTCAGAAAACCGGACTAGATGTAAGCCTGACTCCCTCTCGGGCTAATGGGTTTTATAATATTTTTCAGATGATGCAAAAGCGAGCATTCGTTTGTCACTTGACTGAGACATATTCACAAAGTTAAGGAGACAATCATGTCTAATTCAGCCACCCAAATTTATGCGGATTCAGTGCAGTTTCTTCAATCTAAAATACCCGTAACGATTGATTATCTCCAGATATTTATCGTGCTAAAGGTATCCTCAAATTTGAAGGTAGTCAATTGCGTCATGTTCTCCAAATGAGTGGGAAACGGTATGAGATGAAGACTATTTCGGTGAAAAAATCTGCCAGTCGTTCGCCGCCACTTAATGCTAATCAGCTAGTATTTATCTGGCGAAATTTGAACGCTGAGGCGATTAGAACACAGCTAACCAAATGCCTTGCTATTTAATTTAAGGAATCTGCATGACTCAAACAATAACGCATCCAGCTACAGCTATGCTGGAAATTCCCAAACGGGGAATGCCGGTGACGATTATTACTGGTTTTTTAGGTAGCGGTAAAACCACGCTACTAAATCATATCCTGAGCGATCGACAGGGCTTAAAAGTCGCCGTATTAGTGAATGAATTTGGTGATATTAATATCGATAGTCAACTATTGGTGTCGATCGATGAAGGCATGGTAGAACTGAGTAATGGTTGTATCTGCTGCACCATTAATGAAGATTTAGTCGAGGCAGTATATAAGGTATTGGAACGAGAAGACAAGGTTGATTATATGGTGATCGAAACCACTGGTGTCGCCGATCCGTTACCGATTATCTTGACATTTTTGGGAACAGAGCTACGAGATATGACGCGACTGGATTCGATCGTCACGATGGTTGATTCTGAGACATTTACGCCCGAACACTTTGATAGCGAAGCAGCATTTAAACAGATTACCTATGCTGATATCACTATCCTAAATAAGACAGATTTGGCAAGTGCCGAACAGATTTTGAGTGTAGAGAATTACATTAAATCAGTTAAGGAAGGTGCGAGAATTTTACATAGTGAATATGGCAAAGTACCGCTAAATCTGGTTTTAGGCGTAGAGTATAATAATCCGAATAATTATGGAAACTTAGTTAAAGAAGAAATTGAACAAACTGAGCAAGATAGTCATAAACATCATGCTCACGGATCGCATAATCATCAATCTCATGAAGTCGATCATCATCAACATGAACATAATCACGGGCATCATGCTCACGAGCATCATCATCACCATTCTAGTCATTTAGACAACGATGGATTTGTATCGATCGCATTTGAAGGAGATCGCCCATTTGATGTCAATAAATTTCAAGCATTCTTACAATCGCATTTGCCAGCCGAAGTCTTTCGCGCCAAAGGGATTCTGTGGTTTAGCAATAGTGAAAATCGGCATATTTTTCAACTCAGTGGTGCCCGTTTCAATTTAGATGGTGAACCATGGAAATCAAAACCCAAAACCCAGCTTATTTTTATCGGACGTAATTTGAATGCTGATAGTCTGCGACAGCAATTAACAGACTGTTTTTCCTGATTTCACTTTTCAACCTGAACACCACTTATAGCTTCGCCATTAAGTACTTAATCAACCTCTAATTTACCCATGACATTATCTATTTCACCCGACGATAGAGGCCCAAGCCGTTAAAAATGGCACTGCGATCGAGTAGAAAAGACTGTGCCAGTAATTTGCTTGAGTTACTACGATAATGATTATTATTCTAGACTAAGATGGTAATGGAACTAACTCAAGCCCATAGCCGCTCGCGTAGCCGACCAGATGTAATCGAGCCGGACATCCAGAAACTAGCCTTTGTGCTTTTTCACTAGACGATATTCAGATATGAAAATGCTCAATTTAACTGATGAAGAAGACATCGCAGAACAACCCATTTTAGAGTTGAGTGCGACCACCCAATTATCGGATTATGTGAGTGCGATCGCCTGGTCGCCGATCGACAATACTTTTGCGGCTGCTTGCGCTAATGGCGAAGTACATCTAATCAAGAGTTTTGTGGGGATGATGCTATGTCCACCGACGGGTAATTCAATTGATGCTTTAGCCTTCTCATTTGATGGTAAATGGCTGGCTGCAGGCGGGTTAGATGGCAATATTAGCTTATGGCGGATCGACACAGAGATCCCCAAATTTTTCGACACGATTGAGTCTGGATCTTGGGTCTATCGATTAGTCTGGAGTCCAACCTGCAATCATCTCGCTTTTAATCTAGGGAAAACTGTTCAGATTTGGGATGCAGATCGGTCGGAAGTCGTTACAAATTTACCAGGGGCTGCTACTGCTCAAGATTTGTGCTGGTCGCCTGATGGCGATCATTTAGCAGTCGCGACCAAAAATGATATTCATATCTGGAATAGCCAGAATTGGAACAATCGGCTGTATCAGTGGGAATTAAACTCACCCGCCAGTAAGCTAGCTTGGTCGCCTGATGGAGCCTATTTAGCTTGTGCTATTCATGACCATAGCATCGGCGTATTGGATTGGTCAAAGGTAAAATACTTAGAGGAAGAGTCAATTGAGGAAGATGATCTGCCGACTCGAATGAGTGGCTTTCCCGGCAAAATTCGGCAGTTATCCTGGGCAGATCTGCCGCCCACTGCCAATTTCCCGCCGTTTCTCGCCGCCGCTACCCGGGAAATAGTGACAGTGTGGGTACATACTCGATTGGATTGGGAGAGTTGGGTGCTAGAACTAAGTAGTGGTAATGTGATCGATGTCGCATTTCAGCCAAAAAGCGGCGTGTTGGCATCTCTGGCAGAAGATGGTTGGATCGTCCTTTGGCAAGCGGCGATGGAGGCAGTTCAGGTACTTGATGGGGCAGAGGAGGGGTTTTGTTGTTTGGGATGGCATCCAACAGGGTGTCGGCTGGCTGCGGGGGGAAGGCAGGGTGAGTTGTTCGTCTGGTCAGTTGGTCAATGATTTTTTGCCTGCGGGCATTTATCCCCCGTACTAAATTAGCGGTAAAACTAGGGTAACAAAATAATAAACCAACGGCGCAGTGAAGATATAACTATCAGTTCGATCGAGCATCCCACCATGCCCCGGAATCAATTCACCGGAATCTTTGACACCTGCATCTCGTTTCATGACTGATTCCGTCAAATCGCCCAACAAACTAGTCAAGCCAATCAAGCTACCCAGAGCTAATCCGCCAACGTACCAGTGGTGCCAGTGAAGTACCCAGGCACCACTCATGCCAATTCCGACACTGCCCAAAATGCCAAACATTGCCCCTTCGACTGTCTTTTTCGGACTGATTTCGGATAGTCGCGTTCGTCCCAACCATTTACCAAATAGATAAGCTCCAATATCTGCTGCCCAAATACACATAAACGAGAGCAATGTAATCGTCAAAGCACGGGGTAATAGGCTGAGATCGAAATTAGTTGGCAAACTCGACCAGTTAATATTCAAATTCAGTGACTGTATCGAGAGGGGATCTAATCCGACACGCAATCGAATCCAGTAACTCGGCAGATAACCACCGTAAAATAGTCCGAAGATGGATGTGGAAATATCCGCGATCGAGGCTATTTTGGGCAGGAACAGTAGATAAAAGCAAATTAGGGTACCGGCAATGGGAAACAGAGCATTATCCAATTCAGGGGCAAATGCGCTCACAATCAGTAAGACTTGACTAATAATTAATGTGGTTTTACTGGCTGGTTCGATCCCTTTTGCCCGAACTAGTTGAAAATACTCGCTCTGACCCAAGTAGACAATAATACACATGCCGATCGTAAAGTACCAGCCACCCAGCAATAACATGCATAGAGCTACAGCGATCGCGACTATGGTACTTATAACACGAGGTAAAGACATTGATGAAGAGGGAGTTGGGAGTTGGGAGTTGCGCAAGGTTACTCTAGTTTCTCTGCGCTCAGAATAAACATCGGATCGACAGCCGCTAGACGACGACTATTCCCTCTAGTTTCTAAGCGATTGATGGCTGCTTGGACAACTTCAACATTACGCGCTTGTAACTGGTTAAAACCTGCCGAAACATCGTACAGATTTTCTAAATTAGCTGCTGTCACTACCACCCGTCCGGTGATTGGTAAATATTCCCAAACTTGCTGCAAAATAGGTTTAATAGCTTTGCCACCCTCAATACAGACTCGCTGGGGTACAGGGAGAATTTGCTTGAGACATTGTGGTGCGCTGCCGACGACGATTTGGACATTGCTCACCTCAAATCGATCGCAGTTGAGTTGGATCAGATTAGCCACCTCTTCATCACGCTCGATCGCAATGATTTGTCCTTGAGGGCATAATAACCCAATTTCGACCGGAATTGTGCCCGTTCCGGCACCAATATCCCAGACAACAGAGTTTGCTTCCAATCTCAGGGCCGAAATCAGCAGCAAGCGAATCTCCCGCTGGCTCATGGGAATCCCTGGCAATCTCTCAAATAATTCATCGGGAATCCCTGGGGATACATATTTCCACAGTTCGGACATAATTCTTGGGGTGTTGATATCTCAAGAGATATTCACAGAAGTTTAGAGTGTGCTGATTCTCATCTTACACCAGCTAGATCGATCGACATCTACCAGAATTCCAAATTCAAGTCGATGATAGTCGAAGATTTTGAGACATAATTTCAAATCAAATATTTACTACTTTAATTTCCTCTAGATTTGGATCGCTACAACCAACAATTTCACCACCAAGATCGAGAACCTGTCGTAAGTAATCTAGAGCCTCAATCGTGATAATTTCGCCAGGAATTAGAACAGGAATTCCTGGCGGATAGGGACAGATTGATTCAGCACTGATTTTACCAACTGCATCATTGATCGATTGATTAATATGCGGCAAATGATATGCTTGACGAGGTGTAATTTTCGTCTCAGTTAGCATCATACTTGGTGGATCGATCGAAGGTAGTTCTAGATATTTTTCCTCAGCATAATTACTAGCTAGTTCGACAAATGCACCGATTAATCGATCGATATCATTGTGAGTATTGCCGAGACTGATAATGAAGGTCAAATGCTGCATAGAGGGTAATTCGGCAACCACCCCCAATTGATCGCTCAAAATTTCATCGGCAGCAAATCCAGTTAAATTTAAACCAGTTACACTCACGGTTAATCGGGTGGAATCGAGATATTTACAGCCTGAAGTTGGGTTGTCTATTTGAAATACCGAGAGTCGATCGATTTGCGCGATTTTTGTTCTAGCTATGTGGGATAACTCGATCGCGCGATCGATTAATTCTGAACCATTCAAGGCCATTTGTTGACGAGCAGCATCGAGCGAAGCTAAGAGTAAATAACTAGGACTCGTAGATTGTAGCAACCGCAAGGCTTGGGTAATTCGATCGGGGTTAATTCGATCGCTATTCAGATGCAACATCGCTGATTGTGTTAACGAACCCAATAATTTATGGGTCGATTGCACCGTTAAATCAGCACCCGCAGCTAATGCCGCTGGCGGTAAATCGCTATGAAAGCCAAAATGTGCCCCATGCGCCTCATCAACCAACAGCGGGATGCTATAACTATGGACGATCGAAGCAATAGCTGCTAAATCGCCACATACGCCGTAATAAGTCGGATAGACCACAATTACTGCCCTAGCATCTGGATGCTGCTCCAAGGCGAATTTGACCGCCGCTGGAGTGATACTATGAGCCAGGTCTAACTGGGGATCGTATTCTGGCGCAATAAAAATCGGGATTGCCCCTGCATGGATAATTCCCGCAATTGCTGAAGAATGGATATTGCGCGGTAAAATTATCTTCTCACCTTCGCCGCAGGTAGCCAAAATTGCCGCGATCACTCCGACTGTCGAACCATTAACCAAAAACCACGTCTGTCTTGCGCCAAATACCTCAGCGGCTAGCTCTTGAGCCGTCTGAATTATTCCGCCTGGTGCCTGGAGATTATCCAATCCCGGCAATTCCGGTAAATCCCAGCCAAAAACAGTCCCACCCCAAGCATCTTTCAATACTTGATTCATCCCCATCCCACGTTTATGTCCAGGAGTATAGAACGGTGCACGAGATTTATCTACCCACTCCTTAAGTGCTGAAAGGATTGGTGTCTGTTCCTGATTCATTTTCGCTTTGCCCTTTGCCCTTTCCCTAACCCATGAATCAACCCAAAATTATTGTCCTCGATGACGATCCGACAGGCTCCCAGACGGTTCATAGTTGTTTACTCCTGACTCAGTGGGATGTCGAGACACTGAAACTGGGATTGACAGATACCATACCTATTTTCTTTATTTTAACGAATACTCGCGCTCTGACAGCCAAACAAGCCGCGATGGTGACACGAGAAGTTTGTCAGAATTTGAAACAGGCATTGGCGGAAGTCGGAGTCAGCGATTTCTTGGTCGTGAGTCGATCGGATTCTACCCTACGTGGACATTACCCGATCGAAACCGATGTAATTGCTGATGAATTGGGCGGCTTTGATGCTCATTTCTTAATGCCAGCTTTCTTTGAAGGTGGCAGAATTACCCGTGATAGCATCCATTACTTATTGGTAAATGGGGTAGAAACACCAGTCCATCAGACCGAATTTGCGCGGGATTCGGTATTCGCCTTTAGTCATAGTTATCTCCCCGATTATGTCGCCGAAAAAACCCAAGGACAAATTCCAGCCGATCGAGTGGTAAGATTTTTGCTGGATGAAGTGCGGAATGGTAGTTTGGAGCGATTAATGCAATTGGAGCGCAATCGGTGCTGCGTCGTCGATGGCGAACAGCAGTCGGACTTTGATCAGTTTGCTGCTGATATTATCACCGCCGCCAGTCATGGCAAAAAGTTTTTATTTCGGAGCGGTGCGAGTATTCTCACATCCCTCGCGAATCTGGGTTCCCAACCCATTCCCGCCACCGAAATGTCCAAATATGTCCGCGATGGCAAACCAGGGGCAATTATCATCGGTTCTCATGTAAAAAAGACTACAGAACAATTAACCCAATTGCTGAAAGCTAAAGGGGTCGTCGGTGTCGAAATCGATGTTGCCCAACTAATCGGAGATAATCCCACCACCAGAATAAAACTGCTGCATCTGATCGCCGAGCAAATTAACACCGTCCACCAAGCTGGAAAGACCCCAGCCATTTATACTAGTCGTCAGGAACTCACCTTCGATAGCATTCAAATCCGACTCAAATTTGGGGAAGCGGTATCGGCTTTCCTCATGGACGTAATCCGCGCCCTACCAGACGATATCGGTTTTTTGATTAGCAAAGGTGGTATTACCTCCAATGACACTCTCAGCAAAGGTTTAGCCCTGCCTACGGCAAGGTTACTCGGTCAGATCTTGCCTGGTTGTTCGGCCATCGTTACGCCCCCAAATCATCCCCAATTTCCCAATCTCCCCGTCGTACTATTTCCGGGTAATGTCGGTGATGCAGACGCATTAGCAACAGCTTATTTGCGATTGGGGATGGGAGACTAGGAGCCTAAGAGTTTGGAGGATCGATCGAACATCAAGAATCATGCCTGTCATCGGCAATGCCCATCATTTATAATTCGTAATTCTTATGACTGAATATAAACCTGGCTTAGAAGGAATTCCGGCGGCTAAATCGAGCATCAGTTACGTAGGAATCCAAACAACCGATCGAGGTGACAAAGAAGGCGTTCTAGAATACCGGAGTATTCCGATCCAATCACTAGCCAAACATAGTAGTTTTGTTGAAACTGCTTTCTTACTAATTTGGGGCAGATTACCAAATCATCATGAACTCAGCGAGTTTGCCGGCGATATTTATTCCCATCGACGGATTAAGTATCGGATCAAAGACATGATGAAATGTTTTCCCGAAACCGGACACCCGATGGATGCGCTTCAAGCTTCTGCTGCCGCCTTGGGGCTATTTTACTCTCGGCGGACTTTGGATAAGCCAGATTATGTGCGCCAAGCTGTGATTAGATTGCTGGCAAAGATCCCCACAATGATCGCGGCATTTCAACTGATGCGGAAAGGTAACGATCCCGTTTTACCCCGCGATGACTTGGACTATGCTGCCAACTTTCTCTACATGTTGACCGAAAAGGAACCAGACCCAATTATGGCAAAAGTCATGGATGTTTGTCTGATCCTCCATGCGGAGCATACGATGAATGCTTCCACTTTCTCCGCACGAGTGACAGCTTCTACCCTGACAGATCCCTATGCCGTAGTTGCTTCTGCTGTCGGCACCTTGGCTGGTCCACTGCATGGGGGAGCTAATGAAGAAGTCATCACCATGTTGAAAAAGATTGGTTCTGTGGCAAATGTGCGCCCATATGTGGAGAAATGCTTAGAGTCAGATCCTAAGTATAAGTTTATGGGATTTGGCCATCGTGTTTATAAGGGAGTCAAAGACCCGCGCGCGATTATTCTCCAAGATTTAGCCGAACAACTTTTTCAAAAGTTTGGCTACGATCCTTACTATGATGTCGCCCTAGAGTTGGAGCAGGTCCTAGAAGAATATCTGGGGCCACGGGGAATTTATCCCAATGTTGATTATTATTCGGGTCTGGTCTACCGTAAAATGGGTATTCCATCAGACTTATTTACACCTGTTTTTGCGATCGCGCGTGTTGCTGGCTGGTTAGCACACTGGAACGAACAACTTCAAGAAAATCGGATTTTCCGCCCAACTCAAATTTACACTGGTGAGCATCAACAGCCTTATCTGCATATCGGGGAGAGAGGTTAGGGGGTGGGGAAACTGGGGGACTAGGAGACTGGGGGACTGGGTTTCTTTTAACTTCTATTCCTGATTCCCGATTCTCAATGCTCAATGCTCAATGCTCAATGCTCAATTCCCTAAATATGACTCCTGTTCTAACGTCTACGTTCATCCTCACGCTGCTACTGGCGGTAGGATTATTTTTCTTCATTAGAGCCTCGACCAAAGATCGGATCGAGCAAATGGTCTTGGAAACCAGTGATGATGAAGCTGTGCTGTTACCGCGACTCCACCAATATTTTACAGACCGAGCGTATCGAATTGCCGCCGTCGATCGAGAAACCGAGATCGTCACATTTGAAGGACTGGTGCGTCCTAGTGTTTTCCTCGCATTACTACTGACTGGGTTAGCTGCTATTGGTGGAATGTGTCTAGCATTAGTGCTATCAATGTTATTCCCTGATATCGGGCAATTATTTTTATTATTACTCCTAATTGCCCCCATCGCCGGTTGGTTTTATTGGCAAGGCTCGGCTCGAATCGAACAAGTTCGCCTGAAAGTAGAAGCACCACAGGGCGAACCATTACCAACTTTGATTAAAATTAGCGGTCATCGGGATGAACTAGCAGTATTTCAGGAAACACTGCGATTATGTGTCCATGAAGAGATAAAATAAAAAAGCACTCAAACACAACTGTATTTGAGTGCTTATCTATGAAAATCTAGATCCGATACAGAAAGTCAGTGTAATTAGTAGTTACTGCTGCCAACAGTTGCTAATTGACTTTCTGGCTCTGGTTCTAGCGATCGCAGACTGGGAAACAGGAAGTGATTTTCTTCGGCGTATTGCGCGCCAAATAATCCCTTCTCAGCCCAGAAATAACGATCCGTCGTATGTTCATTCCGTTTGACCAACAACAATGCTGGTGGCGTAATGCCTTCTTGTCGGATATAGTTCCGCGCAGCAGTTACAGGTTTATCTTCGCCACTCTCAATGCTGAACTGTGGCACCTGCTCCAAAATTCTCCGTCCTTCTTGCCGTCTCCGACTTTTCCGTTTGCGTCTTCTAGCCAACCGCCTTACCTCCTCTTTGGTGCAGACAGATGTAATGTCTGTTACAAAAGCCGTCGCCATTCTACCCGCTTAATTTTAAAAACTCAAGCCCCACCTAAATACCCTGTTCATCTGCTCAAACCCAATAATATGAAGAAAAACTAAAGTTATTTCGGTAATTTGGCGGGGAAAATTCTTATAAAATTTTAATATTTGTAACAAAAATTTACGATAAAGCTAGTTTTACTGTCATTAATCTGTCTATTACCCAAGTTGCTAGTACTGGCAATTTATGGGAACACCTGACCATCTACAACAGCAATCGTGCCAGAATGGTTGATAGTAACGTAAGTCGATCGTCCTAACCCCTAACTGATGTCTACCGCTACAAGTTCCGAATTCATAGCTTTGTGTCGCGCACAGTTACGACTGCTGGCGGAAGGCTTGGGTGCGAGTCGCAGTATTGTCTATCTGACAGAGGAAATTGAGACTGGTGGTGAATCGAAATTATTACCGATTGTTGTTTATCCTGAGACTGAGGTGGTTTGGTCAAAGGCAATGTCACAGATTGCGCCTCAGGTTGTCAATTTTGTTGAACAAAAGCAGCCTAAGCAAATATCCAGCGAAGAAGAGCAAAAAATTGCAATTTTAGCCCTAACAAATTCACAAAAAAAGCGGAAGAAACCAGATCGAGATAACCGCTGTCAGATTGTGTTACCACTGATGTATGATGGGACGATTGTTGGTTTGCTCATGACTACGCGGGAAGCTCATCCTTGGAATGCCACCGAACAGACAGAAATTCAACACATCGCGCAAACAATTGCGTTAGCAGGTATTTTGGATCTGCGGCGCAAATGGTTAGCAACAGAACTCCGCCACCAGCAGCAAGTACAACTCCAGCAGCAAGATTTATTACACAATTTACTGCATCAACTGCGTAATCCACTCACAGCAATTCGGACATTTGGTAAATTACTGATCAAACGATTGCAGTCAGAGGATCCCAATCAATCCGTAGCAAATAGTATCGTCAGAGAAAGTGACCGGTTAAAGGAACTATTGCACCATTTAGAAATTGCGATCGATCTCAATTTAGTTACAGAAACTGAAGATGATTTAAATACAATTCGAGAACTGCCAGGAAAGCCCAGTTCAAAGGAAAATCGCAACGCTAATTTATTATTACCTGATGCCACTTTTCGGATTGAATCTTGTCAAATAGCTGAGGTTTTACAGCCACTAATTATCTCTGCCGAAGCGATCGCTCAAGACCGAAATTTAACTTTTCACTCCCATATTCCACCAGCTTTACCATTAGTTCAAGCTCATCCGGCGGCATTACGCGAAGTATTGAGCAATCTGATTGATAATGCCTTGAAATACACTCCAGCCGGAGGAGAAATCGATCTAGATGTAGAACTTTGCAATTTCCCCCCAAGAGTTGTTGATCGACTCACGGGCGATGAATCTGAGCGAGCGAGCGATGGTGCTCATATCCCCTCCAAAATTTTACTTGAACAACCACAGTCCACACTGCAAATTTGTGTTAGAGACACGGGAGTGGGCATTCCGCCCCAGGATTTGGAAAAACTATTTACACGGCATTATCGGGGCGTACAAGCCCAAGGTAGTATCGCTGGCACCGGATTAGGACTGGCGATCGCCAAGGAATTAGTCACCCACATGCACGGTAAGATGGAAGTCTATAGCCCACCACCTGGCGGCGATCGCGGTACTGAATTTATTCTCTGGTTACAATTAGCTAAACCATAAGGTTGGGATAGACGCTCTTAATCATCGAGATGGGCGTAGCGATTGAAGAGAAAGTCGAGGGCATAGTTGCGTAGCTCAATATAGGTGTCACTATCCATGATTTCTTCGCGGTTGCGGGGTCGATTGAATGGAATATCCAGGACTTCACCAATTTTAGCCGCAGGACCATTGGTCATCATAACTAGTCGATCGGCGAGATATAATGCTTCATCGATATCGTGGGTAATCATCAAGACTGTAACTCGATGTTCGCGCCAAATGGCTAATAGTTCGTCTTGAAGTTCTTCTTTGGTGATGGCATCGAGGGCACCAAAAGGTTCGTCAAGAATTAATAATTTGGGTTTAATGGCGAGGGCGCGGGCGATCGCGACTCGTTGTTTCATGCCGCCGGAAAGTTGGGGGGGCTTTTTCTGGGCGGCTTCGGTGAGTCCGACCATATTCAGGTGTTCACGGACGATTTCTTTTTTTTGGGCTTCGGTATAAGTCGGATAGACGGAATCTACGGCGATATAGATGTTTTCGTAGGCGGTGAGCCAGGGGAGGAGGCAGTAGTTTTGGAAGACCATCATCCGATCGGGGCCTGGTTCGGTGATCAGTTGGTCTTGGAGTTTGACGGTGCCGCTGGTGGGTGTGTTGAAGCCGGAGACCATGTTGAGCAGGGTGGATTTGCCGCAGCCGGAGTGACCGATCAAGCAGATAAATTCGCCTTCGTTGACGGTGAGATCGATGCCGTCGAGGATGGTGGCGGGGCCACGGGGTGTGGGGTAGATTTTGGTGAGTCGATCGATGGTGAGGAATGGCATGGGTTTAGGGTTGGGGAGTGCGCCCCTGTTAATTTGAGTGCTTGTTGTGTAATTGCTGGTGGGGAGAACCCGGATCTGGGGGGTTAACCCCCCAGACCCCCCACTGGGGGCCGACGGCTTCCCCCAGACCCCCTCCCAAGGGGGTTACTGGTGGTAAGTTTGGATTTTAGAGTAGACCTCCTCCCAAGTAGGTTAATGGTGGCAAATTTTGATTTTGGAGTAGACCCCTCCCAAGGGGGTTACTGGTGGTAAGTTTGGATTTTAGAGAAAGTCACCTTAACAGGGATGGGTTGGTGACGGAGAAACTGTTAGTGGCTGGGTACTAGGTCTAGATCGATGTTTTTGATGGTGAGTTGGCGGTGGATGGGTTGGTTTTGGAGGTATTTGAGGGGGTCTTCGGGGTTGAAGACTTGGCCGTCGAAGAGTTGGAATGGGTCGCGATCGGGTTCGATGCCGATGTAGCCTAGTCGCTCGCAGGCGGTGAGGAAGTGGTCTACACGGCGGACTCGATCGAGGATTTCGATCCGGTTTTTGGGGAAGGGGGTGATGCCCCAACGGGCGAGTTGGGTGAGAATCCACATGCCTTCGATCCGGCGGGGACAGTTGGCGTTTTCGACGTGGAATTGGTGGTAGCGAGGGAGGTATTCGGATGGGGTGTCACCACCGCGTGTGAAGGGGCCGATCAGGCCAGGGCGGATGTATTGGGCGGGGACATTTAGGTGGTCGGTGAGGAGGGTAAGAATTTCTTCACGGTGGTGAGGTTCGTCGCAGTATTCGCAGGCTGCGAGGATGGCTTGGACGATCGCGATATGGGTGTTGGGGTGTTGTTGGACCCAGTTTTCGGTGAAGCCGAGGACTTTTTCGGGGTTGCCTGCCCAAATATCCAGGTCGGTAGCGATGACGAAACCAATGCCGGATTGGATGGCTTGGGTATTCCAGGGTTCGCCGACGCAGAAGCCGTCTATTTCGCCTGATTTGAGGCGGTTGAACATTTCTTGGGGGGGAATGACGATCAGGTTGATGTCTAGATCGGGATCGATGCCGCCGGCGGCGAGCCAATAGCGGAGCATCAGGTTGTGCATGGAACAGGAATGGACGATGCCGAGGGTGATTTTTTGTTGGCGATCGACAATGGCTGTTTTGAGGTCTTGGAGGGTTCGGATGCCTTGGTTGTAGAGGGTGCTACTCAGGGTGATGGCGTTGCCGTTGCGGGAGAGGACGAGGGGGACGGACATGGGAATTGAGGGTTGTCCATTCATGCCCAGGGTGAGGGCTAGGGGCAGCCCTGCGACCATTTGGGCAGCGGTTAGTTCTCCGCTGACGATATGTTCGGCGATCGCGTCCCAGCTAGTTGCTTGGATCAGGTTTACTTGTTCGATCCCATATTTAGCGAAGAAGCCTTTCTCTTTGGCGACAATTAACGGTGCCGCGTCGGTAAGGGGGATGTAGCCGATATTAACGGTGGTTTGTTCGAGTTTTTTGGTTTGGGGGGCGAGGATTTGCGTGGGTTTCGCGGCTTGGCGTTGTTTGACCCGTTTTTGTTGGTTGAGGAAGTTGATGATTTCACTGCGCATGTGGTAGTAGTCGGGATGTTTGACTACTTCCATCCGCTGGCGGGGGCGGGGAATATCGACGGTGAGGATTTGACCAATGTGGGATTCGGGGCCATTGGTGAGCATGACCACGCGATCGGATAATAATAAGGCTTCATCGACATCGTGTGTGACCATGACGGCAGTGACGCGGCTTTCTTCGCAGATGTGCATCAGTTGTTCTTGCAAGCCGCCACGGGTGAGGGCATCGAGGGCACCGAAGGGTTCGTCTAATAGGAGTAATTTGGGGCGAATGGCGAGGGCGCGGGCAATGGCGACGCGCTGTTTCATCCCGCCGGAGAGTTCACTGGGGCGTTTTTTCGCGGCATGGCGCAAGCCGACTAAATCGATGTGATGTTCGACGATACTTTTACGTTCGCCTTTGGGTTGTTTACTGTAGATTTCATCGACGGCAAGGGCAATGTTTTCTTCAACTGAGAGCCAGGGCAGGAGTGAATAGTTTTGGAATACTACCATTCGATCGGGGCCAGGTTCGGTAATTTCTCGCCCTTCTAAAATTACCCCGCCGGCTGTGGCTCGATCGAGTCCGGCAATCATATTTAATAGGGTTGATTTACCGCAGCCGGAGTGTCCAATCAGGGAAATGAATTCGCCCTGGTTGATTTCTAGTTCGATATTCTTCAGAGCAACATATCTACCCCCATTAGCCAAGGGAAAAACTTTGTCTACGTGGTCGATTTGAACAAACATATTAAGTTAGAGATTAGGTGTTGGGCGTTAGGCATTAGGCATTAGGCATTAGTACCAATAACCTAATCCTGTCAATCCTTTAAGTCCGATCAATCATAGTTTTACTTTCTATCTTCCGCCACAATCTTAGAGCCAATAAATATGACTAATAAGTCTAGCAAGTAACCAACTATGCCAACATAGATTAGCGCAATAATAATTCGATCGAGAAAGGCATTGTTATAGGAATCCCAGATAAAGAAACCAATCCCGACTCCACCAATTAACATTTCAGCGGCAATAATTGCTAACCAAGACAAACCGATGCCGATGCGTAAACCCGTGAAGATATAGGGTAAAGCTGAGGGTAATAAAATTTTGAAGAAATAGGTAGTGTTAGAGAGTTTTAGAACTCGTTTAACGTTGATATAGTCTTGGGGAATTTGCTGAACACCGACAGTCGTATTGATTAAAATTGGCCAAACTGCTGTAATGAAAATTACGAAATATGCTGCCAATCCATTATCTTTTAAAGCTGCCAGGGATAGAGGTAGCCATGCTAACGGTGGAATCGTTCTCAAAATCTGGAATAGTGGATCTAAAGCACGATAAACAACCTTGTTAGAACCGATTAAAATTCCTAAACCAACACCAACAACGATCGAGAAGAAAAATCCAATAAATACCCGTTGTAAACTCGCCCAAATTTGAATTGCCAAGCCTTTCGAGTTACCGCCATTGTCAAAGAAAGGGTTGATGATAAATGGATCCCAAGCTCCTTGAATAATTTGAATTGGTCCAGGTAATCCATCCGCACCAGGCGGGCACAAAATTTGCCAAATTATTAATAGTATGGCTAGAGCGGTCAGCGGCGGAATGATAATTTTAAGTTGTTTTTGTAACCATGGGTTACTACTTTTTGGAGGACGTTGTTTATTAATTAGTTTGGTACTGCTAGCTGTCATAGTATTTTATTTATTGTCTAGTGTGATTAATTAGTTAATGATTTCAGTATAAGTTCAAATCTTAGAGTGGAAAATTCCACTCTAATTTGCCGGGTTGACAGAGTAATTAGGCTTTCTTTATTTTGAGAGATTTGAGATAATCTTCAGGCTTTTCGGGGTCAAATTTTATGCCATCAAAAAAGGTTTCTACACCCCTAGATGTATTAGCAGGAATTTGGGCAGCGTCAACTTTTAAGGCTGTAGCGGCAGCTTTCCATAAATCCTCCCGATTGACTTTTTTAACCATTTCCTTCGCCTTCACAAAGTCAGTCGGAATATAGCCCCAGCGCATGTTTTCTGTCAGGAACCAGAGGTCATGACTTTGATAGGGATAGGACGCATTATCCGCCCAGAATTTCATCGCTTGGGGGAATTTTTCGACCTTCCTACCATCCCCATAATCGATCGTGCCTCCAGTTCTAGGTAAAATATCTTCTACCTTCACATCAAACCATTGGGGACCAGCGATAATTTTGCACATTTCGGCATGATTTTCCGGTTTATCACACCATTGTTGAGCTTCTAGTACTGCCATCAATAATGCTTTAGCTGCTTTGGGATTTTTGTCCACCCAATCAGAGCGCATGGCAAAAGCTTTTTCAGGATGGTCTTTCCACAATTCACCTGTAACTAATGCGCTATAACCTAATTTTTGATTCACCAATCGACCATTCCAAGGTTCGCCCACACAGAAAGCTTCCATCGAGCCAGTTTTCATATTGGCAACCATTTGTGGGGGTGGAATGGGGACAACGGAGACATCTTGATTGGGATCGACACCATTACCCGCTAACCAGTAGCGCATCCATAAGTCATGAGTGCCCCCAGGATATGTCATCGCTACTTTCACATCTGTTTTACCACCAGCTTTGGCTTTCGCGATTGCCGTTTTTAGCCCATCACCTTTGAGTCCAACCTTCGCTTCTTTATAGGCATTAGCGATTGAAATTGCCTGACCATTAGTATTCAACCGCGCCAAAAGATACATTGGTACTGGCTGCTTAGTTTTGGTCATCCCCATCGTCATGAAATAGGGCATGGGCGACAAAATATGCGCTCCATCAATCCCACCACCAGCGGAGCCAGTTTCGATATTATCTCTGGTTACTGGCCAAGAAGCTTGTTTGAGAACTTCAACATCGGTCATGCCATATTTAGCAAACAGTCCTTTCTCTTTGGCAATAATTAGGGGTGCGGCATCAGTGAGGGCGATATAGCCCAATTTTGCCTTGGTTATTTCGGGTGCATCTGCCGGAGCCAAATTTGCCGCTGAACTGGCACTGGGAGTGGACTGAGGATCGCTACTACCACTCTTACCACAAGCATTGATTAATATGCTGCTCGCTGCTGCTGCTCCAGTAGTCAAAATAAATTTTCTGCGACTAAATTCACTCATTTATACCGATCTCTCCTCGCGGTTTAGTTACTAAAATTAATGATTAATTACCTTAACAATATTGTCGTTTTTAATAACTTAAAAAACTGTAGCTTTAGATACAAAATACCAGAGAAAATCAGGTTTTTAAAAATATATTTGCTCAAGACAATCTAATTCAATATGTGATCAATGATCACTGTTTCAGTTAAATAAATTAGTCGATATTAATATGTAATCAATGACTACTGCTTCAGCTAAATAAATTAGTCGATCGCGTGATGTTTTGATCGATCTAAAAAAGGATTGCTAACTTAATAGCAATCCTGAATATCTAATATCATGAACTAATCCTTATCTTAACCAGCCGTCATCGGATATTCGATTCGGCTAACTCATTGGTAGCGGGCGATCGAGTTTTTGCTCCAAAATTTTTAACTAATAAATCAATTAAAACATGATCTAAATCTGTTAATAAAACTCCCTTCATTACCTTCTCACCGAGCTTGGCATCTTTACCAACGGTACCACCCATAAAGATATCCACAGCATCAACGGTTTTGCCGTCCTTTCTGCCTTTGGCACCCATCAAACCGATATCTGCGACTTGAGGTTGACCGCAAGAATTAGGACAACCAGTCCAGTGAATTCGCACTGGTTTGGGAACCTCAACTTTAGCTTCAACAGCCTCAATTACTGATACTGCATATTGTTTGGTTTCAATCAGCGCAAAGTTGCAAAATTGGGCACCTGTACAAGAGACAACTGTGCGGCTAAGATTCCCTGGATTGACTTGGAATCTTTGTAAAGTTGGTTCGCTCAGAAGTGTCTCTAATTTAGCATCAGCAACATGGGGAATGATAATATTCTGTTCGACCGTAAAGCGTAATTCACCAGTCCCATATACTTCTGCCAATCGGGCTAATTCAAAAAAATCGGCTGCTTTGAGATGACCGACAGGAATATGTAAGCCAACATAATTAAATCCAGCTTGTTTCTGGGGATAAACACCAATATGGTCGCGTTTTTCCCACTCAATTTCATCTTTAGGTGCAGCAGTTAATAAAACTTTGCCATAGACTGCTGCCGCCTCAGTACGGAATTTGTCAATCCCCCACTCATCAATCAGAAACATCAACCGTGCTTTCATCCGATTGGCGCGTAGCCCATTGTCCCGAAATAAACGTAAAATAGCTAAACTAAATTCGACAACTTCTTCTGGTAAGACCCAGACATCCATTGGAATTGCCGCGTCGCAGCGTTTCCCAGAGAAGAATCCACCAACTAAGACATTGAAGCCAAAGACATCATCTTTAAAGGCGGGGACAAAGGCGAGATCATTAATCTCTGCATGAACCGAGTTGTCACGACAACCGGCGATCGCGATGTTAAATTTGCGTGGTAGGTTGGTAAACTCAGGATTTCCTTGCCCTTGATTGGTGATTCGATCTTGCAAATCCTGAATTATCGCGCGGGTATCGTACAATTCCCCCGCATCGATTCCGGCGACTGGAGAACCGGTAATATTCCGCACGTTATCCATGCCTGACTGGATACTCGTCAGTCCTACCGTATCCATCTTGCGGAAGATTTCGGGTAAATCTTCAATCCGAATCCCGCGCAATTGGATATTTTGTCGGGTGGTAATATCGGCGGTGCCATCTTCCCCATAGCGTTGGATAATATCGCCTAATACCCGCAGTTGGTTGCTGTTGGTGATCCCACTGGGAAACCGCAACCGCATCATAAATTTACCAGGCGTTACGGGACGGAAGAAGACTCCCAACCACTTTAACCGATGATCGCGATCGGTTTCATCCATCGCTTCCCAGCCAATCCGCGCAAATTCTGCTAACTCGGCTTTGAGGCTGAGTCCATCTTTCTCTGATTTGAGTCGCTCAAATTTATTTTGGGTCGCTGGTGTCGCTGTTGTCATGACTGGCATCCTTTGGGAGCTTACCGCTGCACAGAATTAAGTAATTACGTAAAAATTAATCTTGTGCATCATAACTTAACGGCAATAGCTGGCTGGATTGGTATTCTCTGTTACCGAAACTTGATTATGATAGAAAAAACGGATTTAATTTATGCAATATACGGATATTGGATCTCCTGGCAACATCCTCCAATTAGAAGTTAGTTTTCAGCTATCAGCTTTTATGGTTGCGGCAATCGGCTGACAAATGGGTACAATGACCCCAGGCTGAATTATCCTAGAAAGACCGCATAATTAAGTGATCGAGCAGAAACAGCAACCCGAAGCTGTTTCTGTGGGAATGTAGCTCAAATAGTCGCAGTTGCTTACTATTATTAATCGGTCTAAGAGGCTGTTTGAAAGTCTCAGGCAGATAATCGAGTGCATTCATACAGCGTCAGTAAATCCTTCTCTTAATAGCTCTTATTTGCTTTAGAGTTTCTTAAAGTATCTGGCAATTGGTAACAGATCAAAGCCTACCTTTTCATAAGTGTGACGTGCGGGGGCATGACCAGGATCACCGCCAGTTTCGACCATTGCAATAGACATTCCATTGTCTTTCATCCAATTCAGCGCAAATTCGGTTAAAGTGGTGCCAATGCCGCGACCTTGAAAGTCTGGATTGACTGCAACCATGTAGATTTCACCCATCCTATCTTCTGAGTGTAGTTTTACAGCTACAAAGCCCACCGGAGCACCTGCATCGATAGCAACCCATACATTTGTGTCTTCATCATTGCAGATATCCTCGACAGCCTTTTGCTGGCTAACACGCCAATGATCGGGATAAAATACGCGGTAAACATCAGTATTCATCGCTTTCTGAATCGAATCAAAAACTGGAGTCCATGCTCGAAGTGAAAGACTAACAACGGCATCAAGGTGATCGAGATTATATTGTTCAATTTGCATTTCGGTATGACAGCTAAAAATGATCCCGAATAAGTACCAAAAACTTCCAATGAGTCTATATCCATACAGAATTTAGGCTCATTCTGCATTTAGACTAAATAACTTAAAATAGAACAACTTAGACAAAGAAGCTAAATCCAGATGTTAGAAGCATATCGCCAGCATACAGCCGAACGTGCCGCACTAGGAATTCCCGCCTTACCCCTGGATAATGTTAGGCGGTTATAATTTCTGATTCTCCACCGAGGGGCTACGCCGATGACTTGACAGCATTCGATCGCCTCAGTGGCAATACAAATGTACGTTATGTACCCTTCCAAAAACCACCTAATGTCAACATTCAACGCCACCGATGGACGTAAGAACTTCTTCGACCTAATCGATCGCGCCCACCATCAAGAACGCATTGCGATCGAGCGTCATGGTAAACTCATCGCAGCGATCGTTAGTTATGAAGACTTAGCTAAACTAGAAGCTTTAGAGGATGCCATTGCGACGGCACAGTTGAAGCAAGCGATGGCGGAGCATACTGAATTTATAACAGCAACAGAATTACTAGCAATGCGCTCTATCGATGGCTAAACAATATCTACTGCTAATTAGTAAATCGGTTGCGAAAGATCTGCAAGATTTGCAACCCAAATAATACAAACAAGTTGTAGCTAAAATTCTCTCATTAGGTACGGAACCAATTCAACAAGATTGCAAAGCTCTCAAGGAAATTGAGGGTGGTTATCGTGCCGACCAAGGTGAGTTTAGAATTTTGTATTATATTCAGGAAGCTACCGACGAGCAACTCGGACAAGTTCAGATTTTTCGGGTTGGCAAACGGAATGATGATGAAGTCTATCGCAATCTGTGATGATATTGTTGCAACATAAATGCGATCGATAGAATCACCCACCCAATTCATCAAGGGCGATCGATCCTCTTGCTCCAGAGTCTACACCAACGAATCGAGCCTTACCAGAAAGATAATAAAATCATCTTTGTAGCTTTGCATTACTAAATTGTGCTAACTGGGTAGGCACGAACGGCTGCATCTACTGTCGCAATTGTCAGACCATTTTGTAATGCTTGACAAATGAGCATTCTATCGAATGGATCTCGATGTAATGGTGGCAGTTTTGCAAGTTGAGCCACACTATTTTCATCAAGAGCAAGACTGAGAATTTGATGAAGATCGCGTTGTTTTGGTAAATATGTTTCGGGATGTTCTGGTAGCGGTAATTTACCCAACTGGTACTTAACAAGTATTTCCCAAACTGAAATCGCACTCAAATAAACCTCGTTGTCTGGATCGCGAATTGCATCCCGAACATCTATTGATAACTGGGTATCGCCACTGATAAACCATAAAAAGATGTGTGTATCTAGCAGAATTCTCATTTGCCCTCGAATGCGTTGAGAATATCTTCTGGCAAAGGAGCATCGAAATCATCTGGCACGGTAAACTCACCCGCACATAAACCAAATGGTCGCAATTGCTTACTATGATTAATCGGTCTAAGTTCGGCGATCGCTTTATCTGCTTGAAGAATTAAAAAAGTTTCACCTGCTGCTACTTGAAGTAGATACTTTGAAGGATCGCGCTGAATTTCATCAACTGTAATATTTACCATAAATAAGCCTCCGTGTAAGCCCAAAGGATAATACTGGATCTAACTCAATTGTAGACGATCGAGTATAGCTATGTCTAAATCAGGTTTATAGGTCGATCGAACCACCCACCCATTCATCAAGGGCGATCGATCCCCTTGCTCCAGAGTCTACACCAACGAATCGAGTCTTACCAGAAAGATAATAAAATTGCGATCGAATCGAGTGTTAGATCGATCGAATATTTATCGTTATTTCCCATAAAAATGAAATATCGATCGAGTAGCATCTTTAGAAGAGACTCAAGTATTCTTACCAGCACTATGACTTTGTATTTGAATAATCTCGATAAGCAGTCAATTCCTCCCACTCCATTTGAAATAATGCTTTCTTGCTAAGATTCCTGATTTTATTCCATCCAGATCCTTTAATAATATCTCGATTCCAGCATTCTTTTTCTGATTCATCCAAATTATCAAAAGATTCATCTATTTGGGACAAGGAAACTTGAAGTTCTATCGGGGCGTAAAGTAGAACTTCCTTTAAAAAGCTATCGTAAGCACTGAAAAAGGGAATATAAAGCTCACAAAAAAGGCAATTAGATATACATTCTTCTTGCTGGGTTTGACTTAAAGCTAAGTTTTCTAAAGAATTGCCAAGAGAATTTATACATTCTATTTTTCTTGTCTCACCATCAGCATCCCATACCCATATAATTGATGTAAAACCACGGCTCATATCTAAAAAAACAAAGTAAATACTTGGTGAATATAAGATTTCTCAATCTAAGTCTGGAGTGTATCATTTTGCGTATGTGAGAGTGCAGATAAAATCTAGCTCAAAATCACAGATTATAAATTCAATACATAAACCAGTAAATACTAATGACGCAGAGATTGATGAAACTCATACAGAATGGTTTGATGCGGCAGTAAATGGCATTCAATCGGCATTGCAGTACATTTCTAAATATACAGATGAAAAATTTATAGTTGAAATTGTCTGTATCAAAGGCGTTGAAGTTGATACTCGATCGGAGGATATCAAAGAATGTGCTTTTATGGCTATAACTAAAGCTATTTTAGATCCACAGAGCCAGATTCACTAGGCTGTTGCTCAAAATCGATCGCTCCAAACACTCACCAACAGCCTACTCCTATTAAAATAGAGAAACCTATACATAGACTTATATTTTAAGATGCTAGAAGCATATCGCCAGCATACAGCCGATCGAGCCGCCTTGGGTATTCCCCCCTTACCACTCGATGCCGAACAAACCAGTGCCCTCTGCGAACTATTGCAACATCCACCAGCGGGTGAAGAGGCTAACCTAATTGCATTATTGCGCGATCTAAATAGCTAAAATGAGTTCATATTTAACTATTTGGAACGGAGAGTAACTTGACGACTATCCCTAAAGATGCAGTTAAAATAATGGCACCAAATGCCCATAAACGAGCATCCTGCTTGTCAATCTTTTTCTCGACCTCAATCAATCGAGTATCGATTACTTTGAGATCGAATTTGACATCATCAATTTTTTTGTCTACTCCTAAAATTAGGTCTTTTAAATCGGTGATCGCTTTAGTATTAGCGTCAATTGCCGTTTTAATGTCGCTGACATCTCGATCGGTTAGTTGAGTCATAACAATTATTGTTCGCCGTTAGGAACCGCTACTTTAATTTTAGCCCATCCCCCACCATCAAAAATCGATCGCACAGAACACCCACCAACAACCTACTCCCATTAAAATAGAAAAACTCAACCACAGAAGCTCAATTCAGATGTTAGAAGCCTACCGCCAACATACAGCCGAACGTGCCGCACTAGGAATTCCCCCCTTACCCCTGGATGCCGAACAAACTAGTGCCCTCTGCGAACTATTACAACATCCACCAGCGGGTGAAGAGGCTAACCTGATTGCATTATTGCGCGATCGAGTTCCGCCTGGAGTAGATCCGGCTGCTTATGTCAAAGCTGGCTTCCTGACTGGGATTAGTACGGGTAAAATTACTAGTCCGCTGATTAACAAGATTGAATCGATCGAGCTTTTAGGTACAATGTTAGGCGGTTATAATGTTCGATCTCTAATTGACTTACTCCAGTCTGATGATACCGAACTCGCGACAGCCGCAGTCAAAGCACTGAGCAAAATTGTCCTCGTTTACGACGCATTTAACGACGTGTGGGAACTCTCCCAAACGAATCCCTACGCCAAACAAGTTATCGACTCCTGGGCGAATGCCGAGTGGTTTACCTCTCGCCCGACATTACCCGAAACCATTACCGTCACTGTCTTCAAAGTCCCAGGCGAAACCAACACTGACGACTTGTCCCCCGCCACTGAAGCTACCAGTCGCCCCGATATTCCCCTCCATGCTCTGGCGATGCTGGAAACTCGCCAACCTGGGAGTTTAGCCACCATTGCCGAATTGAAACAAAAAGGACACCCCCTCGCCTATGTTGGCGACGTTATCGGCACGGGTTCCTCCCGGAAATCGGCGATTAATTCCGTTCTCTGGTATATCGGCGAAGATATTCCCTGCGTCCCTAATAAACGCACTGGCGGTTATATTTTGGGTAGTAAAATCGCGCCCATTTTCTTTAATACTGCGGAAGATTCGGGGAGTTTACCGATCGAGTGTGATATTACCATGCTCGAAACTGGAATGGTGATTACGATTCATCCTTACAAAGGCGAAATCACCAATGAAGCGGGCGAAGTTATCTCCACCTTCAGTCTCAAACCCGACACTATCCTCGATGAAGTCCGCGCTGGCGGCAGAATTCCCCTGCTCATCGGGCGCACCCTCACAGACAAAACCCGCATCGCCTTGGGCTTACCCCCCAGCACCATCTTTACCCGTCCCACTCAACCCACAGATACAGGCAAAGGCTACACCCTCGCCCAAAAAATGGTCGGCAAAGCCTGCGGATTACCTGGCGTGCGCCCTGGGATGTCCTGCGAACCTTTAATGACCACCGTTGGTTCTCAAGATACCACCGGGCCGATGACCCGTGACGAACTCAAAGAACTCGCCTGTCTCGGTTTTAGTGCCGATTTAGTGATGCAGAGTTTCTGTCATACCGCTGCCTATCCCAAACCAGTAGACATCAAAACCCACGAAGAACTACCCGACTTCTTCGCCCAACGCGGTGGCGTAGCCCTCCGCCCTGGCGATGGCATTATCCACTCCTGGCTAAATCGGATGCTCCTCCCCGATACCGTCGGCACGGGCGGCGACTCTCACACCCGTTTCCCCCTGGGTATTTCCTTCCCCGCAGGCTCCGGTTTAGTCGCCTTCGCCGCCGCTTTAGGGGCAATGCCCTTAGATATGCCCGAATCCGTTCTCGTGCGCTTCACAGGGGAATTACAGCCCGGAGTCACCCTCCGCGATATCGTCAATGCGATTCCCTACGTCGCCATGCAAAAAGGCTTACTCACCAACGACAAACAAAATAAGCTCAACGTCTTCTCTGGGCGGATTATGGAAATCGAAGGCTTACCAGACCTCAAAGTCGAACAAGCCTTTGAACTCACCGATGCCACCGCCGAACGTTCCTGCGCTGGCTCAACGATTAAACTCAGCGAAGCTACCGTCACCGAATATATCCGCTCCAACGTCGCCCTGCTCAAAAACATGGTCGCACGCGGTTATGGCGATCCTCGTACCATTTTACGCCGCGTCGCCCAGATGGAAGCTTGGCTGGCTAATCCTGTATTAATGTCCGCCGATGCCGATGCCGAATACGCGGAAATTATCGAGATCGATCTTAATACAATTGTAGAACCGATCGTCGCCGCCCCCAACGACCCCGACAATATCAAACTCCTGAGCGAAGTCGCCGGCGATAAAATCGATGAAGTCTTCGTCGGCTCCTGCATGACGAATATCGGACACTACCGCGCCACCGCCAAAGTCCTCGACGGCGAACCCGCAGTCACCACCCAATTGTGGATTTGTCCCCCCACCCGCATGGATGAATCCCAACTCAAAGCCGAAGGCCTGTACGCAATTTTCGATGCCGCTGGCGCACGGACAGAAATGCCGGGATGCAGTCTCTGTATGGGCAATCAAGCTCGCACCGCCGATAATGCCACGGTGTTCTCGACCTCCACCCGCAATTTCAACAATCGGATGGGTAAAGGTGCCCAAGTCTATCTCGGTTCGGCAGAATTAGCGGCAGTTTGTTCGCTATTAGGGCGGATTCCGACGGTACCGGAATATCTGGATTTGATGAGCAAGAAAATCAATCCGTTTGCTGGAGATCTGTATCGCTATCTGAATTTCGACCAGATTTCTGGTTTTGAAGATGAAGGTCGAACTGTATCGGTGGATGATGTGAGAAAGCTAGCCGAAGTCTAAAGCATGGCGTGAAAAATCCCCTCCTCGGAGGGGTGCCCGAAGGGCGGGGTGGGTCAAATCTACGCTACCCACTAATCATCGATCGACCCTGGGTACACTAAACTCATAGTGTGATTTTACTAGAAATGTCAGAATTAGAAGACTCGATCGAAAGTACTCCATCCAATCCCAAACATTCGGGTTTTATGAGTGCAAGCGGAGATCTACCCACCCCGCCCGCTGGGCACCCCTCCTGACATTAGACAGGAACGGTTGGAATCTCTGGGTGTGAGATTTTTAAGGTTTACTGATGCTGATGTGAAGCGAAATATGGGAATGATAGTGGATTCGATCGAGCTTTGGATTGACGAATTGAGTTTGTACTAAATGCAATACATCAATTAATTAGTATTGATAATTTAATTATACCAATATTACCTCAACTACTTTTCACCCCGTGTAACAAAGTTCCTTAGCATCTTCATATCCAAAACCTCTTTTTTTAAACCATTCCCTAAATTCCAGATAGGATGGATGAACTCTAATTACTTTTCCATCATTAAAATTGATGATATAACAGCAAATTGCGTTAAGTAGCTCACTTCCATAACCTTTGTTCTCGTCTTTTTTATCTATCGTACTAAATTCTTCTATTCGCCAACAAGTTTGTTTTTCACGGACGAAAGAACGTGTAACTATTGTTCCATCACCATCTAAAAGTTCAAATTTATAATATTTGCCATTTAGAGGAAGATTAATTAGCTCATTTTCACTTCCATCTAATTCAGTAATTTTAACTTCACTCATTTTTTTAACCGTGTTGAGGCTTTAGTACTAGGGGATTATGAAAGCAAGCCTTACTGTGGCTATTATTATCAATAATTATTCAACTAACTTGATAGTGATCGAATAATTTTACCAGAATAATAATTAATTTTTCAACATCTGCATTGCTTCTATTGTTTGATTGTAGTTGTCTGTCTGGCCCTGTTGATAGAATAACTTCGATGCTTGAGTAAGATCGTTAGTGGCTCCTCTCGTATCCCCTAAGCTATATTTAGCATTACTTCTATTATAGTAGTATGCTCCATTTTGAGGATCGAGCGTGATAGCCCGATCGAGGTCGAAAATTGCCCCTGATAAATCCCCTGCGAAAGATTTAATAATACCTCGATTACCATAGGCGTAACTATAGTCAGGCTTTAAAGATATCGCCCGATCTAGATCGGAAATTGTACCTCGTAAGTCTTCTAAGCTACTTTTAACCAGGCTTCTACTATAGTACGCTTCAGCATAGTCAGGCTTTAAAGATATCGCCCGATCAAAGTCGTAAAGTGCTCCCTGATAATCTCTTAATTGACTTTTAGCTGCACCTCGATTAGTATAAATCTCTGCACATTTAGGATCGAGAAGTATAGCTTTATTAAAGTCTAAAAGTGCCGTTTTATTATCTCCTAGCCTGTATTTGGCAATACCTCTATTATCATAAGCTTCCACAAAGTTAGGATCGAGATCGATAGCCTGATTATAATAAGCAATAGCTCCTTGATTATCTCCTAGCTCATATTTATCGACACCCATATTAAAATAAGCAATAGCCTCCTTATTTTCTGATTTGCATTGATAAACATTTCGACCATCGCAAGCAATAGTCTTTTCAGTCCTCTTTGATTTAGAGTTAGCATTACTCTTGATTTTATTGAAAAAATTAGTAAGAAAGGTCATTTTCCTGGTGCAGCCATCATTCTAAAATACTAAGAGCTTTATCTATGTTTTCACAATTGCTAGGGCACTAGCTATATATAATCATTCCCACAATTCACTGTTAAATTAGTAATATGGGAAGAAGTATTGTAATTCGCGGATCTTGGCTTGGTTAAAAGTACCTGCGGTGGCTAATTCTTGCTCCAAATCTTGCCCATCGATAAACTGTTGCACCAGATAGGGTTGACCCTCGACATCAAAATAGGCAAGGAGTTCGGGAATTTGGTCGTGTTTGCCCAATGCCTCTAAATGTTGTGCCTCCTCGTAGAACAGTTTGAGCGCAATCTGTCTGGTTTCGGGATGATTGTTGCTAAACGCAAACTGCTTGATGACACACAACGGCTTACGGGGTTGGTCTTCATCCACCGCTTTGAAGGTTTTACCAAATCCACCTTGTCCTAATAGCTTCAGAGCGCGATAGCGATCCTTGAGCAGGATCTTTGTCCCACAGGACATACAGAAATTGGTAGTAGGGCTATTTGTATCTGGAGCGGGACAGGTGGGGCTGATACAGTAGCTCATAGCTGGGGCGGCTGAGGTGGGAATATTCGTACTTACAATTAGTATTCCCATTCCCCACCCACAAGTTGAAAATCCCCTCCAGGTCGGGGTGTTTCCCAACGGGCGGGGTGGGTAGATCTTCGCGACTCACTCACTAATTATCGATCGCCGTTACACTAAATCCATAGTTTGATTCTACTGGAAATGTCAGAGTTGGAAGACTCGATCGATCTCAGCAGTTAGAATTAGAAAACTCGATCGAAAGTACTCCATCCAATTCCAACCATTCGGAGGGAGATAGTGTAAGCGGAGATCTACCCACCCCGCCCTTCGGGCACCCCTCCGAGGAGGGGATTTACATGCGGAAGTTAATAGTTGAGGTAAAATAGAATGCCTCACTAAACGTCATTTTTTGGTGAGATTCAACTAAAGACTATGGGAAAATCGAACGCGAAGCGCGCCGAGGCGGTCGCTTTTGGCTGGTATGGCAGCAAATATAGTCACCTCGACTGGCTCTTATCGGACGATTGATTCACCCGTATTGGTATAATGGGAATACAGAAAGGACTAAACAAGCTTTAGATCTGATATGACCAACATTTCCTATCTCATTTCGATCCATCCACCACAGAGTGAAAGCGATCGCGTCGAGCTATCGCAGCTATTAGAATACCTCGATCGATCGCCCTCCGAAGTCAATCACAGACTGCAAATAATAGTTAGAGCAATCTTGGCAGGAGAGTCAATTTCTGTAGTCAGCCAAGAGCGCAACTTATCGGGTAAATCCCTACAACCACAAGATAAAATCCGTGCTGAAAGTCTGCGAGAAATTATTGCAATGACAGAAGAGGAAGGCGGATATGAAGATGACTATATTCGATCGGTGATGGCGAGCATAGATGAATGACTAAAAAAGCTTTGCTCGATGCCTGCACTATATTTGGAATGCCAATTAAAGATACTTTGTTTACTGCTGCATTTCAAGGAGTTTTTCAACTTTATCTTTCTGATGAGATTTTAGATGAAGTCAGCCGCAACCGCATTAAGAAACAGTTATCTACTCCAGAAAGAGAAGACTACTTTCAACAACAAGTCAGAAAAGCGTTCTCTCAAAGCTTTATCGACGCACCTTTAAATTTAATCGATTCCATGACCAACGATCCTAAAGATCGCCATGTGTTAGCTGCTGCTATTGTTGCTGGCGTAGATTATCTAGTCACATACAATCTCAAAGACTTTCCAGTCAGATCTTATCAAGATTATAATCTTGCGGTGTTGCATCCAGATGATTTTTTGTTAGCTCTTTGCGACGATTGCGGCGATGAAGCATTAATAAATGTTCTAGAAGAGCAATCCCGTAATCTAAAGAAAACATCAATATCGTCATTGCAAATTCTTGATAAGTTAAGAATAAATAGATGCAATAAATTTGCAGACAGGCTCTATAGAGCGATCTCCGATCACTACTCTCTCTAGAATTTTGCATCACCTTGAATACTAGTATCGATGTCAAACTCTAGGCTCTCAATTAGCTTGTCTGCGAGGATTGCTCTAGAGGCACTAGGCAAGGATAAGATTTTTGCTGTCAATCGATTCTCCACGGAGAGGCTATCGCCAACGAGTGATATCATACCTATTTTCCCAGGTGTTAACAGTGCCTCTATTCTAGCAAAATCGTCTGCTACTATAAACATTGTGTTAAAATAATATATTTGAATTGTACGGCAATTATGGAACAGCAAAAATCTTATTTAGGTTATTGGTGGATTCCCAAAAATGACAGTTCCCCTAGTAGCGAAGATATGATTGCAGGATCGATATCGATCAATGCAAATAATAGAGTTGAACTGCAAATATTAGGAAATTTTTCTCAAGATACAGATCCAGCGTCATTATTATTTAATAACTTATCACGCTCTGATAACAATAATCCTACTTTTCCAGCAATACATGGGATAATCAAGGGTAATGATAAAAATTGCCTGACATTATTAAATTGCAAACAGACAGTTTTTAATTTTGGAGATATAATTTCAACGAAGTATACAATAGATTTTGTTCTACTTCATCCTCAAAAATTTAGTTCGTCGGATGAATTGGTATTTCGTAAAATCAGCTTCAGCTATAACCTATTGTTTGACTGGCTGGGGAGAACTGCAATCGGATATGATGATAACTCTAATATTCAAAAGTGTATACCTCCGTCGATAGATGCCAATATTAACGGAGCTACCATATCAATATACAATAACGTTATCAATTCTCGTTCTCACAAAAATGTTAGCTATGAACAAACTGCATGGATAAAAATTGAGAATCCTAAACCTTTATCAATAAATGAATGGTTTAACCGATTTATAACGCCGATTAGACACTTTTTGACTGTAGCAACAGATACTGAGAATAAATTAACGAAACTATCTCTCTATCCACTAAATTATGAAGAAAATGATATATAGTAAAATCCCTTACCAACTTATAGTTTCTGGCTTGTCATTTGATGAAGCTCCAAAATCCTTAACTTTATTCAGTTCCAATACGATCTTTGGCTATGGAGATATTTTGGACTGTGGATATTCAGTTGAATCTATCTTGAATAAATGGTTTGCAATTTAATAATGTCAGGCAATTTTTGGCTGCGTCATCCACGACAGGGGTGGCAAAGAGTGAGTCAATTTCCGGTGGCTATCGGTGCGGCAAAACTGATACACAACGTTCAAATTCACAAGCATAACTCGCTTACCGATGTCCATCTAGCCATTGCTTGGGAGTCTACTTCTAATGAACACTGGTACATTATTAGTACTGAGACTACTACTCTCCAGACTTTTCGGGAGTATGGCTTCCGCTTTACCATTGAAGCGAATTTTCTCGATGATAAATCCTCTGGATTTAATCTCGAAGACTCTAAACTCCGTTCCGCTCCAGCTCTATCTCGATTGTGCTTGGTGTTAGCAATGACTACTTTGTTCCTGACCGCTCAAGGTGTTGAAGTTGTCATTTCTGGTCAGCGTCGCTGCGTAGATCCTCACTGGTTTCGTGGTGCTAGCTACCTGAAGATTGGTTGGATTTGGGTCAAACAAGCTCTGAATAAAGGCTGGAGTTTAATTTCTACCATCTCTTTTTTTACTAATATCGATCCCGAACCTGTCAAGGCTTCTCGTCTACAACATCAGCAAAGAACTTACCGAATTGAGTTTAAAGCTACCACTCAAGTTTGGGCTAATTAGACTTTTGTCAGTCAATCAGCCTGGAATACTGATATCATTGAAAAACGTGCTAATGAATTAGCTGATATGGCAATTGAAATTTGGCCTATGCCCTGAAGAAAGAGACTACTCTAACAAATTAGGGTTATCAGTGGGGTATTTATCAGTGACGATCGAACAAAACACACTTTCAATACCAGGACTATTCGGACTAAACCACTCCAATCGAGACTTCAGCCAAAAAGAAGCATGGGGTAAAAATTGTTTTAATTCATCATTTCCAGCGGCTCTTTGTGCTTACTTATATCAATGCAACCTAGATAATATTTACCTAAAACTCGATTCAAATTTACAAGTTATTCATTCAACGATCGATACATCCACCCTATATGGAATCGAGCCAACATCAGATAATTTATTTTACGCTTTTGAAAATCAATTCACGCCTTATCAGCAATATGTAATCGGCAACTTACCAGGAGTCGATTTAGTTACACAATCACGCGATCGAGGAATCTGTCTACAATCGACCGAGATTAAATTAACAGCTTTACCAGATCATACCACTTGCGATCTTGCTGAAGATAATTATGGATGTGAAATTGTCATTAGACCTGATACGATCGTATACTTGGCTTGCAGTATCATCGATAGCTTTAAAGGTAAACTCGATCTACTCAAAAGTATCCTCGATCTTTATCCTCTTTCGATTAGTGAATGGACAGAGCCGAGTAGCATCATTCCTCATATTCCCACAATGATTGATGCTCTAGATGTGATCGCATTATCACTACTAGACTACCAGAAACCACTATTGATGCAGCCAGTTTGGAAAACATTAGGGAAATCACCTAAGTTAGCTGAAAATTGTTTAGATGTATTTATTTGGAGTGATTTAGCCTTTACTAGATTATTTGTCAATCTAGTGAAATCGGAGATCGATACCTATGGTAATTGTAGAAGTATTGCTAGGCATACGAGAACATCGATCTGGTTATTCAAAATGATTGATGACTTTAGTAAACACAGTACATTTAATCATCGGAAAATTATAGATTCCTTATCTTACAATACCAAAAATGATAAAGCTTTTGCAGTAAGTGGCAGAGTCACACAACCATACATGAAATCTCCATCTTTAACGAAACCAAGAATTAGGCAATCTGAAATCAAAAATATTATTTTAGGCGGCGGACAAAATCTACTAAGCCCAGAACGCAGATTCGATGCGATCGTGTATAACTCATCAGACTTATTTGATTAATAGAAATATATATGAGAACAGTAGACTTATTTGCTGGATGTGGTGGGTTCTCCCTGGGATTTCAACAGGCTGGATTCGATATTGTAGCAGCCTTCGATAATTGGCGACCTGCGATCGATATCTACAGAGATAACTTCAATCATCCAATTCTCAACCAAGATTTAGGAGATTCAGATGGCTATAGATCGATAGTTAATTTCGCCCCAGAATTAATTATAGGTGGCCCACCTTGTCAAGATTTTTCTAGTGCTGGCAAACGAAATGAAAGTGTTAGTAGAGCAAATTTAACTAGAGCTTTTGCTGACATAGTTTGTCTAGTTCAGCCAACTTGGTTTGTGATGGAGAATGTCAGTCTCATCACGAGAAGTCCCATATTAGTTACTGTATTAGAACAATTCAAAGAAAATGGATATGGATTAGCATCGACTATTCTAAATGCTAGTTACTGTGGAGTACCGCAATCTAGAAAACGATTTTTTCTCATTGGCAAGCTAGGCGGGATGAATGAGAAAATGGATGATATTTTACGCAAAAATCAGTCTGATAATCCGATGACAATTTTTGATTATCTTGGCGATAGCTTAGAGATTGAATATTACTATAGACATCCCCGAAGTTATCAACGTAGAGGTATCTTCAGTATTCATGAGCCTAGTCCCACAGTTCGCGGTGTCAACCGACCAATTCCAAAAACATATCAAAAACATCCAGGTGATGCTTGCGATCTAAGTGAGCAATTACGACCATTAACTACAATCGAACGTAGTTATCTCCAAACTTTTCCCAAGACGTTTAAATTTAAAGGTAGTAAATCAGATCTTGAACAAGCCATTGGTAATGCTGTTCCGGTAAATTTAGCTAAATATGTTGCTAATTGTATCAAAGAAAGTATCGATTGTAATGCTCTACAAGAGAGGCTACAACAAGCGACTAATAAACAGTTACAACTATTTTAATTTATCTAGTAAAGACTATGGGAAAATCGATCGCATTTGGCTGGTATGGCGGAAAATATAGCCACCTCGACTGGCTCTTACCCCTACTACCACCATCACAACATTTTTGCGACGTATTTGGTGGCTCCGCTGCTGTAATCATCAATCGCCCTCCGTCTCCCGTTGAAACTTACAACGATATCCACAGCGAAGTCGTGAACTTTTTTCGCGTGCTCCGCGACCAAAAGGAGAGCTTGATTGAAGCCATCGGCTTAACACCATTCTCCCGTGAAGAACTAGCATTAGCTAGCCAACGCCAGACGGAAGGAATCACCGAACTAGAACGCGCTCGGCGTTTTTTCGTCTGTGCTAGACAAGTCCGAACCGGACTAGCTCAAACATCCAGCGCAGGACGTTGGGCGCATTGCCTCTTAACCAGTCGCGCTGGCATGTCAGGTGCTGTGTCTCGGTGGCTTGGTAGTATCGACGATTTATCACTCATCGCTCAAAGACTATTGCGCGTTCAAATCGAGAATGCACCCGCGATCGATGTCATCCGACGATATGATAGTGCCGATACGCTATTCTATTGCGACCCACCTTACCCCCACGGTGCGCGGGGTGATTCCAAAGCATACGCACATGAAATGACCGATACAGAGCATCGAGAACTCGCCGCAGTACTTAAGAATGTCCAAGGAAAAGTTGCTTTATCGAGTTACCGTTGCGATTTGATGGATGAATTATATAGTGACTGGTATATCGTGGAAGCTTCCGCAAAAATGTGTCATTCGGTCAAATCAGCACGGACTGAAGTACTGTGGATGAACTACGAACCACCGAAGGAAATAGAATGGACACACCACCAGAAATCCTCGCAATCGCCCTCCAAAGAGCCAACACTGACGTAGGAAATTCGATCATCAAGAATGACGGCGTTCGCGATCGAATAGAATTGATTTGTCGAAATATTCGCAACAAGGCGTTATCTCGTTTGATTCTGTCCTGTTGTCTAGCAAAGATTCACAAACCACAAATAGATATTCGGAAACCATACACCGAAATTGATGGTACCGATACTTTTTCTGGTCGTACCTATGATGAAGCATATATCGGGCAATTTATCGCCGAACATCGTCTTCCCTGCAATACTACAACTGCATTCCTGACACCCGCACTTCGCAACCGTAGCGAACCACTCACACCAAATACTAACCTAGTTGGACGACCACCAGAACTTTATAAAGCGGCTCTACAATTACTCAATGATGTTTATACGGGAACAGTAAGTGCTGAAGATTTACTAGCTGAAAGCATTCGTGTATTGCTGATTGTCAAGCATGAAAATCAACAGCGGATAGAAACACTTTTGGCAGGAGTAAAACCATTAGCTGGTGCAATTCCATTATCTTCGGAAAGTATTGTTTCTATCGTTCAAAGCCATCTAGTCGGTCGCAATTCTAGCAGATTACCAGTATTAATTGTGACGGCTGCATATAAAACAGCAAGCTTACAATTAGGTGAACAGGCAAAAGTTCTTGCAAGTCATAACGCTGCGGATAAACAAACAGGTGCAATCGGTGATGTCGAAATAACCCTTGTCGATGAGGATCGAGTTTTAACTGGTTACGAAATGAAAATGCGCCCAGTCACACGAGAAGATGTCGATCTTGCCGTCCAAAAGATTTTAGATAAAGACATCGATAATTACATTTTTATCACCACATCAGAAATTCCGCAAGAGGTGAATAATTACGCGAAAAGCCTGTACGAAAAAACAGGTGGTGTAGAAATAGCCGTGCTGGACTGCATCAGCTTTTTGCGTCATTTTCTACATTTATTTCATCGTTCCCGCACAAGATATATTGAGGAATATCAACAGCTTGTTTTGAATGAGCCGGATAGTGCCGTCAGTCAACCTCTAAAAGAGTTATGGCTTTCCTTGAGAAGTGCAGCCGAAAGCGGCTTAGGAAATGGCGAATAGTAGCTTCTGTCACACCGCCGCCTATCCCAAACCAGTAGACATCAAAACCCAGGAAGAATACCCGACTTCTTCGCCCTGGCGATGGCATTATCCACTCCTGGCTAAATCGAATGCTCCTCCGCGATATCGTCAATGCGATTGCCTACGTCGCCATGCAAAAAGGCTTACTCACCAACGACAAACAAAATAAACTCAACATCTTCTCTGGGCGGATTATGGAAATCGAAGGCTTGTCACCCCTTCAGCCCTTCAGGTCAATTAGATAATTTCCTCTGTGGTGGGTTCGATCGCAAATTGCTGTAGTATAGTAGACCTCCTGCGAAAGTATCAAGCGATCGCCTGTTGTGATGATAAATATAGCTCGTAATTATAAATTCCGGCAATTAAATTAATCCTTAATCCAAATCTCCGTCTTCGATTTCTATATCTTGATGAGAGAACCCTGAAGATCTTTAATCTTCGATGAACATGCTCAACTACAATTCTTTCCTTTGCTAATTTCTTGTTGAACTTCTTTTGCTCTTTGTTTAAACATTTTCTCTTAACTTTCTTGATGGGAGTTCGGCTGTGAGAATGAATCTTTTTAACTCCCTGATATCCCTTGTCTGCCAATAACTCTGTCTTTTTACCTATTTCTATCTGACTTTCTTTCCAGATTCTAAAATCATGCACTTTTCCCTCTCTGACAGCGATACAGATAATTTCTTTCGTTTTTTGATTTACCAAGACTTGTGATTTTACAGTATGGCATTTTTGCTTACCGCTGTAATGTCTCTTCTGTTTTTTTTGGTCTTTCTACTTCATGCTCTGCCACGTCTACCACTAGTACTTCTGTCTCTGAATCTAGTTGCTTGGCTTTTTTCTTCCCTTCCACATTAAACAATCCCGATCGAATCAATATATTCTCAACTTTTCTGATGTTTCTGAGCACATTTGTTTCATCCAAACCCCAACTCACACCTATATGAAAATGAGTACGATACTCTCTCCAGTATTCTAATGTCATTAACACTTGGTCTTCAATGCTTAACTT